>JBEKYC010000014.1:0-132563 GCA_049511415.1 Bryobacteraceae bacterium | reverse complement strand
TGCGACTGTGCCGACCGTCAATCTGGCGCCTCAGTTCATCAACATGTCGACCGGCGGCGGATCGGAAGCGATGTCGGTCGATTGGTGGGCCATGAAGATCCAGGGGCTGACACGATGAAGACCCAGCGACGAGAAAGCGCATTCCACGAAGGCCACAGAAGATCATCGAGCCGGAGCGAAGAAAACTACCCAGTGAGGCGAGGTTAGAGGAGGGTTATGGGCGTGCAAGGAAGCGGAAATTTTTGGGGATTCTTGGCCAGCATTAGCCCGTTCGAGAGCTGGCGGAAACATCAGGTATTCCGCCACAAGCGCGACCAGGATCGACGCTACCGCGAAGTCGCGGAATCGCGGAGACTGGAATTGGAGAATGAGGCCAGAGAGCTCGCCAATCTTGAAAAACGCACAAAGATCGCCAGGCAACTGGGCGCGACCAAAGAGCAACTCGAGCCTCTCTGTAATCGCATCCTTGGGTGCGGCCTCCCCATCTCCCCTGCCCTGCGACCAAAGGCGCGCCTGCAAAGAGAGCCGCTCCTACTGACTGACGGAGGCCAAGACACACCCTCGCCGCTGCCGAATCCCGATGGGCAGGACCAATCCGGCGACGGCCTAGGCTGACTCCACCGCGGCTCTAGTCTGCATCGAGATTACCGAAAATCGGGATTCCGCCGCCAGATCCTAACCGGATGCGAAGACCGAAAGTTGGGCAGGCCCAACCCAAGGTTGACGAGAAACGCCCGCCTCGCGGGTGTGCGCCAGTAGATGCGCCTCTATTGCCCTCCCCTCAGCCGCATCCCAGCGCGAAACGCAGCGCCGCGCAAACCTCATCCATCCGCGCCGGGCTCAGATTGCTGACCCGCTGTCCCAGTCGTGTCTGCGCGATGGTCACCGCATTATGCAGATTGACTGCGCAACGGCCCTTCATGCCATCCTCGATATCCAGGATCACTTCCGAAGGCACGTCGCGCACGGCCGACGTGATCGGCGCAACGGTTACCGTGGCTAAGTGGCCAATCGAGCTCGTCCGTGTCAGCACCAGAACGGGTCGTTGTTTGTCGGGGGGCGGAAATCGGCAGAGGCGAACGTCACCCCGGCTCAAGGCCGAGGCCACGATGTAGCCTCCTCCCACAAGCGGAACTCGTTCTCCTGTTGCGGTTGGGCCAGATACCCACGGCGGTCCCGATCCTCCAATTCCAGCTCGTGCAGGTGTCTGAGGTGCCGTTGCAGCGCCTCTCGGATTAACGCGGACCGGTTCACACGGTGCCGTTTCGCAGCCAGATCCGCGGCCTTCAGCAGCGTGGCATCAAGGACTACCTGTATCGTCTCCATTGTGTGTCCCCATCCACAGTATACTCCACACAATGCGAACCCCGATGCAGCGCCGATGACGCCCCATACGAAACAAACTTCTCCTACCCAATCAGTCACTTGCAAACATCGCGCCGCGCTTTCCGCCTGCCCGCCAGCTACTCCTGGTCCTCAGGAGCACATATGGCCACCGAAGCCCAGTTCAACGCCAACCGGCAAAACGCCAGGAAAAGCACCGGCCCCCGCACCCCAAAAGGCAAAGCTGCCTCCAGCCGCAACCGCGTCACCCACGGCCTGTGCGCCGAAACCCACTTCCTCGACGAACAGGATTCCGCCGAATACGCCAACCTGCTCGCCGACCTCCGTGCCCGATTCCGGCCTGCCGAAGCTGCCGGCGAGGAACTCGTCGCTCTCATAGCCTCCGCCCAGTGGCGCCTCGATCGTGCCTTGGATATGGAAAACCAGATCTACCGCGGCCACCATGAGCGACTCCAGCCTGGCGCCGGCGATCCGGCCGGCAGAACGCTCGGCCGGCTCTTCATGGCGGACTGCGCCCAGGAGGGCCACCTGTTTAAGCTTCGCCGCTACGAGGCCCGCCTGGAACATTCCATCGCCAATGCAATCGAACAGTTGCAAGCCCTGCGGACAGCCCGTGCCGCCACCGACGCCCGAATCAACGCTGCGAAACGAACCCAATTTGACCCGCCGGTCGCCGCAATGCGAAACGAACCCAATTTGCCCGCTCCCACCGTCCCCGTCGCCCCGTCAACTGCCAAATTGCGAAACGAACCCAATTTGCCCCTCGCCGCACCCGCCACCCCGTCCCGTCAAATCCAACCGCTGCAAATCCAGCCGCGAGCGAAGCCTCCCACTGCGCTATAATGACAATTTGCGTCTCCCCGCTCCGGGTATTCCTATGTTCCTTAGCATCAAAGAGATGGAATTGCGGAAGATTCGTTTCGACGAAACCTTCCCCCCGGGAGAGCTGGATTTCGAAGAGGATCAAATCCGGCAGGCGGGTCCGCTGCACGCGCTCGGCACGGCTGAGTTATTGGCCAATACCGACGGCGAAGTCCGTATACAGGGCAACCTCGACGTGCAGATGGAAGCGGAATGCGACCGTTGTTTGGGCCGTGCGCAGTTTCCGCTGAACACCAGTTTCGACCTCTTCTACCGGCCGATGTCCTACATCGCGCGCGAAGAAGAGGTGGAGATCGATGAAGGCGAAGCCCAATTGGGCTTCTATAAAGACGGCGGGATGAAGCTGGAGGATATTTTACGCGAGCAAGTCCTGCTGTTCATGCCAATGCAGCGAGTCTGCAGTGAAGATTGCCAGGGGATCTGTCCCACCTGCGGCAAAAACCGCAACGAGACGCCGTGCGATTGCAAGCAGGATGTTGCCGGCGCTCGCTGGGAGGCTCTCCAGGGTCTGAAAGCCCTGAAAGACCTGAAATCAAATTGAGGTAAAGAAATGCCGAATCCGAAACGACGCCACTCCCAACGGCGCACGCAAAACCGCCGGGCGCACGATGCCCTGAAGACTCCGGGCACGTCCGAATGCCCGAACTGTCATGAACCCAAGCTGCCGCATCGCGTGTGCCCGCATTGCGGACAATATAAAGGCCGCGAAGTAGTCGAAGTCGAGCAGGAGTAGCCAGCCACTTCATGCTCACCATTGCGGTGGATGCAATGGGCGGCGACCACGCCCCGAAAGCGGAGGTGGAGGGCGCCGTCAGAGCCGCCAGGACCTTGGGCGTCCGAGTCATCCTGGTGGGCCGCCAGGAAGTAGTGCGGCGGGAACTGCAGCAATACGACGACTATCGCGGGCTGCCGCTGGACGTGGTGCACGCCAGCGAGCAGGTCACCATGGACGATATGGCCGCCCGCGCCGTGCGTGCCAAACGCGACAGCTCCCTGCGCGTCGCCTCCCGTCTCGTGCGCGACGGCATCGCCCAGGGTTTCGTCTCCGCCGGCAACACCGGCGCCGTCATGGCTACCGCCAAGATGGTGCAGGGCGTCCTGCCGGGCGTCGACCGTCCGGGCCTCGCCGGCATCTTTCCTACCCTGATCGGCAAACCCGTGGTCGTAATGGATGTCGGCGCCAACGTGGATTGCTCCCCGCGCATGCTGGCCCAGTTCGCCGTCATGAGCGAAATCTATTCCCGCGTGGTCCTGCATCAGGCCAAGCCCAGGGTCGGCCTCCTGTCGATCGGCGAAGAGGAGCACAAAGGCAACGAAATCACCCGTGCCGCCACCCCCCTCCTCAAGGTCCTTCCCATCGATTTCATAGGTAACGTCGAAGGCCGTGATATCTATACCGGCAAGACCGACGTCATAGTATGTGACGGGTTCATCGGCAACGTGGCGCTCAAAGTCAGCGAAGGGCTGGTGGACATGGTGAAACAGATGTTGCAGGAATCGCTGCGCGCAACCATCACCCGCCAGATCGGCTATGTCCTCGCGCGCGCGGCTTTCACCGATTTCAAAAAGCGCGTGGACTATTCCGAATACGGCGGCGCGCCCCTGCTGGGCGTGCGGGGCATCGCCATCATTTGCCACGGCCGCTCCAACGCCAATGCCATCAAGAATGCGATCCGCGTGGCCGCCGAATTCTCCAGCGGAAACGTGAACCAGCGCATCGAAGAAGAGTTGGCCAATGGGCACCACGCGGCGAAATAGAAGTTTCCTCCTCCTGTTGCTGGCTGCCCTGCCGGCAGCCGCCCAAGGCCCCAACTACGTCCAATGGTCGCTGTCGCTCGATCCCGCCACCGCTGCGCCCGGGTCCAAAATAGCGGCGCGGCTGGAAGGCAAAATCGATCCAGGCTGGCACGTCTACTCCATGTCCACCGCGGCTGCCATACCCACTTCGATCAAGCTGGCGCCCAATCCAGCCATAGCGAAATCCCGAATCTTCCAGGCGCCCTATAAAAAAACCTACGATCCCAATTTCCAAAAAGACACCGAAACCTACGAAGGCTCCGCAGTCTTCTTGTTAGAACTGCAGCTCGCCCCGAACGCCGCCCCAGGCGCATCCGAAATCTCCACCGAGGTCCGCTACCAGACCTGTAACGACAAAGTCTGCATTCCGCCCGTCCGCCGCACAGCCACCGCCACGTTGACCATCGACGCCGCGGCGCAGCCGTCCGCGCCTGCAATTCCCGCCGGCTTCACCGAAGCGGCAGTTCCCAAAGTGCCCAGCGCGCCCAACGCGAGTGCGCCTCAGGACCAAGGTCTGGCGGCGTTTCTGCTGGTAGCATTCGGAGTCGGCTTGGCCGCCATCTTCACCCCCTGCGTCTTTCCCATGATCCCCATCACCATGTCGTTCTTCCTGAACCGGCAGGGCACGCGGCGCGAAGGTGTCTTCCATGCAGTCCTCTTCTGCCTGGGGATCATTGTGCTGTTCTCCGGATTGGGTCTGGCCACCACGGCCATCCTGGGTCCGTTCGGCGTGGTGCAATTGGGCTCGAATCCCTGGGTCAACGGCTTCATCGCCCTCGTCTTTCTGGCTTTCGGCTTGAGCCTGTTGGGCGCCTTCGAAATCACCATCCCATCGGCGCTCCTGACCCGCCTGGATCGCGGCTCTCAAAAGGGCGGCATAGCCGGAACTCTGCTCATGGGGCTGACCTTCGCGCTATCCTCGTTCGCTTGCATCGGACCGTTCATGGGATCGCTGCTGGCTGCATCGGTCGGCGATGGCGGCATACGCCCGCTCGCCGGCATGCTGGCGTTTGCCTCCGGCCTGGCTCTGCCGTTTTTCTTGCTCGCGCTGTTCCCGTCCTATCTGAAAAAGCTGCCCAAAAGCGGCGGCTGGCTGGCCCGCGTGAAAGTCGTGATGGGCTTCGTGGTGCTGGCCGCCATGGTGAAATACCTGGCCAGCGTCGACCAGGTGCTGCAATGGAACTTCCTCACCCGCGAGCGATTCCTGGCGGTCTGGATCGTGCTCTTCGCCATGGCCGGCCTCTACCTGCTGGGCTTCCTGCGCCTGGAAGGCATCGCCAAGGACGAAACCATGGGATTGGGCCGCCTCCTCACCGGTATGCTCTTCCTCATCTTCGCCATCAGCCTGGTTCCTGGCATGTCCGGCGGCAAACTGGGCGAACTCGACGCCTATATCCCCGCGGCTCAGGAAGGCGCGACCGCCTCTGCCGGGTCTGGCGGCGGACTGGTCTTCATGAAGGACCAGTATCGCGAGGCCCTCGACCGTGCCCGTGCCGAACACAAGCTGGTCTTCGTCACCTTCACCGGCTACGCCTGCACGAATTGCCATTGGATGAAGGCCAATATGTTCACCAAGCCGGAGATTGCCGTCGTGCTCGGCAACTTTGTCCTGGTGGATCTCTACACCGACGGCACTGACGCCGCCTCCGCCGAAAATCAGAAGCTCGAAGACTCCCGCTTCCACACTATAGCCATCCCCTATTACGCCATCCTGGACGCAGACGGGAACACCGTGGCCACCTTCCCCGGCGCCACCCGCGATACCGCCGCCTACCTGGCTTTCCTTGAGAAGCGCCCCGCGGCAAGCGGTCTGGCGGACTTGCCCTTCAACCAGCTCAACGGCGCCACCTTCGACGCCGCCTCCCTGCAAGGCAAAGTAGTGGTGATGGATTTCTGGGCGACTTACTGCGTCCCCTGCCTGAAGGAGATCCCGACGTTCAACCAACTCCACCAGCAACTGGCCGATCGCGGGGTGGTGGTGCTGGGAGTGTCCATGGACGAGGATGGTGGTGCCCCGCTGATCCAGTCATTCCTGAAAGCCCATCCCATGAACTACCCAGTTGTCCTGGCTTCCGAAAAAGCGACTGACCTGTTCCACATCAACAAACTCCCCACAACGTTGGTCTACGACCGCAACGGAAAACAGCTCCAGCGCTTCGAAGGTTACACCCCGCCCGACGCCCTGGAAAACGTCGTCAAAGGAGCTTTGGGGGGTGGGCTTTAGCCCGCGCGGAGCTTCAGCTCCGCGTCTCTCAAGCCATCCGGAACAAATGCCGCGTCCGAGCCGTCCAGTCGCCGCTCGAAAAGATCCGCGGACCCACCTGAATCAGCCGCGGCAGCATATCGAACACCGACCCCGGAGTCCAATTTCCCCCGGACCGCGTCCGATACCCCTTGCGGTTCATCTCCTCGGCAACCAGCGACAAGGGAGCATCCTGAACGATCAGGTCCATCATCAGGATCAGCGCCTGTTTCTCCGCGGCATCCTCCTCCAGGTGGTTGCAATCGGAGGACACCCGCATGCCGTACGGTACCTCCTCCGTCAATGTGCCTAACGGATCCTCCACCTCCCGCTCCCATTCGACCGCCGTCAACTTCCAGCCTTCCTTGGCTTTCCGCTCCACATAGTCCGGCGTCAGCGGACCCGACGGAGTCTCCCGCACCCTTTGCAGCTTGGCCATCAGACACCACCTCCGCGCGACCACTGAGCAAGCCGGATACCGCGCCCCGAAGCCAGAATTCAACGGGATGGAGCGGTCGATTGTGCGGCGGTGGGATTAGCCGTCCCGCTGTTGGGACAGCCGGGAACGCGTGGCGCGCGGACCGCTTGTTATACTGGGGTTTGGATGCTGCGAGTCCGCTTCGCGCCCTCTCCCACCGGTTTTCTCCACATCGGGAGCGCGCGCACTTTCATCTTTAACTGGCTGTACGCCCGGCACAACGGCGGCAGTATGATCCTGCGCATCGACGACACCGACGTCGAGCGCAATACCCAAGCCTCGCTCGATTCCATCTTCGATGGCCTGCGCTGGCTCGATCTCGGCTGGGACGAGCAATACCGCCAGTCCGAACGCCTGGCCGTGCATCAAGAAATCGCCCAAGCCATCTTCCAAAAAGGCCTCGCCTACCGCGATTTCACGCCCGCGCAGAGCGAAACCTCCGATCCCGCCCGCGGTGAAGGCGGCTGGCTCTTCAATCCCGGCATGCGCGAGCTCTCCGCCGCCGAAAGCGATCGCCGCGCCGCCGCCGGTGAACCGTTCGTCCTGCGCTTCCGCGTCCCCCGCGAACACGTCGCGAATGTATCTTTTCGCGACGCCGTCTATGGCGAACAAGCTAAGTCCACCGCCGACATCGAAGACTTCGCCTTGTTGCGCAGCAATGGCGCGCCGACTTACCACCTGGCCTCCTGCGCCGACGATGCCGACTTGCGCATCAGCCACATCATCCGCGGCCAGGACCATCTCACCAACACCTTCAAGCACGTGCTCATTCTCGAAGCTGCCGGAGCCACGCCGCCGCAGTTCGCGCATCTGCCCCTGCTGATCGCTCCGGATGGCGCCAAGCTTTCGAAACGCCACCACGGCCCCGTCGTCAGCGTCACCACTTACCGCGATTACGGCTTCCTGCCGCAGGCCTTCGTGAACTTCCTCTGCCTGCTCGGCTGGTCCCCCAAGGACGATCGCGACCGCATGAGCCGCCAGGAATTAATCGACGCCTTCACCTTCGAAGGCATCAACCGCAGCAACGCAGTCATCAATTTCACGGAAGAACTTCCCATCGATCCCAAGGCGCTCTGGCTGAATGGAGAGCACATTCGCACGCTGTCTGTGGACGACTTGACCGATCAACTGCTGCCCGTCGTCCAAGCCGCCGGCTTCCAGATCGATCGCGACCGCATGCTCGAAATTACGCCGCTCATACAGGAGCGCATCAAATTACTGCGCGACGTGCTATCCGTGGGCGATTTCTTCTTCAACTCCGAACTTGCCCCGTATGATCCCGCCGAACTGATCCCGCAAAAGGGAGACGCCGCCATGGCGCTCGCCGCCCTCGAGCGCGCCCGCGAAGTGCTCGCCCAAACGGAGTTCAGCCACGATGCGCTCGAAGCCGCCCTGCGCGCTGCCGCCGGATCTCTAGGCATCAAAGCCGGTCAGATGTTTCAGCCCATTCGCGTGGCCGTGTGCGGCCGCAAAAACGCGCCGCCGCTGTTTTCGACGCTCGCCGTGCTCGGCGGCGAAACCAGCCTCGCGCGCATCCAGCAGGCCATCGAAAAGCTGCAATAGGAATTGATCACATGACCCCCACTCCAGGCCCTTCGAACTTCGTCCGCGATATCATCATCGAAGACTTAAAGACCAGTAAGTATGGTGGCCGCGTGCAAACGCGCTTTCCACCCGAGCCGAACGGCTACCTCCACATCGGCCATGCCAAGTCGATCAATCTCAATTTCGGACTCGCCGCGGAGTTCGGCGGCAAATGCAACCTGCGCTTCGACGACACCAACCCGTCGAAGGAAGAAACCGAGTATGTGGACTCCATTATCAAGGATGTGCGCTGGCTGGGCGGTGATTTCGAAGACCGGCTCTTCTATGCATCGGATTACTTCGACCAGTTATACGCATGGGCCGTCCAGCTGACTAAGTCCGGCAAAGCCTACGTCTGCGATCTCACCGCCGACCAGGTCCGCGAGTATCGCGGCAGCCTGACCGAGCCCGGCAAGGAAAGCCCCTGGCGTAATCGGTCCATCGAAGAAAACCTCGACCTGTTCGAGCGCATGCGTGCCGGTGAATTTCCGGACGGCTCCCGCACCCTGCGCGCCAAGATCGACATGGCGTCCAAGAACCTGAACATGCGCGATCCGGTGATGTACCGTATCCTGCACGCCGAACATCACCGCACGGGCGATAAGTGGTGCATCTATCCGATGTACGATTTCACGCACGGCGAAAGCGATTCCATCGAGCGTATTACTCACTCCATCTGTACCCTGGAATTCGAAGATCATCGCCCGCTCTATGACTGGTACGTCGAGCAGTTGGGAATCTATCATCCGCAGCAGATCGAATTCGATCGCCTGAACCTCACTTATACGCTCCTCAGCAAGCGCAAGTTGCTCAAGCTCGTGCAGGACGGGCATGTAACCGGTTGGGACGATCCGCGCATGCCCACCATTTCCGGCATACGCCGCCGCGGCTACACTCCCGAAGCCCTGCGCAATTTCTGCAACGCCATCGGCGTCTCCAAGACCAACGGCAGCATCGAGCTGTCATTGCTGGAACATTTTCTCCGCGAGGATCTTAACCGGCACGCGCCCCGCGTCATGGCCGTGCTTCGTCCCCTGCGCGTGGTGATCGACAATTATCCCGAGGACGGCGCCGAACAGATGGAAGCCGTGAACAATCCCGAAGACGCGTCCGCGGGCACCCGCACCGTCCCGTTTTCGCGCGTCCTTTATATCGAGCAGGACGACTTCCGCGAAGATCCGCCCAAGCAGTTTTTCAGGCTCTCGCCGGGCCGCGAGGTGCGCCTGCGGTACGGTTACTTCATCAAGTGTACGTCCGTCGTCAAAGACGAAACCGGCGCGATCGTCGAGATCCATTGCACCTACGATCCCGCCACCCGCGGCGGCAATGCCCCCGACGGCCGCAAGGTGAAAGCCACCATCCACTGGGTCTCCGCCGCGCATGCCGTGGTTGCCGAGGTCCGCCTGTACGATAACCTATTCACTCGCGAAGACCCCGGCGAGACCGACGAAGGCGAAACCTTCATTTCCAACTTAAACCCGCACTCGCTTGAAGTGCTTACTGGTTGTAAGTTGGAGCCGTCGCTGGCGAATGCCGCCGAGGGCAACCGTTACCAGTTTGAGCGCCTGGGCTACTTCTGTGTCGATACGGATTCTGGACCGGGCAAACTGGTCTTCAACCGCACGGTGGCCTTGCGTGACACGTGGGCCAAAATCGAAAAGGCCCAAGGCGGCCGGAAGACCGCATGATCATACTGGGAATTGGCGGAATCTTAGGCGACGCGGCCACCGCCATCCTGAAAAATGGCACCCTGGCTGCGGCCATTGAGGAATCGAAGCTCAGCCGACAAGGTCTAGCGCCGGGCGCACACGCCGGACCGACTGGCCTTCCCGAGCAATCCATAGCCGCATGCCTGGCGCTGGCGGGAGCGGAGCCGAGCCAGGTGGATGCCGTCGCCGTGTCGCGCCCGTTCGCCACCGGCCCGGAGGCGCCGCTGCATCTGCAACTGCGCGCGCGATTCCCCAATAGCCGCATCGTAGTGGTGGAGCATCATACCGCGCACGCCGCTTCCGCATATTATCTCTCCCCTTTCGAGGAAGCCACCGTTCTTACGCTGGACCGCGCGGGCGATTTTCGCTGCGGCACGCGCTGGCATGCCGCGGGATCCCAACTGACGCTCGAAAAAGAGCTTTATTACCCCGACTCCCTGGGTGACTTATACGGACGCGTCACCGAGTTACTCGGCTTTCGCGCCAGCCAGGAAGAGCACAAAGTCCAGTGGCTCTCGGCATCCGGCGACGATCGCTTCCGTGATCTGTTCCTCGAAATCATAGCCGTGCGCGGCGGCGAATGGCCACGCCTCGACCGGTCATTCTTTGACGCCGAACGTCTGACACACGGCGGCTTCAGTGCCCGGTTCTACAAACGTCTCGGCCTGGACGACAGCGCGCCGGTGCCTGAGGCTCTCCGCGCGCCAATAGCCGCGGGCATTCAGCGCGCCATCGAACAGACCGCGGTCGCCATGGCCGGCGCGGGCGAGCACCTATGCTTCGCGGGTGGTTTAGGTCTGAACGCCCTGCTGATCTCGGCGCTGGAGCATGCACCGTTCGACGGGGTTTTCGTGCAGCCTGCCGCCGGCGACGCGGGCACGGCAATCGGCGCGGCCTTGTACGCCTGGCACGCCGTCTATAATCAGTCTCGGCGCGTGCCGCTCGAGAATCTCTACCTCGGCCCCAGCTACACCCCGGAAGAGATCAAGCGCGTGCTCGAGAACTGCAAACTGCGCTTTCGCTACATCCTGACCACCGAGGAAACCATCGATACGGCCATCTCGCTGCTCGCTGAAAACCAAATCGTGGCATGGATGCACGGCCGCATGGAGTTTGGTCCCCGCGCCCTGGGCAACCGCAGCATCCTGGCCTCGCCGCTCGATCCCTACGCCGCGGAGAATCTGAACGCCTTCATCAAACACCGCGAACCCTTCCGCAAATTTGCGGCCTCGGTGCCCGCGGAGCTGGCCGCCGATTATTTTGAGTGCGGTCCCAACGCGCGCTTTCTGGCCACCACCGGCCGTGTCCGGCCGGAACATCGCGAGCGCTTTGCGAGCGCCACTCTGGACGGCTACCTCATTCGCGTACACGCCGTCTCCAGGCAGGATAACCCGCTCTACTGGCAGTTACTCCAGGCCGCCGGCAAAGCCAGCGGGCTGCCCGTGCTGTATAACACCTCGTTTAACTTATTCAGCGAGCCATTAGTGTGTACGCCGCGCGATGCCGTGCGCAGTTTCTATTCATCCGGCATCGATGCCATGTTTGTGGGGAATTTCCTATTGCGGAAGTAAGGGCCGTCGCCCACTATACTGAATCATACATACCATGCGAAGTGTGCTGATCTGCGTTCTGGCGCCATGTCTCCTTGCCCAGGTTGCCGAGGAGAAGGAAGACCTCAAGAATCCGGTGGCGGGACAGGCCGATGCCGTCGCCGCCGGCAGGAAACTGTACCTGGAAAGCTGCAGCGGGTGCCACGGCCCCACCGCCGAAGGTGGCCGGGGGCCCAATCTGTCGCACGGCGATCAGATCCGCGGGGCCACTAACCGGCACTTATTTGCGGCGCTCACCGAAGGGGTGAAGGGCTCCGACATGCCTCCGTCCGGCTTGCCGGCCGCCAGGGTCTGGCAGATTATTGCCTATCTCCGCAATCTGACTTCGGTTGCGTTCGACAGCACCGCGCCCGGCGACGCCCGGGCCGGCGAGGCTCTGTTCTTTGGCAATGCCGGCTGCGCGAACTGCCATGCCATCCGGGGCCGCGGCGGCTACCCTGGTCCCGATCTTTCCAACATTGGGCGAACCGCCTCGTTCCCGCAATTACGGCGGGCTATCCTTGATCCGGACGCGGAAATTGCCGATGGTTACGGCGCTGTAACTGTCGTGACTAAGACCGGCCAAACTGTTTCAGGCGTAGCTCGCGACAACACCAATTACGCTATTGTTGTCCTGGATTCGCATGGCGAGATACACCGCCTGTTGAAAGCGCAGTTACGCGAAGTTATCTTCCATAATAAGTCCCTGATGCCCCACGATTTCAAAGAGCGGCTTACGGCATTGGAAATAGATAACGTAGTTGCCTTCCTGGGCCGCCAGTCCATCCGTCAAAGCCCTGCGGGTGGCGCCTCAGTTCCGCCCGGCGGCGCATCTTACGATCTGATCCGTCGCGGCGAAGGCACCGATTGGCTGACCTATGCCGGTGATTACGCCGGACAGCGGCATAGCCCGTTACGGCAGATCACATCGGCCAACGCCGAGTCGCTGGTTTCGTCGTGGGTCTACCATGTGGACGGCGCCACGCATTTGGAAGCCACGCCGCTGGTTTATGACGGCATCATGTATGTCACCAACAGCAACGAGTTGCATGCACTGGATGCGCGTACGGGACGCCGCATATGGACCTATCGCGATGAGCAGGCTAAACGCAGCGACGTGAACCGGGGCGCCGCAATTCTGGGCGACCGCGTGTTCTTCGTTACCAGTGAGGCTCATCTGGTGGCGCTCGATCGCAAGACCGGCGGCGCGCTGTGGGACCGGCAGTATGCGGATACCGATCGCGGCGCATTCGCCACTCTGGCGCCCATGGCGGTCAAGGATCGGATCATTGTAGGCGTCTCCGGCGGCGATACTGGTGTGCGCGGATTCGTGGCGGCCTTCTCTGCCGCAAGCGGCGAAGAGTTGTGGCGCTTTTGGACCGTCCCGGCGAAAGGTGAACCAGGCGCCGAGACATGGGGCGAACTTGGTCCCGAATGGGGCGGTGCGGCCACCTGGCTCAACGGCACGTATGATCCCGAAACCAGCACCCTCTACTGGACAACCGGCAATCCGTGGCCCGATTTCTACGGTGGCGCGCGCCATGGCGACAATCTCTACTCGGATTCGCTGCTGGCCCTGGATGCCGACACGGGCAAGCTGAAATGGTATTTCCAGTTCACGCCGCACGATACGCACGATTGGGACGCGCAAGCGTGGCCGCTACTGCTCGACGCGGACTTTGACGGCCATCCCCGCAAGCTTCTGGTACATCCGAATCGCAACGGTTTCCTGTATGTCCTGGACCGCGCGACCGGCGAGTTTTTGCGTGCCACGCCGTTTGTCGAACGCCTGAATTGGGCCAAGGGGATCGACGCCAAAGGACGGCCCATCGCCAGCCCGGGCATGGAGCCTTCTCCGAACGGCACGCGCGTGTGCCCATCCGTGCGCGGCGCGACGAACTGGATGTCGCCTTCCTACAATCCCCAAACGGGCCTGTTCTATGTGCCGACCTTGGAACAATGCGATAACTACATGTCGTCCGCCAAGTCGCCCGAGCCGATGAAGAATTTCGCGGGCACCGGTGGCGAGTCAATCTCGAAAGAGCCGGGCCGATTCTATCTGCGCGCGCTCGATCCGCGCACCGGCGAAAAACGTTGGGAATATCCGATGACGGGTCACGGCGACATGTGGGCCGGGACCGTCTCCACGGCGGGCGGATTGATCTTCTTCGGCGACGACGACGGCCAGTTAGTAGCCGTGGATGCGGTAACCGGCAAGCACCTATGGCATTACTATCTGGGACAGAATCTTACGGCTTCGCCGATTACGTTCATGGCGGATGGCAAACAGTATGTGACCATCGTGGCGGCCACCGACGTATTTACGTTCGGCTTATTCGAGCCGGCTAACGGAGAACCGTAACGCCCCGTCTCACTGTTTGATGATGGTGCCGTCACGCCGCCGCACTTCGCCCCAACCGCCGTTGAGGCGCTTGCGCTCTTCGCTCTCAAAGCTGCCGTAGAGATACTTGGCCGCCAGCTTTTCGTCGATTTCGATACCCCATCCGGGAGCCTCGTTGGCATAGAAGGAGCCGTTCTTCATGACCGGGCAGCCGCGGAAAACCTCCTGCAGCCGATCGTTGAAGGGCGAGTACTCCTGGATGCCGAAGTTGTAGCAGACCAGGTCGAGCGTCACATTGGCGGCGTGCCCGATGGGCGACACATCGCCGGGGCCGTGCCACGCGGTCTTCACGCCGTGAATCTCCGCCATGGCGGCGATCTTGCGAACCGGGGTCAGACCGCCCGCCTGCGTCACATGGATGCGTATGTAATCGATGAGACGGCCGGTGATCAGCGGCGTCCACTCGTGCGGGCTGTTGAACAGTTCACCCATGGCGATGGGCGTGGCGCATTGGCTGCGGATCTGGCGAAAGTAATCGATGTCTTCCGGCGAGAGCGGATCTTCCATGAAGAACATCTTGAAGCGCTCGGCGTCCTTCACGAACTGCACGGCCTGGTTGGGCGAAACGCGCTCATGCATGTCGTGCAGCAGTTCAACCTCGTCGCCGAGTTGCTTGCGGCATTCCTCGAACAGCTTGAGCGCGCGCCGGATGTAATACGCCGGTTCGAAGATGGCGCCGCCGCTGCCGGCCGATCCATAGGCCGCCATGCCGGGGACGCCAACCTGCACGCGCACGTGGCGGAAGCCTTGGTCCATGAAGCGGCGAGCCTGGTCGATGGTCTGCTCGATCTCGGCGCCGGAGGCATGCGTATAGCAGGTGGCAGCCTCGCGGCACTTGCCGCCCAGAAGTTGGTAAACGGGCATGCCGGCCTGGCGTCCCTTGATATCCCAAAGCGCCTGGTCCACGCCGCTGATGGCATTGTTCAGCACCGGACCGTTGCGCCAGTAGGAGCTGTTGTAGCAGGCCTGCCAGATGTCTTCGATATTGTCGGCGCGCTTGCCGATCAGGAACGGCCGCAGGTACTTTTCAACCGCCGCATTCACCAGTTCCGCCCGCTGCGTGAAGGTGGCGCAGCCGTAGCCGTAGAGACCATCCTGATCGGTGGTGATCTTTACGACAGAAAGGCGCAGACCGGCGGGAGCGGTCGCGATCACCGAGATATCCTTAATGACGGGAACGGACAGGCCGCGGGCCGCAATCTGCGCCCGCGCGGGCAGCAATGCGCCCGGCGCAGCGGCCAGGCCTGCCAGAAGCGTACGTCGGTTCATGGTAGCGTCGCCAAAAGCGTCACTTGCGGTCTTTATAATCCAGCATGCCCTTCAAGCTCTTGAGCTGATCGGCGATCTTGCGCTCGCGTGAGACCAGCGAGAGCACATACACCACCAGGATCAGCCAGGCGGCCAGGAAGCCATAAAACATGAATGTGAAATTACGTGTGTCCATGAAATCTCCGTTACACGGCGTGGGCGTACCGGCGCATCGAATCCACTTCGCGCTGCACTTCCTCCTGGCGCAAGCGGACGAGCGTCAGAATGATGCCCAGCAGGATGAGCGCCAACAGGTTCAGCGCAGCGGTCAAGAACATCGCCGAATCGATGCTGCCGCCGCCCCAGAAGACCGGCTGCGGATGTTGGGTGCGCCACCACTTGATCGAGAAAAATACGATAGGGACATCCGCGAACGCGAAAATGTTGAAGACCGCGGCGATGCGCGCGCGCGAGGTAGGTTCCTCGATGGCGTGGCGCAGCATCAGGTAGCCGGCGTAGAGCAGCCAGCAGATGAGCGCCGAGGTTAGACGCGCATCCCAGGTCCACCAGATGCCCCAGATGATGCGGCCCCAGATGGAACCGGTGACCAGGTTGGCGGCCAGGAAGGCCAGGCCGACTTCGGTGGAAGCGACGGCCACCGCGTCATGCTTGAAGTTCTTCGTCAGCAGGAACAGCACGCTCGCGACGAAGGCCACGGCCGAGCACAGCATGGCTGTAATGGCGGCCGGGACATGAAAGAAGATGATGCGGTAGATCATCCCTTGCGAGGCTTCGTCGGGAAGTTGCATGAAGATGGAGTAGAGATCGCGGGCCAGCAGAATGGCCGCGATCACTCCCAGGCCGTAGATCAATTTTTCGCGCACAAGAGCCCTCCTAACCGACCAGCACCGTCTCCACCAAAACCAGAGACAGCGCGGTAAAAATCACATCGAAAGCCACCAGCAGGCGCAGCCAGATCTCATTCTCGCCTCCCAGCGGCTTTCCGGCAATCAAATCCATACTCAATTGCATGGCGCTCATCAGACACGGAATCAGCATCGGATACACCAGCAGAGGCGCCATCAATTCGCGCAACCGGATATTTACGGTCAGCGCGCTGAAAATGGTGCCGATGACGGTCAGCCCCCAGGTGCCCAGGGCCAACACCAGCATCAACGACCAAAAATGGCTGGTCCAGTGCACATTATAGAAGATGCCGAAGACCGGCAACGAGAACAGTTCCACGGCCAGCACCAAAACGAAATTCGCCAGGGCTTTGCCCATGAACAGCGCGGCGCCGGAGATGGGCGCGGCTACCAGAGCGTCGAGGCAATCGTTCGGGACTTCGCGCGCGAAACTCCGGTTCAGAACCAGCGTGCCGGCGAAAGCGAACACAATCCACAACAAGCCGCCGGACATCGCCACTGTTTCCCTTTCCGTCGGATCGAAGGCGAAACTGAAGAGCACCAGGATCACCAGCGAGAAGGCCAGCGAGGCGTTGATGGCTTCCTTGGTCCGAAGCTCGGCGCGCAGATCTTTCCGGGTGATGACCCACATCTGGCGGAAGAAGTCCATCAATCCTCGCCGTAGTGCGCGTAAACCCAGCCGGGATCGTCCACCATCTGTGCGGTACGCTCGCCCTGGAACGCGGTCTTGCCGCGGTTCAACAAGGTCACATGGGTAGCCAGTTCCAGAGCCTCGCGCAACTGGTGGGTGGACATGACTACCGTCCGGCCTTCGGCCAGGGCTTCGCGCAGGAGGCGTTGCAGCACGGCGATGGCGCGATCGTCGAGGGCGGTGAAAGGCTCGTCGAGCAGCAGCACGGCAGGTTCATGCAGGAAGGCGCGCGCCACCGCCAGGCGTTGCCGCATGCCGCGCGAGAACTCGCGCACCAAACTATCCTTGACTCGCCCAAGCCCCGTGCGTTCCAGCCAATCCATGGCGGCTTTGTGCGGATCGGGCAGGTCGTACAGGCGTCCGAAGAGGGTCAGGTTCTCGAGAGCCGATAACTCGTCATATACCGAGATGCCGTGGCCGATCCATCCCATGCGGCGGCGCGTGGCGGTCTCCCGCGGATCGTGGCCGAGGATGCGGACCTGGCCGCGGCCGGCTTTGGAGAAGCCGCCGATGATTCTAAGGAGGGTAGTCTTGCCGGCGCCATTCCGCCCGATCAGGGCGAGACAGGAACCCGGTTCAGCCTGAAGCACCACGTCGCGCAGAGCCGGGTAGTCGCCGTAGAACTTCCAGACACCCTCAGCGGCGACCGCGTTCATGCTTTCCTTTCGGGGCGGGAACCGCGGCGGCCGCGGAAGGCTGCGCGCGATATAACACGGTGAAGCCCAGCGCCAATATACCGAAAGCCAGCGCGGCGAGAATCCAGGGCATGTTCTGGCGGAATATCTTCGGGGAAATCTCCTCCAGCGACGGGCCGCTATCACCGGAGTCCGCCTCGGCGCTGGCCGCCGGCATCGATCCGGCAATCTGCACCTTGAAGTCGGCGGCCTTCACGCTAAACACCGAAGCCTTGGAGCGCGGCTCCTGGCCCTTGCTCTCCAGGCCTTCACCCTGCAACGTAATGCCTTCCGGTACGACCAGCAAGGTTGGCTCCTCGGTCTTCGCCACGACCTTGCCTTCGAATGTGGCTCCCGAGCTATAGGGAATCACATACGTGATCTGAAAGTCGGTCTCACCGGGCTTGATCGGAAAATCGACCTTGAATATGTCCTTCTGACTGGTCTTGTCGGCGGCGCGGTCGATCGGCATCCCCTGTGGCGCAGTGGCCTTTACCTGGGCGATACCCTTGGCCGCGACGGGCAAATAGAATTTCAGTGTGCCGGAATCCGGATCGTTGTAAGTGGTGGCGCCGCTGTTATTGAAGACGAAGCCTTCGTTGACGCCCAATTTGTCGCCGCTGGGCTGGAAAATCACGAAATGACGCGCGATGCGGGCATCCCCGGGCTTCTTGGAGGAGTTGTAAACCTCCAGGGAGACGTCGCCCGTCGCAGACCCCGGGGGAAGCATATGATTGTAAGTCACGCCGTCGAAGGCGGTCTGGATCAGGTGCGGTCCTTGCGGGGTTTGATTGATGTGGAATTTGCCGTCCGCGCCGGATTTCACGCTTTCCACGGACTCCATGCCGGCTTGCCCCAACTTATATAACGTTACGGTGGCGCCGGCGGCGGGTTTGCCGGTGGTCTTGTTGGTGACTGTGCCCTCGACCGAGGCAAAGACCGGAAAAACGAAAAAGGATAAGGCCACAGATAAACACAGATAAACACTGATGTTATCTGTGTTCATCGGTGTTAATCCGTGGCTGATAATTGCTTTTCTCATTGGGCCACCCCCATGGGCTTGCCGCACTCGCCGCAGAACTTCAACGGCTGGGCGAATTTCGCCTTGCAATGCGGGCAGGTGAGCGGATCGTACGGCTTGGACTCGGGCACCGGCGGTGGCGGCACGGAACCGTTGAGATTGAGTTGCAGCTTGAGGCGGTCGACTTCAGCCATTACGCCGGCCAATTCCTTCTGCAGATCCTTCTTGGTTTGTTGATAATCCTGATCGGAGAGCTTTCCCACGCGGTATTCAAACTGCAAATCGCGCAGGTTCTCGTAAATGGCGGCTTTGCGTTCGTCCAGATGCTGAAAGGGGGAAACCGGCTCCGGTTCGGGCAGATCCTTGGCCCGCACGGCCAGGATGAAGACGATCACTCCGACCGCGAGCAGCGCTGCTATCACAATAATCATTTAGTCCAGGTGCGCCAAATCCTTCTCGATCTGCTCTTGGTACTTAGCTAACTCGGGATCGTCCGGGGCCGGTCCGATTTCAGGAATGGCGCGCGGCCGCCGGTAACGCCGCACGAACCACCAGATCAGTGCCAGCCCCGGTGCGATCAGAAGATAGGGGATCAGCCAGCCGAATGCGCTGGGATCGCCGCGGTAGACCGAAGGTCCGACTTCGGCGACGAACTGGTCGATAATCGCTTTGTCGGTCCATCCGGCAGCCTGTAACTTGGCGATCTTCTCCTTGGCCGGCTTCGAAAAGCTGCATTCGAGCATCGCGCAGGTCGACACGGTATCCTTGCATCCGCACTGGCATCCCAGATGGGCGCCCACGCGGCGGGCGTCCGAGCTGGGCTTTTCGGCCGCCGTGTCCGCGAGCACCACAGACACGCCTGCGAGGAAAAGGAGAGCTAGGCTATTTCGGAACTTCCGCATACTTTCTCGCGATCCCCACCACTTCCGTGCGGGCATATTGCATTCTGACTTTGCTGGGAACCAGGCATACCAGTGTGCCGAAAATCAATACCAGGCCGCCGAGCCAGATCCAGGTGACCAGCGGTTTGACATAAGCCTGTATCACCGCGCGGGCGCCGTCGTCGGACATGCCGCCGAAGTTCAGGTACAGATCTTCATTGAGGCGCGCGCGTAATCCGACCTCCGAAGTTCCCTGCCGGCTGGCTTTGTAGAATCGCTTCTCCGGCTCTAAAGTGCCGAGCACATCGCCGCCGCTCGAGACCCGCACGGTGGCTATACTGGAAGTGTAGACGTCGTTGTCGGCTTCCCTGATGTTCGTGACTCTGAGCTGATAGCTGCCCAGATTGAGCGTATCGCCGACGGCCATTTCCTTGACGTCTTTCTTATTGAAAGCCGCGCCTGTAAAGCCGATGAACATGAGCACTATGCCCATATGCACCAGATAGCCGCCATAGCGCCGCGTATTGCGGTGAGTCAACTCCACCGTGGCCCGCAATAAGTTCATGCTGTTCTTCACTGCGATGGCCCGCGCGCCTTTGTAGAATTCCATCAATACGGTCAATGCCACGAAGAGGCAGAACCCGAACGAAATGAGCGCGTAGAAACCACGCATGCCGGCAGCCAGCAGCACGCCCACCAGCACCACCGCCGCAATCCCTGGCCACTGAAAGTTGCGGCGCAGGCTCTCCATGGACGTGCGCCGCCAGGCGAAAAGCGGACCGACTCCGGTCAGCAGCAGCAGAAAGAGTCCGATGGGGATCATCAACTTGTTGAACCAGACGTCGTCCAGGCTGATCTTCTCGTTGGACACAGCCTCGGAAATAACCGGGAACAGAGTGCCCCACAGCACCGCGAAACAACTGGCCAGCAGAATCAGGTTGTTGAACAGGAAGCTCGACTCGCGCGAGATGACGCTTTCCAGTTGCGCCTCGCTGCGCAGATACTGCAAGCGGTCGAGAATCAGGTAAGTCGTGGCGGCGATTATGATCGCCAGGAACGAGGTGAAATATTTGCCCAGCGGCCCCTGGGCGAAAGCATGCACGGATTGGACCAGCCCGGTGCGGGTCAGCGACGTTCCTAAAATGCAAAGCAGGAAGGTGGTGGAGATCAGCACGATGTTCCAGACCTTCATCATGCCTTTCTTCTCCTGCATCATGACCGAGTGCAGAAACGCAGTGCCGCTGAGCCATGGCAGAAGCGAGGCGTTCTCGACCGGATCCCAGCCCCAGTAGCCGCCCCATCCGAGGACGTGATAGGCCCAAGCCATGCCGAGCATGATGCCGGTGCTCTGAAACAGCCAGGTGACCAGAGTCCAGCGGCGCGTGGTGTGGATCCAGGCATCACCCGGCTGCCTGGTAATCAAGGATGCGATGGCAAAGGCAAACGGCACGGCGAAGCCCACGTAACCCAGGTAGAGCATGGGGGGGTGTATGGCCATGGCCGGATACTGCAACAGCGGATTCAACCCGTTGCCATCCGACACCGCGGTAATCGAGCCTTCGAGCGACAGCATCTTGAACGGGCTGACCACGAAATTGTTCAGCAGCAGGAAAAAAGTCTGCACGGTCATCAGCACGCCCACGACGTAAGGCATCATGTCGCGATGCTTGCGGCGGTTCGTGAAGACCACCACGGCCGAGTAAGTGGAGAGCAGCCAGCTCCAGAACAGCAACGAGCCTTCCTGTCCGCCCCACCAGGCGGCGAATTTATAGAGGAGCGGCATGCTGCGGTTGCTGTGCTGGGCGACATAAGAAAATCGGAAGTCGCCGGTGATCAGACCGTAGACCAGGATGGCCGAGCCCACGGAGATGAGCAGCCAAACCGAATAAACCGCGCGCTCGCCGCTAATGATAAGAAAAGGCTTGCGCTTGATGCGGCCCACCACGGAGGCCGCGACCGCGTAAATAGCGACGCAGAACGCCAGCAGCACACACAGCGAGGCCACGTTTTCCATGCACCACTTCCCCTCTAAATGGATTTATTGACTGGAGGCGCCGGCGCGCCGCGCAACTGCCCCGGCTTGGCTTCGTACTTAGAGGCGCACTTTGCCTGAATCTTGCTGGCGTGAAACACGCCGTCGCGGCCCATGCGGCCGTCTGCCAGCGCTTGCGCGCCGTCGCGGAAAGTGTCGGGAAGAGGATCGCTGCCGGTGTAAGCGACCTTGAGCTGCTGCTTGTCCTGCGTGAGCGTAAACTGGACCTCACCCTTGGCGTGCTGAATCGAACCGCTGGCTACATCACCAGCGACGCGCAGGCGCTCCTGATAGGCCTGGTCGCCCATCTGCGCCACTTCGGAAATGGTCTTGTAATAGGTCTTCGTCTCGCTGACGCCGGAACTGGCGAGCCACACCAGAGCGCCGATGACGATTGCGATCAGAACGGCGAACTTTCCGTATTTTCTCATACCACCCTCTGAAGCCATAGTATATCCAAAAGCCTCCCCGTGCGCGCGTTCCGTGAACAGGTTCGCGGCGGCCATCTCCCGGCCGCGCTGCAGCGCCGCGGCGCCTCCCCGCCGCCGTGTCAAAGGGAACAGGCGAACGAAGTAACCAATCCCGGTCACGCGCCGCCTTGGAAAAGGGCCGTTGGCCGTGTCAGAGTTTACAAATGCGCGTATACGGGCAACCTACCGAAAGGCAGTTGTGCCGGATATAATCGCGAAGGGCCGATGGCGATAACGAAAGCGCTCGTTTGGCCGCGCGTGTGCCAGGCGATGCTGTGGGTGATTAGTGCGAGCCTCTGGGCGGACCCGCGCGCCATGACGTGCGGCTCCTGCCATCGCGACCAAGCGCAATCGCAACCCGGAACAGAGATGGGCGTCGGGATCGAGTTGCCGGATGCCCAGGTCCCGCTGCAGGCTCACCCGAAGCTGACCGCCGCGGCCAACGGTTATCAATACATCGTCGAGCGAAAGGGCGGAGAGAGCACATATACGGTGCAGAGCGGCTCGAGTGCTTTGACCGTGCCCATTCGATACGCGTTTGGGGTTCACAACCTGACTTTCGTGTTGGAGTACCAAGGCCGGTTCTATGAAAGCCGGATGACTTATTACGAGAGTATTCAAGGGTTGGCAATTACCATGGGCGACGATCTGCCGCGGCCCGGCACTCTAGTGGAAGCTATGGGGAGGCTAACTTCCCAACACGAAATTACGGCTTGTTTCGGCTGTCATAGTACGGGCGCCGTGAATCAGGGGAAGTTATCCCTGGAATCGTTGTCGCCCGGCGTGCAATGCGAACATTGCCATGCGGGATCCGAAGCGCATTTGCGCGCGGTGCAGTTGGGCAAAACGGCGCCCACGCCCGCGCGGCTCGGCGATATGGCCGCGGAAGACATGTCGAACTTCTGCGGCCAGTGCCACCGGACCTGGGAGTCGATTGTGGGCCAGCGCGTTTTCGGTCCCCGGAACGTCCGGTTCCAGCCGTACCGGTTGGCCAACAGCAAATGCTTTGTGGGAGACGACCAGCGGATCCGGTGCACGGCCTGCCATAATCCGCACCAAAATCTGGTCCGCGACGACACCCGCTATGACGCGGCCTGTTTGGCGTGTCACCAGCGGGCGGCTGCCGCGGACGCCGGGCGCGCGCGGAAAGCATGCCCCGTTAGTGATAAGAATTGCGTAACATGCCACATGCCGCGAGTCCGGGCGCCTGGAAGCGAATTTTCGTTTACGGACCACTGGATTCGCATAGTGCGCGCCGGGGAGCCGTATCCCGACTGACGATCGTCTATGTCGGCTCTTATAAGTTGATAACCTTAGTTAATTCTGAACTTCAGTTCCTCTTGTTCCGCATACCGCCAGCCGATAGAATTTAGTTATGCGTTCTGTCAGTATTTTATTGGTAGCGGCGGCGATTGCGGCGCCCTGTATGTTTGCGCAACCGACGGTTTCGACGGAGCCGGAGGCGGGACTTACCAGTTATGTGGTACACCTCGCGGGGTCCGTAAACCCGAATGGCCTGGATACCCAGATATGGTTCCGTTATGGACCCTATAGCAACATGTCCGGGAGCGTTCCGACTCTCACGCAGGATATCGGTTCGGGGGCCAAGGCATTATCGGTCGAGTCTCAGGTGACCGGTTTGGCGGGCAGCTCGACTTACTACTATCAGGCTTTCGCATCCAACAGCGCCGGAACTTCGCAAGGCGCGATCATGAGTTTCATTACTCCGCCGGCGCCTCTGCTAAGTATCGGCGTGACGAACACGGACACCTTTGCGCAGGGACAAACAGGCGCCACTTACACCATCACGGTGAGCAATGCAGCATCCGCCGGACCCACGAGTGATGTGGTGCAGGTAACGGAAACGATCCCGGCGGGCCTGACTTTGGTCTCCATGAGCGGCATGTACTGGAGCTGCCAGCAGAACACTTGCCAGCGCAATGATTTACTGGCGCCCGGCGCGAGCTATGCGCCAATTACCGTTGCGGTGAATGTGGCGGCCAACGCGCCGGTCCAGGTAACCAACCAGGTGGCTCTTACCGGCCCGGGCATATTTCCCGCCAGCGCGACCGATGTAACCACCATCAAGGCGCTTTCCGCCGAGCAGCAATTCATCAATACGGCCAACACCGCGATCGGCTCCGAAAGTGCTGCCTTGAATCAGGCAACACATCCGCTGGTGTTTGGCGGCAATCTGCTGCTCGCGAATGGAGCCACGATCGCCGGCGCCAGGCAGGAAGTTCTATTGGATTACGTGGATGGGTTAAAGGCGGCCGGCGTCCAGCGCGTGGACTTGAATCCGGGGGTCACTTCGATGAACGATGCCAACGTTACCGCGCTGTATGATGCCGTGGTCCAGCACGTTCGGGCGCTGGGAATGCAGTTGGCGATCAACCCCGAAGTCGGCGCGGGCGAACTGGGCCCCACGCCGACGTTCCAGGATTTTCAGACGATGGCGCTGCAGACCTATCCGCAACTGGCGGCGCGCTATCAACCGGATAACTTCGTAATCGTCCACCTGCCTACCACTATGGCGGCTCGCATGGGCATCGACACGGCCCCCTCGGACTGGGACGGCTTCATCCGGGCGGCTGCGCCTCTGATCAAGACCGCCTCTCCGCGGACACGATTGGGCGCCGGCGATTTCTACAATGAAACCGAGACCGCGTTCTACGAAGACTTCACGGGTATACCCGAGTTGGACTTCATGACCATGGAAATCTTCGATGACGCGAATTTCGCCGGCTATACGCAGTGGGCGGAAGAGGCGCATGCCGCGGCTGACCCGACCCACCCCGGCGGCAAAAGCGTGTACATCGACGAAACCTGGGCGCCGTATTTCCTGCCGTATCCGTTGCCTTCCGACTGGCAGGCCCAGACGTTGGACAGCTTGTCCCTGGTGGGGTCCTGCAATTCCGATTTTGCGGCGATGGATGCCAGTTGGCTGCAAATGATCTCGCAGTTCGCTTCGGCCAACAGCATGGAATCGGTGACTGCATATACCACCGAGGCTTTTTTTGCTTATGGGACGGCCAACGCCGACAAGATCAGCGAACCGGCGTACTCGGCCGCGGCCCAACAGGCGATCCTGCAGGGTCAAATAACCGGCACGGGCCAGAGCTACCTGGCGGACAGCAAGCAATGGGCGACGCCGGTGGCCGTCAGTCTTTCGAGCGCCAGTTACGCGACGCTGGCCACCGTCTTCAATCCCAACTGCGGCACCGGGACCAATCCTTGCAACGCCAACGCGACTGTGGCTCCGGACATGCTGGTGAGCGTATTTGGCGCGGATCTGGCCAACGCCAGCCGGTCCTCCACGTCGGCCACATTTCCCACCAGTCTCGCCGGGACCAGTATGACGCTGACCGACAGTTCCAACACGGCATATGACGTCGGAATGTACTTTGCGTCGCCGGGCCAGGTGAATTACCTGGTGCCCAGCAATGCCAAGCCGGGGCCGGCCGGAGTCATCATCACCAGCGGCGACGGCACCCAAACGGGCGGTATTCTCCTCATCTCTCCGGTAGCGCCGGGCATCTACACGGCCAATCAGGACGGCAGCGGTCCGGCGTCGGGCATCGCGATCTGTAGCGGCGCTTGTTCGGGATGGCCGAACTCCGAAGGAAACGGACAGTTTTACCAATTCACCTTCGCCAGCGGATGCACTCCCGGCAGTTGCACCGCGCAACCGCTGAGTCTGGGCGGATCCTCCGATCAGGTGGTGGTCGAACTGTTTGGCACCGGGATCCGGCACGTCTCGTCCCTGTCAGCCGTAACGGCTGTGATTAATGGGCAAAACGTGCCGGTGGTTTATGCCGGACCGCAAGGCCAGTACCCCGGTTTGGATCAGGTGAATGTGCTTTTGCCACACAGCCTGGCGGGCAGCGGCGCGGTGAACCTGGTGCTGAACGTACAAGATAGCGTAAACAACGTGAACACGTCGTCGAACGCCATCACGCTGAACATCATGTAGGGTGACTATAGGTTACTGAACCCGAACGCGGGCGGGAGAGGCCGCCCAACCGAATAATTCGAAGCCCTTGGCCGGCTCCTGGCCGCTGTCGCGCAGGATTCTGTAAAGCGTGGCGCGGCTGATCCCCAGTATCTGCGCCGCCTGCAATTTATTGCCCCCGACACGCCCGAGCACGTGCTGCGTGTAGCGGCGCTCCAGATCCGCTAACGGCATCAACTCCGGATCTTGGGCCGTGGCGCCAGCCGCTGACACATCGCGCAAATATTGCGGCAGGTCGGGCAGATCCACGAAATCGCATTCGGTCATCATACAGGCGTGGCCCAGGACATTCTCCAGTTCGCGCACGTTACCAGGCCATCCGTATCGCGAAAGAACCGCTTGCGCCCGGCGCGAGATGCCGGCGATGTGTTTGCCATACGCTGCCGCGAATTTCTCGACGAGGTGACGTTGTAGAAGTGGCAGATCCTCCTTACGCTCGGCCAGCCGCGGCAGAGGCAGATCTACCATGGCGAGCCGGTAGTACAAGTCCTCGCGGAACTGGTTTCGCGCCACCAGAGAGGGCAGGTCGCGGTTAGTGGCGGCGATGATCCGCACGTCCACGCGGTGGACTTCGGGCGAACCGACCCGCTGCAATTCCTGGTTCTGCAGCACGCGCAGAAGCTTGCTTTGGGCCGCCAGCGGCATGTCGCCGATCTCGTCCAGAAATACGGTGCCGCCATGGGCATATTCGAACAGCCCCACATGCTCGTGACTGGCGCCCGTGAAGGCTCCGCGAACGTGACCGAACAATTCGCTTTCGAAAAGCGACTCCACGATGGCGGAGCAGTTGCAGATTGCCAGGCGGCGGTTCGCCACCGGGCTGAGCGCGTGCAGCGCCTGCGCCACCAGTTCCTTGCCGGTCCCCGTGGCGCCGGTGATTAGAGCCACCCGGTAATGCGGCGCCACGCGCCGGATGCGGGCAAAGATTTCCAGCATGGCGGGGCTACGTCCGACCATGCCGTGGAACCTGAAATTCTCTAACAGGCGCTCGTCAAGATGCAGGGTTTCGCGCCTTATTTGAGCCTGGCGCAGCATGTCCGCGACACGTTGCTGCAACACGGCGGGCACAAAAGGCAAGGGCAAGGAGTCCGCCGCGCCGTGCGCGATTTCTCGCATGGCCGATTCCGGACTGTATGTATCCGTTAGCAACAGCACTTGAGCGCCAGGATTGCGTTCCGTAATGCGCTCCAGCAGGCCCGAACCGGCCGCCAGACGCGCTTCGAGCAGGATCGCCTCGGCGTGCGAACCGCAGACCAGTTCCCATCCGGCCTCCGCATCCGCGGCTCCCACTACCTCGGCGTCCAAGGGGCAGAGGGCCGCGCGAATCAGTTCCAGGCTGGCTTGGTCTTCGAGTATCGCAATGACGATCGGTCTTGGCTCCACGTTCCCCTATCGGCAGGGGATCCATGGAGCTTTAATACTTTTAATGTGCTAACGGCGAACTGATCGTCTGCGGGACCGGCGTTCCGGGGTCCGGCGGCGCTTGAATGTCTTCCGGGTTCAGATACGAAACGAACTTCCAGTTGTTGTTATCCAGTTGAAACAACGCCACCTGATTGCCCGAGAGTTCAAATCGTGGGACGCACGCTTTCAGATCGTCCGGGGCCTTGTCCCAGTCGATATCCCATCGGAAAGCGACGTTCTTCGAGCCGGGCTGTCCGCCGTCGGTGATGCCGCTGATCTCAACGCGATAAGGGCCCTTCAACAAAATCTCGTGTCCGCGGCCGGATTCCTTCAGATCGATGGCGGTGACCATCTTGCTGCCGCGCTCGGTCAAGCGGTACGTCGTGCTCCAGGAGTTGCCATTTTTGTCGGTCACCTCCACCAGCTTCCATAAGTCGCTTTTGACGCCGCATTCGATGAGATCGTCGGAGTGCAAGGTTACTTTGAAATGATTCATCTCCTCGCGCGCCCAACTCTGCGAGAGGGCCGCGGCGGCGGCCTGAGCCGTCAGATCGGGTGGGGGCGGCGGATCGGATGCGCACCCCATCAAGGCGCAGGCGGCTCCCGCCAGCAAGATGGCCGAAGCGGTTCGCATGCGAACTTCCAAGATTCCGTGCATAATTTTCAATGATGGCTTCAGGATAATTCGCGGCGCCGTCTTTGAGCACCCTGTCGATGGTTAACAGTCCGAACCGGCCGTCCCTGGGGGGTGTTGTGCGATCATGTCTCTTACTAAACATGAAGCCAATCTGGCTGGCCCTTGTGGCAGCGGTATGCATGCATTCGCCGTTCCTGGCGGGTGAATTGCCCCGTGACGCGGTGTCGATCGATTACAGCAGAAACAAAGGACTAGTGGCCGCCGCTTATCGGGGCGGGGAAGTAGTTCTCTGGGATTTCGAGTCCGGAAAAATAAATAAAGTATTTAACGCAAGTGCGGCTAAACCCACCTGGAACAGGCCGCTGACTCAATTTAACGCTGCCGGCAGACGGCTGGTGTATACGCAGGAGGGTGACGCAGGGCTGGTCACCTACGATGTGGAGACGGGTAAGTCCACGGTCCTGGTGCCGCGCCGGCTGCTGGTAGAGGGAATCGCGGCGGCAAACTGGTCCCGGCAGTCCGATACCATTTTGGTTGCCATCGGCCGCGATATTTTCCTCCTCGATGGTGGCGGACACACGCGCTGGCAGCGGCGGCTGGAAACGCGCGCGTTGATCACCGACGTCGAATGGCATCCATCGGAAAGGTTCTATACGGTAGCCACGGATGATGGCGCAGTGTCGACGTGGGAGACCGCCAGCGGCCGCGTGATCGCATCCGCAAAATTGGATACGGGCACGCATGCCGTCCCCGTCAAAATAGTTTGGACGAGTGAAGAGTCGCTGGTAGCGGAAGTGCGAGGAGCGAGTCTGGCTCTGCTCGATCCCGAAACGCTGAAGCCTAACCGAGTGACCGCCTGCCACTGCCTGGACTTCACCTGGAATGGCAAGGAAATCCTCTCCTGGGCCCCGCCCAACATTGCCGCATTTAGTGAAGCCGCTCAGCACGTGCGCGACTGGCGCACGCCCTTCGACGGCGAAGGGACCGTGGCGTGGGCGGAAGACGGCCGGATTCTGACCGCGTCCGCGGAATCCACGGTCACCTTACGCGATACGCGCAGCGGCAAGGTGCTGCGCGTATTCAACCTCCCCAAGGACGGCGGACTTTAGTTCAGCAGACGCCCTTGCCGCAGATAGGCCGGCGTGTCCAGATCCTCCGGGTCGAAGGCCGGCTCGGGCTCCGGTTCGATTACCGGCGCCGGTTCGGGGAGGGGCGGCAAAGCGGCCATGGGCTCCGCGACGAATACAGGTGCGGGCGGAGCCGCGGGCTGTTCCATAACCGTCAGGCTGTGCGGTTGGAAACCGGTGGCGATCACCGTAACCTTCACGGAGTCCGCCATGGATTCATCGATGGTGACGCCGAAGTTGATCTGTACCTCGTCGCAGTTGGCGGCTTCGCGTATAATCGAGCAGGCCTCGTTGACTTCGTGCAGCCCCAGCCGGTTCGATCCGGTAATATTGATCAGAATTCCGCGGGCGCCGCTGATTCTGGAGTCCTCCAGCAAGGGAGAATTAATCGCCTGCCGCGCGGCTTCCACGGCGCCTTGATCGCCGCGCGCCACCGCCGTGCCCATCATGGCGTAGCCCATGCCGAGCATGGTAGCCTTGACGTCCGCGAAATCGCGGTTGATGAGCCCAGGTGTATTAATAATGTCGCTGATGCCTTGCACTGCCTGGCGTAACAGATCGTCGGCCAGCTTAAACGCGTCGAAGAAGCTGGTGCCGCGCGGGACTAGCGAGAGCAGGCGATCGTTGGGAATGGCGATAACCGTGTCCACGGTCGAAGCGAGCTTGGTCAGACCCTGATCCGCCAGACGCATGCGGCGGGCGCCTTCGAAGGAGAAGGGTTTGGTCACCACCGCAATCGTCAGCGCTTCCAGTTCCTTGGCGAGCGACGCAATAACGGGCGCCGCGCCCGTCCCCGTGCCGCCGCCCAGTCCGGCGCTGACGAAAACCATGTCGGCGCCTTGCAGCAACTCGACGATTTTGTCGGTGTTCTCCAGCGCCGCCTGGCGGCCGATCTCCGGATTGCAGCCGGCCCCCAGACCGTTTGTGATCTTGGCGCCCAGTTGCAGCTTGACGGGCACCTCGCAAGCCGCCAGCGCCTGCGCATCCGTGTTCATGGCGCAGAACTCCACGCCGGACATGCCTTCGTGGAATAGCCGCGCCACCGCGTTGCAGCCGCCGCCGCCAATGCCGATTACCTTGATCCGCGCGCCCCCCGCGGCCTCTTCCTGGATCTCGTATTTGAAATCGTCGTCGTTAGAGTCGATCAGCCCCATGTTTTTGCTCCTTCAAAAGCCTATTTCAAAACCTTTCCCAACAGGCCATAAGCCTGCTTCTGGATCTCGCGCTGCGATTTCAGTTTGGCCGAGTACATCGCCAGGCCCGCCGCGGCGCTCCAGGACGGGTCGCGGATTTCATCCGGCCAATCCCGGATGCCCACCGGCAGTGCGTTGACCACCCGGCACTTGAGAAACTCCTCGGCGAGTTCGCACATCCCCTCCAGTTGCGCCCCGCCCCCGGCCAGGAACATGCCGCTGATCAAGGCGCTCTCCATGCCCACACGCGCCAGTTCGCGCCGCACCAATTCAAATAGGTCCAAGGCGCGCGATTCCAGGATGCAGTTCAACATCCGGCGCGGGACATCTTTGTCATCGCGTGAAGGCACTTCGATGAAGCAGTTCTCCGCCGTGGCATCTGCCCGGGCGCAGCCAAACTCGTGCTTGATGATGGCGGCCTCCTCGAACGTAATGCACAGGCCGCGCGCCAGATCGCGCGTAAAATGGTCGCCGCCTATCGGCAGGCTGACCGCCAGGTGCAGCGCCTCACCGTAGTAGACGATCAACTCGGAAGACTGCGCGCCGATATCGAGCACGGCCACGCCCTCCCGCCGCTCTTCCGGAAGCACGGAAGCGTACATGGCCGCCAGCGCTTCGAAGACGGTCTCCTCCGCGGCCAGCGACGCCTGATTCACGGCCGTCACCAGGCTATCGTGCTGGCGGCGTGAACTGAGCACCAGATAAACATTGGGCTCAAGCTGGGTGGCGATCATCTGCCGCGGATCGCGGTGGCCCGGATGGCCGTCCACAACGAAGTCCTGCGCGAATTCGTGCAGAATGAGGGTGTCCTCGGGCAACACCACGCGCCGTGGCGCTCCCGCGACGGCTTCGTTCACGTCGCGTTGGGTTACGGCGCGGACGCGGCCCAGGTCCCGGAACCCCCGGCAAGTCGCCCCGCGTACCGTACCTCCGACACCCACTACCGCGCCTTCGACCGAAACCTCCGCCTGCGCCTCGGCTTGGTGCAAAGCCGTGAGGATGGACTGGGCGACGGCGTTCTGGTCCGCGATCGAGCCCTTGGCCCAACCCTGCGACGGTACCGCGCCGCAACCCAGAAAACGCATGCAATCCGCCTCCAGCCGGCAGATCACACAACGTGTCCATAGGCTGCCGGCATCCAAGCCGACGGCATCGAAACTTTTTGGCGTATTCATGGCTTTCTGGATTCCTCGGCCGTGATGCGATCGTCCAGGCGGAGATCGAACGAAGTGACATTGGGTGCGCGCTTGCGAATTTCCGGATAATGCAGAAGGAAGTTCTGCAAACGCTTGCCGTAATTACCCTCGCCCAGCTTCAGTTCCAGCGGACGGGCTTCCACTTCGGCGATCACCGTGAGATCGTCGGGGACGGCGGCGTCGATTTCGGAGATGTTCTGGCCGGACGGTCCCAGGTCGTCCATCAGGTTCCGCATGGCCCGCACGCGTTCCCGCCGCTCGGCATCGGTTTGATCTTCGGTGAGGCCGGTTAACACCGGAAACGCAAATTGCGCCCGTGCCGGCGGATCGAGCAGTACCCCTTGCGCGTCCACCAACAGAAACCGGGCGGCCGACTCGGGGCCGCGCAGTGGCAGACTGACGAACGCTACCGGAGTCCGCTCGGTGATGTGTACCAGCAGGCGGTTGGGCCAGATGCGCGAAACCGAGGCGTCTTCCACCCAATCGATGGCCAGCAGACGGCGGCGGCGCTCAGCCAGCGGGACGGCGAACACACTGCTGCCGTAGTCCGGGGCAAAGATCCGCAGCAACTTGGCACGCGAAGAGTAGCGTGCGCCCTCAATTGTGAGTGCCGTCTTCTCCTCGGTCGATAAAATAAACTGCGAATCGCCGAGCATGTAGCGATGCGCCGCGCGGGCGGCCCAGGCGCTCGACAGGAAGATGATGCACCAAAGCGTGGCCGTCAGCCAGGCGCGCCAGGCGAACGGACGGCGTGTCTTTTCGCGCGGCATCAGTTCTCGCCTTCTTCCGCATGCAGCCGTGCCAGCAGCATGTCACCGGCCTGCCACACGTTTCCGGCCCCCAGCGTAAGCACCAGGTCGCCTTCCTCGGCGACCTCCAGCAATCGGTCGACACCCTTCGCGATCGATCCCACGTACTCGGCTCCGCGGTGGCCGAATTGGCGGACGCGCGCCGCCAGGCTATCGCCGCTTACGCCCTCGATGGGACGTTCCGAAGCCGCGTAGATGTCCATGATCAGAACCGTATCGGCCTGATGGAAGGCCGCTCCGAATTCGTCGAGCAGGTGGAAGGTGCGAGTGTACCGGTGCGGCTGGAACAGCACGTGAATGTGGCGGAACCCGCAAAGCCGCGCGGCGGCCAGAGTGGCGCGGATCTCGGTCGGATGGTGGCCGTAGTCGTCGATCACCGTGACGCCCCGCGCGGCTCCTCGAGTCTGAAAACGGCGATCCACCCCGCTGAAGCTTTCCAATGCTTCGCGAATGCGGTCGGGTGGTACTTCCAGTTCGAGCGCCACGGCCGCGGCAGCCGTGGCATTCAGCACATTGTGGCGGCCCGGAATACGCAGATGGAAACGGCCCAGATCCCCTTCGTGGTAGCGCAGGGTGAAATCGCTCGAAAAGGCTCCGCAACAGATGTCGGACGCCTGCAGGTCCGCCTGGGTGCTGCCGCCGTATGTAATCGTACGGCGGCGGATGGAAGGCAGGATGGTTTTGACGTTATCGTCCTCCAGGCAGACGATGGCTGCGCCGTAGAAAGGCACCTTGTTGACGAATTCGATGAATGCATCGCGGATTTCGTCGAGCGAGGCGTAATGATCCAGATGCTCGCGATCGATATTCGTCACGATCGCCAGGATGGGCGCCAGCTTTAAAAACGAGCCGTCGCTCTCGTCCGATTCGACGACCAGAAAATCGCTGCGGCCCACCCGCGCGTTCGATCCGCCCATGGCCGCCACGCGGCCGCCCACCATTACCGTGGGATCCAATCCGGCGTGGTTCAGGATTGTGGCGGTGAGCGACGTAGTGGTGGTCTTGCCGTGGCTGCCGGCGATGGCGATGCCGTATTTGAGACGCATCAATTCAGCCAGCAATTCGCCGCGCGGAATCACCGGAATTTGCAGCCGGCGCGCCTCTTGCACTTCCGGGTTCTGCTCGTTGACCGCGGAACTGACCACCAGCGCGCGCGCCCCGTTGACGTTCGACGCCGCGTGTCCTTCGTAAACGCGCGCGCCCAACGCCGCCAGCCGCTCCGTGATCGGCGACAGCTTCAGATCCGATCCGCTAACGGTATAGCCCAGATTCAGCAGCACTTCGGCAATGCCGCTCATGCCGATTCCGCCAATCCCGGTGAAATGCAGGTGCTGCTTCCTAAAAAACATTTCCTTAATGTATTGTTTCGGCTTCCGCCGCTTGTGTCAATAGAAAATTACAGGATTCCAGCATGCGCCACCTCTTCCAGAATCTCGGCCGCGCGCCGCGCGGCGCCGGGATGCGCCAGGCCGCGGGCAGCCATGCCCATGCGCTCCAAATCGCCCGCCGTCTCGGCTAGCTCGGCAACCGTTGCAAACAGCTTTTCCCCGGTCATGTCCCGGTCTTCCACCAACCGCGCCGCGCCCGCGCGCACAAACGCCTCCGCGTTGCGCAATTGATGTTGATCGGCCGCGAAAGGAAACGGCGACAATATAGATGGCTTCCCGGCCGCCGCCAGTTCGGCCACCGCTCCGGCGCCCGAACGGCAGATCACCAGGTCCGCCTGCGCGAACGCGGCCGGCATGTCCGCAATGAACGGAAGCACTTCGCCCTCCAGGCCCGATTCGGCGAACGCCACCCGCCACTCTTCGTATGCGGCCGGGCCGGTCTGATGGATGATGCGCACGCGTAAGTCCGCTGCGCGGAAGAGCGGCCAGCTTTGCCGTGCCGCCCGATTCAAAGTCCGCGATCCCTGGCTGCCGCCCGTGATCAGCACGGTAAGGGATGGGCCTCGCGGCTTGGCAGGCAGAGCGAAAAATTCCGCGCGCACCGGTAATCCTGTGATTTCCGTGCGCCGTTGCGGGAAATAATGAGCCGTCTCCGGGAAGCTGATGAGCGCACGTTGCACGTACATGGCGATGCGCCGGTTGGTGAAGCCGGGCACGGCGTTGGGTTCCATGATCACCACCGGCGTCTGGCGTGCCAGCGCCGCGATTACCGATGGTCCCGCCACATAGCCGCCCATGCTGAAGACGGCTGCGACGCGGCGCGTTTCGAGCAACTGCCCTGCCTCCCACGTGCTGGCAGGGATCTGCCACAAGGTCGCAAGTGTCTGCCGTAAACCCACGCGCTTCAGACCGCCGATCCGCACCAGTTCCAGCGTAAAGCCCTCCCGCGGAACCAGTTTGCTCTCCAAGCCGCGCTCGGTGCCGATGAAGAAAGCCTGGTGGCCGCGGTCGCGGAGTTCGCGCGCTACGGCGAGGCCCGGAATGATATGGCCGCCGGTGCCGCCCGCGGCGATCAGGAAAACGCCGCTATCCGGCATGCTCCGATACGCTCATCAATATCCCTAACGACGCCAGCGTCGACAGCAGAGAACTGCCTCCGGAACTGATCAGCGGCAACGGAATTCCCTTGGTCGGCATCATGCCGAGCACCACACTGATGTTCATCAAGCCTTGCACCACCACCACCGTCGTGATGCCCAGCGCCAGATAGCGGCCAAAGTCGTCAGGCATGCGCATGGCGGCGCGCAGGCCGCGCCAGAGAATCAGTCCGAACGCCACCAGAATCGCCACCGATCCGGCCAGCCCCATCTCCTCGCCCACCACCGCGTAGATGAAGTCGGTGTGCGCTTCCGGCAGATAGAGCAGCTTCTGCTTGCCCTGCATCAAGCCCGCGCCCGTCACGCCGCCCGCTCCCACGGCGATCATCGATTGTTGCGCCTGGTACTTGGTGTCGCGCGACGTCAAGGATTGATGCATGTATTGCTGGATATGCCCGGACGTGTCGATGCGCGATAAGATCTTGTTTCCCGGGTCGATATATCCCATGATGCGCGCCATCCGGTAGGGCTTGAGGGCGATAAAGACCGCCAGCCCCATCAGAGCGATCGCGCCGGCGATGAGGCAGAAACGCCAGCGCAGGCCCGCCACGAAGAAGACCACGGTGGCCGTAACGCCCAGCACGACGGCGGTGCCAAGGTCGGCGACCACCACCGCCAGGATCACCAGACCCGTGGCCAGCGCCGCCGGATACAGCGTGTATCGCGTATTAATGGCCTGCACGCGCCAGGCGACGAAATAAGCCAGAAAGATCACCAGCGCGGGCTTGGCTAATTCGGACGGTTGCAGCCCTACCGGTCCCAGGCGCAGCCAGCGATGGTGCGTCGAATCCACGAAGAATACCAGCCCCAGCAGCATGATCACCACGCCGATCGCGGTGAAGGCTACCGCCGGATTCTGCAGCTTCCGGTAGTCCATGCGTTTCAGGTACATCATCGCGGCCAGCGATGGCACTACCCAAATCGCTTGCCGCACCACGAAGTGCCACGACGAGCCGAATTTTTCCTCGGCCATCACCGACGACGCGCTGTATAGCATGAGTGCCCCGAATGCCGCCATGCCCACGGTGGTTCCGAATAGGACCCAATCGGTTTTAAGTGTTTGCGCCATGTTTGTCTCCTGCTTGAAATTGCTGCAATTGCCGCACGAGATTCTTGTAGACTTGGCCTCGATGCTCGAAGCTCTTGAATTGATCGAAGCTGGCGCAGGCCGGCGCCAGTAAAACGGTGTCGCCCGGGCGCGCGTTGGCGTGGGCGAAACGGACCGCGTTTTCCAGTGTTTCGGAGGCTTCCAGAGGCAGCGCGCCGTCGAGTTCGGATGCGATCTTGGGAGCGGCCGCCCCGATCAGCAGCGCGGCTCGCGCCTTGGCCGCCAGCGGCGCGCGCAGAACCGTGTAGTCGAGCCCCTTATCCTTGCCGCCCAGGATCACCCACAGGCCGCCCGCGAAAGCGTCCAGTGCCTTCAGCGTCGCATCCACACTGGTAGCCTTTGAGTCGTTATAGAAATCCACGCCGTTCAGTTGTCGCACGAATTCCAGCCGGTGCTCCACGGCTTGAAAGGTGCGTACCGCCGCCGCAATTGAATGGAGCGTTGCGCCCGCCATCCGCGCCGCCGCAGCCGCGGCCATGGTGTTCTCGATATTGTGCCGTCCGCGAATGGGAATTTCCCGCGCCTCCATCAGCAATTCGCCGTCGAAGCGTATCGCGCCATCGGCCAGCCATACGCCCGGCGTCAGCGCGCGCGTGCTGCTGAACCAGACCGGGGCGGCGGGCGTCAGTGATGCGTAGCTTACGCAGGTTGGGTCGTCGGCATTCAGAACCGCGAATGCGCCCGGCCGTTGTGTTTCGAACAGGCGCCCCTTGGCCGCCGCGTAATTGACGAATGTGTGATGGCGGTCCAAATGATTCTGCGTGACATTGAGACCCACCGCGATGTCCGCACGGAATTCCGCGATGGTTTCCAATTGGAAGCTGGAGAGCTCCAGCACATTCCACTGGTCCGGCCGCGAGCTTTCGACCATGGCGGTGACCGGCGTGCCGATATTGCCGCCGACCTGCGCCGGAATCCCAGACTCGCGGAATATGTGCCCGATCAGCGCGGTGGTGGTGGTCTTGCCGTTCGTGCCCGTAATTCCAATGGTGCGGCCCTTAAGGTACGGCGCCGCCAGTTCCACCTCGCCGACGACCCGCACGCCGGATGCGCGCGCGGCTTCGAGCGCGGGTAAGTCCGCGGGAACCCCCGGTGAAATCACGATCATTTCGTAATCGTGGATGAATGCGGATGCGACCAAAACGTCCCCCTGTGGCTTGTACGGGACGCGGAGACGCTCTAATTCAGCCGCCGCCTCAGGTAGTTGATCGAGCGGCCTGGTATCCGTGGCCGTCACCACGGCGCCGTGCGCCCGCAAGAGCCGGATCGAGGCTAAACCGGATTTTTCAAGCCCCACCACGAGCGCGTTCACAATTCATTACCTGAGTTTCAACGTCGTTAATGCAAACAATGCCAGCACCAGGCCGGCAATCCAGAAACGGGCTATGATTTTCGATTCCGTCCAGCCCAGCGCCTCAAAATGGTGATGCAGCGGCGCCATCTTGAAAATCCTCTTGCCACGCAGCTTGAAACTCCCCACCTGCAGGATCACCGACAGCGTCTCCAGCACGAAAATGCCGCCGATGAACAGCAGCAGAATCTCCTGCTTGATCAGAATGGCCACGATGGCCAGCGCCGCGCCCAGTCCCAGGGAACCCACGTCGCCCATGAAAATCTCCGCCGGATGCGCGTTGTACCAGAGGAATCCCAGACTGGCGCCCGTCATCGAACCACAAAAAATGGTCAGCTCCGAAGTGCGCGCATTTCTGGCGAGTTGCAGGTATTCCGCCAGCGTGGCGTGGCCGCCCGCGTAGGTCAGCACGGTCAGCGCGCCCGATGCCACCACCATCAGTCCGATCGCCAGCCCATCCAGGCCATCGGTCAGGTTCACGCCGTTGGACGCGCCCACGATCACGATCGCCACGAAAATAAAAAACGGCAGCACGCCGAGCGCGTAAGTCCAAGGGTTGGCCACCAGGGCGGAGATCAACAGGGTGGGTTTGAATTTCTTCAGGAAAGGCACATTCATGACGGTGGAGTATCCGCCAAACGTGCGCATGAACATGAGCGCGGCCGCAATCACGAAAGCCAGCCCGATCTGGTACAACATCTTGGCGCGGGCCGTGAGTCCCAGGTTGCGATGCTTGGCCACCTTGGAATAGTCGTCCAGAAAGCCGATGCCGCCGTAGGCCACCAGCGTCGCCACGGCAATCCACACGTAGAAGTTCGTCAGGTCCGCCCACAGGAGCGTGGGCACTACAATCGAAACGATGATCAGCACGCCGCCCATGGTGGGAGTGCCGGCTTTTTTCTGGTGGGATTTCGGGCCTTCCTCGCGGATATATTGTCCGATTTGAAACTGCCGGAGAGTGGCGATCAGCCACGGACCCAGGGCCACGCACAGGAACAATGCCGTCAGGCTGGCAAACGCCGTGCGCGAGGTCACATAACGGAAGACGCGGAACGCGGAAACCACCGGTGACAGCTTTTCGTAGAGCAGGAAGTACAACATGATTACGCCAGCACTTTCTCCAGGGCTTGCTCGATGTGCACGCCGCGCGAACCTTTGAACAAAATGGCGTCTCCGGGTTGCGCCATTTCGCGGACGAAACTGCCGGCATCGCCGGCCTGTTCAAAAAAATGCACGGACTGTGGCGGCATGCCCGCGCGCACCGCCTCCTCTGTCATGAAGCGGGCCGCGCCGTGGACCGCGATCAGCGTATCGGCGCCGCTTTCGGCCGCGCATCGGCCCATCCGGCGGTGCAGCATTTCGGAGGCATGGCCCAATTCCAGCATCTCGCCCAGGACCGCGATATGGCGGCGCGCAGGCGTGGAACGCAGCACCTCCAGCATGGCGTGCACGGCTTCCGGATTGGAGTTGTAGCAGTCGTTCCAGATCGTGATACCGTTGTGCTCCACCCGCTCGCCGCGCATTTTTCCGATGGTGAAGCCGGCGACCGCATCGCGCAGGCGATGGGGCGGGATATCGAAGGCGCGTGCCACCGCCATGCCGGCCAGCAGGTTCAGCACCCCGTGGCGGCCGGCCAAAGTGGTTTGGAATGCCACCCCGTCGACCTGGAAATGCGGAGGATCGTAATCGGTGGCGCGCACATCCGCGCCTTCCGAAAAGCCGAACGTGATCGTGCGGCCCGGGTGGATTTCGCGGAAACGCACGACGCGTGCGTCATCGGCGTTGAGTACGGCAACGCCGGCGGCCGGATCGAGAGCTTCGACCAGTTCGCGTTTGGCTAAGGCAACGCCCTCAATCGAATCAAACGCTTCCACGTGCGCGTAGCCTACGTTCGTGACCACGCCCACGTCAGGCTTGGAGATGGCCGCCAACTGGCGGATCTCCCCCGCGTGGTTCATCCCCATTTCGAGCACGCCCACGCGCGATTCGTCGGGCAGGCGCAGGATGGAAAGGGGTACGCCGACGTGATTGTTCAGGTTGCCCATAGTCTTGCCTACGGGCAATTCCACGGCCAGAAGGTGGGCGATGGCATCCTTGGCGGTCGTTTTCCCGGCGCTGCCCGTCACACCCACGATGCGGCCGCCCCACCGCTCTCGCGCCAACGCGGCCGTGCTTTGCAGCGCCTCCAGCGTATCCCGTACCAGGATTATGACATTGGAGCCGGGGACCGCGTGCTCTACCACCGCTGCCACGGCGCCTCTCTGGGCAGCCAGCGCGACGTAATCATGCCCATCGTGATTCGGCCCTCGCAGTGCGAAGTAGAGATCGCCCAGGGCCAGCGTGCGCGTATCCACCGACCACCCGGTCACCAGCACTCCCTCATAGGCGGAGCCCGTGATCCCCCCCAGGGCACTCAATGGAATGATCATTTCGGCTCTCGATGATAACCAAAACCCCGCAGCACTCCGCGGGCCACTGCGCGGTCGTCGAAATCGATGGTTTTATCTTTCAATACCTGATAGGTTTCGTGTCCCTTGCCGGCCAGAATTACAATGTCGCCCGGACGCGCCTCCTTGATCGCGCGAGAGATTGCCGTGGCGCGGTCGGGCTCGATCAGCAGCGGCACATCCGTACGCCGGATACCCACCAGGGCGTCGTTCATGATGGCCAGCGGATCCTCCGAACGCGGATTATCGCTCGTGAGAACCACGAAGTCGCTGTTCTCAGCCGCTGCCTGCCCCATCAGCGGCCGCTTGGCCCGGTCCCGGTCGCCGCCGCACCCGAATAGAGTAATGATCCGTTTGGGCGCCAGCCCGCGTGCCACCGCGATAGCATTTCGTAGTGCATCGTCGGTGTGCGCGTAATCCACTACTACGCCGAATGGTTGTCCTTCGTCGACGCGCTCGAAGCGGCCCGGCACCGCGCGGCATTGCGCGATGCCGGCGGCGATGGTCTCCGGCGCGAGGCCGTAACTGATCCCCGCGCAACAGGCGGCCAGAATGTTATAAACATTGATCCGCCCAAGCAGCGGCGATTCCACCGTGAAGCGCGCTTTGCGGCTCTGCACCTCGAATCGCAGCCCTTGTAAATTCGACGTAATGTGCCGCGCCCGCACCGTGGCGCCCTGGCCCAGGCCGAACCACAGGATCTCGCTTGCCGGCGAGACTTCCACGCGGCGGCACCATTCATCGTCTCGATTGAGCACCACCCAGGCGGGCGCCGGCGCGCCTGCGCCGCGGAATAGCTGTTGCTTGGCGGCGAAATAATCCTCCATCGTTCGATGGAAATCCAGATGATCGCGCGTCAGATTGGTGAAGATCGCGGTGTGAAATTTCAGGCCGTACGTGCGCCCCAGCGCCAGCGCATGCGACGAGACTTCCATGGTGGCGGCGGTCCCGCCCAGGGCTTCCAGTTCCGCAAGTATGCGGTGCAGGTCCAGCGATTCCGGAGTCGTGTTCACGGCTGGCAGCACGCGCCCGGCCAGATGATATTCAATCGTTCCGATCAGCGCCGTCACCCTGCCGGCAGCCCGCAGGATGGAATCGATCAAATAGGATGTGGTCGTCTTGCCGTTCGTGCCGGTAATGCCGGTAAGGGAAACGTGCTCATCGGCTCGATGATAAAAACTGCGCGCGGCCAGAGCCAGGGCTTGCCGGCCATGTTCCACCTCGATCCACGGCGCCGGGAATCCCTCGGGCGCGCCCGATTCGCTGACTACCACGGCCGCCCCGCGCGCGATGGCATCGCCTGCGAACTGGCGCCCATCGTTGCGGCTGCCGGGAAATGCGAAGAAAAGATAACCGGGTTGCACGCGGCGCGAATCGTAATCCAGACCGGCCATGGACATCTGCGAAAGCAACGGCGGGAGAGGCGCCTTCAGCCGAACTCCCGACAGTATCTCTCCCAGGGTCATCTGACAAGATCGACTCGAATCCTTTCCCCGTCGCGCAAGGCCGCGCCTGGCGGCGGTGATTGTGTTCGTACCACTCCGCTTCCCGCTAGAATCAAATCCAAACCCTGTGCCTGCGCCAGAGCGACCACCGAGCGCTTCGGCAAGCCAATGAAGTTGGGCGTCGTGGGGCCGGCGGGCCTGGCCGCAACGGAATTGGCTGCGGCGGGAGGCTGCGGCGCGGCTGCCGGCGGTTGTGGTTCGGCTTCCGCCACTTCTTCCAAAACAACCGGATCCGCAGGGCCGTCAACTACGGGCGGCGCATCCGCTACGGTTGGCTGGGCGTCCTTACTGTCTTCGTCCGTGTCGGGCAAATCGCGCGGCACGTCCAGCACCCGCAAGGCCTCGGTCGCCACCTCCCGGAAGATCGGACCGGCCACCGGACCGCCATAACCGGACGAGCCGCCGTGAGTGTGATTCACGGTCACTACCACCACGATAGCCGGATTCGTCACCGGAGCGAAACCCATGAAGGACGCGTTATAACTGTGCGTATAATGGCCGGTCTTGTAGTCGAAGATCTGGGCCGAGCCGGTCTTGCCGCCGCTCGAATAGCCTTTTAAGTTGGCGTATCTCTTGCCCGTGCCGAACAGTACCACGCCCTCCATCATCTGCCGCATGGTGATGGCGGTCTCGGGTTTCAATATGCGCACCGGCGTCGCGGCCGGCGCTTCCTGATTGCCACGCCTCAAAATCAATCGCGGATGGATCAGCAGGCCGCCGTTGGCCACCGCCGAGCAGGCCTGCGCCAATTGCAGCGTGGTGACCCCTACTTCGTGCCCCATCGAGACCGACATCAGCGAAGTTGTGCGCCACTTCGAAAGCTTGCGCACGATTCCGGGAGATTCGGCGGGTAGCGGAACACCGGTCCGCGCGCCCAGGCCGAAACGCCGGACATATTCATAGAGGTTGGCCGTTCCCACCCTGAGGCCGATCTGTATGGCGCCGATATTACTCGATTTGGCCAGCACCATCGCCATGGGCATCGTGCCGTAGCCATGATGGGCTTCATGCACCGTGCGGCCGGCCATGGTAAATGCGCCGTTGCCGCAGTTGATCATGGTCTCGGGCCTTAATCTGGTGGTCTCCAGGGCGGCCGCCAGCGTGAACACCTTGAAGACCGAACCCGGCTCGAAGGGTACCGAAGCCGCATGGTTGAAGCGCGCTTCCTGGGCCTCTTTGCCGTGCGCCGGCGGTTGGTTTGGATCGAAGGACGGATAACTCGCCATCGCCAGGATGTCGCCATTGTTGGGGTTCATCACCACCACGCTGCCGCTCTCGGCATTGGCGTCACGGACCGCGCGGGCAATCGCCTCCTGGGCCGGCAATTGGATGCGTTCGTCGATGGTCAGAGTCAGATCGGTGCCTGGGCGCGGTTCTGCCTGGGATTGTGAATCAATGGGACGCCCCCGGCCATCCGTGAGCAGGCGCAACTGCCCCGGAACGCCGTGTAATTCCGGCTCCATACTCTTTTCCAGCCCCCACTTTCCGGTCTCTTCCGCGTCTACCGCGCCGACGATGTGCGCAGCCACTGTGTTGCGCGGGTAGTCGCGGCGGCTTTCCTTGGTAAAACGAATGCAATCCATGCGCAGGTGGCGCAGTTGTTCGCACTGCTCGGGTTCAATGCCGTGTGCCAGCCACATGAAGCCCTTTTGATTGTCCGCGTACCACTGCATGCGGTTGTAAAGAGCCGCCGGGTCCACTCGCAGGATGCTCGCCAAAATCGGCGCGGCAAGATGCAAATCCCTCACCTGGCGTGGATCCAGATAGACCGAATCCCGTTTCACGCTCCCGGCCAGCAGTTGCCCGAAGCGATCGAAAATCGATCCGCGCGGTGCCGATACTTCCACTTCCTCCTCCTGCTGGCGGCGCTCCGCCCGCAGGTAGTCCGCGTGGTGTATCACCTGCAAGCTGAACAGGCGCAGCAGAATGGCTGCGCCCCAAAGCAAAATTGCGGCTGCGAATATCAGTTGGCGCCGTTCGGCCTTTTTTTGGGCAGCGGAGTCCATCGCTTTCAACCTCGGGCTGGGTGGCTGGTGGCGGCGCTTAGTGGCGGTTCAACGCCAGTTTGGCATCGCCCTTCGGATCGAGATGAAAGACCTGTCCGGGGCCGGGCATTCCCAGGTCGCGCTGCTTGGCGAGCGCGTTCAGGTTTTCCTCACGCGAAAGCCGCGCCACCGTCAGATCCAGTTCGCGTTGTTCATCGAGCAGGCGCTGGTTTTCCTGCTTCAGAGACTCGAGTTGGTAACCGGTTACCACATTGGCGACTCTGGGGGTCAGCAGGATCATAAAGGCCAGCGCTGCCGCGCCCAGCGCGCCAATGGCGGACCATTCACGCCGTGACGTGGATTGCGGCTGCAGCACGATCCGAGAGTTGTCAATGCGCTTCGAGTAGAGAAAAACATCTTCGTTCGGCAGCGCGCGCAGGCGAAAAGCACCGTCGTACGTGCGGTCGAACCGGTTCGACGGAGCGCCGCTCGCGACAGCGGCCATCGGCGGTCTACGAAAGAAGGTTGCCAGCGTCCCCATGAAAGTCACCTCTTTACTTCATTTCCAGCGCCCGCAGCTTCGCGCTGCGCGATGCGGGATTCAAACCTGTTTCCTCTGCCGTGGGAGTTAAAGGATGTTTGGTCAGTATGGCCGCCCGGCCCTCCCGCGCCAATTCGCGGAATCGCTCTTTCACTTTGCGGTCTTCCAGCGACATGAAGGAGATCACCACCATGCGCCCGCCGCTCGACAGCAATTCCGGCCCCATACGGAGCAGGCTGTCGAGTTCCCCCTGCTCGTTGTTCACCGCCATGCGCAGCGCCATAAAAGTTCGAGTCGCGGGATGCAGATGACTCGTCCGAGGCACGGCCTGCTCCACTACCCTGGCCAGGTGTAGTGTGCTCCGAATAGGCCGTGCTCGAACGATTGCTCTGGCTATTTTCCGCGCTCTCCTTTCTTCGCCTAACTGATAGATCAGGTCGGCGAGCGCCTTTTCGGCGTATTGATTGACCAAGTCCGCCGCCATCATGCCCATGGTTTGATTCATACGCATGTCTAACGGCCCCTCTGCCAAAAACGAAAACCCTCGTGCCGGCTCGGTCAGTTGATACCGGCTCACGCCCAGGTCGGCCAGCAGGCCGTCCACCTTCTCCGCGCCGCAGGCCGGCAGGGCCCGGTCCAATTGGGAGAAGGTTCCCTGGTGATAACAAATTCTCTCGGCATACTCCAGCGTGTTGCGCCGCGCCATCTCCAGCGACTCCGGGTCGCGATCGTTGGCGATCAGCCTGCCCGCCGTTAATCGGCGCGCGATCTGTGCCGCGTGCCCGCCCAATCCCGCGGTCGAATCCAAATACGTGCCCTCGGGCCGGATCGCCAGCCACTCGATCGCCTCTGCCGCCATTACCGCGAAGTGCATAGGCCATTACTTCAGCCCCGCCCGCTGCAGCAGTTTCACGTCGGCTTCGGGCGATTGAGCCGACTTCGCGCGCCGCACCTGGTACTCGGCGTCGCTCAACACCTGTATGGCTCGATTAATGGCTTGCAGGCGAACGGTCTGGCCTTCGATATTCAACTCGCGCCGCAACTGGCTCGAAAACTGGATTCGCCCTTGTGCATCGACATCCGCGTCCGATCCCAGATCGTTGGCGTTAAAAAGCACGTTTTCCTTGGCGTCGGGATTCTCGGTATAGTTCTCTAGAAATTTTTCGTTTTGCTCCCACAGTTGCATGGGGTATATTGTGGCTATGCGCCGGTCCAACGACGTCACGAACAGCTTTTTTTCCGGGAGGCTCGCCAGATATCTATGGAATTCGGCAGGGAGCTTCAGACGCCCCTTCTCGTCCAGTTTGGCCGGGTACATACCCCGGGGAGGATCGCCTGGTACCGGATTTTGTTTTTCTGGCTCCACTTCACTCCAGTTTTAGACCACTTTGGACCACAACAAATTGTGGCATGGAAACCTCGCTCAACGCAAGAGAAATCTGCAAGAAACTACTGATTGGATGTGAGTTATTCCAGGTACTAGGCAATCTACCTAATTCCCGCCACACCACCATATATTGATTTTATGGCGAACAAATAGCGAAGATGGGCCCAATCTGAAAGTTGGGCAGCCATCTCCTCGGTCCCACAAGTACCGGCTGCCGGGTGGGTAGTTAATGTTGCCTATCCAAAGACATGCTTGAGACCCGGTTGTCCCCGATGATAATTCTTAAGCCGAGAGGACTCCGACACGCAGGGGTATCAACTATGGCGAAGCGAAAGAAGCAGGACGAAACCGTAGACCGGCGCATCAAACGCCGCTTCAACATTGAACAGGGACTGCGTTACCGGCTTCTGTACGGCAGCCGCGTAGCCGAAGCCGGCACCGGCCGGACCGTGAATATCAGCAGCAGCGGCGTCTGGTTCAAGACGGAAGGCATCCTGAGCACCGGCCTGCCCGTCGAATTGTCGATGAGTTGGCCGGCACGGCTGAACGACGTCTGCCCCATGAAGCTGATGATCTATGGCTGCGTGGTGCGCAGCGATCATGATGGCGCGGCACTGGCAATCGAACGTTACGAGTTTCGCACGCAGAGCTCCGGCGCCGTACCCTTGTACGAAGAGGCCGGCGTCCGGCTTCCGACGTAAGAACGCAATATCCGCGCGGCCCGCGCTTCGGTCCGCCATCTCTTTGATCGGCTAAACTTGTTTCTGCACCCGACGCCTCATTCCATCGGCATGCGACTCGGCTACTACGAGATCCTTGCTCCTTTGCGGGCGGGCGGTATCGGGGATGTGTATCGCGCGTGGGATAACCGAGGCCAAGGTGGCCACACGGGGAAAAAGCTGATATCGATCTCCCGGTAGAGCGAAACCAGCACGTTGGGTGGCTTGCAACTCGGATGAGTCCGGCGCGTTCGGGGTCTACGTGTGGTCGTTTTTTCTCCGCACGGGTGACCGTTCTGACGACGGAAGACTGATGGCTGTCGAAATTGCGACCAGTCCGGCGCTTCGGGCCAGTAGGCTCAGCCGCTCGGGCCCCAGGCGCCACTAGAATATGCCCTGGCCATGTGGGATTCCACGGCGGACGGCAAGCGATTCCTTCTGGCGCAGGTTACCCACGCGCGGATCGGAGCAGTTCACGTCCGGTTTGAAGAAATAACGTGACCTCAGACACACGCAATACCACCCGAATGGGTCCTGGCCAGCGTCAGCGGTGGCGCGAATTCACTATGACCGAGTGGCTCGCCGCGGCGCTCGACTTGCGGCCCGGCATGCGCGTGCTGGACCTTGGCTGCGGACGAGCGGCGTCATCCATCTTCCTGCGCCGCGAATTCGGCGTGCAGGTTTGGGTCGCCGACAACAGCCAACGCATCCGCGATGCCGGCGTCGCGGACGGCGTTTTCCCGATCCACGCCGACGCCCGCTCGCTGCCTTTCGCCACGGACTTCTTCGACGCCATCGTATGCATCGATTCTATCCCCCACTGCGGTACGGACGATCTCTACTTGAGCTACACTGGGAGCGCACGGGTATCGTGAAGATTGAAACAGCCGCCGAGGTCAGAAGCAGTTGGCGGATCCCATTGTTTCAGAGCCGCCCGCGTACACGAAGAAGCCGCCGCTGCGCGGCGAGGAGTAGCGATTACAGCGCCGCCACGCGCCGCTGGAACAGCAGGAAGTAGCAGCCCACCGCTACCAACAGCAGTCCATTGACCGCCAGCACGCGCGGCGCGGAGTATATCGGCACCAACCATCCCGTGATCAGGCTGCCGAGCGGCATGCCGCCGCGGAACGCTACGTTGTATACGCTCATGACGCGTCCGCGCATCTCGTTGGCGGTGATCAGTTGCACCAGCGAACTGACCATCGAGAAGACGCCCATCATCGCTGCGCCCGAAAGGAACAGCAGCCCGCAACTGAGAAGCAGGTTCCTCGAAGCCGCGAAGCCCGTGATGCCGCCGCCGAGCAGAATCATGGTGAGCAACGCGATCAGGCCCTTTCGCCTGACGTTGCCAAACGCGGCCACGATCAAGGCGCCCGCCACCGAGCCGGCGCCCGAACACGAAAGCAGAATGGTGAAGGCCGTGGGTCCCCGGTGAAACACGTCCTTGGCGAACACCGGCAGGAACGTCAGCATTGGAATGGCCAGCGCCGTCATGGAGAACGCCAAAGCGATCAGCCCGACCATGGCGCCTTGTTTCCGGATGAAGCTTATACCCTGCTTGACGCCCGTCAAGATGGATTCGCCTGTGTTTTGCGGCTGAAACCTTACGCTGAGCAGCAGCAGCGAAATGATCACGGCCACGAAGGAAAGACCATTCAGCCCGAAGCACCAGGCCGCGCCCAACCCGGTCAGCGCCAGGCCGCCCAACATGGGGCCGATCACGCGCGCCAGATTGAATTGGATGGAATTGAGTGCGATGGCGTTGGGCAGGTCTTCCTTTTCGACCAATGAGGGCACCAATGCCGAGTAGGCCGGTCCGCCAAAGGATTGCGCGCAACCCGACACGAAAGAAAGGCACAGGATGTGCCAGACTTTCACCAGCCCCAGCGCAAAAAGCGCCGTGAGCAGGAAAGCGCAAGTCATCTGCACGTATTGTGACGCCAATAGCACGCGGCGCCGCTCGATGCGGTCCGCGATGACGCCACCGATCAGCGAAAAAAGCACGATCGGGATTTGGCCCAAAAAACCGTCCAGACCCAGCAGAAACGCCGAGCCGGAGATGGAAAGCACCACCCACTGTTGCGCCACGTTCTGCATCCACGTGCCGATCGACGAGGTGCAGGCGCCAAACCACAGCAGGCTGAAATCCCGGTAATGGAATGCCTTGAAGACCCGGCGAAGCACTGGTTTAAGGGAGCGGCCTTTCCCTCTGGATCAGATGCAGGATGTTGCCGTCACGGTCCGCAAAAAACAGGAGGCGGTTTCCTTGTTTGTTCATCGGTTCGCTCAGGAATTGGACGCCCGCCGCGGCCAGACGTTTGTGTGCGCCATCGAAATCGTCTACGTCGATCGCTAAGTGACGGATACCCGGATCGTCGAGTTGGGGCGGTGTGAGGGCGCCTTTGCCGGGAATGATCTCGAGCATGCTGCCATTGGCGGCACGCACGAAGTAATTGCCCGCATATTCGTAATTGATCACAAACTCGAGATGCGCCGCGTACCATTCCGCCAGCGCCCGGGGATCCGGCGAAGCGATGGCTGTATGCTCCAATCCTCTGAACATACGAGGATTGTATCAGGATGCCTTTAGTTCTTGGCCTTGCCGCGCTTGATGTCGCTTTCCAACTGGCGCACGTCGTCCGGCATGTCGCCCGCATTTTTCGCGTGATTCAACTCGCGGCGGCAAGTCACCTTGTCGCCTGTTAAGAATGCGATCTTAGCCAGGAAATAACACCTGTAGCTGTTGCCGTTAGGCGCCTCGTGCGCTTTCTTGGCCTCGTCCAGCGCGCCAGTCAGGTTTCCCAGTTGAAGCTGCGCGTAGGCAATTAGAATGCGTAGCGACGAATTGTCCGGATTGGAATGCGTGAGAGCCGACAGCCGCGCCAGCGCCCCGGCATTCTCGCCTTCCTTGATTAATTGGGCGGCCTCGTTAACCACCCGCCGGTCGGCGTCGTTCAGAAGAGTTAAGGCGCTCGCCAGGCGGTCGAATTGTAGATCCATGGCTGGCGGAGGTGGCGCCGCCGATACCAGACCGGTTCCGCAAAGCAGGAAGACCCCGAGTGTACGCAGCACGAGCATAGCTACTCGATGTCCAGTATAAGCTCAAAGATGCAGCGCCGGATTAGCGGATGAGCCAGACGGCGCCGTAGGCCAGGCCCGAGCCGATCAGCGCGCCAGCCACCACGTCGCTCAGAAAATGCATGCCGAGCAGAATCCGCGAAAGTGCGATGCTGGCGGCGCAGAACAGCAGACCGGGCAGCGCGCCGGGATAGAAGGCAGATAGCGAAAGAGCCACGGCAAACGCCGTGATCGTGTGGCCGGATGGGAAAGAGAATTGATCGGGTGGCAGCAACTTGGCCCAACAGTGCGGCTCGATGGCGCACGGACGCTTACGTCCCATGCGCTTTTTCAGAAACAAAAAACCCGCAATGCCCAGAGCTGCCGCCAAGCCTGCGGCGCCTAGCGCAGCGACGCGTGTGGGACCGCCGAACAACAGGATAATGGCTCCCATGGCATACCACAACCAGCCATCGCCGCCCCGCGTGGCGCAGATCATCCACACGCGGATCCAGCGCGGCGCCGGCCAGCGATGCACGCGCCGCATCAGATTGTAATCGCGTGCGTTGATGAACTCCAACACCATCTCACCTTAATTTATAGTCCCATAATCCTACAAGACCATGACATTTATGCAAAAGCTTGGTGAAATCAAGGTGTGAAGAAGTTCGATTTCATCTATTTCGATGCCGGCGGCGGGCATCGCAGCGCGGCATTGGCTCTGCAAAAAGTAGTTACAGAGCAGGGCAGGCCATGGGAGATCCGGCTGGTGAATCTCCAGGAACAGCTCGATAACCTGGATATCTTCCGCCGGATCACGGGCATTCGCCTGCAGGATTATTACAACCTGCTGCTGAAGAAGGGTTGGACGCTGGGCTCCGCCGAGCTGTTGAAGGGATTACATGTTGTGATCCGTATGTTTCAGCCGGCGTTGGTGCATCTCTTGCGCGACTTTTGGCAATCCAGCCGCCCCGACATGGTTGTGTCGCTGATACCCAATTTCAATCGTGCGCTGCGGCTGAGTCTGGATGCCGCGCTGCCCGGCGTGCCTCTGGTGACCATTCTCACCGACATCGCCGATTATCCGCCGCATTTCTGGATCGAGCGCCAGCCGCAGTACCTGATCTGCGGATCGGATCGCGCGGTGCAGCAGGCGCGCGCGCTGGGGCATCCGGAGAAACATGTTTTCCGCGCGTCCGGCATGATCCTGAACCCGCGATTTTACGAGCCGATCGCGGTGGATCGCGCGGCGGAGCGGCGGCGGCTCGGCCTGGATGCGGAGTTGCCCACTGGCCTGGTGCTATTTGGCGGCGAAGGTTCCTCGGTAATGTCGGAGATCGCGCAGAGGCTGCAGACGGCGGCGGGCAGGCTGCAGCTGATCCTGGTCTGCGGCCGGAACGAGAAGCTGACCGCCAGGCTGCGCGCCATGCCCTCCCGTTTGCCGATGTTTGTCGAAGGCTTCACGCGCGAGGTGCCTTACTATATGCATCTGTCGGATTTCTTCATCGGCAAGCCCGGCCCCGGCAGCATCAGCGAAGCCATTGCCATGAAACTGCCCGTAATTGTGGAACGTAATGCCTGGAACCTGCCGCAAGAGCGCTACAACACCGAATGGGTCCGGGAGCAGGGCGTGGGGATGGTGCTCAACAACTTTCGGGGCATCGCGCAGGCTGTGGACGGCCTGCTCGATCCGGCCACATACGCCCGTGCGCGCGCTAATGCGGCGGCGCTGTCGAATCGCGCGGTGTTCGAGATCCCGGACATGCTGGAGCAGATCCTAAATGGTGGAGATTGCTAAACTCTCAAAATGCTGCTGTTCGCTTTTCTCCTCTTCGCCGCTTCCCAACCGTTCGACCTGGTGATCCAGCACGGCCATATCATCGACGGCACCGGCTCGCCTTGGTACTCCGGCGACATCGGCATTCGTCAGGGGAAGATCGCCGCCATAGGCAACCTGGCGGGTGCTCCGGCTAAGCGCACTATCGACGCGCGCGGCATGGTGGTGGCGCCGGGATTCATCGACATGCTCGGCCAATCCGAGCTCACCATATTGGTGAATCCGCATCTGCCGTCCAAGATCTACCAGGGAATCACGACTGAGATCACCGGCGAAGGTTCGTCCATCGCGCCGCAGACCGACGCCCTGCTGAAGGCCGACCATGTGGGTTACGAGCATTATGGCATCCGGCCCGATTGGCGCACGTTCCGCGAATATTTCGCGCGCCTGGAAAAGCAAGGCATGGGCATCAATCTGGCGAGCTATGTGGGCGCCACGCAGGTGCGCCGCGTGGTGCTGGGCGACGACGACCGCGCGCCTGATGCCGCCGAACTGGAACGCATGAAAGCGCTGGTCCGCGAGGCCATGCGCGATGGCGCGGTGGGCGTCTCTACCTCGCTGCAATACACGCCCGCTCCATATGCCAGCACCGAGGAACTGATCGCCCTGGCGGCCGAGGCCGCCCGTTTTGGTGGTATCTACGCTACTCACATGCGTAGTGAGGCCGACGCGATCATCCCGGCTATTGACGAGGCGGTTCGCATTGGACGCGAAGCGCACATCCCGGTCGAGATCTGGCATCTGAAAACGGCCGGCAAGGCCAACTGGGGGCGTATGCCGGAAGTGATCGCCCACATTCAGCGGGCGCGCGACGCGGGTCTCGACATCTCCGCCGACACCTACGCCTACACGGCCGGCTTCAACTCTTTTTCCGCCATCATTCCACCCTGGGCGCACGACGGCGGCGATGCCAAGTTGATCGAGCGCCTGAAAGATCCTGTCATGCGCGCACGCATCCGCAAAGAGATGGAAACACCCGGCGGCAAATGGGAAAACGAGTGGCAGGAGGTGACCGGGCCTGAGTCCATTCTGGTGGGCGCCGTCGCCAACCCCAAGTTGCTCCCGGTGCAAGGCAAGACCATTGCGGAAATCGCCCGGCTATGGGGCAAAGATCCGTTCGATACCATCTTCGACTTACTCATCGAGGACCAGGCATTTACCAGCGTAGCGATTTTTATGATGTCGGAAGCGGACGTAGGCTTGGCATTGCAGCAGCCCTGGGTATCCATCTGTAACGATTCGGAAGGCGCCGCGCCCGACGGGTTGCTCGGCAAGGAGCATCCGCATCCGCGGGCCTACGGCACGTTTCCACGCATCCTGAGCAAGTATGTCCGCGGGGAGCACAAGTTAACGCTGCCGGATGCCATTCGCAAATTCACCGCCTTGCCGGCGCAGCGCATGCGCCTCACCGATCGCGGTGTCTTGAAGCAGGGCATGTGGGCCGACGTGGTGGTGTTCGATCCGGAAACAATTCACGACCGCGCCACCTTCGCCGACCCGAATCAGCTCTCCGAAGGCATGCGGTTTGTTTTGGTGAATGGGGTGCCCGTGATCGAGGAGGGTCGGATGACGAGCGCTCTGCCGGGCAAAGTGCTACGGCACTAACGCAACCTTCGAGACTCTGTGGTGCGCTGCCCGAGGCGCCGCGGCGACTCCGCCAGCATCCGGCGCGCCGTGTCGATTTGGAATGCGATGTTGTGCTCTTCCGGCAAATGGAGTTGATATTCTCGGGCGAGCACCTGGTTCGGCAGATTGCCCAGAGCGTAACGGGCGACGGCGGCATCTTTCTCGGAGCACAGAATCAAACCGATTGGCGGGTTCTCGTGTGCGTGCGCCCAATGTTCGCGCGCATAATTCAGATATAGATTCATCTGGCCGACGTCAGCATGGGTGAACTTGCCCAGCTTCAAATCCACCATGACAAGACACCGAAGCCGGCGATGAAAGAGAACCAGATCGACCCGGTACCATTCGGTCCCCACGCGCAGACGCTTCTGTCGAGCGATGAATGCAAAATCGTTCCCCAATTCCAAAAGGAATTGTTCGAGACTCTTGATGAGGGCGTCCTCGAGTTCCGTCTCCGAATACTCGTCCTTCAGATTCAAGAACTCCAGAATGAACGGATCTCTCACCTGCGCGTCCACGGGCAGGTTCTCGCCGGCGGCCGCCATACTCTTTGCCCCTCGCGTTCTCTGGTAGGCAAGGCTCGCGATCTGGCGGTCGAGTTGGCGGACCGACCACCCGCCCAGCAGCGCTTCGCGTTCGTAATACTGGCGGGCTTTCTGGTGGGCGACTGAGAGCAGGCGCACGTAGTGCGACCATGGCAAGGGGAACTGAGGGCACGAACGAGATTTCGCAGACAGTGTCTGCGAAATTGGGGAATCTGCAGATTTCGCAGACACTGTCTGCGAAATTGGCCAACCCAAATAGAACAGGCGCATCTGCTCGAGGTTTCGTTCAGAAAAGCCCCGGCCCAGTTGCGCCGTAAGGTCGCGCGCGAGCCTCTTGAGCACCGTCTCTCCATAGCTGGCGCGCTCCGCACCAGACTGCTCGTGTTCCACGATCCTCCGGCCAACCAGCCAATACGTGGACGTCAGCACCACATTAACGGATCGGACTGCGGCTACGCGCCCCTGCTCAATTAGGGCGGCGACGTCGCGCAGCAAGCCGCGGTAGGAATCGTATGCCTTTGGCGGCCGCCGTAGCACCTTGACTTGCCCGCGATGTGGTTTGCTCGATTTCTTGAGGAACATTTGGAGCCGAACATCCTATAGTGCCGATGCGCGTGCAAATTCTCATTTTTGGTGCCGCTCCTCAACCCGATTCGGTCCTGCGTCCCATACGAATTCCCGGGCATGCACCGGCGGCTCAGCAGGACTGCGCCCGACAACAAACACTCTCCCCATGGGCTGTCCCGAATTCATCTCGACACATTCCGGAAATCCGTTGCCGAGGAAATAAACCCCGTCTTTGCGGTCGGGCAGGTCGCTTAAAACCACCGGCCGGGGATCATGTGCCATCTGGCTGCCTAACGCGCGGCACACTCGAACAGCTGCTTCTGGAGTCGTCCGCCAAGGGCGAAGATTATGTTCCAGTGCCGCTAAATTGAACACAACCAGTGCTGCGGCCGTAGCCCATTTCAGCCAGGGCTGCGCAATTCCCTCCAACAGCAATCCCCAGAAAATGGCCAGTCCGGCGACCGGCAGATACAGCACGCGCGCGCCCGCGAAATCCGTCTGAAACATCAGCAGATGCTGAACGGGCAAATCCGCCGCCAACAGAAACGCGATGCCCGCCAGCAATCGGAGCCGCGATGCGCCGGACCGGCCGGCGCACACGATTAGTGCACCCAGGAATACAACCGCGGCCGCGCGCAGCCACCATTCCATCGGCGCCACCCAATTCACCGGAAAGAACAAATACGCCCATTGCCTGAAGCATAACGCCTCGCAGCTATGTAATGGACTGGGATGCCAAACGGCGCTGACCCCCGTTCGATCCGCGTAGCCGCCGATTCCACCGAGCGCCCACCACCGATAGGCGAACAGAAGCGCGCACCCCAAGGCCAGCGTGCCGCTGGCTATCACGGCCCGCCGCCGCGCGCCAGGATGCAGGAACGGCAGCAGCGTCAGCGGCAACAACGGCAGGCAGAAAGCCGACTCCTTGGTATAGACGCCCAACATGGCGCAAAGCAGCATGGGAACGAAGAACGCCTTCCGCCCGCCGCGGCAATATTCCAACACCGCCAGCAGCACGATCAGACAGAACAGGGTTGCGAGCAGGTCGGAGCGCGCATCCGACCAGGCGACGGTCTCCGCCCGCGACCCATGCAGCGCGAACACCAGAGCCGCGCCGGTAGCCGCCATGCGCCGCAGGCCGAGCCGTGTCGTCAACAGGTATAGCAGGCATACGTTCGCGGTATCCACCGCCAGGCTCCAGGCATGCCATCGCGCCGCTACGGGCCCCGCCCACTGGTAGTCGAGCCAATAGGAAATAAACGCTACGGGACGGAAGAACAGGCCATGTCCTCCAGGCTCCCGCCGGAACGCATCCGCTAGAATCCGCCACGTGGCATGCGAGGTCTGCAGGATGTGCGTGTAGTCATCGTATACAAACGCGGAACCTAAGTTGGGCCAGAATGCCGCCGCCATGATTAGCGTCAGACTGGCCAGGATTACCCATTGGTTAACACGGAGATTACCGGAACCCGTTTTCTTATCGATATTGGCTGTGAGCGTCAGTAAAAGAAACGAAACTGCCACCGTGCCTGCCGCGTTCGCCGGGGAATTGACGATAACAAAGGCCGTTCGGAAGGATCCCACCACAAATCGCGCGGCGAGCAATACCGCCGCCACCAACAAAATCATATGGAGTAACAGAATAAGAAATCGACGCACTCGGTTCCAACCTTAGTTAACTTAACGCAGGGCGATCGCCGACCGCATGCTAAAATTCAAATAGTTCCCCTCGACATGGACTTTTTGAAGGGTCTGAACCCGCAACAACGTGAAGCCGTAGCCTGTACGGAAGGCCCCCTGCTGATTTTGGCCGGCGCCGGCAGTGGCAAGACAAGGGTGATCACGCACCGTATCGCGCACATCATCACGTCGCGGCGCGTGCCCCCGTCCGCCATTCTGGCCGTTACATTCACGAACAAAGCGGCGCATGAAATGCGCTCGCGCGTGGCGTCGCTGCTCAGTGGCGTGGAACTCACCGCGGCGCCCAACGTTTCGACCTTTCATTCATTCTGCGTGCGATTGTTGCGGCGTGACGGAGAGCCATTGGCGCAGTTCCGGCCCGGCTTCACGCGGCGCTTCAACATTTACGATGATGCCGATCAGCTCGCCATCGTCAAATCGGCCTTTCACCATCTTGGCTTGGACGACAAGTTCATGCAGTACCGCGCCGCGCTCTCGCGCATCAGCCACGCCAAGAACCTGAAGCAGACGCCGCAGGACCTCTACCGCGACGCCAAGGATCCGGCATCGGGCAAGCTGGCGGTAATCTGGGACGAATATGAACGGGCGCTGCGCACGGCCAATGCGCTCGATTTCGACGATCTGCTGCTCGAAACCGTGCGCCTGCTGTTCAACGATGAAGGCACGCGCGCGCAGTATAACAAGCGCATCGGCTACATCATGATCGACGAATACCAGGACACCAATCGCAGCCAGTACGAGTTGATGCGATTGCTGGCGGGGACGCACGACCACGTGTGCGTGGTGGGCGATGAGGATCAATCCATTTATAGCTGGCGCGGCGCGGATATACAGAACATCCTCGATTTCGAGCACGACTTCCCGCGCGCCCGCACGATCCGCCTGGAACAGAATTACCGCTCCACCAAGAATATTCTGGCGGCCGCCGGCGCGGTGGTGGCCAACAACAAAGCGCGCAAGGGCAAGACGCTCTGGACCGAGGCGGGCCAAGGCGAAATGCTGGGTTTGTACCCGGGCTGGGACGGCGAAAATGAGGCCGCGTTCATCGCCCATACCATCGATAAACTGCTGTCGGTCGATCCTGCCGATCGCGTGGCGATTCTTTATCGGACCAATTCTCAATCCCGCCAGATCGAAGAGGCCCTGCGCCGCCGCGGGCGCAAATATATTGTAGTGGGCGGATTCAGTTTTTATCAGCGCGCCGAGATTAAAGACGCTGTCTCATACTTGAAGCTGGCCACGTCCAACCTCGATTCGGTCAGCCTTCTGCGCGTCATTAACACGCCCGCGCGCGGCATTGGCCGTACCACCGTCGATCAGGTAGAGGCCTTCGCGCGCGAGAACGGACTCAGTCTCTGGGACGCCATTTCCCGCATGATGGACCAGCAGTTGTTTCCCGCGCGCGCGCAGTCGGCCCTGGTGGCATTCCGGACCATGGTGCAGGAGTTATCGCTGCGCGTCGAAAGCGAACCCTTGCCGGATGCCATTCGCTTCATGCTCGATCGCACCGGCTACGGGCGGATGCTGGAACAGGAGAATACCCCGGAAGCCGAAGCGCGGCTCGATAATCTGCGGGAACTGGTCAATGCAGCCGCGGAAGCCGCGGAGCATGGCGAAACCATGAGCGATTTCCTGGATCACGCCGCGCTGGTGGCCGACGCGGACGCAGTCGACGAGCAGGCGCAGATTAGCCTGCTTACGCTGCATAACGCCAAGGGCCTGGAATTCCCCATTGTCTTTCTGGCGGGCATGGAAGAGGGCCTCTTTCCGCATCAACGCTCCATGGATTCGGTCGCCGCGCTCGAAGAGGAGCGGCGTTTGTGCTACGTGGGAATGACCCGTGCCGAGAAGCGCCTGTATCTCACCTGGGCTAAATACCGGCGCCGTTTTGGCGGTGGCGAGCAGGAACGCACCGTACCTTCGCGCTTCTTGAGTGAACTGCCGGAAGATCTGGCCATCAATCTTGGCGACAACGATGCGGTGCCGCAGGTGGATCTGCATGCCGAACGGTATCAGGTCCGCCAGAGCGCGCAACGCAACACTTTCACCGGGAAGACCTACAATTCGCTGGACAATATCTCGCAGTTTTTTGCCGATCGGGGTGTGCCGTTTCCCGCCCGCCAGGCGGCGCCGCAGATCATTCCGCCGAATGCGTCCCCCGTGGCCCCCAAGGCGCAGCCCGTGCCGCCGCCGCAACCCCGCCGGACGCGCGCCGGCATGACCGTGGAGCATCCCAAATACGGCACCGGGACGGTGGTGCGCCGCGAAGGCGAAGGCGAAGACGCTAAGATAACAGTCAGCTTTCCACGCTACGGGCTGAAGAAGCTCGTGGAAAAGTACGCAGGCCTGAAACGCAACTGATGCGTCACGTGGGGCAGGCCATCGCTTTTTGTGGTCTGCCTGTGCTATTCAGGTACAATAACGGAGACAAATGAACACCAAGACAATTACCGATAGAGTCGAACGGAAGAAGGTCAAGCGGGCAGCGCGCAAGAAAGTGGCGCCCAAGGCCAAGCGCGCCCAAGGCGTGGCCCGCGGCTCGATGAAGCGAAAAGTGAAGAAGATGGTACAGGGGCAGCGTAAGCGTTAACCGGGATCGGCCGTTGAGCCAACTATTCCGTACCAAGAGCATCGACGCCCTTATCAAGGCCTCCGAGGAGCCCGACAAGCGTTTGCGAAAAACGCTCGGCCCTTGGAGCCTTACGGCTTTGGGTGTGGGCGCGGTTATCGGCTCCGGCATCTTCACCCTCACAGGGACCGCCGCGGCGGGCACTGTGATCCCCACCAAATCGATCCTGGAAGCCACGGTGATCGATCTCATCTTGAACGGCTCGCATGCCACTTCTCAATTAGGCCGCCCGGGCGCAGGTCCGGCGATCACCGTTTCTTTCGCGCTAGTGGCGCTGGCCTGCCTGTTCGCCGGCCTTTGCTATGCCGAACTCTCCTCCATGATCCCCATCGCCGGGAGCGCCTATACCTACGCCTACGCCATTCTCGGCGAAATCGTGGCCTGGATCATTGGCTGGGACCTCATCTTGGAATACGCGGTCTCCAATATGTCCGTGGCGGTCGGATTCTCGGCGTATATACAAGATTTGTGCGACAACCTATTCGGATGGCACTTGCCGCAAGCTTTGGCCTACCCTCCGATCCCAGCCCCGGGGGGACCCGCCGGCGTCTTTAATATTCCTGCCCTGCTGATCACGCTGCTGGTCACCGTGGTGTTGGTGCGCGGCGTCAGGGAAAGCGCCGAGGCGAATACCACCATGGTGCTCATCAAGATTGGCGCGATTCTTCTCTTCTGCTTCGGTTCCGCGCGCGCCATCAACAGCGCCAATTGGCATCCCTTCGCGCCTCACGGATTTCCGGGAATCCTTACGGGCGCTTCGATCGTTTTCTTCACCTACATCGGCTTCGACTCCGTTTCCACCGCGGCCGAGGAGTGCCGTAACCCGCAAAAGGATCTGCCGTTCGGCATCATCGTCACGCTGATTGTCTGCACGATTCTCTACGGCTCCGTATCGCTGGTGCTCACTGGGATCGCGAAGTATTCGACCCTCACCAGTGCTTCTCCGGTAGCCGACGCCTTGAAGGCGCTGGGCTTCAACCGGCTGCGGGTGGTAGTTACGGCGGGGGCGCTGGCGGGCATGATCTCGTCGTTGCTGGTCTATCAGTACGGTCAGGCGCGCATCTGGTTTGCCATGTCGCGCGACCGGCTGCTCCCCGGCTTCTTCTCGGCGGTGCATAAGCGATTCCAGACGCCGTACATTTCCACCTGGATCGCCGGCTTTCTGGTGGGCATCCCGGCCGGCATCTGGGACATCGACACTTTCGCGGAGCTTTCGAATATCGGCACCCTGTTCGCTTTTGCGCTGGTTTCGGCCGGCGTCATCGTGTTGCGCAAGAAGCAGCCCGAGCGCCCGCGTGCCTTTCGAGTACCCTTCGTTCCACTCTTCCCGCTCATCTCGATCGCTTGCTGCGTGGTTCTGATGATGGGACTGCCGCTGCGCACATGGTTCCGCTTTTTTGGCTGGCTGATCGTGGGATTCGCCATCTACTTCCCGTTCGGGCGTAAGCGCTCCACCCTGGCGTTTGGAAATGACGTTAGTACCCAGCCGTAACTCTGATTAGTCGACGCAAGCGTCGCCGCCGGACCTCTTTGGTATCATGGAATTGATGAAATCCCTGCAACTCTTGTTTATTATGACACCCCTGGCTTGTCTGCTCGCCCAGACACCGCCAGCTCCGCAACCGCCCACGATGGCGGTTAAGCCTCCCGCCGTGCCCGTGATGCCGGCCACGCCTGCCGTCCCTCCCGAGACGGTCGTGTTGACCATTGGTGACGAAAAGGTTACAGCCGCTGAGTTCGATCACATGATCGAAGGGTTACCCCCGCAGTATCGGAACCAAATGCGCGGCGCCGGCAAGCGGCAGTTTGCCGATAATGTCGTGATGCTCAAAATGCTGTCGCAAGAAGCCCATAGCCATAAGGTCGACGAGAGCCCCGCTTTCAAAGAGCAATTGGCCACTCAGGTAGAGCGGTTGCTCGCGCAACAGTATTACCAGCAGTTGGTCTCCAATACCAAAGTCGACGAGGCTACCGCCCGCGAATACTACGAACAACATAAAACGGACTATCTGCAGGCCAAAGTCCGGCAGATACTGATCCGCGCGAAGGGATCCCCCGTGGCGCTAAAGAAAGACGCCAAGGAATTGACCGACGAGGAAGCCCTCGCGAAAGCCAAGGAAGTCCGCCAAAAGCTCGTGGATGGCGGCGATTTCGTGGCCTTGGCGAAGATTGATTCCGACGACACAATCACCAGCGCCAACGGCGGCGATCTCGGCACCATCGGCCACAACCGCTTGCCTCCGGCCGTCGATCAGGTGGTGTTCACCATCGCTGTGGGCGAACTCAGCGAGCCAATCAAGAGTCCGCAAGGCTATCACATCATTAAGGTCGAAACGCGCCAGGAAAAGACCTTCGTCGACGTAAAGCCGGAGATCGAAAGAAAACTGAACGCCGACCTGGTGAAGAAAACCATGGACGACCTCAAGACCTCGAAGAACGTGGTCTTCAATGCGGACTACTTCGGTCCCGCGACACCGCCGCCGGCGCCCATGAAACCAACGATCTCGGTCCAGCCCAAGCCGGACGCAAAGTAGTTCCGCTCTCTTATTTGGCCGCGCGCAGCGCGTCGATGCGCGGCCTTCGGCTTTGTGGACTGTCCAGGCTGAAGGACCGCGCATCGCCCAATTGGCTCGTCACGTATTCCTCCATTTCGTTTACGACTCTTAGCAGATCGTTGTTTTTGCCGATGAACGAAACCCAGGCAATCGAGCGGCTTTCGGGGTCGTATTCCCAGAGTCCGGCCAGCCTTCCTCGGTCGAAAATGCCATGGCTCGGCAAATCGATCATATTCTCGCGGGCATAGCCCTTGTGCCGGAACACGGGGTTCTTCAGATCTTCGGCATCGACCAAATCCTTCGCATTCCGCTTCAGCAGCGTGATGCCGTCCGCGCTGGCCACCAAGGCGTACTGGGCCTGCTTCGGCACGCGGAAGGACTCAAATCGTGCGCGATCCTCCGGCAGGATTAAGAGCGGATCGTCCGGCGCAAGCGGCTCCAGTTTCAAGGGTTCCAATGCGGCCTTGGCCGCTTTCACCCCCAGCGCCGAGAACCATTGGAATTCGCTCAGTGTAGCGGGACCGATCCATCGGAAGTAGCGGCGCGCCAACTCCGTGGCTATCTCATCGGCTTCCATCCGGAACCCCTGCCGCGGATTGGGCCGCCACAAACAATATCGATACCGCTGCTGATCGAGCCGCCCGTTCACCGGTACCCGCCGTATGTCGCCGGAGGTCTGCAATTCGCCGAGCGCCAGGGGCAGGGTAGTGGTAAGCCCCTTCTTTTTACCTTCTTCACCCAAGCTGCGTGAGGCTTTGCCGGTCGTCTGGCGAATCTCCTCCGGATCCAGCGGTCCTTTTTCCAAAGCCTTCAGCACGGCATCGCAAAGCTTGGCGATCTCCTTATCCGTAACGCCCAGCTTGTAAGCGACCTTCAGTTCGCCCGAGCCGAACGGCGCCGCTGCGGTCAGCGCGAAAGCAAAGTCGGATGCCGGTAAAACATACGTGCATCCGCGCACCGACGGCAGTTCATGAAGCTCGAGGTTGGCGACGGCGGCGTCGACCGATTCCCGGGAGATCCGGCTGCGCGCAAAGAGCGTGAAGTATGGCCCAACGCCTCCCACCGAGCGCGCCCAGCCCGTCTCGGCCAGCACTTCCGGCGCGCTCGCGCCCTGCAGCCTGCCATCCAGTCCCTGGCGATGAAACCACCAGGCGCGGAGCTTATTCGCGTCCACGGCTTCAGTCCGCGCCTTTGAAGAAGTGAGCCACTTTATGGCCGGCTTCTTCGGTATAGTACACGGTCACTTTGCCGGTCTTTTCCGCGCCCGTGGCCACATCCTTCCCGACGGTATGCGCTGCCCTGGCGGTCAGGCGATAGGTTTCCTCCGCGCCATCGGCGGTCTTGACAACCAAGGTCTTCCCGGCGCGGTCGATGGTCTTAACGGTGCCTTCGCCCACCTTCAGACCGCCTTTGCCCACACGATCTACTTCATCGGCCGTCTTGTCCGCGCCTTTGACCGAATAGTGGACTACTACTTCGCTGCCTTCCTTGACTCCGTGCAGCGCCTCCTTGGAACCCGCGGCCGTGGCATCACCGCCATGCACGGCTGTACGGCCCACGTAATGAAACGTGTGCTCGGTCCCGTCTTTGGCCGCGACCACCACCGTCTTCGTTCCGGAGTCGATCTTTTTCACCGTGCCTTCCACCGCGCCCGCCACATCATCGGCCGCCAACGCCGGCAGCGTGCACAGTAACCCTGCGAGTGCCCAGTGTCTCAACTTGCACATTGCGGAAATCCTCCTCAGGTTAGGATACCCGAATTGATCGAGCGCTAACGTTCCTTTCACACGCATGTAACAGGGTGGGCGATATACGGTAGTCATGGCCACCCCAGCTCCCCTCGTGCCCATCGATTTGGGCGCCTTGTTTAATGAGCCGCTGAAGCGTTTTCTGACGCCGGTCGAGCCGGCTATCCAGAAGCTTCTGCTGGTTGACCGCCTTGGCGGTATGTTGCGGTCGGCTTGTAGCGAGACAGAAGGCAGCGAGGCATTCGAGCGCCTGCTGGCATTGTTGGACGTTGCCTTTCAGGTAGACTCCGGCGACCTCTCCCGCATCCCGGCCACCGGCTCCCTGGTGGTCACGGCGAATCACCCCTTCGGGTTTCTGGAAGCCGCCATCATGGCGGTTGTGCTCCGGCGCGTGCGCCCGGACTTCAAGATCGTAGCTAACTCGCTGCTCGCCTCCGTTCCGGAACTACGTTCCAGCTTCATCTTTGTGAATCCGTACGGCGGCGGCGATTCGATCCGCGAGAACCGGCGGCCCATACGCGAGTCTCTCGAATGGCTACGGCAAGGCGGAGTACTGGCGCTGTTTCCAGCGGGCGATGTGGCGCGCTTGAACTGGCGCGACCGCGGCATCGTCGATCCTCCCTGGAATCCATCGGTGGCGCATCTCATCCGTCACGCCGGGTGTCCCGCCCTGCCTATGTATTTCAAAGGGGGCAATAGCATCGGTTTCCAATTGATCGGCGCGCTGCACCCTCGCCTCCGCACCGCCGGCCTGCCGCGGCAGACTCTGAACAAACGCGGCCGGAACATCGAAGTGCGCATCGGTCGGCCCATCGCCGCCAAGGCTTTGCAGGCATTCGAAGGCGAGCGCGAGGCGGTGGAGTACCTACGATTCCGGACCTTTCTGTTGTCCGGCCGCGACTCGCGCCGTGATTCGGGCCTAGTTCATTTTCCGATCGTCTTTCCCAAAAAAGGCCTGATGCCGCTGGCCGCGGAAATGGCGCGCGAATCACTCATCGAGGAGACCGGCCGCCTCACTCCGGTTTGCGAAAATGAAGAGTTTGCCGTATATCTCGCCGCCGCGGATGCGGTCCCGCACTGTCTCCGCGAGATCGGCCGCCTGCGCGAACTGACCTTCCGCGCGGCCGGCGAAGGCACCGGTAATGCCTGCGATCTGGATCGCTTCGACCCCAACTATCTGCACCTGTTCCTTTGGCATAAAGCCGCGCGCGAAATTGCCGGCGCGTACCGCTTAGGCCCGACTGGCGAGCTGCTGGCGCGCCTCGGGGTGCGGGCCCTCTATTCCAACACTCTGTTTCAGATTGACCCCAGGTTCTTTGAACACACCGGGCCTGCCTTGGAAATGGGTCGCTCCTTCGTGCGGCCGGAATACCAGAAACAGTATGCGCCGCTCCTGCTGCTTTGGAAGGGAATCACGAGTTATGTATCCGCGCACCCGGAGTGCGGCGTACTCTTTGGAGCGGTTAGTATCAGCAATGATTACAATCCTGTGTCGCGCGGGTTACTGGTAAGTTATCTCGAGACGCGCAAAGATTCCGAGTTAGCCCCGTTTGTAAAGCCACGCCGGCCCTATCGCCATAGCCACGGCGCGCCCTTGCGCATCGAAGCCATCACGCGGCTGCTGAAGGACGTCGAGGAACTCTCCGCGCCCATCGCCGATTTGGAGAGTGACGGCAAAGGCGTGCCGATTCTGATTAAGCAGTACATGAAGGCGGGCGGCCGCGTACTGGGATTCAATATCGACCCGCGCTTCTCGCACGTGCTGGATGTGCTCATGATGGCCGACCTGCGGAATGCGCCGCTATCCGTCTTGGAACGCTATATGGGACGGGAGGCGGCTGCCCGGTACCTCAACCGTCCGCACACTTCGCGCACATAATTTTACCGGGCCTTCATCGTTCTGCAACAGACCACCCCGTACCCTGGAGATAGAACATTTCCCATATGAAATGTTCTATTGCGTCCGGAGGCTCCGTGAAGAAGACTTCGCTGCACTTCCTATGGAAGGACCGGGAGGCGCCCCGCCGCCATCCCGCCGCGGTTTCATTGCACGGCCACACGCACCATTCCTGGGAGAATCTGCGGTTCCTCGACTCGTTCCATCTCCCTTTTCCTTTGATCCCAGCCGTGCTGCGCGTCGCGGGCTGGCAACACCATCGCGCCACGGGCCGCGACATGGCCCTCGCCCGCGTGCTGTGGACGCCGCCCCTGGCGCCCGATGAGGCGTACCGTCTGGAGGCTCGCCAGATAACCGGCATGGGGCTGCAGCCCATCGTCTCGCTCAGCGATCACGACGACATCGAGGCGGGCTTATCTATGCGGCGGAGCCCCATCGCCCCCGCCGCGCCGGTTTCCATCGAATGGACCGTGCCGTTCGGCCCGACGTTTTTTCATCTGGGCATCCATAATCTCCCGGCGGCAAATGCCCGTACTATTGCGGGGGATCTTGCCGACTATACAGCCCGCCCCAGGGCCGCGCGCCTGGCCGAGTTGCTGGCCATGCTCGACGCGCACGGTGAACTGCTCATCGTTCTGAATCATCCGCTTTGGGACGAAGCCGGAATCGGCGCGGCGAGCCATCGCCGGACTTTGACCGCGCTCCTTTCCGGCCACGCGCGCTGGATCCACGCCCTGGAACTCAACGGTTTACGCGTTTGGGAAGAGAACACCGCGGCCTTGGAACTGGCGCGCGCCTGGCACAAACCGGCCATCTCGGGCGGAGATCGCCACGGCCTGGAGCCGAACGCGAACCTGAATCTCACCCACGCCGCCAGCTTCGCCGAATTCACGGCCGAGATTCGGGAGGGCCTGAGCACCATCTTATTTATGCCGCAATATCGCGAAACACTCGGCATGCGGTGGTTCGAGACCGTCAAAGACATCGTGCGCTTTCATCCCGGCGCGCGCCGGCCCCGTTGGGTGGACCGCTTCTTCTATGAATGCGAAGACGGCGTCACGCGTCCCATCGCCGAAATCTGGCCCAATGAAGGTCCGGCCGTGCTGCGTTCGGTCTTCGCCATGCTGCGCCTGGCGGAATCCCAAAGCCTGCGCGCGGCGCTGCGCCTGACCGCCGCCGACCCCGCCGAGATGCTGCCGTAGCCCCGGGCCCGAACCCGGCACTCGCGTTGGCCCCCCACGTACCTTGTTAGTACCCGCATGACTTCATCTTGGGAGCGGCTCTACCTCATAATGAGGCTTTCCAGGAGAACCAGGTGCTCAAAGACATAATCCGTGGCGACCGCCGACTACAGCGCCGCTACCCCATCGAGTTGGAGTTGGAATACAGGATCATCAAAGACGACAAAGTCGTTTCCAGCGGCGCCGGCCGGACTGGAAATATCAGCAGCGGCGGCGTCCTCTTTCACGCCGATAGCGGCCTGATCAACGGACCAGCCGTGGAACTTGCGGTGCGCTGGCCCGCAGTCTTGGGTAATGCTCCGTTCCTCGAATTGTGCATTACCGGCCGGCTCGTGCGCCAGGATGCCAACGGCGTTGCCATGCGTATGAGCAAATATCATTTTCAGAAGCTCAACGACACTCGCGGGGCTTTTGAAGAACTCTTTACCGACGCCGTGATTCAATAGGGCGGCCAGCCAGGCTTGACAATCGCTAAAGTTGCAGGACAATGACACTTAGCAGCATTTTCAATGCCCATCCGAGCCGAGTACCGCAAGTACTACGACGCGCGCTGGCGCAAGTTGCGCCAAGCCATGCTGGAAGCGGCCGGACACGTCTGCCAGATGTGCCATCGCCCGCACCGGCTGCTTAACGTGGCGCATTTGTCGTCCGATCCGGCGGACCGCACGGCGCTCACGGTCCTCTGCCCGAGCTGCCACTCGAGGCACAACGCGGCGCAGCGCCTGGCGATGAGCCGCCGCACGCGCGCCCGCAAGCGCGGCCAACTTTGGCTCACCAGCGAACTGGAAGTAGCTCCCATGCCGGTGAGGCTTTGGCCCATGCGCCTGCGGCAAATGGACCTCTTCTAGCCCGGCCGATATTTGATCCCCAAGCCGTGCGCTACCATGCGTGTTTTATGGATAACTTCAATCGCAGAGGATTCCTCCAGACCAGCGCCGCCGCGGCCCTCTGGCAGACAGCCGCCGGCGCTCGTCCCGCACCCGAGCATGCCGTCTCCCGCCGGGTTCTCTCCATGAACCGCAACTGGCTGTTCGGCGGCCATGCTACGGCCGGCTGTTCGACGCCGGATTTCGATGACAGCAAGTTCCAGCGTGTCACCATCCCGCACTCCAACAAGATCTTCCCCTGGCACAGCTTCGACGAGAAGGATTTCCAGTACATCTCCATTTATCGCCGGCATTTCAATTCGCCCCTCCAACCCGGAGGCCGCGTCTTCGTGGATTTCGGCGGCGTGATGACCGCCGCTACCGTCACCATTAACGGCCATAAACTGGGCGAGTATCGGGGCGGCTACACACCATTCTCTTTCGAATTGTCGACGCACCTGAAGGCTGACGGCGCCAATGTGTTGGCCGTCGAAGTGGATTCCACGGAACGCCCCGATATCCCACCGTTCGGCGAAAACATCGACTACCTGACCTTCGGCGGCATCTACCGCGAAGTCTCGCTGCGTATCGTGCCGGCCACATTCATCGAGAATATTTCCGCCAAGCCGGTGGACGCGTTGAGCGACACGCGCCGCGTGGAAGTGCGCTGCACCCTCAACGGCCCGGCCGAGAGCCGTCTGTCGATGCATGCCGAACTGCGGGATGGCGCGCGCGTGCTGGCCTCCGCGACGGGCCCCGCGGCCACCCAGCCGGTCGTATTGGGCGATTTGAAGTCCGTGGAACTCTGGGACCTCGATCATCCCAAGCTTTACACCGTCGCCGTGCGCCTGATGCAAGGCTCCGCGACCGTAGACGAATATTCCACGCGCATCGGCTTTCGGGAAGCCCGCTTCACCCCGGACGGCTTCATGCTGAACGGGAAGCACATCAAGCTGCGCGGCCTCAATCGCCATCAGACCTTTCCGTATGTGGGCGGCGCCATGCCCGCGCGCGTGCAGCGCCGCGACGCCCTGATTCTGAAACACGATTTGAAGATCAACCTGGTGCGCACCTCGCACTATCCGCAGTCTCCGCATTTTCTGGACGCCTGCGACGAAGCCGGCCTGCTGGTGTTCGAGGAGATCCCCGGCTGGCAGCACATCGGCGACCAGGCCTGGCAGGACCTGGCCGTGCGCAACGTGGAACAGATGATCCGCCGCGACTGGAACCATCCTTCCATCGTCCTGTGGGGCGTGCGCATCAACGAATCGCAGGACAACCATGATTTCTACACGCGCACCAATACGCTGGCCCACGAACTCGACAATTCGCGGCAAACCGGCGGCGTGCGCTACATCTATAACTCGGAACTGCTGGAAGACGTGATGACCATGAACGATTTCGGCTTTCCGCTGCGGCCGCCGAATCACCCGCTGTATCTCAATACTGAATTCAACGGCCACATGTTTCCCACCAAGACCTATGACAATGTGGACCGCGTGATGCAGCATGCCCTCCGGCACGCCCGCGTGCACAACCAACTGGCATCCGACGATCGCTACGCCGGCGGCATCGGCTGGTGCGCCTTCGATTACAACACGCATGCGAATTTCGGCTCCGGCGATAAGATCTGCTATCACGGCGTGACGGACATTTTTCGGATTCCCAAGCCCGCGGGGCAGTTCTACCGTTCGCAGTGCGATCCCGCCGAGGAGATTGTGCTGGAGCCGTGCTTCAACTGGTCGCAGGGCGATCAGTCGGAAGGCGGCGGCATCCGCCAGGCCGTAATCGTCTCCAACTGCGATCACCTGAAGCTCTACGTAAAAGACGCGCTCAAGTTCGAGATCGATCCGGACCGCGAGAGGTACGGCCACCTGCCGCATCCGCCTTTTGTGAAAGACCTGACCGGCGAGCATCTGGAGGATTGGGGCGACCTGCGCATCGACGGCTATCTCAAGGGCGAGAAGGTCATTTCGAAGACGCTACCCGGCAACGATTATGACCGCCAGTTGCACGTCGAGCCGGACGATAAAGAACTGGCGGGGGACGGCATCGACGCCACGCGCGTGGTGCTGCGCGTAACCAACGAACACGGCGGCGCGCGGCCGTTTTCCACCGGCTCGATCCTGCTGCGCGTGGAGGGTCCGGGCGAGATCATCGGCGAGAATCCGTTTGCGCTGGTAGCGGGCGTGGGCGCCATCTGGATTCGCAGCCGGCAAGCCGCGGGAGTCATTCGCCTTCACGCCCGCCACCAGTATCTGGGCGAGCAAACCGTCGAAATCCAGGTGAAACCGGCCGAGCCGGAACTAATTTAGTCCAGTCCTTGTCCCTTTTTTTCGCTGAACTCCGCTTTCTAAACGGAGGCCCTTCCGCAATTCGCCGCGGTCCGGGCCTCACGAATTGACGGAGGAACAGATGATAGGACAAGGATTGGACGCCACATTTCTCGCCCACTGGGTGCCTGAATGTATCCAGTGGCTGCGTAACAGCCGGGTTATAGCCTGCCTGGCGATACTGGCCAGCCTTTACATGCTGGCTGCCGCACCGGCGCGGGCCGCGCACGCGCCGGTTATCGATGCCACGACGACGAATTACACCCCGAATCCACCCACGATCACCATCGAGGGCGACTACTTCGGCAGCATCACTCCGAGTGTCACGCTAAGCGCAACGACGCTGACGATCGTCAGCTATACACAGACCGCTATTACGGCGCTGCTTCCGGCCAATGTCCCGGCGGGCTCGTACACTCTGACGGTGAAGAACAATGTGTCGGATTTGGCAACCAGTTTCGACGCCACCATTGGGGCGGCCGGGCCCGAGGGTCCCGCCGGACCGCAAGGTCCTTTAGGTCCGCAAGGCCCTGCAGGTGCTACGGGAGCGACTGGCCCGATGGGTTTGACCGGTCCGCAGGGACCACAAGGCACCACGGGGCCGGCCGGACCCACCGGCTCTACCGGTCCGCAAGGCCTCACCTGGCAGGGCGCCTGGAACATATCGGCCACTTACAACCAAAACGACGCCGTGAGCTACAACGGATCGTCGTACATCAGCCTGATTCCCAATAACACCTCCAACGAGCCGGACACGGCTGCTTCCGCATGGAGCATCGTCGCCAGCATAGGCGCAGCCGGACCGGCGGGAGCCGCCGGGGCGGCCGGACCCACGGGTCCACAAGGCCCGCAAGGAGTGCCAGGACCGCAAGGCGCGCCGGGAGCGACTGGCCCGATGGGCCTGACCGGTCCGCAGGGACCACTGGGCGCGACGGGACCGGCCGGCCCCACCGGCGCCACCGGTCCGCAAGGCCTCACGTGGCAGGGTCCCTGGAACCTATCCGCTACTTACAACCAGAACGACGCGGTCAGTTACGATGGTTCGTCTTACATCAGCCTGATTGGCAATAACACCGGCTCTCAGCCGGGAACGAACGGCGCAGTCTGGAGCCTGGTCGCCAGCATTGGCGCAGCCGGTCCTGCCGGAGCGGCCGGCGCAACGGGCGCCACCGGGTCGCAAGGTCCCTCGGGGCCAACCGGTCCACAAGGACCGCAAGGCGCTACCGGTGCCACCGGCGCCACCGGCGCCACCGGTCCGATGGGCCTGACTGGACTGCCAGGTCCGCAGGGCGCGACGGGTCCCACCGGCGCCACCGGTCCGCAAGGCATGACCTGGCAGGGCGCCTGGAGCGGTTCCCACGCGTATAACCTCAACGACGGCGTCAGCTATAACGGATCGAGTTACATCAGCCTGGCTGGCAGCAATACAGGCAATACACCGTCCGGCAGTTCCCCCGATTGGAGCCTGGTGGCTAGTATCGGCTCGACCGGAGCTGCCGGTTCGACCGGTCCCGCCGGTCCAACTGGCCCGCAAGGTCCTACCGGTGCAAGCGGACCGCAGGGTGCCACTGGAGCTACCGGTGCAACGGGCGCGACGGGCGCCACCGGCCCGCAAGGCCCGGCCGGACCGGTAACTCTCTATTACAATGCTCCCAACTCGAACGGGACGCCTATAAGCATCACCGAGAGCGACACCTACTACACCATCGGGACACTCAGTCTTCCCGCCGGCAACTATCTGATTCACGCGAGTGCCGTGATGGCCAATTTCAACACTCTCTCAACCGTGGAGACTCTGTGCGAGCTTGTAGGCGGCCCCATCACCGGAGCGTACGGCCAGGCGGACCTCAACACCGACAACAGCACTGTCGGCATCTGGTTGGCCACGATCCCCCTAATGACGTACGCCACCTTGACCACCACTACAACGATCACCTTGGAGTGTGTAGCGGCGCCAAGCCCCAACGTGTACGTTTACTATCCGCAGATGTCTGCGATTCCGGTGACCTCAATCACCTATCAATAACCAGCGATTATCCCGCCCGGGTCCGTAGCACGGGCCCAGGCGGGCTTTGTGCATCCGCGCGGTGCGATGCACAATTTGCAAATTCAAACCCATTTTTGCCGTTACGCTTGCAAGTGATTGATACAGCGTTGGTTGGAACAACGATTGATTCCCCGGCCAGCTATTGATCGTTGTGCAAAAATGGGCATGTTTTGCACAATTTCTTCCGGGGCGGAGCTAAAAGCTCCGGGCGGGCTAAAGCCAACCCCCACGGAGAGGGTAGCACGGCCTCTAGGCGCGTCCGCCGGGAGAGAGTGGGCGGACCCTTTGTTTTCCGGCAGTCACAGTTTTTTCGAGTTGTGTGATCGATCCAAGTAACCCAGGCTGGTCCGCACCCGTTGTAGTGTGGTGAGAGGAGCAGCCATGAAACCGATCCTGACCGCAACCCCGCTGCTGCTAGTCGCCGCGCTGAACGCCCAGATGCCCGAAGTAGTGATTCGAGCTACCACCCGGCTGGTACAAGTCAATGTGATTGTCACCAAGAACGGCGAGCCCGTGCGCGGCCTGAAGAAAGAAGATTTCCAGGTCTTCGACAACGGCAAGCGGCAGGAGATCCGGCAGTTCTCTGAAGATACCCGCGCGGTGCTGCCCTCCGCGGCCGAGCCGCTCCCGCCCGGCACATTTACCAACCAGCTGGAGACGCGTTCCGGCACGCCGGGGGCGGTCACCGCCATCTTGCTCGACGGCGTGAATACGGGTTTCGCCACGCAGACTTATGCACGCCAGCAGGTGCTGGCATTTCTGCGCCAAATCCAACCCGAGGATCGCATCGCGCTTTACACGCTCGATTCCCATGGGCTGAAGGTTCTACATGACTACACTACCGACTCGGCTGATCTGGTGGCGAAGCTAGCCAAGTACCAGGGCGATATCCTGCCGGATGTCACGGGGGCGAGCGACATTAATACGATGCTGGGGTCGCGGGGATCGGGTGGCGGCGGCATGGAGCGCGCCTATTTCCTGAATAACCGCATTCTGACCACGCTCAAGGCCATCGAGTTCATCGCCAACAATCTGGCGCCGCTGCCGGGACGCAAGAACCTGATTTGGGTGTCGTCGGCATTTCCTTTGCAAATCGGATTCGGGACGAACGGGTCGGGCGGGCGCTCGGGTTCGGGCTCGAGCGGCAATATGTACTCGGCCGCTTCGAACGGCCGGCCCAGCTCCAGCGGCGGCCTGAGCCAGACGCGCAGCATTCCCAAGCCGCACGACCAGCAGACCTGGACCGCGGATGCCGACAATACCATCCGCGCCCTGAACAATGCGAACCTGGCCATTTATCCGGTGGACGCGCGAGGACTGACGCTGAGCAAGAGCTTCGTCCGGCAGTCCACCATGATCGAACTCGCCAGCCGCACGGGCGGGCGCGCATTCTATAACAGCAACGACATCACCGACGCCATCCGCAGCGCCGTGGCCGATTCGGCGGTGACTTACACGCTCGGCTTCTATCCCCAAAACGACAAGTTCAATAACTCATTTCACGAATTGAAAGTGAAGCTGGCGGATTTTCCGCATGCCGAGCTACGCTACCGGCGCGGTTACCTGGACCAGTCCGCTCCGCCGCAGGATGAAAAACAGCGCCGCGCGCAACTGGCCGATTCAGTCTGGAGTCCCATGGATGCCAACGGCATGGGACTGCGCGCCGAAGTCCGCCAGACTTCGGCGGGATTGGATATCACGCTGCGGGTGGACCCAGGTTCCGTTCTGTTCGATCCGCAGGGCGATCGCTGGGCGGCCAAAGTGGATTTATTGTTTGTGCAAAAGGACGCGCACGGCAATCAGATCTCCGGCATCGACGACACCATATCCATGGATCTGCAGCGGGCGCATTACGACAAGATACAACGCGAGGGTTTGATCTACCACAAAGTAGTGGCCCCCGCGGCCGGCGCCAGCCAACTGCGCGTGATTGCCCGGGATGCTTCGACGGGCGCCGTGGGCAGCGTTTCGGCCCCACTCAGCGAGGTCCCCGCCCAGCCCTAGCCAGGGCCTAATTGGTCGAGACCAGCGGCTGGCGATTCAGATAATAGTAACTTGTGTTAATGTGCACGATGTAGCGGGTCGTGCGGGTATAAGCTTGTTCGGGAGATGGAAGCCTGAGCAGAGATTCCTGCCTGACTGCCAAGAGGAGCTACCAATGGACACCCTGAACAAGTACGTAGCGCTGGCTGTGTCATTTGTGGCTTGCCCGCTCGCAGCGCAGTCGCCGGCGCGGCAATGCCTCTCCGCTGTTGACCAAATCGTGCTGCTGCCCGTGGTGGACGGCAGAGTCGCGAAGACGCCGAAGATCAATCTCGAAAAATTGCGTGAACATGCGCAGAAGAATTTGCAAAAAAAAGGCTATGCCGTAGTAATGTCCGACAGCGCTCCGGCGGAGGCGCCGGCCATGGCCGTTACCCTTGACGGCGTCGGCTCCCAAGGACTAAACCCGACCGCGCGCGTTTCCGCCAAGCTCTACGATAACCTGCGGAGGGTTATCTGGGAGGGCGCCGGCTCCGGCGCTTACCACTCGCCTAACGAACAGCCAGTCGCCGGCGTGCAGAGGCCCCAGGATCAGATGACACTGGCGACGGCCGGGGCCCTGACCGATCTACTCTTTCAGTCGGCCGGCTGGGCGCGAGGCGAGGCCGTAGACAACGCTCTTTTCAACCTCTTAAAGGGGGTGCCGAGCCGTACACAGCCGCAGCCGAAGGTGACCGCGCCCCCGCAGGGCGACAGCCAGCGGCGCGCCGCGTTGGCGGATGCGTTCTCCTGTCCCATGGACGCCACCGGCGTCGACCTGCATGCGGACGTGCGCGAGACCAGTGCCGGAATAGACGTGACCCTGCGCGTCGACACGAAGTCGATCCACCTTGAGATGCAGGGGGACCGCTGGGTGGGCAAGCTGGATCTGCTGTTCGCGCAAAAGGACGCGCAGGGCAATCAGGTCTCCGGCATCGACGACGCTTTGGCGCTGAACCTCCGAGGTCCGAGCTACGACAGAATACAACGCGAAGGCTTGATCTATCACAAAGTGGTGGCCCGCGCGGCCGGCGCGAGCGAACTGCGTGTGGTCGCCCGGGATGCCTCGACCGGCGCCGTTGGCAGCATGTCGGCGCCCCTCACGGCCATTCCCTAATTGTCGAGGCTGAGGGCGTGCAGCAGTTGGCGGAATCGCGGATCGCCGCGCACTGAGTCCCAGCGCGGGTCCACTTTTAGAAAAGCCAGCGGCGCATCGTGCTGCTCATAACTCATTTCCAGCAGCGCCAGTACTTCGGCCTTATGCCCGAGGCCGGCATGGATCAACGCGATCTGGTGGGGGGCCACGTACTGCGTGCGGGCCATGCTGGTTAACGTCTGAAGGGTTTGCCGGGCACGGTCCACTTGTCCGGAGACGGCGTACAGATGCCCCAAGTCGGCCATGGCGCTGGCGCAGTTGCCGCCGCCGGCGAGTTTCTCGAAGATGCTCTGGGCTTCCGCATATTGTGCGCGCGCTTCATAACTCTGCGCCAGGATGCGCCGGGCGGCGGGCAAATGCGGATCCAGCTTCAGAATCTTCTGTTCGTGCTCGATCGCGTCTCCATACTGCCGGCTGAAGTAATAAACGGCTCCCAGATCGGCGCCGATGTGCAGGGAAAGCGGATCCAGCAACTGTGCCTGCCGGATTTCGCCTTGCGCCTCGGCAAAACGGCCCGCGGCCATCAGATTCAATCCCAACCAGTGATGTGCGCTGGTATTGCTGGGATTGGCCGCGATCGCCGCCCGGTAGTCCCGCTCCGTAGCTGCAAAATCGGGATGATCGGCGGTGGCCGCGCGCGTCAGAAGCGCCTCGGGCAGGTTCGGATCGATGGCCAGAGCGCGCGCCACTGCCTGACGCGCTAATACGGTGGTCTCCGCGATATCCCGATCTTCATTCGCGCCCATGACCACGTAATCCTGCGCCAGGCCCGCGTACGCCAATGCAAACTCCGGATCCTTCCGCACCGCCGCGTTATAAAGCTCCACGCTCTTCGAGAGATTTTCGGGCTTGCGGCTGTTGAACAGGTATTGGGCTTGCAGATAGAGATCGAGCGCCGCGGAATTGTTGGTCCAGCCCATTGCCTGGCGGGTTCCGCCGGGTCCCTTGGAACTCACTTGCAAGGCCCGCTCGATGCCCTGTGAAACGTCCTCTTGCAGAGACGAGGCTTCCACCGCGAGCCGGTCGAAGGCTCCCGACCAGACCTTCCGCCCGTTGTGCGTGTCATACAATTGCGCCTCGATTCCAATGCGGTCGCCGCCGAAACGCACACTGCCTTCGAGCACCAGATCGACTTGCAGGCGGCGGCCGATCTCACGTATATCCGCCGTGTGATTCTTGAATTCCCGCGCCGACCTTTCCGCCGCCACCTGCAATTTCCCAGTCCGTCCCAATTGCCCGGTGATTCGCTCGGTCAGCCCCTCGCTGAAATAGTCTTTGCCTTGCAACCCGCCGCCGTTAGCGAATGGGAGCACCGCGATGGAAGCCCGTGGATCGTGCGCCTTCCTGCCGAAAGGAACCAGCGCAGCCATGGTAGTTACGGCGGCCAGACCCGCCGCCAAGGCGATGCGCCACGACCGGCGACGCCCGTCCGCCGGCGCTGGGTCCTGGGCCGACACGGGTGCGGCTTCGAAGAGGGGCACGAAACTGTCCGGGGGCAGTCTCAGACGCACGGACTCGTCCCGCCCTTCACCCGCGTAGTAAGCCTGCAACTTGCCGCGTAGCCGGTTGGCCTCCACGCGCACGATGGGGTCCACGGTGGGATCGTAATCCGGATCTCGTCCGTAAATCGCCCTGGCGATCTGGGCCTCGGTAACTTCCACGCCTTGACCGGCCAGGGCCTTCCGGCTGATGAATTCGAGCAGTTCGCTCAAGCGGCGGGAGTGAGATAGTTGCGGACTGGCGAGCAGTTTCCGCAGCGCGGATTCCGCTGCTTCGGGCGGCACGGGGGTCCCCTCGGGAGTTAGCTCGCAACCCGTCATGTACAACAGAATACTGGATTGGCCGGGCACTTCAGATATTTACCAAAGTGAACCGGTTAGCGACTCGAAAGCATCGGCCGCAGATGACGCATTACGGTGGCGGCCACCAGCCGGTTACCATCGGCGGTAGGATGCAAACCGTCGCGCTGCATGCGGCTGGTGCCGGCTACGCCCTCGAGCAGAAACGGAATCAGCGCCACCTGGGACTTCGCGGCCAGATCCGTGTACACGCGTTGGAAGGCGGCGATGTAGTCCGGACCGTAGTTCGGGGGGAGGGTCATGCCGGCCAGCAGTACGGCAGCGCCGGATTGCTTGAGCGCGCTGACAATCTGATCCAGGTTCGAGAGCGTGGTGGACACGGGCAGCCCGCGCAGTCCGTCGTTGCCGCCGAATTCCACGATCACCACGACCGGCTTTAGTGCCGTTACGGTATTGAGGCGGGCAAGTGCATCGGTGGTGGTTTCGCCGCTGATGCCGGCGTTCACGACGTGGTAGGCCAAGTGGGCGCGATCCAGCTCCTGCTGCAGGAAATCGGGATAGCTTTTGCCCGGATCGGCGCCAAACCCGGCCGTGAGGCTGTCTCCGAATGCCACGATTACCGGCCGATGATCCGCCGGCACGGCCGGCTGGGATGCGGCGGGCGCCTCGCGTTCCGGCTCGGGGGCCGGACTCGGCGTGCTGCCGCACCCTGCTAGGACCAAGAAAGCCGCCGCTATGCCGATGGCACGCACCTGAAGCCATCATAAAACGGAGTGGCCTGAGTCCCGGAGCTATTTCGATGCCATGCTATGGTGAAGACGGATAGGCCGCGAGGTTCTATCTCTTCCGATCTGACCCATGAAAATCGGCATCGACCTTGGCACCACCAACTCCGCCCTGGCTTACATTGACGAGCGCGAGGCCGAAGACCGCGACTTTCCTCCGATCCACATTTTTGAAACGCCGCAACTGGTGGCGCCGGGGCGCACGGAGCCGTGCCGCACGCTGCCTTCGTTTCTGTTTCTGGAAGACGGGCAGCCGGTAGGCGTTTATGCGCGGGAACAGGGCGCGGTGGTGCCCACCAAGCTGGTGCACTCGGCCAAGTCGTGGCTGTCGAATCCGGATGTGGACCGCACGGCGAAGATTCTGCCGTGGGATTCGCCGGAGACCGGGCGGGTGCTGTCGCCGGTGGAAGTCTCGTCGCGCTATATCGCCACGTTTCGCGAGGCATGGGACAAGATCAAGCAGATACCGCTGGCCGAACAAGATATCGTGCTGACGGTGCCGGCGTCTTTCGACGAGGAAGCCCGCGAACTGACGGTGATGGCGGCCGAGCAGGCGGGATTGCCGAAGCTGACGCTGCTCGAAGAGCCAGCGGCGGCGTTCTACTCGTGGATCGCCAACAATCTGGCGCAGTCGCGGAAGCTGCTGTTCGATGGCCAGATCGTGCTGATCTGCGACGTGGGCGGCGGCACCAGCGACTTCAGCCTGATCCGCGTGGAGCGGCAGGGCGACCTGGTGAACTTCACGCGCACGGCGGTGGGCAAGCATCTGCTGTTGGGCGGCGACAACCTGGATCTGACGATCGCGTGGCTGGCGGAGACCAAGCTGAACGTGCCGCTGTCGATACGTCAGCGCAGCGGATTGCGGCGGCAGTGCACCATGGCGAAAGAGCGGCTGCTTAGCGATCCCAATTTGAAGAGCGTCGAGATTACGGTGCTGGGCTCGGGCTCGGCGCTGATCGGCAAGGCGCTGAAGACCGAGGTGCGGCGCGAAGAGGCACTGGAACTGGCACTGGAGGGGTTCCTGCCGGTCACGGAACGCGGCGAACTGCCGAAGGAAGAGAGGCGCAGCCTGTTCCGCGAATTGGGCCTGCCGTACGTTTCCGATCCGGCGGTGACCAAACATTTGAACGCGTTTCTGGAGGGCGCCGGGCAAGCCCCGGACGCGATCCTGTTCAACGGCGGATTCTTCATCCCGGAGATTCTGCGCGAGCGCGTGGCGGACGTGGTGGGGCACTGGTACGGGAAGCGTCCGGAGGTGTTCGAGAATCGCGATCTGGATCTGGCGGTGGCTACCGGCGCCGCGTACTATTCCTATGTCCGCTCGACGGGCACCGGCGTGCTGGTGCGGGGCGGGCTGCCGCGGACTTACTTCATCGGGATCGGCGAAACGGCGACGGTCTGCCTGGTGCCGCGCGGGGCGGAAGAAGGCGCCACGCTGGAAGTGGACAATGAGGCGCTGCAATTGGTGGCGAACAAGCCGGTTTCCTTCCGGCTGTACAGTTCGCTGACGCGCGCGGACGACAAGCTGGGAGATGTCGTGGAGTTGCCGGCGCTGGGCGCGGACCTGCATACGCATGCGCCGCTGCACGCAGTGATCCGCTTCGGCAAGAAAACCGGCGAACGCCTGATCCCGGTGAAACTCGGCGCGCGGCTGACGGAACTTGGCACGCTGGAGACGTGGTGCGAGTCGAAGATCAGCGACAATCGCTGGCGGCTGCACTTCGAATTGCGAAAGGCGGCGGTGGAACCGGCCGCGCGCAGGCCGGCGGCGGTGATCGCGGAGCAGGCTTTGGCGCAGGCGCTGGAACTGATTTCGGCGGTATTCTCTCCGGACGCCAAATCAATTCCGCCCGAGGAACTGCCGGCGAAGCTGGAGCAGGTGCTGGGTCTGGGGAAGAATTCGTGGCCGCTGGGCGCGATCCGGCAACTGGCCGACGCATTTCTAGCCGCCGCGGCCGGGCGCAAAAAGAGTCCGGCGTACGAGGCCCGCTGGCTGAACTTGTGCGGATTTTGCCTGCGGCCGGGATTCGGGCATCCGGGTGACGATTTCCGTATCGAACAGGCGCGGCGCATTTACTCCGCGGGGATTCAATATGCCAACCAGGTGCAGTCCGAGATCGACTGGTGGATCTTTTGGGGACGGCTGGCTGGGGGGTTGAATCGCAATCAGCAGAACGATATATACCAGCGGCTCTCCGGTTTTCTGTTGCCGCGCGGCGGCAAGAAGCAGCGGCTGAACAGCAGCCTGTGGCGGGAGATGTGGCGGACGGCGGCCAGCTTGGAACTGCTGCCGATTGGGACGAAGGTGGAATTGGGGGAAGCGCTCGTCAAGCGGGTGAAGGCGGGCGATTTCCGGGAGAGCGAGCTATGGTGCCTGTCGCGGCTGGGCGCGCGGGAATTGTTCTACGGTCCGATCAACCAGGTTGTGCCTCCGCCGGCGGCGGGACGGTGGGCCGAGGCACTCGTGCCGCTGGATACGTCGGGCGTGGGGGATGCCTTGGCGGCTATCGGGCGGCGCACGCAAGATCCGGCGCGGGACCTGGCTCCAGCGACCTTGACCGCCATACGCCGTAAGCTGGAAAGCCTGCCGCATGCGGACCGCTATCTGGGAGTGCTGGAAGGACAAGAGGACCGGACGGAACAGACGCTGGGGAGAATCTTTGGAGAGGAATTACCTTCAGGACTGATACTGACCAGTTAGGTATGTGCGGGACTTTGGTCAAGCCCCGCACATATCTGAAAAACTCAGGCGCGCTTGCGGCGGGCGACGACGCCCAAACCAACCAAGCCCAAACCGAGCAACATAAAGGTGGCGGGTTCGGGAGTGCTGGTGCTTGACAGGACGCCATCGTACATCACGCCGAAGGGGCTGCCACCGATGAACTGATAGGCGTCGATGACGAGCGTGTAGGTTCCGGCAGTCAACGTGAGTCCGAAGGCCGCGTCCATGCCGGGCAAGCAACCGATTGGAGCATCCGCGCAGTTCGGACCAGCGACAGGATTCGCATCGATCAACATCGTTCCGCCCGCAATGCCGCTGCCATCGCCACTGGTGATGGTTCCGGGATCCAGCCAAACACGCGCGGTGTCATCAGCCCAGATATCGAGGTAGCCGCTATCGGACGGATCGGTGATCGTGAAAGTCTTGTAGAATACGGCCGTCGCAGCCACGGGATCCGGCTCCGTAATCGTGCCAACGACACCAGCAGGATTGTCGGGGCCAGGAGTGCAGATACCGGTCATGGCGTTATACGAATTGCACCCGGTGTTGGCATAAGAAACCCACTCATAACCGGGGCCAGCGGGAGCCCATGCGGGAGAAACCGGAATCGCAACGTCGGTACCCGTGATGTTGTTCGATTCACTCGTGAGATTGCTGAAGATGTCGACGGTGCCTGCAAAAGCAGGCAAGCAGACGACGGTTGCTACAAGTAGACAAAGAATAACACCTCGCGTTCCCGCGACCGATAACATGGGACTTCCTCCTTTCAGTAATCTACCCCAAAACGGCATCGAATGAAAAGGATAAAACGAATTATTTTCGCCCTATTTGATACTGGTACTTTTTGCCACGAAGTGCCAGTGTGATAGCGCTCTATAGCCATTGACAATATACCCTATATGGATATAGTTGAAATATGGCCCACGATCCGATTCCGGCGCAAGCGATGCTTCCCCTGTCGCCGGCCACATTTCACATTCTGCTGGCCGTTTCGCTCAAAGAACGGCACGGTTATGGCATTATCCAGGACGTCGCCGGGCGTACTCACGGTCAGCTAAAGCTTAGCGCTGGAACGCTTTACCGGTCGATCCAGAGAATGCTCGAACACGGCCTGCTGGTGGAGACGCAGGAGCGTCCGGCGCCGGAACTGGACGACGAGCGGCGCCGGTATTACCGGATCACGGCGTTTGGGGAGGCCGTGGCGAGGGCCGAAGCGGAGCGGTTGAGCCAATTGGTCGAGATGGCCCGGGCGCAGGGCCTGGTGGAGGGGCTGGCGTGAAGGCCGCTCATTCTGTCTTATTAAAGTTGTATCCGGCGTCATTTCGTACGGAGTATGGCGATGAAATGCTGGCCGTCTGGGCGCGGCGGCGGCGCGACGTGTCGGGGCCGCTAGCGGTAGCCGGGCTTTGGACGGCGATGGTATTTGAGACTGTAGCGAATGCGGCGGCAGTGCATGGGGACATTTTCCGGCAGGATTTGCGTTACAGCGTGCGGAGCCTGGCGCGCTCGCCCGGCTATGTGCTGACCGCCATTCTGGTGCTGGCGTTCGGCGTGGGCGCGAACACGGCGGCGTTTTCGGTAACGGACTTCGTGCTCATCCGGCCCCTGCCGTTCAAAGATCCCGAGCGGCTGGTGAAGCTATGGGAGACGACGCCCGGCTATGCGCGTATGGAATTCTCGGCGGCGAATTACCGAGACATCCGGGGCATGAGCCAGTCGTTCGAAGCCACGGGCGCGTTTGTCGACTCCGTCTCGGTGAACCTGGTAGGGCGGGGAGATCCGGAACGGCAGGAAGGCGCGTGGGTGACCGCCGACCTGCTTCCGTTGCTGGGAGTGCCACCCTTGATGGGACGCATGTTCACCGCCGCGGAGGATCGGGATGGCGCGTCCGGCACGGTGGTGCTCAGCTACAGCCTATGGCAGGGGGTATTCGGAGGCGAGCCGGGAATCGTTGGCAGTCGTATCACCTTGGATAACGATGCGTACACGGTCATCGGGGTGATGCCCCGTGATTTTCATTTTCCGAAGCCGACGACGGAACTATGGATGCCCGCGCGATTTCCGAACGAAGCTTTTCAGGACCGCAACGATAATGATCTGGAGGTATTGGGGCGGCTGCGGCAGGGCGCGACCTTGGCACAGGCCCGCGCGGAGGTTGGCGTGAACATGCGGCAACTGAGGCTGCAGTACCCCAAAGAGCTGGAGAATACCGGCGGCACGGCGATCGGACTACGCGACGAACTGAGCCAGAAGTCCCGCCTGTTGCTGGTGGCGCTGAGCGCCGCCGCGGTATGCGTGCTGTTGATCGCTTGCGCGAATCTGGCCAATCTGCTGCTGGCACGCGCGCTCACGCGCGGCAAAGAGCTGGCCGTACGCGCGGCGATCGGGGCGGGGCGCGATCGCCTGGTGCGCCAGATGGTTACTGAAAGCCTGGTGCTGGGAGTGTCAGGCGGCGCGCTGGGTGTGCTGGTGGCGGGCGCCGCCGTTCCTTTGCTGACCCGGTTGATTCCGAATACACTGCCCATCGCGCAAACTCCGGCAGTGGACTGGCGGGTGCTCGGTTTCGCGGCTCTTCTCACCCTGATGACGGTGATCGGCTTCGGCCTGCTTCCGGCATGGCGCATCTGCCGTTCCGCGGATTTGAGCGCGCTGCGCGAGGGTGTCCGCGCGGGTGGCGGACGGAAGGAGCGCGTCCGTTCCATGCTGGTGATTGCGGAGGTAACGGCGTCGGTGGTGCTGCTGGTCTCGGCCGGCCTGCTGCTGCGAGCTATGCGGAGAGTGCAGGCAACCGATCCAGGCTTCCGGATAGCGGACGTGGTCACGTTGGGCACGCCGCTGCCAATGCCCAAATATCAAGCCACGGTCCGCCGCACGGCGTTCTATACGAATGTGCTTTCCCAGGTTCGGGCGCTGCCGGGTGTCAGAAACGCGGCGTACGTCAGTTTCCTGCCGATGGCCATGGGGGGCGGCATCTGGCCGGTGGTGGTGGCCGGCCATCCGCCGGAAAGGTCGGCAAACCAGACGGCCAGCCTGCGATTTGTGACGCCGGGTTTTTTCGCGACCCTGGGGATTCCGCTCTATCGCGGACGCGATGTCGCGGAAGGGGACACTGTGACGACGCAATTCGTGGCGGTGGTGAGCCAATCTTTTGTGGGACGCTATTGGCCGGGCCAGGACCCGCTGGGCCGCAGTTTCAAATTCGCTCTGCACGATCGCGTGGTGGTAGGCGTGGTGGGCGACATACGCGTGCGCGGCCTGGAACGGCCCAGCGAGCCGCAGGTGTATGTGCCTTACCGCCAAATGCCGGACGGCGAGCTGACGTTTTACGCGCCGAAGAATCTGGTGATCCGGTCGGCGGCCGCGGTGCCGCTTTTGCCGGCGGTGCGGCAGATCGTGCGCGCCACGGATGCGGAGCAGCCGATTTCGGGGGTGCGCACGATGGCGGAAATCGTGGAGGATCAGACAGCGCCGCGAGTGGCGCAGGTGCGCGTGCTAGGGGCATTTGCCGGTCTGGCATTTCTGTTGGCGGGTGTCGGGATCCACGGGCTGCTATCGTTTGCAGTGTCACGGAGGCGGCAGGAGATCGGGGTGCGGATTGCGTTGGGGGCGCGGCCGAGCGGGATCGTCGGCATGGTAGTGCGGCAAGGCGCCGGCCTGGCGTTGGCGGGGCTGGCGCCGGGAGTGGTGCTGGCTTACCTGGCCGCCCGCGCGATGACCGGACTGCTGGCGGGCATTCCGCCCTGGGACACACTGTCATTTTCCTGCGCCATGGGCCTCTGCCTGCTGATGACGGTGCTGGGCAGCTTGCTGCCGGCGTGGCGCGCGGTGCGGATCGATCCGATGCAGGCTATGCGGACGGATTGAAGAGTAGCAGCACGGCAGGCATGCAGTCCAATTAGGTGCGTATAATGTGGCAACCCTTGCGAAAGGACTGCAATCGCATGGCCGCTTCGTTCGGCGTCCATACCCAGACGTCCTAGTCTAGGCCCTTCTCGATAATCTGGCGCAGTTCGGGTTGCGACATCCGGCATCACAATTTTGCACCAGTGCTCGTTCAATTGATTGGTGTTCCACAATGAGGGCATCGACGCTGTCCGCGACACCAACCAATACAAGCGTGGCAGGCACGCTATTGTCGGACAAAACCTTAATCAAGAAGAGCGAAATTCGCTCAGTTCGAGCGCAGAGAGGTCCATATGAGCGGTCGAGTTGCCAACATCGAAAACGGGTTATCGGCCTCAAGCCGGCCGCTTAGGGTATCCGCAGATAGCCGTGAATCACGCTGTTTGTGTCAATGTAGTCGCCGGCGATCACCCCGTCCGCGTTAATGGCTATGGCCACCGTTCCTTGGTTTGCGCCCGATCCCGCGCCCGGAACCTCGAAGCTGGCCGCCGCACCGCTGGCGGCGCGGACGAAGCCATGCTCCACGTTGCTTGCGTCAAAGTAGTATCCGACTATTATCCCAGCCTTATTGATGGCGTTGGTTATAGTTCCTTGGTATTCTTCCGTGCCCGCGCCGGGAGCTTGGAAGCTGGTTATCGTACCGCTGACGTCGCGGACGAAGCCGCGATAAATGTTATTTGCATCAAGGTAGTATCCGGCGATCACACCAGTCGAGTTGATGCAATCGGCCCTAGTTCCTTGGCCTGCTGCAGTTCCCGCACCCGAAGCGTCGAAGGTGGTAATTGTGCCACTGGCGTCGCGGACGAACCCGTGATTCACATCGCTTGCGTCAACGTATCCGGCAATTGCACCAGCGTTGTTAAGGCTCAGGGGCGCCGTTCCTTGGTCTTGGCCCGTTCCCGCCCCGGGTGCGTCGAAGGTGGTTATCGTGCCGCTGGCTGTACGGACGAAGCCGTGTGTAGCGTAGCTAGCGTCAATGTAGTCTCCGGTGGTTGCCCCGGCGGCGTTGATGCTCTGGACCGCAGTTCCTTGGTAGCGGCCTGTGCCCGCGCCCCGAACGTTGAAGCCCACTAACGTGCCGCTGGCGTTGCGGAGGAAGCCGTGATAAATGTACCTTGCGTCCCCATAAGATCCGGCGGTCGTACCAGCTGAGTTGATGCTGTAGACCCAAGTTCCTTGTCCGTTTTGCGTACCCGCGCCTAGAGCGTCGAAGCTCGTTATCGTGCCGCTGGCGGCCCGGACGAAGCCGTGAGCAGCGTCACTTGAGTCAAGGTAGTATCCGGCAGCCGTCCGGGCAGTGTTAACGCTGTCGGCCGTAGTGCCCTGATAAAGACCCGTACCCGAACCGGGAACCTCAAACTCCATGTAGGTAGGTGTTGTGGATGTCCCCAATACCTGTTGCTCGGCACGTTGGGCGTATGCGCCCGTGGAGACTATGAGGCAAAAGCAAGTAGAGGTGAATCCAACAGTATTTCGCACCGGTAACCTCCTTATCCGGGATCCGGGCGTGGGGCCGTCGCCTCCGCCGGAAGCTCCCGCTGTCATAATCATTGCCGCGTCTGGCTCCGCTGCCGAGTTGCAGCTCCTGGCGCGAAGCCGGAATGCTTGTCTACATTTAGCCGGAATTTCCATTTTGCTTCCCCACATCCACACCAGTCGCCCCGTCAAAATCATTATCACGCTTTAATATTGTTCACCCGCCGGGTCGGCTGAAGCGCCATCCCTGACAGTCCGCATAAGCCCGAAACCTAGGAACGGCCTTGGTTCAGGCGATCCCGAGCACACCTTCCCGTCCCCTCCTTTCTTCGCCGGGATCTTGATCTGCCCGCCGTCAAGGTCTACCCCGTAGGGTTGGCCGTACACCGGAATCTCGGTGCTGTCCATGTCCAGCACTATCCGCTGCGGAGATTCGATAGTTTCCGCCTTGGCGATCAACTCACGATTGATGGCGGCCGGACCGGCGAGATTCTCCTCTTGGGCAAGCAAGCCGGTCTCGAATGATTGCAACCGCGGAGTCAGCGCCGCCCCGCGCTCCCAAATCCTCTTCGAACCGATCAGCCGGAACGTCGGATCTTGCGATGCGACTGTAGACGGACTGGCGCAACAGGTCCGCCAGCGGAAGTGGCGTGTTCTTCCCGCGTCGTCCGTCGGTCAGGTGCTCGGCGATGAGATCGCCGAAGCCCAGACGTTCGTCCAACTCACGCACCAGAATCAGGCCACCATCGGAGGTGCCCGCGATCCCTGGAAATCCACCTTCAGAGAACTATTGAAGGAGAGATGAAATGGCCCGTTATGTCTCTCACCCATTGGGTGTTGACCTCCAGCGTGTCTTCAACACGTTGAAACCCGTATGAATAAAGGCGTCGGAGGGCGAAATGTGGGGGTTAATTGGCCACCGATGAACACCGATGAACACGGATAACCGACTTGCACTCCTATCCGTGTTAATCAGTGTTCATCGGTGGCCAGAAACTTTCTTGCCTAGAACTCAAATCTCCCAGCTACCTGGAAGGCTCGCGGGCCTCCGGAGCCGAAGACGTTGGAGTCACGGCTGGTGGGCACGCCGAAACCCGCTCCATTGGACGTCAGGTTGTAACTATAGCCGCCCAGATTGGCGATGTTGAAAATATTAAAACACTCGCCGATCAGTTTCAGTTTCAGCCGCTCGGTGCCCAGGTTAAATGTCTTGGTAAGCCGCATATCCTGCGAGTTAAAGGCGCGTGGGAACGACCAGTTGGACGGAAGTGCGATGGTAGGGATGACTCCCGTGGTGGTGGTCTTGCCGGCATAAGTCTGATTAAACTGGTTGACTAACTGAATCAATTCGGACTTACCCGCGCTGATGTTGAATTCGTTGTAGCCAATGCCGGGCAGGGGCGATCCACCGGTTTCACCGGCTTCGACCGCGCCGTTGCCGTTCAGATCGACGCCTGAAATGGTCGGTTCAATGGGTCCAACGCTGGCGAACGAAGTGATGCCGGAGACTTGAAAGCCCCACGGCAGATCCACGATGAGCGAGCCGGTGAGAATCTGATGTCCGGCTTGCGGTCCCCAGCTTGCAAACCAATTGCTGTCGTCGACCAGGCCGTTGTAGCCGACCTGGCTGGAGTAGGCATAAGACAACTGTCCCGCCGTCTTATGGGAGAAGCGCTTGTTGGCTTTCAGCAGGAGACCCTTGTAGTGCGAACGGGCGCCGCTAATGATGCCCTGGATGACACCGGTGGAGCATTCCGCGGTGGGATCCAGGGCTTGGGACCCGGTGCAGACCGGAATCACGGGGCCAGCCGCGCTGTAAAAATGATTCAGGTCGGTGTCACGAATCATCTGATGGAGGTACTGGCGGAAGACAAAGTCGGCGGTCACGACGAAATCCGAACGCACTTCGTGCTGCACGCCGATGCTGGCGTGCTCGGAATAAGGCGGGCGGAAATTCTGGGCCAGCAACTCGGTGCCGGTTTTGAAGACATTGATATTGCGAATGGCCAGGCTGGTATTGCCGGGAGGCCCCAGTTCGGCTTGTGCGCCGGCATAGAATGTCGGGATTAGTGAGATCAACTCAGCGGCGGTGAAAGTGGTTGGCTGGCTGGATAGCGCGGTGGGCTGCAAGGGTCCGGGCAAAGCACCGAAATCGTTGATCTGGGCAATGGTAGGGAAGAAGACGCTGTCGCCCAGCAAGGCGCGGCCGGTACCGGCAGGTCCGAGCATGGCGCGCTCGATAAGGCGGACTTCCAGGTTAATGGTGTCGTAGTATATGCCGGCCCCGCCGCGGATGACGGTCTTATTGGCTTTGTCGACGGTCCAGGCAAAGCCCAGCATGGGGCTGAAGTCATGCGGCGAGTGGAGTTCATGACCCAGGTTGCCGGATCCAAAGATCGGCGCCAGGTATGCGGGCTTGGTGAGATCGAAATTGAGAGCGTTGCTTTCGTAGGTCCAAGCCAGCCCATAATTCAGGCTGAACTTCGGTTTCACGCGCCAGTTATCCTGAAAGAAAAAGTGAAAAGTATTGTCGTGATCGGCGTCGCCGCGGTCCCATAGGGGCGGCTGATTGATGTCTCCGACGCCCATTTCGAAACCCGCCACGGGAAGCTGCAGAATGTCGTTGATGGAGTTGTAGGTGGAAGGAACGGAGATCTGGAAGGGGGCCGGAACCTGCGAATTGAAATAGCCCACGATTTCCGGAGAATAGAGAACGGCGGCGGCGGGCGCGGCGTAGGCATAAGTGCCGGTGCCTTGTTGATATTCCCAGTAAGCGCCGAACTTCATGGAGTGGCCGCCCTTCATCTTGCTGACGTTGTCGGAGAAGATATGGCGGCGGAGCACGCGGCTCTGCGGGGCGTTGGTGGCGTCACCGATCGTAAAGTTCGAGACACCGTAAATGCTGAAATTGGGCATGCCCAAGCCCAGGCAGGGGGCCGGACATTGCGCCGCCGTGGGCGGGTTGTTCTTGTTCGACCAGTAAGTGTAGGAATAGCGAAACTCATTGGCGGTGCTGGGATTCAAAGCACTGGTTAGCGCAAAGACGCCGGAGTCGGCCCAATTGGTGTTAACGTCCCAATCCGAAGGCAGGTCGCCACCGCCCGAGGGGGCATAGCCATTGTTGCCGTCGTGCGAATAGCGCAGCGAGGCGCTGTGTTTGGCGCTGATGATCCAGTCGAGCCGTTCGTTCAGCTCGTTCTCGTGGAACGGGCTGGAGGCGTAGGAGGCGAATTGCTGGAACAGGGGGTCGCTGGGAAATTCGCTATAGACACCGACCTGATTGGTATGCTCGAGGGCCGAGAAGAAGAAGAGCTTGTCTTTGACGATGGGGCCGCCGACATCAAAACCGGACTGGCGGCGGGCAAAAAAGGGACTGGCCGGCTCGGTTTCGACGCGCTGCAGATAGGGATAAGCGGCCATGTTGTGATCGCGAAAGTAGAAGAAAGCGGCGCCATGAAAGTCGTTGGTGCCGCCGCGGGTGGCGATATTCACCGCGCCGCCGGCTCCGATGGCGTTGGACAGGTCCATGTTGGTGGAGGAGAGTTGGAACTCCTGCACGACCTCCTGCGAGAAATTCTGCTGGGTGCCGCCGGTGACGGAATCGGCGATGGTGGCGCCATCCACGGTGATGCGGACGCTGCCGTTGCCGGAATCCGCGCCCAGGATGTTCACGTCGAACAAGCGGTTGTATTGGCCTACGCTGTTGGCCGAGACGGTGACGCCCGGCTCCAGCATGGCCAGGTTGAGGAAGCTACGGCCATTGAGCGGGAGGTTCTCGATTTCCTCGCGGCCGATCACACCGGAGATGGTATGGCTGTCATAATCGATCTGGGCGGCTTCGCCCTGCACGCTGACGACTTCGGTGGCAGCGCCAACCTGCATGGCGATGTCCATGGTAGTGACTTGGCCCACCTGGATGGTGGCTTGTTGGATCATGGTCCGGAAGCCCGACGCAGCGGCCTTCACCACGTACGCGCCGGCCGGGAGCGGCGCGACGCCAAATGTGCCGTCGGCGCCGGTGACTACCTGGCGCTCGGCGGCGGTATCCTTGTTTGTAACTGTAATTGCGACGTTTTGCATGACGCCGCCGCTCTGGTCGTGCACGCTACCGTTTAGCGATCCAACTGGAACTTGCGCCCGTCCCGGCATCGTGACCGAGGCAGCCATACACAACAGCGACAGACAGAGTCGCGCGCGATTCAACATGTCTCCCCTCCCGAGGTAGTGCGTTTATGAAGACGCACGTCGGGCTAGGTTAATCATGGTTGCAGGCCGTTGTCAAGGGGGGGCCGTCATTTCCGCTCCGGGTATGAATGTCTTATTTGGGCCGGACATACGGGCTGGTCCAGGAGCCGCCCGGTTTACTGGGATACCAGGAGGCCGGCAAGCCCGCTCGCGCGATACTGTTTCACTGAGTAAGTCGCTTTATAAGCTATCTCTCCCAGCCGAGCGATTTGGACACGCTTACAGTAAGTTCCGCCGGTGCGTGCATTCCCACAATTCTTGCGAGGCGCCGATCTCCCTCGCGGCGGCGTCAAAACCGCCTCTTCAAATTACGGGCTCGCGCAGCCGAACTGTATTTCACCCGCCCGCCCGAATACACGCCCCCGGCGCTATTCGACGGTCTGGGGCAAAGGCGCGGAAGTCGCGGGAGCGAATCTGGTGTCGCCGCCATAGGAAGCTACAATCGAATTCGCCCCCGAGCCAAGTGTCGAGACACTCAAGCTGGCGGAACCTCCGCTCAGCGGAATCACGCCGCCAGGCAGCGCTGTGCCACCGTCGGAGAAAGTCACTGTGCCCGTAGGTGTTGCGAACGATGGAGCAGTCGGCGCCACGGTAGCGGTAAACGTCACCGATTGTCCTGGACTCGCGGGATTCGCGGACGAGGTAACTGTCACACTCGGCGTCACCTGCCCGCCCAGCAGAACCGCGGCAGTGGCCGAGGATCCTCCCACCGCGACAATATCGGTACGGTTGTCTCCGTTAAAGTTCGCCACGGCCAATGCGGCCGGAGCGTTGGTCGAGGCAAAACCAACCTCGGCTTGGAAGACGCCTCCGCCGCTCCCGAGCAGCACGCCAACGGTTCCATCGCCGGTATCGGCTGTCACCAGATCGGGGATGGAGTCGCCATTGACGTCGGCAATCGCTACGGCTCGGGGAACCATGCCCGTGGCGTAGGTAACCGGCGGGTTCAACGTACCGTTGCCGTTACCGAAAAGCACGCTGACCGTGTTGGCGGTGGAATTCGCCACCGCGACATCGGCGTAACCGTCTCCGTTGAGGTCGGCGACAGCCAGTGATTGGGGACTGGCGCCCGCCGCATAAGGGATGGCAGGCTGGAGCGTGCCATCGCCGTTGCCCAGCAGGATGCTTACGGTTCCGTCGCCGGCGTTGGCCACAGCTACGTCGGCCTTTCCATCGCCGTTAAAGTCAGCCGCCGCAATCGACGCGGGGCCGGATCCCGCCGCATACGTGACGGCCGCCCGGAAGGTCCCGTCGCCATTTCCCAGCAGAATTGCGGCGCCGCCCGCGTAAGCCACGGCCAAGTCGGCATGGCCGTCGCCGTTGAAGTCGGCTACCGCCACCGCCGTCGGGTTGGTCCCCAACGTGTAGCTAACAGGAGCCTGGAAGCTGCCGTCACCCTCACCCAACAGGATCGACACGCTGCCACTCGAATATACCGCCGCCAGATCCAGCAGTCCGTCTCCGTTGAAATCGCCGATCGCAAGAGCTACTGGAGTGGCACCGGCGGCTGAGAGCACAGGCGCGCCGAATGTGCCATTGCCGTTACCGGGGAACACATTGATGCCACCACTGCCGACGGCGAAATCGGCGATGCCGTCGCCATTAAAATCGCCTGTGACGACGGATGCCCCTGAGCCGCTCGCGGAATAAGGCACGGCGGGCAGCAAGGTACTCGCCGGAGCTGCCTGGACAGCCACAGACACGGGGGCTGAGCTGCTGCTGTTAAAACTAGCCGATCCCTCGTAAACGGCATGCAATGTCCCGGATCCAGACGGGAGCAAGTACGTCGCCAGGCTGGCAGCGCCGCCCACGACAGGGGCCGAGTCGACGATCGTCACGCCATCATAGAACGTCACGACACCGGACGAAGGCGCGGGTGAAACCTCGGCCGTCATGACGAGGCCTTGACCAAAAGCGGCCGGATTCGGGGTCGCGGAAAGCACCGTGGAAGTGGACGTTGCTCCGGTGCCGATGGCGCAGTTGGCCGTGGTTACGATACCCGTCGAATCAAAAACCTGGGCAGTGAAGGAAGACGATCCAGCGATGCTGGGCGCGCCCGTGATTGCGCCGGTCGAGCCGCTCAGCGTCAATCCCGGCGGCAAAGCGCCCTCGAGGACCAGGAAGGAATAGGGCGGCGTCCCGCCGGCTGCATTCAAGTTGGATGAGTATTCCGCAGCCACTTGCGCGGATGTGGCCGGGCACCCGAGAATCAGGGACGGCGTAGCGAATGTAAACAGGTTCGCGAATCGGCTCGAGCGATACTGCTTCACCGTATATTTCTCCTCGTAGACAACGACGCCGCCAGGGGTTACTTCCACGGCCTCGCTGAAAGCTTCATGCTTGCTGTTGAGCGGGCGGCCCGCCAGAAACCAATAGTTACCGTTCGATAACACCTGGGCAGTGCCCGAGCCCGGAGAATACACGTCGAGCGTCTGGCTGTATGTGAGTGTGGCAGTCCGGGCCGCCTCGTCGATCGAGTATGCTTGTCCCCTGCTGGTCCCACTACCCACACCCAAAGGCGGTGGTGAAACGCGCGTGTTGCCGTTGTCGAACATGGTGTACATGCCAGGCGTGAAGCTGGTTACGTCATGTTGGTGGCTGAACCACGGCCATACGACGCTGGTGGGGGCCAGCGTGAAATCGCCTTCGTTACCCAGATGCCAGATGATGTCGCCGGACCCCAGCCCGTTGTTGAAATTGACCTTGACCACCCAATCCTGGTTGCGGATACTGATCGCCAGGTTGGAGTCCACCGGGTCGAACCAGAGCGAGTTGGAATGCGTCCAATCGTTGGCCACCGGGGCCAGCTTGACAGGGCAGCCGCCATTATTTGTGTGCGGCGTGCAGGTCTCGCCGAGCACGGCCGGACGGGCAAGGCTCAATTGAACGAAGGGATTCCAATACCACTGAACTGTCCCGGCCGAATTGACCACCACTACCGCGCTCCCCATGACGTCGATATCGTTGCCGACGGTCGGGCCCGTGGGACATTGAGCCGGATATTGGCTGCACTCGACCAACTCCTCCACGTGTCCAATCATCGCCGTCCACCCGTTCGGCAATCGGATGGCCTCGTGGTTGAAGTCAATGATCTGCAGTTGATTCATCGTCTTCAGTTGTTTGTTGACGCTCTGCATGGTCACCGACCAGACGACGCTGCCGCTGGTACCGATCTCCTCGACGGTGTTGCCCCCGAGGATTCCCAGAATCGTTGTGGGGCTGGCGGGACGTGTGTAGGTCAGCTTGGCGCAGTCGGACCACTGCTCCACCGCGGAGAGATTCGTCGCGATGATATCCCCGGCCAGCGTGCTGGTATCAGGGGTGAAATTGTTGAGCACAATGGTCTCGTTTGGATCAGCGTTAGTGCCACCGGTGAGCGTCACCGTCGGCAGCGTGCACTGCGCCCAAACCGGCTGCGCCGCCAAACTCAGAATCGCGGCTGCTAAGCCAATTGCCGTTGTCTTGATCCGCTTAAATTTCGACTGCACTTCCCTCATGAACCCCCCTTGGTTTTTGCTGCGCGTGCCGCTGACGGCGGTAAACTGGCCCTCAGTTTCTATTCGTTCAGTGAGACTTCGTGGTAATTCAATATGTGGGCGACACAGGTCTCGTCGACTGCAGCTCGACGGATCGAACGGCCATTAGAAAGATAGCTATCGAACAGGAGGTTACCTTCGTTTGAGTACCCATAGCACCCCTTTTGAATTACTAGCTTGTAGACGTCCCCACGAATACAAGATCCTGGGGCGCATGATACCCATTTTGTATCCCATTCGTCAAGATAAGCCAAAAAAAAAGTGACTCATGGGACTGGCGGACCGGCCAGTCCCGGTGAACCTCACACGCCGCCTGCCTTTCCCCTATGATTGTTATTCCATGCGGATTCGCTGGCTCTTGATTTTCTGGATCTTCACGATCAGCGCGGTCTCTTTTCTCGACCGCGTCAACATTTCCATCGCCGCCCGGTTCATCCAGCAGGACTTTCACATCAGCGACGTGCAGCTCGGTCCGGTATTCAGCGTATTCCTGGTGGGATACGCTCTCTTGCAAGCTCCGGCGGGCCGCCTGGCCGACCGCTTCGGACCACGCTTGATTTTGACGCTGGGCACCCTGTGGTGGGGCGTTTTCACGGCGCTGACCGCCATGGTGCCGGCGGGCTTGAGTGGGGTACTGCTGGTTCTTATGGCGGTACGCTTCGCGCTGGGAGCGGGCGAGGCGGTCATGTTTCCGGCTTCGAATCGGCTGGTCGCAAACTGGATACCCTCGGAAGAACGGGGCCTGGCGAACGGCTTAATTTTCGCGGGGGTGGGCGCGGGGGCTGGAATCACGCCGCCGCTGGTGACCCACATCGTGCTGGGCTATGGATGGCGGGCCTCGTTTTGGATCAGCGCAGTCATCGGCCTGGCGGCTGGACTGGTGTGGTATTGGATCGCGCGAGACCGCCCGGACCAGCACCCATGGATCTCAAAGCGCGAGATCGCGCACATCGAGCGAGGGTTGCCCGAGCGACCCTCGGAACTGGAGATCGGCCATGCACTTCCGTGGCGCACGATTTTCGGCAGCAAGGACGTTTGGGCCATTGCCGGGAGTTACTTCGCCTACGGCTACGCCGCCTGGATATTCTTCGCCTGGTTCTTCATCTATCTCAGCAAGGTGCGCGGGCTGGACCTGAAGTCGAGCTCGTATTACTCGACGCTGCCATTTCTGGCGATGGCCGTCTGCTCTCCGTTGGGCGGGCGCATCAGCGATGTGCTGACCGAGCGTTACGGCAGGCGTGTGGGAAGGTGCGGCGTAGCGGTAGCGGGGATCGCGCTGGCGGCCGTTTTCATCGCCTTGGGAACCCAAGTGGAGAGCGCCAGGCTGGCCAGCGTGGTGCTAGCCGGCGGGGCCGGCGCCCTGTATCTTTCGCAAAGCTCGTTCTGGTCGGTCACGGCGGATATGGCGGGCGCCTCGGCGGGATCGGTATCCGGCGTCATGAATATGGTCGGCCAAATCGGGGGGATCGTGACCGCTTCACTGACGCCGCTGATCGCGCGGCAATTCAGTTGGACGGCGTCTTTTCTGGTGGCAGCGGTGCTGTGCGCGGCGGGGTCCCTGGCATGGCTGCTGGTGAACCCGGAGACGGAATTGGGACGGGGAATCCCCCACGCGCGATCTAGTCAGCCACCCGATTGAGCCGGCTTCCGGCGGGCGCATACAATCGGTGGGAGGCAAATGCGGCGCATGTGGAGGCGATGGTTCTATCCAGGCGCGCAGTGAGCTTGGAGTTGTGGGTGATGCGGCTCGCCCCGGAGGAGCGAGTGGCATTTTCACCCGGCCAGTACGTCACCATCGGGCTGGCGGCTGCCTAGACTGGCCAAGGGGCGTCTCTTATTCGACGGAGAGAGCGGCCACACGATGCAGTTCGTGGTGGCCAGCGTCACGGGTGTGGCGGCGTTTCCGAGCATGGTGCGCGAATTGATAGCGACGCAAACCCAAGGCTCGCCAATGCGTTACTCGATCATGCTGCCGCACCCGGACGGCCTGGGGCACAAGGACGAACTGCACGGCCATGCCAGCCATGCCTGGTTCCAGTATGTTCCTACAATCAGCCGGATCTGGCGCGCCCCGAATTGGCGCGGCGAAGGGGGCGTGCCGAAGACGTCCCGCGTAGTATTCTGACGCGCGCCGGATTTGGCCAGGAATCGATCGAGCAAGAACAGTGGGCAGCGGCGTCCTAAGTCACTTATCGTGCTAAGCGCAACGAGTAAGTTCCATACGTACCGTTATCGGATTCAAGAGAGACTCCGACCGGTCAGCGTTATCGGCCGCCGCCGACCACCTTGAAATGATGGCCGCCGAACCGGTTGCAGTCTCCTATAATTAGATAAATCCGATGAAACCACCTGTCCCGCTAAACGAGCATGCGCGTTTGGAGTTGTTGCGGCAGTATGACATCCTGGACACGGCGCCGGAGGTCTTATACGACGAGATCACCAGCCGGGCGGCGCAGGTCTGCGGGACGCCCATCAGCCTGCTGTCCTTCGTGGACCGGGACCGCGTATGGTTCAAGTCAACTAGCGGATTGAAGCTGCGGCAGACACCACGCGAAACGTCATTCTGCGCGCATGCGGTCTGCCAGGACGATTTGTATGTGACGTCCGATGCATGGTCCGATGAGCGGTTCGCGGACAATCCGCTGGTGACGGGTGAAGCCCGCATCCGGTTTTATGCGGGGGTGCCGCTGCGTTCGCCGGAGGGCCTGGCGCTAGGCACCCTTTGCGTCCTGGATCAGAAGCCGCGCGAGTTAACGCCGGAGCAGGCCGCGGAGCTGAAGCAACTGGCCAAAGAGGCGGTGTTGCTGCTGGAGGTCCGGCGCGCCGGCGGCCGGACGCCCGCCTGAGGGGAGCGTTATGTCGTTCCACGGCATGCGGGTTCTGTCGCTGGAGAGCCGCCGCTCCACGGAGATAGGCGAATTGATCCGCAAACAGGGCGGAGACGCGGTGGTAGCGCCTTCCATGCGCGAAGCGCCGCTGGCATGGAAGGAAGAGATCTTCCGGTTTGCGGAACGTCTCTTTGCGGGCGAGTTCGAAATGATGATTCTGCTCACAGGGGTGGGCACCCGGCTGCTGAACCAGACCTTGGCGGAGCGCTACCCGGGGGGACGGTTCGCGGAGGCTTTACGGCGTATGACAGTAGTGGCCCGGGGGCCCAAGCCCGCAGCCGTTCTGCGGGGGCTGGAGGCGCCGGTGACGGTCAATGTGCCGGAGCCGAATACCTGGCGGGAGTTGCTGGCGGCTATCGCGGACCGGCCGGAGCGGAGGATCGCGGTGCAGGAATACGGCCGCTCCAACGTGGAGTTACTGGATGCTCTGCGGGAGCGGGGCGCCGAGGTGACGAGCATACGCGTGTACCAATGGGATCTGCCGGAAGACACCGGACCGCTACGCGCCGCGGCGCGGCGACTGGCGGCGGGCGATTTCGAAGTGGCACTCTTCACCACATCGATTCAGATCGAGCATCTGCTGCGAGTGGCGGCGGAAGAAGGAATCGCGGATGCGGCCCGCGCCGCGCTGGCGCAGATGGTGATCGGCTCGATCGGTCCCACCACCAGCGAGGCGCTGGACGAGGCGGGGATAAAGGCCGACCTGGAGCCATCGCATCCCAAGATGGGATTCCTGGTGCAAGAGACTGCCGGGCGGGCGGAAGAGATTCTGCGCGCGAAGCGAGGTTGAAGCGCTTCGCGGAACCGCGCGCGGCTTTTCAGACGCTGGAGACCGGGCAAGGTGACTGCCGGATGATGGCGTAGGCGTTGGTGCGCAGGCGACCGAAGACGCCGGCGGCCGAACCACGTCCGATTACCAGCAGATCCGCATGACCGCGGGCGGCCCGATCGCAAACGACTTTAGGCGGGTCGCCGGCGTCGAGGACGAGGTCCGCCTGGGCGCCGAAGCGTTGCAGAAGGCGCGCCAGGTCAGAGCGGGCGGCCATTTCGATTTCGTGCCGCCAGTGGCCGTCATCGTGAGTGCCGGGCGCGGCGGGCATGGCGTGAAGCACGGTCAGAGACGCGCCAAACTCTTTCTGCATCTCAATGGCCCAGGTCAGCGTCTTGCAACTCTGCGGGCCCAGATCGACGGCGCACAGAATGTGACGAAGCGCGATGGGGCCGGCGGCCGGCGAATCCTCCAGATGCACGCCGGTCCAAACAGGACAATCCGCGTCGTGCAGGACCTTGGCGGTGATGGACCCCAGAATAAACTGGCGGAAGGGACCATAGCCGTGCGTGGGCATCACGATCAGGCCGACATTCTGGTCGTGGGCATAGTCGACGATCTGCCGCGCGGGATCGCCTTCGAGCACCACGCGGCGGGCTTCCAGACCGTGTAATTCGCCGGCCAGAAACGTCTCCAGCTCTTTCTCAACCTGAGCGCCGCGATTGGCGTACAACTCCGTCAACATGGACCCGCCGACTTCCAGCGCTCCGAACTCATAATGCGGCGGAGTCAGCACGTGCAACAAAATCAACTCGGAGCCGAAACGTTCGGCCAGGGTTCGGGCGTAGTGCGCGGCGCCCAGCGAGCGTTCCGAAAAATCGACCGGCAAAAGGATCTTTGCTAAAGATTTCATACGAGCCTCACTTCTGCGCCTTACTCTCGACCAAGCCGAGATCGGTGAGTATTTTGGGCGCAGCTTCTTCCACCGCCAACAGGCTATGGCAAGCGCCGCAATCCTGCGTCACTTTACGCCCATCCGCGCTGGCATGGCTATCGTCGTGACACCGGAAACAGCCGGGGAAGTCCGTGTGCCCAATGTTATTGGGATAGGTTCCCCAGGTGACCTTCATTTCCGGAAAGACATTGCGGTTGTAGATCGCCAGCAGGTTGCGCGCGGCGCGCTCCACTTCGCCTTGGCGATCCTTGTAAATGGCCGGATAAGTATCGCGATAATAAGCTTCGAGGGCGGCGGGAATGCGGGCCGCGGCAGCTTCCCGGCTGGGATAGCCGGCTTTCAGGATTTCGACGGTCTTTTTGTGAGCGAACGGCAGGCTGGCGGAGATATCGCCCGCGGACATGGCCTCGTCGACGGCCCTGTCGGGCAGCTTAAAACTATGGGATGGCCGGTTGTGGCAGTCCATGCAATCCATGTCGCGGACGGTTAGGCCCTTGGCATCCGAAGGCGCGCCGTCGGCACGGAATACGGTCTTGCCGGAGGGGCCGTTGTATTCGATCCAGGGAATGGTCTGGCGCTGCACGTCGGAATAGCCGTAGCGGATTTTGACGCCGGCGCCGAGGTGCGTGCCATGAATACCGATGCCATGGTTGCCGCCGCCGATTTTCATGAGCATGACGGTCTTGGCGGGCGAATTGGTTTCGTCATCGCCGAATTTGTCAATGACACGCAAACGGTCCTCGCCGTACTTCTGCGGCCAGTGGCAGGATTCACAGGTTTCGCGGGCGGGACGCAGGCTGCGCACGGGGGTGGGAATGGGAGTCTCGTAAGTATGGAAAGTGACGGCGAACACCTGGCGGATGCCGGAAAGTTTGCTGCGCACGAACCAGGATTCACCGGGTCCTATGTGGCACTGGACGCATTCCACGCGCGAGTGCGGGGAGCTTTGATAGGCGGTAAATTCCGGCTGCATCACGGTGTGACACGTCTGGCCGCAGAAGGATTGCGTCTCCATATAGGAAACGGCGCCGTACGCAAGCTGGCTGGCGATGACGATATTGGCGAAAGTCGTGACGCCGATGAAGGTGAGAAGGCGGCGGAATTCGGTATTCTTCAGAGTCAGCGGCGGGAAACTGGCGGGATACATGCCGCGCTTGTGCTCCCCCCGATTGCGCACGAAGATGCCTAGCGGAATCAGGATGAGCCCGAGAAAGAAGAGGGCGGGGAGCGCCAGAAACGCGAGGATGCCGTTGTACGGGTTGTGTACCTCACCGCGCATGGTGGTGGGCAGCAGGAAGAGCCAAAACACCGTGGCGGTGGTCACGATCACCACCCCGATCAGGCTGATCCAATTGTTCGAAAGATGCACCAGTGGAGACAACTGAGTGGGCCACTTGGCTTTGGGTGATTCGCTCATTGGTCTAGTGTACGGCCCGTACCGAGGCTTCGGCGGGATCGGCCTCCAAGGGAGGAGAGTGTAGTCCCGGTTCTTTTACGCCGACGCCCGTGAGCCAGGCAGTGTCCATGGGGTAGACCTCGGGATCGAAGATCACGGTGTAGAAGTGCCAGGCCACGATTGCCAGAGTGGCCAACAGGGCTTCATAGAAGTGCACGGAAGTGGCTACGTCCAGCCAAAGCTTGGGGAACAAAGCCAGCATCAGATTATTGCCCCACAGCATGATCCCGGTCAGGATCATCACGATGGCGCCCCAAACCACGGCCCAATACTCGGCCTTCTCGATGTAACTATGCGCGGACCGTCCAGGCTTCTGGGAGCGCACGCCGACGTTATAGGCGATATTGGCCAGCGCTTCGCGGCCGTCCGCGACCTTGGGGAGCATCTCTATCCAGTGCTTGCGAAGGCGGCGGCTGGCGAAGAGGGATGCAGCGTGCAGGACAGTCACGGCCATGAAGACGACGGCCGCAATGCGGTGTACGACGCCGCGCAGGTAGCCCTCGCGGAACATCAGCGGATGCGCCCACCATTGATCCGGGTACTTCAAGGCGAATCCGGTCCAGGCCAGGGTTACAAACGAGATCACCAGCAGGGCGTGTTCCAGACGTTCAAAAGGCAGCATGCGAACTTCCGGCCGGCCGGGAAAATCGGGCGCGGACCGCCGCCGAGGGCCGCCGGTCGCGCGCAGGAGCAACAGCTTGCGCACCCAGTCGCCGCCGTTATGTAACAGCATCAGACCGATGGTCAGCGGGATAAGGAGAAGGTAGAATTGACGCACCCAGCGCATGGCGGGTGCTTCCCTGCGGCCGTCGATGACATGCACCTGGCTGATGGCAAAGCGCTTTCCGGCGCCCTGGTGGCACTTACCGCAAGTAGCCGCCAGGTTTTTCGGATTGATGGTCGAACGCGGATCCGCGGAGGGCAAGATATTATGGACCCCATGGCAACTGGCGCAGTTGGCCACCGTCTCATTGCCTTCCTTGGCAGCCAAGCCATGGAAAGAAGCGTCGAAGCTGACCACGCGGTCGGCGGGGAGGCCGAAGCGGCGGGACAGTTTGACGTCGCCGTGGCAATTGCCGCAGGTGTCGCGGATATTTTCGGCGTGCACGGGGGAGGCTTTATTGCCCGGGGCGAGAATGGAGTGCTCGCCGTGACAATCGGTGCAGATCGGCGCCTGCGTGATACCTTTGGCCAGTGCCTGGCCGTGCACGCTGGTACTGTATTGGGCGAGGACCTGATCGTGGCACATGCCGCAGGTTTCCGGCACTTTCGAGCGAAAATCGGCAGACCGGGGCGGCAACAGCTCATGCGCGGCGCCGTGGCACACGCCACAATCCGGCGCGGCGCCGTTGCCGCTCTTGACCGCCTGTCCATGCACGCCGCGATCGTAATCCGCCTGCTGGCCCTGATGGCACTGGCTGCAAGCGGGTTTGGGAATGTTGGTGGGATGGGGATACTCTTCGTGTTTGACGTGGCAGGTGGCGCACGCCATCGACGCGTGGGCGCTCTTGCCGAGTTTGGCGCCCTGGTCGTCATGACAAGCGATACAGGTGGAATTGTCGGCCGCGCGGGCCGACGGGGCGGCCGCGGCCGTCCACAACCACAGGCCGGCGGCGGCCACACCGATCCTGTATGCGCGATGGCGTGCCGGTGTCATCCAAAACCTTGGAGGATTTGAGTTCAGTTAATAAGATGGGACGTTATTCCAGACCTGGTACATATAGATGGCCGCGAGCGCCACGCCATAAATAACAGTCACGACGGTAATTGTCTTACCCCAGCGATCGATGGAAGCCAGTTTGTGAGCGACCAAGACCTGCTGGGTGGGCATATTGCCTGCCAGATGAATGGAATCGTCTTCATGGCTGGAGACTGACTTCCGGTAGATAATCAGACTGATCACAGCGATAGCCAGCACGGCCCAAAACGCGGCGTAAGGCAGTAAGTTGATGTTCATGGTGAGCTCCTTTTAAACCTTCAGTGCAACGGGTAAATTGTCGCCGCCGGGCAACGGACGTCCGAAGTCCTTGCCGGTGGCTTCCTCAATGGCTTCCACGATCAGGAGCAGATAGCTATCCAGGGCGCATTGCACCTGCTGGCGGGCGACGCAAGTCCCGTCCTGATCCTGCGCCTCGCAAACGGTGCAAACGTGGCGGCGAATGGCGGTGATGTAATCGTCCAGGCGGTCGCTGTGAGTGGTCTGGATGGCTTCGGCCACCTGTGGAAAGAGGCGAAACAAGGCACATTGGCCGGGTTCGTCCAACCCGCAGGACCCATCGGTCTTGCGGTCCGAGCACACGCCGCAAATCCGGTTGCGGACCAATTCCTCCAGCTCGCTCAAAGAGCGTTGCATGCTGAATCCCTCCTGGAAGACTGAATTAATGCACGCCGGGGTCCAACTAATAACTATCTTGTTTTTAAGTGTTTTAGGCTTACCATGTGGGCTTCTGGGGATATTGGCGCAGCATCGGGAGGGCGATTGGGGGAATTACCGCCCAGCCCGGCGGCCGGCTGCGCCTTAGGAACACGCAATGCGGCCGCCATGATGGCTAACAGAACCGTACTCGGGGGATCGTCCGGAGAGACTAACGACACGATCCCCGCATCCCAGGCGTGTGACAAGTGGGCTGGGTCCTTGCGAGTCAACAACACTACCCGTTCCGGATACGGCAGGGGTAGTGAGACGCGGCCGAGGCAGGCCTCATCCATGACCAGCACACACCTTTCACTTGGTTTCGGCGTTCCGACACTTTCCACATGCCAGGGGCCACTACGTGCCAGCGCTTCGCGCAGGCCTGCCTCATACGCCGAGTCCGTAATCGCGAGCTGAATCGTTTGCATGATGCTCGCTCCGCCCGGGTTATCGGATTACTTGGACTCCTTGTACCCATCCAAGGAGTTGTGCTCCTTGTAATACTTTCCAGCTTCGGTCAACTCTTTGGGCTTGGCCTTGGCATCCACGTGGCAGAACGAGCACGCTTTCTTGGTAGTCTTCATATATTCCGGTTTGCCGAATGAAAGGGTCGAACTCACCAGGAATCCACCAAGCAGGATAACGCCAGGAAGGACAAATTTGATCTTAGACATGAAACCTCCCTTCCGCCCGGTTGCAATTACCTCGCCACGCACAGTTTTGGCTTATTTGTGAAGGTTTTCGATCGCGCCGCGGCTTTCGTCGGGTGAATTGCCCCCTTCTGACTCCAATTTCATGGGCCAATTAACGCAGAGTCTCGGATCTAGATATAATTAAACCTAAAGCTAAATACGCGATGTCCAAGCTTACCCCCGAGTGGCAACAAACCCATATCCTGGAAGCCGTTTTCGATCAATTGTCGGACGCCTTGGTCCTGTATGCGCCGGATTTCACCATAACTGGCGTTAACCAAGCTGCCGAGAAACTCTTCGGTATGACTTCCGAGGAGATGATCGGCCGCCACTGCCAGGAGGTTTTCCGGTGCGGCGTCTGCGAACCCGGCTGCGGTGTCCTGGTGGGTCTGAACCAGAATCCGGCCGCCCCCCATGGCACGATCCGGCTGCACACCGACAACGGTATGGAACGCCTGGTGGTAATGCGAACCAGCCAGATGTTCGACGAGGAGGGCCGTCTGGAAGGGGTCGTGGCGACGATCAAGGACGTCACGGAGGAGGCCGCGCCGCAGAAACGCGAAGTGATCGCGGAGTCTCCTTTGATGCGGGAGGCGCTCAATTTCGTGCGCCGGGTAGCGGCCAGCGAAGCCACCACCATACTGCTCGAAGGCGAGAATGGCACGGGCAAGGATCTGATCGCCAAGACTTTGCACTATCAAAGCCTGCGCCAGGCGGAACCGTTCATCGCCATCAACTGCGCGGCGATTCCGGAAACGCTGCTGGAGAGCGAACTGTTCGGCTACGAGCGGGGCGCCTTTACGGATGCGCGGCAGCAGAAGCGGGGCATCTTTGAACTGGCGGATAAGGGCACGTTGTTTCTGGATGAAGTCGGGGAGATTCCCCTGATGCTGCAGGCCAAGCTCCTGCGGGTGCTGGAGGATCAAAGTTTCCGCCGCCTGGGCGGGCTGAAGGACATTCAACTGGATCTGCGGGTGGTGGCCGCTACGAACAAGAACCTGCGGGAGGCGGTTAAAGAGGGCGCTTTCCGGCAAGATCTGTACTTCCGGCTGAACGTGATTCAGATCGTGCTGCCGCCGTTGCGCGACCGGATGGAAGACATTGCGCCGCTGGCGCGCTTCTTCATCGAACACTACAATCGCAAATTCCGGCGCGGCATAGAAGGCGTCACGCCGGCCGCGGAGTATTTGCTGCTGTCGCACGATTGGCCGGGCAATGTGCGGGAACTGCGGAACGCCATCGAACGGGCGATGATCCTGGAGGAATCCACGTACATCACCCCCGCCAGCCTGCCCATCGCCATCACGCGTCCGGACGGCCAGCCGGCCGCCGGGCCGCAGGCCGAAATCCCCGTCGAAGGCATGTCGCTGGAGGACAATGAGCGCATGCTGTTGGGGCGCGCGCTGGAAAAAACAAGCGGCAACCAGACGCAAGCGGCGCGCCTGCTGCGCATCACCCGCGACACGCTGCGCTACAAGATGAAAAAGTTCAACTTGCGGTAAAGGCGCGCGGGATCAAAGCGGGCCGCCGGGGCGGTACAATAGGAGCCGATCGTAGGGAGGGTTGGGATGTCCGCTTCGAATTGCATTTTTCGTTTTGCCGTCACGGCAGCCGTTCTAAAGGTAGTGCTTCTTGCCCCCGGATTGGCGAGCGAACCCAAGACCACCGTGAGCGGCCCCGGTATTATTCCTATTGGCTCGGCCCTGACTTTCGGCGGCACCAACGCTCCCGACACTTATTCCGCGGCCACAACGTTCAGTTCGACGCCGGTGCTGGTGGATAATGGCGCGGTGAAGATCTGGCAGGAACAAACGCCGACCGGGCCGAGCGGGGAATGGGACGTGTTTTACATGCAGACCGTCAGCGGCGGGCCGCTGGCCAACAATATCAACGCCAACTGGAACATTATCATCGATTACACACTTAGTCAGGCGGCGGTTTTCGACCAGGTGGTCAATCAGTGGCTGGTGAACGGCACCCCGGTAAGCCCGATCACCAATGGGATCGGCAGCATCTGCTGCGCGTCCACAACGAACCCGATCCTGCCCGGTCCGGCTTATTATGGCTCGGGCTTTGCCGGCGACCTTCCCGCGGGCGTACAGACGAACTGGCAGCAGATTTACGTGCAACCTTACAGTTATGTGCAGTCCGGCGGCATCAATCCAAGCACGGCGAACGAATTCATTTTCGCCTTGCATTTCACATTGCAGTCGCCGGTCGTCACGGGAGTCATCAGCGCCAGCGCTTTTGGGGCCTTTCCGACATTCGCGCCGGGTTCGTGGATTGAAATCTACGGAACCAGCCTGGCATCCGGCACCGCAACGTGGACGGGCAGCGAATTTAACGGCGTCAATGCGCCCACCATGGTAAGCGGAACCAGCGTGACTATTGGGGGCCAGCAGGCTTTCGTGGACTATGTCAGCCCCCTGCAAGTGAACGTGCAAGTACCTGGAGGAGTCGCGACCGGCGCCCAATCGCTGGTGCTCACGACCGGCATAGGTTCCAGTGCGCCGTTTCCGGTTACGGTGGATGCCACCGAACCGGGACTGCTGGCTCCGCCCGGCTTTATCATTGGCGGCACACAATACGTTGTCGCGCAATTTGGGGACGGCAGTTACGTTTTGCCGCCCGGGGCGCTTTCGGGTATTACCTCGGAACGCGCGACGCCGGGAGATACGATCGTGATTTACGGGATCGGTTTCGGCTCGGTGACCCCGAACACGCCGCCGGGCCAGATTTCCGAGCAGGCCACGGTGTTGGCGAGCACGCTCAATGTCTCGATCGGCGGCCAGCCGGCCATGGTGGTCTACGACGGACTGGCTCCGGGGTACGTGGGCTTGTACCAGTTCAACATCGTTGTGCCGCAGGTGCCTGCCAGCGACACGACACCTTTCACGTTCACGTTAGGCGGAGTGCCCGGCACGCAGACGCTGGCCATCTCCGTGGGAAATTGAGGCCGGGCGGCCCTCACTGCTCTACATCGAAGTCAACCGTGCGTGTCTTCGAGCCGCCCATGGAGTCGACCGCCTTGACTTCCACGCGATAGCCGCCGGGGCTCAGCTTGTCTACCGGCAGCTTGAGGCCCAGGGGGATCACGGGACTGCCCTTGCGAATCGCGGCGGTGGCGCTGCCTAGTCCCGAATCCACTTTCACTTCTTGTGTCTTGCGGTCGAGCACGCGTAACTGCACGCCAACCACCGGGGCCGTCTGGCCGGTCATGTGCGGATCGTATATCTCGGCATACAAGGCCGGGTGTTCCGTGGTCTTGAAGCGATACACGGCCGCGGGCGTGAACTGGAACCCCGACGCAATCAAAGGCGTGCGGCCTTCCAGCAGAACTTCATCCAGATCCGAACCGACATCCGTGGCGCGATGAATGTCCTTGGAGAGAACCAGCGAGCTCAGGCCGAATTGCTTGCTGTCGTAAGGGTCGATGCTGAGCGGCGCCTCCACCTTGCCGAAGTTGGAACCGCCGGTTCCGAACGCGGCTTTCAGCGTGTACTGGCCGGAAGCGATGTCGAACTGGCTGTCGTAATGATAGGGATGCTCGTTGAAGGCCTGCAAATCCTTCTTATTTTCCACTTCGATCTTCTTGGTGTCGCTGAAACGCGCCGCCACGCTGCCATCCGGGCGGTAGGCAATCGCCAGGATGTTCAGATCCGCATGGAATTTGCCATGGTTCTTCTCGAACTTAATGGCCTCGGCCGGAATATCCAGCGCCACGTCCACGCGGGCGGTATTGGCCGCCGTGAAAAAGAAAGGCGCCGACATGGCCGCTCCCGCCACACCGGGAGCGGAGCCGGCGACGCGGTTTTCCAGATCCTTCTCCACCGGGTTTCCAGCGAGCACGTCCACAGGCTTTACGTTGCAATAGCCATTGCGGAAGCGCACGGTGAGGCCGGGACGATCCACTTTGACTTTGAGGAAATGGCAACTGCCTTCCTCCGATTCGGGCGGCGTATAGCCCAGCAGGTAAAACTGATCCTGCTCCTTGCCGATTTTCTCAAGGCCGCCCAGAAGGTCGTTGGTATTGACGATGACGAAGCCGCCGGTGCCGGATGCCAGCGCGAACAGCACTTGTTGATTGTCCGAGACGCTACTCAGCAGCGGCGGAATCAGCATGCGAGATTGGTTGTACGGATTGACTGTATTGGGGTTCAAGGTGTTGCCGTTCCCCGTACTGGGGCTGCCGCCGCCGCTTCCTTTACCGCCCGAACCACTACTGCCGCTGCCGCTCTTGCCGCCACCGCTGCCGGTGCCGCCCGGTCCACCGGTGCCACCGCCGCGGCCGCCCCCGCCACCTGTGCCCGTGCCGCCGCCTCCCGTTCCACCACCGCCCGTGCCTCCGCCACCATGCTGGAAGAAAGAGTTGGACATACTGCCGGAGCCGCCGAAAGAAACCGGTATCAAGCTAAACCCCGAAGGCCGCGATGGATTCACGAGGCTGGCGCCCGGCGGCCCCGGAGGGCCCCCGGCGCCCGGGGCGCCGATGGGCGCCGTGCTCAGGCCGGTCGCCAATCCGCGCACATCGATGGGATAAATCGCGACGTTGGCCCTATTGCACTCGGAGATGGCCGCCGTCAGCTCGGACATGTTCTCGGGGCGCACGACGAAGCCCGAGGTCAGCATGATGACCATCTTGCGCCCCTGTATGGGCGCCAGCAGTTTGGCCATGCTGCGCAGGGCCAGCAGTTCGTCCCAAACCCCAAACGCGGCTTCCGCCCGGCCCAGATTGGGTATGCCGGAAGGCATGCTGGTGGAAGCCAGTTCCACCGGTTCGTTGGGCGAGACGGGCGAGAATTTGACGCCGCTCACCACCTGCTTCAAACGGTTGGCATCCGCCGTAAAATTCTGGGCCACGCTGATGCTGCCGGCGTAATTGAGGACCGCCATCAAGCGGTTGGGGCCGGCATTGGCCTCGATAAACTTCGTGGCCGCCTGGCGCGCGCGCATCTGGTCGCCCGTGTCCATGGTGCTGTTGTCAAACAGCAGGACCATGTAATGTTTCTGCGAAGCGTTGGGCGAATTCGGATCGGCTTCGAACGCGAAACTGGTGATGGTTTGTTCCTTGCTGTCTTCCCAAATCTTAAAATTCTTTTGCTCCAGATCGCGGATATAGTTATCCTTCTTGTCGGTCACGACGGCGTCGACCAACACCACGCGCGTTTCCGTCTTAATCACTGGAAGCGAGCCGGGCGCCTGAGGAGCGTCCTGGGCGAGCCCGATAATGCCCGCGGCGCCCAGCGCCATTGCCAGAAGTAAAAAGCCTCGATGCCGCATCATTAGCCTCAATTCATCGGAATATCGACAGCGCCGTTGGCGGCTGCCATAAGTTCACCTTCGGAGTCCCGGACCACCAGCCGGATCACGTAACTTCCAGGCTTGACGTCAAAGCTGGTTTTGACGGTGATGCCGGATCTCAGGCGGCCCTCCAGGGTCTGATCCTTCAAGTGCATCTCGACGGTTTTCTGATTACCGGTGACCAGGTTGCCGTTGCGGTCGAAAATTCCGGAGGCCACTACCAGGTTGTCCGCGTTCCGTCCATTATCTTTGCGAAAGTGCAGGCCGCGCACGTCCACATGCGCCAACACGGCAAGTTTGGCGTCGTCCTGGCCGGCTTTGAAGAACTGCGTGTGCAATTGCAGGGGAATGTCACGCAACTCCTCGCGCGAGAACATGGCGTCCTGGATCTCCTGTTTGGCGGTTTCCGCGGGGTCCGTCAAATGTTGCGGCGCGAAATAACCGCGGCGGGCCTGGAGGTCCAGCTTCTTGGCATTGACGGTGATTTTTAAGGCGTGGAAGCGCCCATCCAGCTTAAGATTTTCCGGCGAAAAGCCCAGGACGTAGATATACTCCGGGCGCGCCGCGACGCGCTTGAATCCGTCCAGCAGGTCGTTATTGTTGTGAAAGAAGACGCCGCCGGTGCCGAAGGAGATTTCGGCGAGAACATCGTCCTCGGCCAGGGCGCTGGCGCTGTCGTATTGAGATTTCATGGTGCTGCCGATCGCACTCTGCATGGGCCGGGTGACATCCCCACCCGGAATCACAACGTATAGACCGCGCGCATTGAGTGAACTGATCATGATGTTGGAGCGTATGGCATGATCGATCATTTCCTGCTTTTCGGATTGAAACTGCGCGAGGGTGAGGAATCCGGGAGATACCAGGATGATGCTGCGCTGCCCCGGCGCGACGGAGAGCCGGCGCACGGCATCCCGGAGCGCGTTGATGGCATAGCGGCTCTCGGCCTCGCCGGCATTCCATACCTGCGACGAGGTGGCCCGGGCCATGCTGGTGGCGATGGATGTGGTGCTCGGATCGGTCGGGTCGAGGGCCATGCAGACGATGGTGTCCTGTACGGCCGCCAGCAGAGCCTGCGGATCGTTCTTCTCCTGAATCAAATCCGCCTGGTAATAGGTAATGTCCGGGCACAATTGGGTGGAGGGGCGCGCGATGGGGGTGGCGGTCAGTTTAAGCAAGCCCTCACGCAGCTTAGCGCGGTCGTCTAGCGGTTCGGCATGTTGGCCGGGTTGGGCGGGGGGGGCTCTTCGGCGCCAGGCAGCGCGGCGGCTACGGGTGCTTTGGCGGTTTCCGCCTTTTGGCCCTCGATCGTCTCGACGTTGAAGCTGGATATCGCCTGGGCTTTGCCACGATCAAAAACCTGGAAATCCTCTTTATGCAGGTTTCCCACCGCGTGACCGTCCTTGTCGCGCACTATCACCGGCACGAGCACCAGGTTGACTTTGGTGCGGAAAGTAGCGGGAGTATCGTGAAACGCGACTTCACTCGCGGCGGGTTGATCCTGGTTGGGCGCCTGGGTCTGGGTTTGTGCGTATCCCAGGGCAGCGAAAGAGACAGCGAGGCATAGGAGCAGCCTAGTGCAGCGTCGTAGCATTGGATCAATTCTACTCCTTTGGGGCGGTGGCGGGGGCCGGGGGCGGCCCGTTTATCGTTCGGGCGCGCGCAGGGTGTACACGGCGTGCGTGGCGGACGGGCGAGCGACATCGAGCGCGATCTCGTTATGCTTGCCCGAACCGAGCGTCTCGGCGGGCAGCGGGGTGGTTTGTTCCACGCTCAGTTCGGCGCCCGATCCCGCCAGACGCACCGTGCGCTTCCAACCCTTACCCGTGAATTCGAGGACGCCATCGCCGGTTTTTACTTCGACGGGTCCGGCGCCCGCGAGCGATCCGTTTTCCGGCAGCACATTCAGGCCATACGGCGCTGCGTTCTTCCATACAAACTCGAGCCAGCGGCCGCCATCCTGGGCGGAAAACACGGCGCGCACTTTTTGATTCTCGAGCACCCATTCGGGCGACCCGTCGCCATCCAGGTCGGCCGACCAGGCCACCGTCCGGCCGCGCGGGATCACCAGAAATCGCGCCGCGACGTCCAACTTGGTATCTCCGGAGAATTGCAAATTCCAATCGTGGAGGCCGGCGCCGGCATTCTCCGGGAATACGCGGAACTGCGGCACGCGATCCATGGCGGCCGCGAAGCTGATATCGGATTTGGGCGGCAGAAACTGAAAGCCGTCGCCCGAGGGCGCGATGGTGTAGCTGCGAATCTCGGGCGCGTTGTTGCGTACGGTAACATCCACCGTGCGGCCCGACGGCGCATCGATGGGAATGATGGCCGGCTCGACGACCAAGCTCGCGGATGATCCATAGTGCAGCCGGATGGCGTCGCGGAAGTGCACCGACGCGGGCCGGAACATTTGCAGGCGCGCGCGCCCGAGCGGCACGCCATCGGCCTCGATGGCTAAATTGGCAAAATCGCCATGCAAGGCTGCGGGCGGCACATCCACGGCATAATCGATTTCGAGATCGGACTTGCGCGTGGGCTGGGCCGTGAAGCCATCCGGCAGGCGCAGCCGGGAACGGCCGGCCAGATCGGCCGAGGAGTAAGACGTCGCGATGAGATTCTGCTGGCCGATAATCAACCGCTTGGCTTCCTCAAAGAACGCGGAGTGCTCGGGCGGCTCGATGGCCAGGGCCACGCGCACCAGGCTGGCGGGTCCTTTTCCCTGCGGGATTTTGAGTTTCGCGCGCAGGGTCTTCTCATCGAAATCGAAGTCCGCCGGGTGGCCGGCCGCGATATAGGGACCGCTGGGTTTGCGGGCGAGTTGCAGGACGGCTTCCGAGGGCTGCGGCGCGGCGAATTCCATGGCCAGCGTGCCATTTTCGAATTCGATGTCCTGCAGTTCGGCCGTGGCGTAGACCACATGCTCGGCGTTGGAAAACTCGCTGCATTCCTGGCACAGCCCGCCGCCGCCGAGAGACACATTGAAGGGCAGCCAGGCGGTTTCATGCGGCGCCAGATGAACATTCTCAAAGTCGATGGATCGCTTGCCGAACGGGTCCCAGACGCGCACGGTATTCTGAAACGGCTGGCGGCTGTCGTTGGCGATGCTCAAGGCGGACGCCGTCCCGGGCGTGCGGGAAACGATTTCGACCGCGGTAATTCCCGGCGGGAACTTCTTGCCCGGCAAGTGCACCGGGTGGGTGCGCTCGGGACGCATGGAAGCCAGCAGCGGGGCCCAGTGGCGCATGAGGGCCGCGCTGCGCCGCAACGCCGCTACGCTGGGCCGCTCTTCGCCGTCGAGCGAGACCGCGCCCGCCCGATAGAGTGGCTGGCCGGGCCGCTCCCAGCCCACCGGATACAAGGCATCCTCCACGTCTTCCCACAGCAAGGCGCCGCGCGCGACCCAAGCCCGGCGACTATGCGCCATGGCGGCGGGATCGAGCGCGGAAACGATAGTCACGGGCATGGGCGGCGGCGGGACATCCAGCGCGCCGATTTTGCCCTCCAGGAACGCTATCGGGCCGCCGTGCTTTTCGGTTTGCGGCGCGAGCAGATTGTTCAACTGCTCGACGAAGGCGGTGGTGGGCCTATCGGGCAGGGCGCGCGGCCAATCCTTAACGAGCGGCACCGGGCGGATCCAGGCGCGCATTTCCAGGCGGCGCAACAGGCGGATGAAGCCCACCAGATCGCGCCGGGGGCTGGTGGCGCCGGTAAAGTCGCAATCGCCGCCATCGGGCTGGTGCCAGTTCGCGGGGATGGAAAACGCCACGGCGCCGATGCCCAGGTTCTTGAGCCAGACCAGTTCGCGCTCCCAAAGCTGCCGGGGATAAAGATAGTAGGGGAAATCGACGGCTTGCACGAATTCGGCGGGACCGGAAGGTTCGGGGACCGGCGGCGCGGGAACCGCGAATGCCGGGGCTGCCAGCAGTAGCAAAAGCAGGCGCATCAAAACCTGCGTAACCGGTAATCCTCGACCAAGGGCATGCGCACGACCTTGCACATCTCAAATAGACGCGAGCGGGCCCGCGGACCGATACGGTCGGCCAAAGAAGTTTTATAGTCCGGCTTGCCCAGCACGGTGGAGCGCTCGACCATGAGGCTGCCGGCGTCCGGATCGGGCAGGTTCGTGGTGGCGATCAGCGGCTTGCGGTTGTTGCAGCGCCAGGTGATGATGCTGGTGACGGTGTCCTCGACCCATTCGGTGACGCGGTGCGCGCCCAGGTCGTCGAGCAGTAGCACGCCGGCGTCCAAGGCGAAGCGGAAAGCCTCGCGGTCGGCCGACCCGGAGGCGGGATCGTACCCCGAGCGTATGCGGTCGAGCAGATTCTGATAATCGAAGAACAGGCCTTCGAAGCCGCGGGAGATCAGGATCCGCAGCGCGGCCACCGCGAGGTGGGTTTTCCCGGTGCCCGGCTCGCCGACCAACAGCAGACCGGGTTGCTTGCCGGTGGGAAACTCGCGGGCGAAGGACTTGACGGTGAGCAGGACGTTGGCCAATTCGCGATGTGCGATGGGGTTGTTGGGCGGCAGCACGAAGTTATCGAAGGCGGCGTTGCGATAGAGGGGCGGGATGGCGGCGCTTTCCTCCAGACCGCGGGCGCGCTCGCCGAAGGCGCAGGTGCAGCGTTCGGCGCCGGATATGTCGGCGCGCTCGACGATTTTCCATCCGCTGCCGCCGCATTCGGGGCAGACGGTCTCGGTGGGCATGAAACCCTATTATCGCGCGGGTGGCGCAGACCGCGGGCGCAGCGTGCCAGTTCGGTGCTGTTCCGTCGATCGGCGAGTGCGCCGCGCTGCGCTGTCTTGCGTCGCCGATCACACGGCGTAGTCGGTGTCCTGGTCCCACTTACCGGCGCGGACTAACACTATTGATAGTTGGCAGTAAATTTTCCACTTACCCGGATTTGGCGCGATACTGGCGGGGCCGCCCGCCGGAAGCACGCGCGTCATGAAGAGTGGCTCCTACCTCTGTCACGAATCCTGCTGCCGTCGCTACCGCAACGCCGCGCGCACCGGAACGGAGCCGGACACGTCCACCGGCCACATCGGCTTCCGCGTCGCGCGGGACGCCCCTTGAGGCCGTAAGCCATGGTTTATCAATCAGTTGCGCTTCGTTCGTGCAGTTTTTGAAGACGCTCGCCGTTCGCCCGCGCTGACGCCAGCCTCGCGGCCCACTCGGTGACACCGCGGCGGGCCCAAGCCTCCGACCGGCGGCGTGGCGCGGAAATCATCAGGCTAAACGCATCGCCGCCGGATTACCGATTTCAGTGCTGGTAACCCAGTACATGCGGGGATGTTTGGCAAGCAGGTCCAGGGAGCGGGCGGCGCTGCGCTTGGCATTTTCAGGGAGTTCGTCGAAAATCTGCGATACGCCTTCCGCGAAGAAAACTGTCACAGGCCGTTACGGCGCTTGAGATCGTCCCATGTAATGAAACGGCCCTCACGGAACTCCCGCTCGGATCGCTGGGCCTGAGTGCGGAGGGCATATTGTTGACCTCCCTCGCACGATTCAACATACGCTTCGAGGCCGACATGCGCATGGACAAGGTCGGCGAGAGCCTTGCCAATATCGTCCTGGTACTGGAGAGCCAATTCGGCGAGAATTCTGTCCGTGTCCTCGTCAAAATCAATCTGCCAGCTCACCATGCTGTTAAGATACGATGCGTAGATTGAGACCGGGCGATCCTACTCAATGACCGCCAGCACTTCCCCCGCCGCGACGGTGGCGCCCTGGCGTGCGGCGAGGATGGTGACGCGCCCGCCTTTCGGGGCTTTCAACTCGTTTTGCATCTTCATGGCTTCCACCACCAGCAGGCCTTGTCCCGCTTCCACCGTGTCGCCTTGAGCCACGAGCAGGCGAACGACCTTGCCGGGCATGGGCGCGACCACGTCCAGCCGTCCTTCCGCGCCGGGCCGTCCAGTGGCGCGCGAGCGGCGGCGCGGATCGCGGATTTCGACCGCGAAGCGGTGGCCGTCGATGAATACGATCACGCTGCCGTTGGAATCCTCGACGCGCGCTTCATAGCTGCGCCCGTCCAGCAGGACCGAATACACGCCGGGTTCCACGGCGACGATCTCCGCGCCGGCCGTTTCCTTCATCGCAGCGCCTCATCGCGGCCGATGGAGAGCCAGCGGCTGTCGGACGGTGGCGGCGTTTCCGTCCGCGCGGCGCTGCGGCGGCGATGAAATTCCGCCACCAGGCTGGCGACAGACTCCAGATCCGGATGCGGCAGGAACGGCCGGCGACGGGTCAGAAACTCGTCCACGAAGCGAGTGTGAAGGTTGCCGGCGCGGAACTCCGGGTCTTCCAGGATCTGGCGGAAGAAGGCGATGTTGGTGTGAATACCAGCTACATCGTATTCACGTAGCGCGCGCAGCATGCGTGCGATGGATGCCTCGCGGGTTTCGCTCCATACGGCCAGCTTGGCTAGCAGCGGATCGTAGTCGATGGGAACGGTCCAGCCCTCGTACACGCAGCCATCCAGGCGCACGCCGGGCCCCAGCGGGCGCGTCAAGCGGGTAATCTTGCCGGGGGAAGGGAAGAAATTATTGTAGGGATCTTCCGCGTAAATCCGGGCTTCGATGGCCGAACCGTGCCAACGGATGTCCGGCTGCGCAAGCCGCAGGTGCTCTCCCGCGGCCACTTCAAGCTGCAAACGCACCAGATCGTAACCCGTCACCAGTTCCGTGATGGGGTGCTCCACCTGGAGTCGCGTGTTCATTTCCAGGAAATAGAAGGCGCCCTGCGCGTCCACCAGAAACTCGACCGTGCCCGCGTTGTAATAGCCGGCGGCGCGGGCCACCCGGATGGCGGCTTCGCCCATGGCCTCGCGCATGCACGGGCGCGCGGCGACCAGCGGCGAAGGGCACTCCTCCATCACTTTCTGATGGCGGCGCTGTATGGAACATTCGCGCTCGCCTAAGTGGACCATGTGACCGTGGCGGTCGCCCAGCAGTTGAATCTCGATGTGGCGAGGCCGCTCGATCAGTTTTTCGACGTACAATTCCGAATTATTGAACGAGCGCTCCGCCTCGCTGGCGGCATCGCGAAACGCGGCGTCCAGATCGGCATCCGCGTCCACGCGGCGCATGCCTTTGCCGCCGCCGCCGGCCACGGCCTTGAGCAGCAGCGGATACCCGTAGCGGTCGGCGAATGCGCGCACTTCCGCGGGGCTGCGCAGGGGTTCCTGCGCGCCGGGCACCACGGGCGCGCCGGCGGCGATGGCCATCTGGCGGGCGGCGGTTTTCGATCCCATGCAGCGGATGGATTCCGAGGACGGGCCGATGAAGACGATGCCCGCCTGCTCGCAGGCCGCGGCAAAATCGGCGTTCTCGCTGAGAAATCCGTAGCCTGGATGGACCGCGTCGACGCCATGTTTTCGCGCGGCGTCCAGAATGCGATCGATGCGCAGATAGCTTTCGGCGGACGGGGACGGACCCACCCACGCGGCTTCGTCGGCCATGCGCACGTGCAGCGACGTGCGGTCGGCGTCGGAGAAGACCGCTACTGTCGCGATATCCATTTCGCGTAGGGTGCGCATCACGCGCACCGCGATCTCGCCGCGGTTGGCGATCAGTACCTTGCGGAACATTGAACGAATTGTAACAGGCGCTCCGGCGGGCGGCTGTTTACTGGATCGGCACGTACGCCAGCGGCGCGCTGTAGCCGTTGCCTGAGAGGTCTTCCATAAGCAGGCTGAGAGGCTGCGCGGGACCAGCGAGGGTTGCGCTCGGCACCTGAATGGTGATGGCGTACACACCCACGGCATTCGGCTGATAAATGGCGGAAAGCACCGCGTCCCCTTGATTGTTCACGCCCGCGTAGAGCGTGCTTCCAACAACTTGGCCGGGCACGCCGGGCACACCGTCGGACGCCGTTGGTACAACCTGCCCCAGGCCAGTGGCGTAGAAGGTAATGGCTTCGCCACGCAGCACGGGGTTGGCGGCGCTCGCGTAGCTGCCATCCGACCGCACGACCACGGCCAGCGGGTAGGTCGATCCGTTTGCGGTCAGGGTCCCGCTAGTGAAGATACCCGGCGCCAGCAGGCTGACCGTGACATTGGGCAGGAGAACCGAACCCAGCGGCGTCGCTATGGTGATGGTGTCCGACGTGCTCGGCGACTCTTCAAACGGCACTTGCGCATTGATCTGTTGGATTCCGTTTTCATTGACGAGGGCCAGAATGGGAGCGGGAATTCCGTCGAACGAGATGGAGTATCCTTCGATCTGGCTGGGCTCGGTAACCACGCCCTGAATCGTGGGGGTCAGCCCGGGGCCGAGGAACGTGACCAGCGCTCCGGGTGCGATACCTGGCAGCAGGCTCGCGGAATTTAAGATGGCGGGACCGCTCGGACCCAAGGGTTCCGCGGTAACCGTGAATTTGGCGGTCAAGGCGGTTTTGCCCGCGCCATAGGTCGCCGAAACCGTGAACGTTCCCGCGATCGGTCCCACCGATGTCACGGTGACGGAAGCCATGCCGTTATCGTCGGCATTTAAGATTACAACGGATGATGGCACGCTGGTGCTGCCTGTGGCGATCAGTTTCTGCCCACCTGTGGCAGTGAATACCAAGGGCGCATAAGCCGCCGGCGTTCCGCTCTTGGTGAGAAGCTGCACCACCAGAGGAGCGCTCAGGGGAGTGTTGACCTGTGCACTCTGGTTGTCGCCGGAGACGGCTTTAATCGAGGAGGCCGGAGCACTGACGAGCACAGTGAACGTCGCCGACGCAGTTCCCGCCGTTACTTGGAGAGTAATGGTGGTCCCGGCCGGACTCTCCACATCACCCGTGGCCGTGCCCTCGCCGGTTGGGCCAGTGGTGGTGGACACGCCGGAGAGGATCATGGATCCGGATGTCACGGTCCAGCTAAGTGGCGTATTGGGAATGGGATTATTTAAGGAGTCAGTCACCTTTACAATAAATGGCGTAGTCAGCGTGGCGCCGGTAATCCCAACTTGATTGTTGCCAGTGATGATGTTCACATTGGCAGGCGCGCCCGGAGTTATGGTGAGTGTATAACTGCTGAAGACCAGGCCCGGGCCGGTGTCCTGGCCCAGGACCGGAATGCTGACGTCAAGGGGCTTGGTGCCCGGCACACCATTCAAGACTACGTTACAGGTTGCCAGTCCTGCGGCATTAGTCAAAGCCACGCCGCCATTCGAACCTGCGCAACTCGCGTTTGGAAAGCTCGTGCTGGTGCCCGTGCTGACGTGGACGGCGATATTGGGGACAGGCAAACCACTGATGGAATTGACTTGCACCAACACGGGGTTGGGGAGTGTGCTACCCGCGCTACCCGTCAATACGGCGCCGGGCAACGGCTGCAGCACTTCGGCAATCAGCGGAATCAGGGCCGGCGAGCAGGGCGGCGCCGTACAGTAACTCACATCCAGGGCCATGGTGGTCAAATAGAAGTTCTGGCTGATCGTGGTGGTTGTTGTCGTTCCGGAGCTATTGGTCGTCGAGATGACGACGCTCGCCGTTACGGTGTCACTTTCCGAGCCTCCGACCACGGGTGGAATAAATGAAATGGAGGCTTGGCCGGTGGAATTCGTGGGCACAACTACGGCGGTCTCCGGCCCATTTGGCGAGTTCAGGGCGCCGCTTCCAGACGTGACGGTGAATGTTACCAGAGCGTTAGGCACAGGATTTCCGTTGGAATCCGTAGCCAGAATCACCAGTGATTCGCTGTCATAGGGCGGAGTGCTCAGAGTAGGGTCTTCGGTGATGAATTGCCCTTGGCCGGATACGATGGTCAGCGCCGCGGGCTGAATGATCTGGCCGGTGCCCACCGTGACGTTAAAATTCGCGGCTATCTGTCCAACCGTGGCGTTGATCAAGATGGCGCCGATATCGGCCGGGGTGCTGCCCGCGGTGTAGATCGCTTCCGAATAGCCGTCCGCACCGGTTACGGTGTTAATCGGCGTAATACTGCCCGCGGAGGGCGAGTAGCTCACGCCTGCTCCGCTGATGGGAAGGCCGTTCTGGTCTAAGAGCCGGATCACCATGGGTAGGGAAACGCCGCCCGGAAGCAGCGTCTGATTGTTGCCATATTGCAGGATGGTGGTTGGCGCGTTGTTGGTAAAGGTGGGAGCGTAATACGCTACGGCCCCGGGTGTATCAACCAATGCCACTTGTGCGGTCAACAGGTTGGATGCCGGGTCGATGCTGAAAAGGTTGTTGACCCCGGTGCCGTCGACAGTGCCGCTGGATACCGTAAAGAGAAACTGGGGATAATTGCGGCCCGGAACTCCCAAGTCGTTGGAGAGCGTCATGGCGGCCTGCGCCGAAGAGATCACGTCCGGAATGACCGGCACATCCAAGATCAGGCCCCCGTTGCTTCCGAGTTGCATGACCCACAATGATTGCGCAAGGCTGGAAAATGGGTAAATTACCGTCGACGACGCCACGTACAGGCTATCGAAGATCGCGCTGGTGCCGGTCAGCGGAGATGACTGTAACGCGGCCAAACCGGTAAAGGGAATCTCGCCCTCCACCAGATGGTCGTTAAGATTCACTAGCAGGATGGACGGTTGAGGGCCATAGATTTGATTGGCGGCCACCAGGTAGTTGCCGTCCGGGGTGAACGCCAGCGGACCGGGAGTGATGTTAACGGCCACCGCGCCGTTTGGAGTTGTGGCCAGAGTGGCGGGATTGATTTCGAGAATTTGGTTGGGCATGCCCAAGTACAAGAGGCCGTTGGGACCTAAAGCCAGGGCGCTGGCCGTGCCGGTGATGGTGATCGAGTTAGTGACAGACAACTGCGCGGTACTGATTGCATCCAGATAGCTGGTTCCGTTGTACGTGGCTAACGCGTACACTGTTTGGCTGTCATAGCTGACCGCCACCCCGATGATCGTGGCGCCGCTGCCGACGGCAATACCGTTGGGAGTCAGATCGATGTTGGTGCCCGTGTCGATGAAGTGAACGGCGTTTTCGCCGACTACCAGGCGCGTCCCATCCGGCGACAGAGCTGCGCAATTCAGAGCATTGGCAAATGTTTCAATGGGATGCACTCCTCCCACTCCCGACGGATTCGTTCTGGCTTGCGGGTGCGCGACCACGATGACACCGATGGTATTGGTGGTGGGATTGTTGGCAATGAAATAAAACTCGCTACCGTCCGGCAGGCTCAGGAACTGGAACGCGCCCGGCACCTGCGTGGACGCGCCCGGCTTCAACGTGGCGGGATCGAAAAAAGTGACCGTCGCATCGCCTTGATTCACCGCGGCAGGGCCGGGATAGGTGAGCAGGTATTGCGCATGGACGGCCGTTGTCGAGATGGCCGCGTAGAGAATGACGGATAAAAATGATTTTCGGGACATGTATTGGTTCACCATCCTAATGAATAACCGTCGCTTTTGTGTCGCTACACCCTCAGGTTTTCTGGTTGCGGATCGCCGCCAGATCACTCCGCAAGCGCCGCTGACACTCGCGCCTCGCGCTCCAACGAGCCTGCGGCGAGCATCAAATTCCAGAGCTTGTCTTCCGAATCTTCGGCGGGCGCTTGTCGCCTCACGCGCTCTCTAACCTGCCCAGCCTGTGCAACCGTGACCTGCCGCCCACGCCGGGCAGACAATCATTCTTGGTGGTCGTCAGCGCACACTGCAACGGGAAAGACAAACGGGAACGTTTTACTGCCACTGAACTGTATAGCCGCTGAGAATCTGATAGTACAAATAAGCTACATCCAGACCACTTGGAGGCGGACTGATCTTCTCCGGCGCGCTGATGGGACCCACCAAAACTGCGCCCGTCATGGACACGCCGCTGTAGCCGACCGGCAAGGCCTGCAGCACATAAGTGGGCACCGTAAACGTACCGGCGGCACTGGGCACGACGCACTCGACCTGCACGGCGGGCTCCGGAGTAATGACCGATGGGGAAACTTCTTCGGTCGTCGATCCAATTAGGAGGATCTCCATAAAGACACTGGGATCGCCTCCGGTCCAAGTGATCGTCAACGGCGTTTGTCTGGAGAACTGGGGAAGATTGTTTTGATTGGCAAATTGGTCGGAGTTGCTCCACTGGAAAGACGCCGCCGCCGCCGACACATTGATGGTTCCGGTAAAGGGACCGATGTCTTTGCCGCCTAGCCCAGTCACGGTGTAATTGCCGGATGCGATCGAGCCTACGGTGTACGTTCCGTCCCCGTTAGCCGTCGAAAGCCAGAAGAAGGGAGGGCTCGGCCAACTGTCGAAGTTTGTTACGCCGTCCTTGGGCGGAATCCCGCCTACTACGCCGAAGTATCCGCCCAGCGATCCACCGGCAGTGATGACCTGCGGGACCGGCTGTACAGTTGAACTGGCTGGACCGGCGATGCTCAGAGCAGATCCGGCATCCAGGTTTGTCACATAGTTTAAACCCGGGTCCACAGGCGGCGGATATCCCAGATAGGTGTTGGCCGTGCAGCTACCCACGGAGGGAGCCTGCGTGAAGCCCTGGAACAATTCGAGTGGTGCAATTGTGAAATCGCCCATCTGCGCGCTGACTGTGTCATAGTCCCACGGGAAAAAGTCGCCGCCGCCCAGATTGACGTTCCAAAGCTGGCTCGATAACCCGATCACCCCCACGGTGGCCGATCCATTGCCACCGTTTAGCAAGCTGCTGATATAACTCATTCCGACGCCATTAGTGTCACTGCAGTCGGCGCCGTTGGGATCTACAGGCATGGTAGTGAAGTTGCTGGTTACGCCACCCACAACCACTGCCACGGGAACGTAGCAGCCTCCAAGTCCGGCCGGCACGATAAATACCACCTGATCTTCGGCGGTGAAACTGGCTCTGCCGGCATACGGCACGCTAGCCGATTTGCCACCCACCCAGACCGATACCGGACAGGACGAGCCTGACGCACACAGATTGACTTGCTGAGGCGGCGCGCTCTGCTCCGTCGATGGATCCGCAGCGGGGCCGAGGCCGGTGCCCCAAAGCAGCACGTAGTCGCCTGGTTTGGCCGTGTGAAAAGGCGTCAGCGCGTTATAACTGGTATCTGTGATGACACCCGGACCGCTGCCCGCCTGATTGACGGTGAACGTCCCAAAGGAACTGGCGACCACGTTGATAGGCACCGGCGCGCTCTGCTGCCCGTTATAGGTGACTGTCAGAGTTCCCGAACCCACGGGTGTGTTAGATGGCATGACCGCGTTGATCTGGGCGGCGGTGGCGCTCACTTGGGCCGCAAATTCAATGTAGGCGTTGACTGCCGCGTTGCTCCCAATTGTCACACTCACCGAGGTGCCCTGAATCGAAGTCGGAAGGGGATAGGGCTGCCAGAGACAGTTGGCGTAGTTGGACCCGCAAGTTGAAATGCCCGCAGCCAAGCCATTGCCATAGACCGAGAAGTAGGAACCCTGCGCGATGGAGCCATTCGGAAGGGTGAGCCAGTTGACTATAGTTCCATTGACCGGCCCTGGAATCGAAAAACTGGCGCTGGCGGCATTGCTGATTTGAGTTACCACCGGCTGCGCCGATGCGAAGGCAACTGAAAGGATGATCGTAGTAGCTATAAGGAAGTTCTTCATGCGTACCCTATAAAAGTCAATGACTTTCCACAACACATACGGATGATTGCCAGCAGCGGGCAGGCGCTTTCATCTGGCTGGGATAAATCACAGTGACATTTGCCCAAAAAGCGCCTATGGACCCAGCCAAGGCGACAAACAGCCTACTTGACCGGGTGAACCACGGCCCATATTACTATAGAGGACGCACAATCCACAATAAAAATTATTATAGAAACAGTATTAATATTTTGTTACAGCGGTTTGCCTGGGTCTTACCCACGAATCTCGCGAGACATCATAAGTAGTTTAGAATGAGTCTAAAAGCTGGCTAAGAGCCCAGCTGCTCTCCCTCCGAGCCAGAGTTTCCCCCCCGCGCTCCAGGCGTTCGGTCCGCAATCCGGCCATATGGTTGACACACCCAACGCCGATCCGACCCCAGGCCCCGGCTCCGTAATGCATTGGTCAAACTGATGTCTTACCGACTTTGCCAGGAACAGCGAGCGCGGACGGAGTCTCATCACCGAAAACTGAGACCGAATATCAACCGAACGTTCATCAAGCCGTCATAGAGACCCGAATATACTGCTGGCTGGTCGCGCGGGGTCCTGGAATTTGAGTGCGGGTGTTATGAGCCAAACGCACCGGCGCGCCACGGGCTTCGGTCCGGAAGACTAGGCAGACTCACTCTTCAGCTGGAAATAACAAGGAGATTACGAATGAACGCTTCGAAGTTTCTCGCCACGGCCGCATTGGCCGTGACGACAATTGCGGCGCCGCTTGCCAGGGCGACTACTACCGTCAAAGTGTTGGGCGCCGGTTCGTCGGCCATGTGGCAGACGGCGGCAACGGGGGCTTGGAACGAACTAGCCGGTGGTGGCGCGGGCGGCGCGCTGCACCTCACGGTGAAGGGCACGTGCACAGTGGGAAATTGCGCGCAGATCAACGATTCGCGGGGGTCGTACACGGGGCAGACGATCCTTCCCGAGTCCGGCAACCTTTGGATCGTTTGGAACTCCACCGCGACCGAGGTTTGGGCTTACATTTCAGTGGACTCCGTAGTCGGCAATCGCGCCTACTTCGCCAACCCCCGTACTACGCTCGCGCTAGATCCAGGGCTCGAGGCCGGCTCTGGCTATACGATTCCGTCCGGCCAAACAAACCTGGTCAGTTCCAATTTGTGGGGCCTTGACCAGGCCTCCCTGCCGACCGCTGTTTACGCGGCCCTGAATGGCGCGAAAATCACCACGGCATTCACCGACATCCGCCCGGAGGACGCTCACTTCGCCGCTTGCCGCGTCCTTAACGAGTTGGAGGGGTCGACTTATGCCGGCTTGGGTTACGGTTCCGGCACGACTTGCACCACACTCATCGGCACCCAGATCCTCAGCGCATTCTCTTCGACCGTCGCCAATCCGGTCAACTTCAACATCACCGGGAGCGATCCTTTCTCCAAGCTCAAGATTCCAGGGGCCACAACGGTCGACGTGGGAGCCACGCCCATCGTGATCCTGGTGAACCGAAAAGACATCAACGGCCTGGGATACGGACTGACATCCACGGGCGGTGGAGTGCCGGCGATCACGAACATCGACGTGCCCACCGTGCAGACCCTGTGGCAGGGGAACGAGTGCGACACGAACGTCTTTTCCACGTCAGCTTCGGATGCCCCTCCTCCCGTCGACGTTCCAATCTACGCCATACAGCGCGAGCCGCTGTCCGGAACCATGAACACATTTGAGTTCACCAACATTCGCTGTGGACAGACGCAGGGTGTCAGTACCCCCGGACCTTGCTCGTCCACGCCGCCGACGATTGCCTATGCTACCCAGGAGTTCGGTGTGAACCCTCCTCCGGAAGGCACCAGCAACAGCAACAACCCGTTGAATCTGGCTTGCTCGACCGGCGGTGGAAGCCGCATGCGCGCCATCGGCACCGGCGAGATGATAAACACCGGCGTTTACAATACGACTGACGGCATCGGCTACGCCTTCTGGGGCTTTGGCAATGTTTCGAAGATCGCCAATACCCCCAATTATGGTTACCTGACGCTTCAGGGCGTAGATCCCATCCAGACAACCTATTCCAACGGCATCCTGCCGCTGTGCGATAGCGCCGGATCCGGCGTCTGCCCGGCGGCGCCCGGCTCGTCATTCCCGAACCTGCGCAATGGGAGCTACCGCTCCTGGTCGGTGCTCCGCGTAGTCACGAATTCAACCGGCACAAGTCTGACCAACACCAAACTCCTGGTACAGGCGATCCAGAACAACGTCAACAGCACGACACCGGACTTTGTTCCCTTTGTCCCGGTGGGCGCCGATCCCGGCTTGCAGGTTTATCGCTCGCATTATAAGCAGTCCGGCATCACACCGAACAACGGCCTCGGTGGCGAGAAAGAAGCCGGCGGCGACGTCGGTGGTTGTATCGAGGGTCCCCCGCTTGGCACGGCTCCCGGTGTTTTGGACTGTCATCAATAAGTAGTCAGTCTTGCAGTGCGTATCGGGCGGGCCGACAGATGTCGGCCTGCCTTTTTTTATTTGTCCACAAAGTCAGTGGTCTTTAAGCGGGTAGGAATCCAAGAGAATTGATCGAATCCCTCGGGTAAAGTCGTTCCGGCTAAGCCATCAGACTAGTCTCCCGTCCGTATCTAGTCCCTCCGTTTTAGTACTTATGTGACTCAAAACCTTTGCTTCCAATAATGTAAAGGCTGAGAAAATTGCAAAATTAGCTTGACGGCTGAAGTATTAGTCTATAAACTCTATCGTACGTATCGAAATACTGAAGGTACAAGTCGGATTGGGGTAGCAATTTGGGGAGAAGACACACCCACAGGCTCTAACGCGGCTGGCTCTGGCGTTCGTCCAGTTTCGCCATCGAGAGCCGGGAATTGGTTCAGGCTGGCTGACCTAGACCATTGGCGATTTCAACAATGGGTTTGCTTCACATCTCATCTCGCATGACCGCTATTCGGCTTGACAACGCAACGAGAACACCAATGAACATATCAAGGAGAAAAGCAATGAACGCATCAAGATTTCTGTCCGCGGCCGCACTGGCCGTGGCGATATTGGGGGCACCGCTAGCCAAGGCGACCGTTACCGTAAAGGTGCTGGGCGCCGGCGCGTCCGCCATGTGGCAGACGGCGGCGACCGGCGCCTGGAACGACTTGGCTGGTGGTGGCGCGGGCGGCGCGCTGCACTTTACCGTGAAAGGAAACTGCACGGTTGGGGACTGCGCGGCGATTAGCGACTCGCGCGGGTCGTACACGGGTCAGACGATCCTGCCCGAGTCCGGCAATCTATGGGTGGTATGGAACTCCGCCGCGACCGAGGTGTGGGCCTACATATCCGTGGATTCCGTTATCGGCAATCGCGCCTATTTCGCCAACCCCCGCACTACACTGACGCTCGACCCGGGCGTCGAGGCCGGCTCCGGATACACGATTCCCTCCAGCCAGACCAACCTGGTCAGTTCGGAACTATGGGGCACGGACCAGCCTAATCTGCCGACCGCTATCTACACGGCCCTGAACGGCGCGAAGATAACCGCCGCATTCACCGTCGTTCGGCCGGAAGACGCCTATTACCAGAACTGCCGCACGTTGAACGAATTGGAGACCACCACCTATAACGGTTTGGGATACGGCAGCGGCACGACCTGCACTACGACCATCGGCACCCAGATCCTTAGCTCCTTCTCTTCCACGGTGGCCAACCCGGTAGCCTTCAACATTCGCGGGACCGATCCATTCTCAAAGTTGGCGATTCCCGCGGCCACCACAATCGATGTCGGAGCTGCTCCGTTCTTGGTCGTGGTAAATCGAAAAGACTTCAATGGCCTGGGCTACGGCCTGTCAGCAGAGGGCGGAGTTCCAGCCATCAGCAATATCGATGTGCCCACTATACAAACGCTCTGGCAAGGGAAGGAGTGCGACACGAATGTCTTTTCAACCTCAGCCTCGGATACCCCACCTCCGGTCGATGTTCCGATCACTGCCGTGCAACTCGAACCCACGTCCGGCACAGGAATGGTCTTTAACTTTACGAATATCCGCTGCGGCCAGACGCAGGGAGTCGCCACTCCCGGGCCATGCACTTCGACGCCTCCAACCATCGCGTACGCCGACCAGGAATTCGGCGTAGTTCCCCCTCCGCAAGGCACGCAGAACAGCAACAATCCGCTGAATCTGGCTTGCACGTCGGGCGGCGGATCCCGGCGACGGGCTGTCGGCATCAGCGACATGGTCAGCACCGCCATTTACGGGACTACGGATTCCATCGGCTACACTGCCTGGGGCTACGGCAACGTCTCGAAGATCGCCAACTCCGTCAGCTACGGCTACTTGACGCTGCAAGGCGTGGACCCCATTCAGACGACCTATACCAACGGCATCCTGCCGATATGCGACAGCGCCGGGTCCGGTGTGTGTCCCGCCGCGCCGGGCACGTCGTTCCCGAACTTGCGCAACGGGACCTACCGTTCCTGGGCCGTGCTGCGCGTAGTCACCAATGCCTCCGGCACCCCCTTGACCAACGCGAAGCTCTTGGTGGAGGCGATCCAGAACAACGTCAACTCCACCACGCCGGACTTCGTTCCATTCGTGGCCATTGGCGCGGATCCTGGCTTGCAGTTGTATCGCTCGCACTATAAGCAGGCCAGCGTCGCGCCCAACAACGGACTTAGCGGCGAGAGAGAAGCCGGCGGCGACGTCGGTGGTTGTATCGAGGGCCCCCCGCCCGGCACAGCTCCCGGTGTTTTGGACTGCCATCAGTAATTAGGTCCTAATCAAGTGCGGCAGGTTGACGGTCACAAAGTCGATGTGCCGCACTTGTATCTTAGTGCGCTTAGCTGCTAAGATGTGAGATCTTATTTCATTGGCAAAATGAAGACAATTGTAACGCTGGTGTTACATTTGGGATGTCTCATCCTATGTTCCGCCAGCGGACAAACTACTGGTAACGGACCACATCCTTTAGTAGCGCGGACGCCTGACGCAAGCGCGGCCGAAGACTGGACGCAGCTCTCGCTGGCCGGCCGGCCGTTGAAGATCATAGGCGCCACGCGCGGGGAGCGCGATGAATATCCAACGTTCACGCGCGAGATGATTCAATTGGCTTGGCGTCCTGACGACCCCATCTACTTATTTCTGATCCTGCCAAAAGGTCATCCCAAGCCACCGATCATCCTGTACCTCTATAGCTATCCCGCGGAAACCAAACGCTTCCTGAACGATGACTTCTGCGCCATGCTGGCCAAGGATGGGTTTGCCGCCGCCGGATTCGTTTCGGCATTGACCGGGCACCGCTATCACGACCGTCCCATGAAGGAGTGGTTCGTGAGTGAACTGCAGGAGGCCCTCGGTAAATCCGTGCATGACGTGCAAATGGTCCTGAACTTTCTCGAAACCCGCAATGATTTGGACCTGACCCGCGTCGGAATGTTCGGCGATGGGTCCGGAGCGGCTATCGGTATCCTGACGGCCGCTGTGGATCCGCGGATCAAGGCTTTAGATTTGGCGGATCCTTGGGGAGATTGGCCCGATTGGCTGGCGAAATCCACCCTGATACCGGAAAATGAGCGCCCGGCGTACTTAGAACCGGAGTTTTTGAAACGGGTGGCGGGCATGGACCCGGTGGCATGGTTCGGAAAGGTGCAAGCGGCCGTTCGGTTGCAGTATGTCCGGGGACCCGGCATAACGCCGCTGGCCGCGAGGGAGCGAGTCCTGGCGGCCGCGCCGCCACAGTGTAAGATCGTTCCGCATGACGAGGCTGCGGTTCAGTACAAGGCGTCCAGATTGAATTTTCTCGATTGGATCAAGGATCAGCTTCAGCCAACTCAGAAGAAATAAGCGACTGTCGGAGCCGGCGAAAGCTCGGCTGCGGGCGCGCTTGCCCGCTCCACGATTAACTGCAAGATTGGAGAAAGCTTTGAAAGACGCGATTCACCCTCTGTGTTGGTTCGGCCTGTTGGCAGGCCTGACTGCCATTTCATGGGCACAAACACCGGCCGCCAGTCCTGGTGTCGCGGGCACGGTGCTGGATAACAGCGGCGCCGTGATTCCCGCCGCGGAAGTAACGCTTACGGATAGGGCGGGCAAGACCCAGCACGCCACAACAGACGACCGGGGTGCTTATTCTTTCGCCGACCTGCGGCCGGGATCCTATACGATTTCGGCGTCGGCGCCGGGATTCAAGAAATCCGAGCAGAGACTCGACGTGGGCGCAACCTTGGCGAAATTGGATATTACGCTGGAGCCCGCCACGGCCAGTACATCGGTGGACGTGCTCGGCCATCAGGCGGCCGGGATCGAGACCGATACGGCGCAGATTTCGGGAACGATTACACAAAAGGAAGTGGTCTCGATCGGATTGAACGGGCGCAACTTCACCCAGTTGATCGCCTTGGCGCCGGGCGTCAGCAATCAAACCGGGCAGGACGAGGCCAAAGTGGGTGTAGTCGGAAGCGTCAAGTACAGCGTCAACGGCGGCCGCGTGGAATACAACACCTTTGACGTGGATGGTTCCGACCTTTTGAATGTCGGCATCAACGGCGCGCAAAGTACGCTGATAGTTTACCCAAGCCTGGATGCTATTCAAGAAGTAAAGGTGCTCACCTCGAATTACGGCGCGATGTACGGGCGGACGGCGTCGGGCACGGTGCTGGTCGCCACCAAAACCGGTGTGCAGGACTTTCACGGCAACGGCTACTACTTCGGCCGCAACGAGGCGCTCAATGCCCGCAATTTCTTCGACGAAACATCCGGTGCGCCGCTCTACCGCCGCCAGGATCTGGGGGGCACGATCGGCGGACCCCTGTATATCCCGAAGCATTACAACACAAAGAAAGACAAGACATTCTTCTTCTTTTCCGAGGAATGGCGGCTGGAGAAGACTCCGACGCAGTACAACCAGGCGGTTCCGTCCCTGGCCGAACGCAGCGGCAACTTCAACGATGTATGCCCCGGGCAGAGCGGCCAGGGCACTCCGGTCTTTTCGCGCACGAAATATCCGGACTGCCCCGCGCAATTCCAAAATCTCCAGGGCGGATCGAGTTATACTGCTTTCCCTTTCAACCAGATCGGCGGGACCGCGTCTCAATTGGATAGAAATGCTGTAGCGATCCTGAACTCCGGAGTAATTCCTCTTCCTAATTCGACAACCGGATGCAATTCCACTGTTGGATCGTGTTACGACGAAACTGTCTCGCCGCCGACGCATTGGCGCGAGGAGTTATTCCGTATCGATCACGATTTCACGGAGAAAACTCGCCTGACGTTCCGGTACATCCATGATTCCTGGGACACCGTGGTGCCTATTCCGCAGTGGGGCACCGTTCAGAACAGCTTCCCGACAATCCAGAATAACTTCGCGGGACCAGGCATCAGCATGGTCGCGCGGCTGACACAGACTTTATCTCCCACGCTGTTAAACGAGTTCTCGTTCAGCTACACCAATTCGACAATCAACTTGCAGGACACTAACGGTCCAGGCGCGAACTGGCAAAGACCGGCGGCCCTGGACTCTCCCGGTTGCTTTTTGCAAACAAATCCGAACGCAGGGGGGCTGCCCGCGGAGCAGTGTCCCATGGGGTACCTTTTTGATAACGGTTTTGACGGGAAGATGCCGGGTATTGTGATCGGGGGCACCAACCGGGAGTATGGCGGCACGGGATTCGCGGTGGATGCCGGCTACATGCCCTGGAGTCACACGAATCCAGTTTATAGCTTTGCCGATCACTGGAGCAAAGTGCTGGGCAAGCACGATCTCCAATTCGGCGCGCAGTTCATTCTTTATAACCGCGACCAGACTAACCCGCCTATTGGCGCAGCCACAGGCGATCAGCAGGGTATCCTGACCTTCAGCAATGAAGCGCATGAAGGCAGCACGGGAAACGCCTTCGCCGACTTTCTTTATAACAGTAACGGCTTGGGCAAGATCGTAAGCTATACACAGGATAGCGCCCAGGGCACCTATCATCAGCGGTACCAGATTGCCGAGCCGTATTTGCAGGATGATTGGCGAGTAACTCCGCGGCTGACTCTGAATCTGGGCGTCCGCTTAAGCATGTTTGGCACTTACTACACGACTAACCAGAATGTATACAATTGGGTGCCGGCGGCTTACAGTCCGGCTATCGCCAGCAATATTATCCTGGATCCGCTAACCAGCCTGATGTCGTACAGCGCGATAGACCCGAACACGGGCGGCAACGATCCGGTGCCTATTAATCTTACGGGCCTCGATCCGGCCATAACCAACGGGCTGGTGCATTGCGGCAGCGGGCCGGGGGCCCTGGCTAGCCCCAGTTCGACCATGACGCTGCCCGCCAGTTGCATGCAAGGACACTTGTTTAATTGGGCGCCCCGGGTGGGCTTCGCCTGGGACCCCAAGGGCAATGGTAAGACTTCCATCCGCGCTGGTTATGGGATTTTTTATGAACACGGCGCCGGCAACGAGGCCAACACCGGCTCGCTGGAGGCCAGCGCACCGCTGGTGCTGAACATGACTGAGAACTTCCCGCCCGGTTATGGGTGTATCGGAGGTGTGAACGGCTGCGGCCCGACCGGCGCCTTTCCGCTCAATGTGACCAGCATCCCCACCAAAGCGCAGTGGCCTTATGTTCAACAATGGAGCATGACCATCCAGCAGGAACTGGCTAGTAATACGGTGGCGACTTTCGGATATGTAGGCAGCAAGGGAACGCATCTGACGCTGGAGGCGAACCTCAATCAGTTGCAGCCGGTACCGCTTTCCCAAAACCCTTTCACTCCCGGCGAACCATTCATCCCGACTGTCTCCGGAACTGTTTCAAACGGGCTCTACGGCGATTGCGCCATGTTCAATGGCAGTTCATTCACGCTGACCAACGGAGCGGTCATCAATCAAGGCAGCCCCGCATTCATCAACATGCAGGCTGCTTGCTGGGGTTATGCCTCCACCAGCGCCGCTGTTCCTAATCCCAACCTGCTTCGTCAGTATTTTGGACTGGGGGAGATCGTCTCTCTGCAAAACGCGGCGAATTCCTCCTACAATGCATTTCAGACGACGTTGCGCCACGCTGCCGGACCGCTTAGTTTGGGAGTGGCTTATACCTATAGTCACTCGCTGGACGACTCGTCCGACCGTTCGGATGCGACCTTCGTCAATTCCTATGACTTCGCGGCCAACCGGGCCAGTTCGAACTTCGATGAACGCAATCTTCTGAATATTAGTTACGTTTACGAGTTACCGATCCTGCAATTCCTTGCCAGCCCTCTCGGACAAATATTTTCGAGTGACGGCACCGGGCAGGTTTCCGAGGGAATGCGGACCGCCCTGAAGGGCTGGCAATTGTCGGGCATCACGTCATTCCAGTCCGGCACGCCGTTCAGCGTAGTGAATGCCGGCGGGGTGGACGGCATCTCGGTGCCGGATAACGCCGGCGTGGCGAACCCCTTGGGACTCGGTTCGTATCCGGATTTCATAGGCAGTCCAAAGGGGCCGCTTCCTGCCGGAGGTAATAATGGTTCCAGCTTCGGCCCAATCCTGCTCAATCCCGGCGCGTTCGCGGCGCCCACCGGGCTGACCTTTGGCGATGCGGGGCGGAACGCGCTCAACAATCCCAGCCGGCTGAATTTCGATATGGCGCTGCTCAAGCATATTCCGGTGAAGGAGAAATCCGAGCTGGAATTGCGCCTCGAGACATTCAACACTTTTAATCACACCCAATTTCGTATCTTCGATTCCAACCTCGGTAACCAAGCCAATAACACGATCAATTGTTACGGTGGCGCGGCAACCGGATACTCGGCCGCGGGCGGCGATGGGGTCGACTGTCTTACGGGCAGCGCTTTTTTGCATCCTGTCGATGCGCACCGGCCGCGCACTGTGCAATTCGGACTGAAGTATTCGTTCTGAAAGTATGGAGAGGCCATGATTGTTCATTCATTAAGAACCAGAACCGTGCGCATGGTGTTAGCCGCGCTGACGTGCATGGCGTCCGCTTCCGCTCAGGTGCGCACCTTCAAGACGCTGTACGCCTTCAGCGATGGCGCTGACGGCGGGGCCCCTTGGGACGCTCCCCTAATCTCCAATGGCCAAGTGTTCGGCACGACCTATAACGGAGGCGGCGCGGGATCCGCGCAAGTGGGGACCGTGTTTCAGTATGATCCTCTCAGCGGCCTGGAGACCTACTATTACATCTTCAATGGACTGCCGTTCGACGGCGCCTATCCCATGAGCGGCATGACGGCCGACCCCTTTGGCGATTTCTTCGGGACCACGATCCAGGGCGGCTACGGCCTGAAAGGCACGGTTTACGAAATCACCGGCGGCGCGGAGTCCGTGGTATACAGCTTCAGCGGCCCCGATGGTGAATCTCCCGAATCGAACCTGACCATCGATGCCGACGGAAATGTTTACGGCGTCACCGGGGCAGGCGGCGCCAACGGCGCGGGCACCGTGTTCGCGTTAAGCGGAGGGGCTAGCTTCGTCGAGGTTTATAGTTTCGGCAATTCTAAAGACGACGGCATCGACCCGGCCGCCAACATGTGCATTTTCAAAGCCGTTCTCTACGGAACCACCGCCGAAGGTGGCAAGAACCGCTGGGGCACGATATTTTCCGTGAATCCCGCGACTAAGGCCGAGGCCATCCTGTACGATTTTCGCGGCGGCCCGAATGGGGGAACTCCCACGGGAGGACTGATACCTGACAACAAGGGAAATCTGTACGGCACGGCTTCGGTGGGCGGCAGCGGCAATGGCAACACCGGGAACGGCCTGCTGTTCCGGATCAACATCAAGAGCGCGACCCTTACCGTAGTTCACAAATTCATCGGCACGGATGGCTCCGACCCAACGGGACCGCTCATCACGGACGGCGCGGGCAACTTTTACGGCACAACTTTCGCCGGTGGGACCAAAGGCTACGGCACCGTGTATCAATACGATGCCACAACCAATGTCTTCACCTCGCTTTACAGCTTTACCAATGAGACCGACGGCGCTTATCCGTATGGCGGGGTGACCTCGGACTCCTCCGGCAATCTGTACGGCACTGCTACGCGTGGCGGCCTCTACAACTGGGGTACGCTGTTCGAGCTTACGGCCGCCCCATAACCAAGGTGGGCCTCGCGTGCACGGGACGACGCCCTGCGTTAAGATCTTGGTCAAGGTCAATCCCGCGGAACTATGGACACCACGTACTCGAAAGCCGTGGCCCTGGCAGTGCCCGTCTTTCTTTTCCTGATCGCGCTCGAATTCGTCATCGATCGCGCGAAACGTACGCATTATTATCACCTGGCGGACGCCATCAACAGCCTGAGCTGCGGCGTGGTATCCACCGGGGTGCGCGTATTCTTCGGCATTCTGGGCATTTTCTTCTACGAGTGGGTACTGCTGCACTGGGCGCCTCTGCATCTTCCGGCCAGGCATTGGGGAACCTGGGTATTCGCTTTCGTGCTTTACGATCTCTGCTATTACTGGAACCATCGCTGGGGCCACACAGTGGGCCTGTTTTGGGCTTCGCACGTGGTGCATCACCAAAGCGAAGAGTTCAATCTCACTACGGCCCTGCGACAGCCCGGGACGGGCGCCTTCCTCAGTTGGATTTTCTACCTGCCCATGGCCTTATGCGGCGTTCCGGTCAGCGTCATGCTGATGGTGGGAGTGGTCCAGCTCTTTTATCAATTCTGGCCGCACACACAGGTGATCGGCCGCCTGGGATTTCTGGACCGCTGGATACAGACCCCTTCCAACCATCGCGTGCACCATGCCCAGAATGATATCTACCTCGACCGGAATTACGTGGGTGTGTTTCTCATCTGGGACCACATCTTCGGAAGCTTCCAGGAGGAGATCGACGAGGAGCCTTGTATCTTTGGCATCCGCGGCCAATTGAAGAGCTGGAACCCGGTATGGGCCAACCTGCATTACTATGTGGCGATGGCCAAGGATGCATGGCACGCGGCTTCCTGGTCCGACAAAGTGAAGGTGTGGTTCGCGCCCCCGGGATGGCGTCCGCCGGATGTGGCCGCGCGATACCCCAAGCCGGCGTACGATCCGCATTTGGATTTCGTGAAGTACGATCCGCCGCGCAATGCGCTTTTGAGTGCTTACGGCCTGGTGCAGTTCGTGGCCCTGATAGCCGCCAACAGCCATTTTCTGGCCCTGCTCCCCAAGCAGGCGGCGGTGTTGAATGTGGCGTACTTCATCTATATCCTGGCCACGCTGGTCTGTCTCGGCGGAGTGTTGGAAAACCGCCGTGGATTCCAGATCGCGGAAGCTGCGCGCCTTACGGCCACCGCGCTGGTGGTAACGACTTCCGGCGCGTGGTTCGGCGGAGTGCGCGATCCGCGCCTGGTGGCCGCGGTCGCGGCGTTTCA
>JBEKYC010000013.1:0-110180 GCA_049511415.1 Bryobacteraceae bacterium | reverse complement strand
ATCGCCATTGAAGTCGCCCACTGCGGCGTTGAATATGGTTACGCCGACGTTCTGCTGGGGCTCGAAGCTGCCATTGCCGTTGCCCAATACGATGGCCACGCCGAAGATGTCGGCGGCGGCCAAGTCGGGCTTGCCGTCGCCGTTGAAATCGGCGGCCACGGTGAAAGTGGGACTGACGACTCCAGGAACTGTCACAAAGGGTTGGAACGTACCGTCGCCATTGCCGATCAAGCGGACGAGATAACCTTTTGTGGCGACGGCCAAGTCCGGCTTGCCGTCGCCATTGAAATCGGCCACGGCCAGAGACGTGGGTGACTCGCCGACGACAGTTCGGAGAGCCGGCTGAAAGGTGCCATCGCCATTGCCGAGCAGCACCGAGACCGTGTTGGAGGCGGAGTCGGCGTCGATCAGGTCGAGCTTGCCATCGCCGTTGAAATCGGCCACGGCCACGGAGACGGGCGTGTATCCGACTGGATAGGAGTTGCCGTACGCGAACGTGCCATTGCCGTTGCCGAGGAAGATATCGATGGTTTGGCCGGGCGCTTCATTGCCTTGCAAGATGCCGACCGCCAGATCGAGCGCGCCGTCGCCGTTGAAGTCACCCACCGCTACGGAAGAAGGCAAGCTGCCGGACAGCGAGTAAGTGATGGGCGGCTGAAAGCTGCCATCGCCGTTGCCGAGAAAGATAGCGATGCCATATTGTTGGCTGGCTACCGCCAAATCGGTCTTACCATCGCCGTTGAAATCACCGGCGGCGACCGAGACGCCAAATCCGGCGGGATACTCCGCGGCGAGTTGCAATCCGCCTTTGCCATCGCCCAGCAGGATGGAGAGGCCGCCGGAACCGTCCGCGACGGCGAGGTCCAAGTGCTCGTCACCATTGAAATCCGCGACCGCCGTGGCTACCGCCGAGATGGGGACTGGGAAGGCTCTCGGTGTGTTGAAGGATACAGGCAGCGCGGCGCCGGGGACCAGCAGTGCGCATAACATGGCAAATTTGATTTGCATAGGAGTGTCTCGATGTGTCACCCAGTATGCGAGGTTTTGAACTCAGATGGTGTAAATGTTTGTAAATCGCAGTGAGATCATGCCAGGATGATTTCGCGCCGGTCGCCTTCGAGTGCGCGGAGGCGGATCTCGATCGAATGGAGTGGCATCAATTCGGGAAACTTCTCACCCCATTCGATGAGGACCATGGCGGGACTATCGAATAACTCGTCGAGGCCCAGGGTAGCAGCATCGCGGGCGGATTCGAGGCGGTAGAGATCCACGTGATAGACGACGGGCGGAGAGCCGTATTCGTGGATCAGAGTGAAAGTCGGGCTGGAGACTTCTTCCGGTTGCGCGGCGCCCAAGCCTTTCACGATGCCTTTGGTGAGGGTGGTTTTGCCGGCGCCCAGATTGCCAATCAGCAGGACCGTGGCGCCGCGCGGCAGGGTTTGCGCGAGGCGTTCGCCGAGGGCGATGGTCTCCTCTTCAGAGGCGGTGCGGAAAACGGGCACACTCCTCCAGAGCGGCGGGAAGATAGCGGAGCAGATCGGTGGCGGTAAGACACTTTTCGCCGAGGGCGGCCGCGCCGAGTTCGCCGGCTAGGCCGTGCAGATAGACAGCGGCGGCGACGGCCTGGTCGGGGTCATGCGGAAACTGCGCGAGCAGGCCGGAGACGAAGCCGGTGAGGATGTCGCCCGTGCCGCCGGTGCCCATGGCGGGCGTGCCGGTGGGATTGATCCAGACGCGGCCATCCGGGAAGGCGATGAGGGTGCGCTCGCCTTTCAGGACGCCAGTGACCTGACGTTCGGTGGCGAGACCGCGGGCGGCGGCTACGCGATCGGCGGCAATTTCGGCGATGGTTTTGGCGCAGAGGCGGGCCATCTCGCCGGGATGCGGCGTGAGCACGCGCAGCCTGCCGCCGCCTATCCAGTCCGTGCCGGCGAGTGCGTTCAGCGCGTCGGCATCCACCACCATGGGCTGCGCGAATTCGGCAAATGCGCGGCGGACCATGGCTACGGTTTCGGGCGCCGTGCCGAGTCCGGGACCGATGGCGATCACGTCCATTTTCTCGATCAGGCTCGAAATGCGGCTGATATCGAGGGGCTCGGTCATCAATTCCGCGGCGTGGCCGGCGATCACTGGAATGGCGGATGGATCGGATGCCACCGTGACCAGGCCCGCGCCGGCGCGCAGCGCAGCCATGCCGGACATGGCGGCGGCGCCGGTCTTGCCGCGCGATCCGGCGATGACCAACACGTGGCCGAATGTGCCTTTGTGTCCATCCCGCGCGCGCGGCGCAAGCAACGGGGCGAACATGGCAGGCTGGACCACGGACAGCCGGACGGACTCGTCCGCATCGTAAAGCGCGGGCGGGCTGCCGATGGGCGCGACGTGCAATTCGCCCACGGCATCGCAATTGGGCGGCAGCACATGGGCGGGCTTTGGCGCCGTGAAGGTGACGGTGTAATGGGCGCGTGCCTGCTCGCCCGCCGGTTGGCCGGAATCGCTGGGCATGCCCGAGGGAAAATCGACCGCCACCACTTTGGCGAGCGGAAAGCCGCGGTTGATTTCGCGGATGGCGTCGAGCATCGCGCCGGTGGCCGGACCGTCGATGCCGGTGCCCAACAGAGCATCGACCACGATGGTGGCCAGTTGCGCTTCCGCGGGTATGGCGCGCGTCACCGGGCAGCCGCAGACTTCGAGCATGCGATAGTTCAGGGCTGCGTCGCCGCGTAGATCCTCGGGCGCGGCCAGCAGAACCACGTGCAGGGCGCGCGGCTGGAATCGGGTGTAGAGCTGGCGCGCTACCACTAGGCCATCGCCGCCGTTGTTGCCCTTGCCGCAAAGGACTACGATGCGCTGGGCGGCGAGCGGGGTGAATTTTTCGGCGAGCAGTTGCACCACGCGATGGCCGGCATTTTCCATGAGGACGACGCCGGGGATGCCCATTTCGATGGTGCGGCGGTCGACTTCGCGCATTTGGGCGGCGGTCAGGACTTTCACGGCCGCCTCGCCACCAGAATGGTCATATCGTCAGCCAGTTCGGCGGACGGACCGCTCCACTGTTCGACGGCTTCGATGACGCGGGCGATCAACTCGGGCGCGTCCCGGTCGACGTTTTTCACCAGCAGGTCGGTAAGGCGCTGCTCGCCGAACATTTCACCGTATTCGTTTTCAGGCTCGATGATGCCGTCGGTGTAAGCTACCAGCAGGTCGCCGCTGGCGAGTTGCACTTCGATTTCCTCGTAGCGCGAGAAGGGGAACGCGCCCACCACGGTGCCGGTGACTTGGAGGAACTCGGGCACGCCTTTGCGGAGGAGGATGGGCGGCAGGTGTCCGGCGTTGGTGTAAGTCATCTTCTGGGTCTTTTCGTCGTAGAGGGCGAAATAGAAGGTGGCGTATTTTTCGGGCGAGGTATTGGCGTACAACTGCTTGTTGAGGCGCGAGACCATCATGGCGGTGGAGACGTGCGGCGGGCCGCCGTTGGCGGGCGTCATGGGCGCGCCGGCGGTGAACTGCATGCGCATGGTGGATTGGATGGCGGCCATCAGGAGGGCGGCGGAGATGCCTTTGCCGGCCACGTCGCCGATGGCGAAGGCCATGCTGGATTCGAAACGCATGAAATCGTAATAATCCCCCGACACGACGCGCGCGGGATTGCAGACGCCGGTGAGTTGCAGGGTTTTCAGATCGGGGACGTCTTTGGGAAAAAGCTGGCTCTGGACTTCGCGGGCGATCTCCAATTCCGACTCGAGGCGCTCTTTCTCCTTGGCCACCACGATGAGGCGCTCGAGGTTCTCGGTCATGGTGTTGAAGGAGGATCCCAATTCCGCCAATTGATCGGCGCCGCGCACCGCGATGCGATGGGAGAAATCGCCCTCTTTCACACGCTGGGTGCCCTGGTACAACTCATGCACGGCGCTGGTGATGGTGCGCGAGATGGACACGCCGATCACCAACGAGACCAATTCCACGATCAGAAAGAGCGTGACGGTGACCAGGAAGGCGACCCAGAAAAGCTGTCCCTGGGCCATGTCGCCGAGCGCGATGTTGGTTCCAAAGACGGTGCTCAACACGGCGGACATGCGGGTGCGGACGAGCAGCAGCCCGCGGTTGTTTTTGTTGCCCGGCGAGTTCCAAAACATGACGGGCGCGAGGGATCCCCAGTTGACCTGCAGGTCGAACAAATTATTCTTGGGCGGAATGGGCGTGCCGCGCGGCGCCAAGGGGCTGGTTGGGGCGCCTTCCAGTTCGCCGGCGGTTTCGGCGAAGTCGCGGAAGTTGACCTGGCCGATTCCCGGCGCCAGCCCGGAGAGGAATTCCTGGCTGAGCGGCGCCAGAATCACGACCTGCGTGCCGTTGAACCGGACGTGGGCCCAGCTATAGGCCTGGCGATCCTTGACGATGATGCCGTTGACGTCCTTCCATCCTTCGTGCGGGGCGCTGAGATGGGAGGATGGCGGATACCGGTAATCGGCGCCGGAGCTGTCGTGAACCAGGACCTCGGTGGCAGGGAAGAAACGCTGGGTGAAGTCATGGGTACGCGCGGTGACTTCGGCGCGGCGGTCGGCGGGAGTCTCGGCTATGTTGCTGGCGGATTCGCGCAGGATAGCGGTGCGGCGGTCGAGTTCGGAATTGATGAGATAGAGGGCGATCTGTCCGGTGAGGCCGTAGGCGCTGACCAGGACCAGGACCAGGATCAGGACGATGGGCACCATGGCAATGAAGGCGTAGGCCACGATGAGGCGATTGCGGAGACGCCAGATCAGTTTCTTGATGCCGGTGCGCGCCAGGCGGATGGCCACGACGATACCGGCGATCCAGGCGGCGAAAGTGACCACGATGTCGATGGCGGAGGCCGGTTGGGCATAGGCCAGGACCGCCGCCAGCACCACGAGGACGATGAAGGTTTTTTCGATGCGCCCGAGCTTGTAGTAGAGGGCTTTCAGGCGTGGGCGCATGCACTTTCATCTTAGCGGTACAGGCGCTTACGCGCCAACATCGGCTAACGGCGCCGATGTTCGAGGGGGCGACTCGGGGACGCGGCGACGCGGGGATTTGGGGACTCGGCGACACGGCTCACGGGAACGCGGCGTATATTGGTGCCAGGAGGAGAGCGTGACCGCTACTTTTGCAACGCAGATCGAACTGGATGCCCAGGGAGTTGCCTGGATCGGCGGCACGCGAGTCAAGGTATCCGAGATCGTTTTGGATAAAATGGCAAATGGATGGAGTCCGGAAGAGATCCATTTCCAACATCCGCATTTGTCGTTGGCCCAGATTCACGGGGCACTCACCTACTACTATGAGAACCAGACCGCACTGGACGCTCAGATCCGCGACGGTTTGGACGAAGCGGACAAACTCGTGACTGAGTTCTCAGACAGCACCTTCCGGTTCAGGTTAAGCGAGTTAAGACGGGCTCTTTGAGCGTTGCCTTTTACATGGACGTGCACGTCCCGCGCTCGGTCACTATGGCATTGCGTCTGCGCGCAATCGATGTGTTAACGGCCCAGGAGGACGGCGCCGCGTTGCTGGACGACCGCCGGCTATTGCGTGAAGGAGTTGATAGGTTGAATCAGAGCCGGTCATTCTCCGGTATCGTTTACTCCCACCAACTTCGGCTCACGATTGGCCAAATCGTACAGGATCTGGAACTGATTGCCGAGGCGACGTCTCCAGAAGATTGGCGGGACAGAATCGAATATATGCCTCTTCCATAAACGCTGCCGATCAAGCGGCGGACGGAGTCGCGGGGGGCGGCGTGGGCTTGTTGAGGCAGCAGCGCTTGAATTTGATGCCGCTGCCGCAGGGGCAGAGTTCGTTGCGGCCGGGCTTGGGGGTGGCGGCGGGCGCGCGGGTGGGTGGCTTGGGGGCCGGCACGTTGGGCTCGGATTGTGCACTTTTGTGCACTGGCGCGGTATTTTCGGACTCCTCGGGAAGGATCAGGGCGGCGTCACCGGGCAGGTAACGGCTGACGTGGTCCAGCAGCGTTTTGGTGGCGCGCAGGCGCACGGCGGGGGTTGCGTCCTCATTGTGCATCAATTCGCGCAGGTTTTCGAGGGCCTCGGGGATCATGGCGGCGGCCTGATCCCAAAAGAGCACCTGTTTCTGGAAGCGGGCCTGCTCCAGGCCCTTGCGGAATGCGTCCACTTTGATCCAGTTGGCTATGGTGTTGCGGTGCACGCCGGCCTCGCGGGCAGCGGCGATGGCACTGAGACCGGTGGCGATCAGGTCCAGCACGTCTTCCTGTCTGGGGGTTAGCGGGCCGGGCGTTACGGGGGTTGTAGACATAATGTCTCCTCGACGATTAAGGAAACACGCGCGCGCGAGGCCGGCGGGAGACGACGTTGGCAAGTGACTGCGGGACGGGCGAAAATATATTTCGATGGTTTGTGACCGTGAACCGCAAGCCGCGCTACTGCAGCTTGCCGGCGGCGAAGAGCACGGATTTTTCGAGGGCGTCGAGGGCGGAGTCGTAGAGCGCCTCCCCGTGCGGCAGGTCGGGGCGCTTTTGGCCCTGCGGGCCGAGGCAGAAGTCATGATAGCCGTTCTCGTAGATATCGAGGCGCACGGACTTGCCGGCGGCGGCCAGCGAGTCGTGCAGCATGATGGCGGTTGGCATGAGGCGGTCGGCGGTGCCCACCAGGATCAGGACCGGCGTGTGGATGGGATCGATGTTCTGCTTGGTGACTTCGGGATCGGGTTTCAGGTTCTTCAGGGCGTCGGGATTGGGCGGCCCGGCCGGCATGTTCATGCCGAGGAACCACAGGACGGCGGGCGCGCCGACGATGGCGGCATGCACCTGAACCTTGGAGACCAGGAACATCACCAGATTGCCGCCGAGGCTAACGCCATATAAGTTGATGCGGCCGGGATCGACGTAGGGCAGGGACTTGATGTAATCGATGACGGCGAGGCCGTCATCGATGGAGGTGGTGACTTTCGGGTTCGGCGTGGACATGAGGTTCCAGTCGCCACCGCGATAGTCGGCCACGGCTACGACGTAGCCTTCCTGGAGGAAGCGCTCCCAGACGGGCCCGCCGTGATCGCCGCGGGACCAGCCGACGAGCTGCTCCATGCCGCGTCCGCCGGGCGCGCCGTGAAAGATGACGATGGCGGGAAAGGGTCCGGCGCCTTTGGGCTTGCGGATGGCGGCGGCCACGTAGACGCCGTCTTTGCTCTTGATGTAGGTCTGCTGGACGGGCGAGTCGGCCTGGCTGACCACGTGGATGTATTTTTCCGTGGGCAGGGGCGTGTCGCTGCCGGGGTTGTGATGGATTTCCGCAGCGGCGACGGCGGCGGAGAGGAGAAGGAGGAAAGCGGTTCGCATGGGGTGCACCGAATCCGAATATAGCGCAGGGCAGGGCAGTACTTGATGTTGGCGATTGCGATTGACTCGGGGCCGTGGCGGGCTGATAATCCGCCTATGCGCCATTTCGGGTGGTTCTGCTGGGTAGTTGGGGCGGCTTTCGTGCCAGTGGGGTGGGCGGGGTCCGCGCCTTCAGTGGAGACACTGTACAGTTTTCAGGGTCCGCCGAATGATGGCGCGGTTGCCGGCGCCGTGGTGATGGGGCCGGGCGGGACGATTTATGGGGTGACGCTGGAGGGTGGGGTGGTTATCGGTGGCGTCACCTTGTGCGTGCAAGGTTGCGGCACGGTTTTCGAACTAACGCCGCCGGCGGTTACAGGCGGGCCTTGGACGGAAACTGTGCTGTACAAGTTCACTGGCGCAAGCGGCGATGGCGCCTACCCTACCGGGGTGATTCTGGGACGCGACGGCACGCTCTACGGCACGACCGAAGATGGCGGCACGGGTTGTGTTCCGTATGGGTGTGGCACAGTGTTTCGATTGTCGCCGCCCGTGGAGGCGGGAGGAAGTTGGACGGAGACGATCCTGCACGCATTCAGGGGCCCGGATGGCGACGGGTTGGAGCCCTTCGGGCCTCCGGTTATGGGCGCGGACGGGGTGCTATGGGGTGTGACGGTAGAGGGTGGCATCGACAATAACGGCACGGTTTATGAGTTGGCGCCAGGGCCGGATGGCGCCTGGGTGGAACGCATCTTGTATAGCTTCACGGGACAGAATGGCGATGGGGCCGATCCGTTCGGCAGTTTGGTCATCGGTGCGGGTGGTGCGCTTTTTGGGACGACCAGCAGCGGCGGCACGGCTGCGTTCGCGGACGGCTACGGCACGGTCTTCGAGCTAATGCCGCCAGTGTCTCCGGGTGGGCAATGGACGGAGAAGGTTTTGTATAGCTTTGCCGGTCTCGCGGGCACCTATCCCGTGGGCGATGGGTTTGAGCCGATGGGGACTTTAGTGATCGGCCCTGAGGGAGCGTTATACGGAACCACGGTGGTCGGCGGAATGGCGACTTCCGACTGTATCGTGGGCTGCGGTACGGCATTTGAACTGACGCCGCCGGGAAGCGCGGGCGGCGCCTGGACTGAGAACCTGCTCCACGATTTCGGCGTCGGCCGGGATGGCGCCTTTGCGTATGCGGGGCTGGCGATGGGGCCCGGCGGGGTGTTCTATGGCACGACGACGCTGGATGGCGGCACAGTATACGAACTGGCTCCGCCGGCCTCTCCGGGCGAGCCTTGGCGGGAGCGTGTTTTGTGCCAGGCTGGATCGCAGGCAGGCGTGACGCTGGGCAAAGACGGATTAATTTACGGCACGTTCAGTGCGGGCGCATACGGCTTTGGCGCGGTGGTGCGGCTGACTCCGTAAGCACCCACAGCAGTACTGGCACTGGGCGATTGCGATTGACTCAGGGTGGTGGCGGCTCCGATAATCCGGTATGCGCCAATTCGGATGGTTGCCGTGGGTAGCTTGCGTGATGTTCGCGCCGTTGGATCTGGCGACGTCCACGCCTTCCGTGGAGACGCTGTATAGTTTTCAGGGTCCGCCGAACGATGGCAGCGTGGGCGGGCCGTTGGTGATGGGGCCGGGCGGGACGATTTATGGTGTGACGCTGGAGGGTGGGGTGGTGATCGGTGGCGGCCTGTTTGCGGCGGGCTGCGGCACGGTATTCGAGCTGACGCCGCCGGCGCTAACCGGCGGGGCATGGACCGAAACGGTGCTTTACGAGTTCACGGGAGCAAACGGCGACGGCGCGTGGCCTACCGGAGTGGTACTGGGAGGCGACGGGACGTTGTACGGCACGACCGAGTTCGGAGGAGGCGCCAATTGTGCGCCTTATGGGTGCGGCACCGTTTTCCGATTGACCCCTCCCGCGGAGGCTGGGGGTGGTTGGACGGAGACCATCCTGCACAGTTTCGCGGGGCAAGATGGCGATGGAATCGGGCCGTACGGACCGCCGGTGCTCGGGGCCGATGGGGTGCTGTGGGGCACGACTGTAGAGGGCGGGACCGGGGTCGTGGGCGCGGCCACTTGCGGCACGGTGTACGAGTTGGCGCCTGGGCCGGACGGCGCTTGGGTGGAACGTGTCCTGTATAGCTTCACGGGACAGAATGGCGACGGGGCCGATCCGTTTGGCAGTTTGGTTATGGGCGCCGGGGGAGCGCTTTTTGGGACAACCAGTAATGGTGGGACGACGGCTTTCCCGGACGGTTACGGTACGGTATTCGAGCTATGGCCGCCAGCGGCTGCGGGCGGGCAATGGACGGAAAAGATTCTGTACAGCTTTGGCGGCCCCGCGGCCGGCGACGGCTTTGAACCCATGGGCACGTTGATTATAGGTGGCCGGAGCGAACTCTACGGCACGACCGTGGTGGGCGGCGCGAATGCGGCTTACGACTGTGCGTTGGGCTGCGGCACGGCATTTGAGCTGACGCCTCCGACAGCACGGGGAGGCGCATGGACCGAGACCATACTGCACGATTTCGCCAGCGGCAAAGACGGATCGGCGCCTTATGCCGGATTGGCGATGGGGACCGACGGCGCGCTGTACGGGGCCACGATTCAGGGCGGCCAAGGATGCTTGTACGGGTGTGGCGTGGTGTTCGGAATAGCTCCTCCGGCAAGCGCCGGCAAGCCTTGTGACGAGCACGTCCTGCACGAAGGCGGCCAGACGGCCGCGGTGACCATCGGCAAGGATGGATTGATTTATGGTGGGTTCAGTGCAGGTGCATACGGCTTTGGCGCGGTGGTGCGGCTGACGCCTTAGACGCCCAGGCGGCGCTTCAGGGATTCGGGGATTTCGACTTCCATCTCGCAGCTATCGCCGTCGTAGCGGGTTTCGAGCACGCGGCCGAGGTCGTGGACCATGGCGATGCGGGCTCCGTCGCTGGATGGCAGGCGCAGGTGCGTGCGCACCAAAGGATCGAAGGGCAGGACGGTGTCGATGGTGGCGAGCATTTGATCGAGGCCTTGACCGGTCAGGGCGGAGATGGCGACGGCGCGCGCGGAAGCAGCCGTCTCGGCGCTGCCCAGCAGACGGAGGCGCATGGCTTCAATGTCCAGGCCGGTAGCGGGCAGGCGGTCCACCTTGTTCAGCACCAGCAGTTGCGGGATGGCGGCGGCATCGATTTCAGACAATACCTTGAGCACGTGACCGGTCTGGGCATCGGCGTGAGGGGCGGAGGCGTCCACCACGTGCAGGATGAGGGTCGCTTCGCGGACTTCTTCTAGGGTGGCGCGGAAGGCCTTCACCAGCGTAGTGGGCAGATTGCCGATGAAGCCGACGGTGTCGCTGAGGAGGGCGCGGCGGCGGGAAGGCAGCGTCAGGGGACGGACGGTGGGATCGAGGGTCGCGAACATGCGCGCGTCGGCCAGCACACCAGCGTCGGTGATGCGGTTGAACAGGGTGGATTTGCCGGCGTTGGTATAACCGACCAGCGCGATGGTGGGCAAGGGGACGGACTGGCGCTTGCGGCGATGCAGGGCGCGTCCGGCGCGGACGTTTTCCAGATCCTCTTCAATTTTGCGGATGCGGCGGTGGATGCGGCGGCGGTCGGTTTCGAGCTGAGTTTCGCCAGGTCCGCGGGTGCCGATGCCGCCGCCCTGGCGGGACATTTCGGCGCCGTGTCCGGTGAGGCGGGGCAGGAGGTAGCTCAACTGGGCGAGTTCCACTTGCAGGCGGCCTTCACGTGTGCGGGCGCGGCGGGCGAAGATATCGAGGATCAATTGGGTGCGATCGATGACGCGGCGGTGCAGCTCTTTTTCGAGGTTGCGCTGCTGGGTGGGGGTAAGATCGCGATCGAAGATGACCAGGTCGGCGTCGAGGGACTGGGCCAGTTGGGCCAACTCCTGCACTTTGCCATAGCCGATGAGGGTGGCGGCTTCGGGGGCCTGGCGGGTCTGGAGCATGCGGCCGGCGACGGAGGCGCCCGCGCCGCCGGCGAGTTCGGCCAGTTCATCGAGCGAATCTTCGGCGTGGCCCGACCCGAAGGGATCCGCGGCGCGGCGGCTCTTCCAATCGACGCCGACCAGAATGGCGCGCTCCGACGGGGTCTGAACTGTAACGGGGATTTAAGCCTCCGACGATTCCGCTTGGGCCGGGCCGGCGGCAGCGGCACCTACCGCGACACCCTGAGCGGTTGGGGGGGCCCCGTATGTGTGGGAGGTCTTCAAGGTCACGACGGTGGAAATAGCGTGTTTGAAGATCAATTGTTCCTGATTATTGGTTTCCAAAACCAGGGAATATTTATCGAAGCTCTTGATACGGCCGGAGAGTTTCACCCCACTCATTAAATAGATAGTGAGGATAATTTTATCTTTGCGCGCGTTGTTTAAAAAGCTGTCTTGAATGTTCTGCGCTGGTTTATCCATGGTTTCCCCCATACAAATCGGGGCCTTCGGAAAACTCCGAATTGGCACCCATAATTGTACCCCGAAGCAGGGGTTGGGCGGGTGCGGGACGCTCCCCGACGGTCGCGGCTCCGATCGGCCATGGAACCGATTATGCTGATCGTATGAGCGATCCTCTCGCATATCTCAGTGACCAATTGACAGCCTGGAAGCAGGCCGGAACCTACCAGCGCCTGCGAATTCTGGAGTCGGAGAGCGCCGCCGAATCGCGCTTCGACGGCAAGGAAGTGATCAACCTGGCCTCGAACAATTACCTGGGATTGACGACACACCCGAAACTGCGCGAAGCCGCGCTGGAAGCTACGCGGCGTTATGGCGTGGGATCGGGCGCCGTGCGCACCATCTCCGGGACGATGACGCTGCACATGCAGCTTGAGGAACGCATTGCGCGCTTTAAGAACGTGGAAGCCTGCGTGGTGTTCCAGTCCGGATTCGCGGCCAACGCGGGCACGGTAGCGGCGGTCCTAACACCGGAAGACCACATCATCTCCGACGAACTGAATCATGCCAGCATCATTGACGGCTGCAGACTGTCGAGAGCCAAGATCCATGTATTTCCGCACAAAGATGTCGCCGCGGCGGAGCGCAAGCTGGCGGATCTGGACGGGAAGCCAGGGCGCAAGCTGCTGATTACCGACGGCGTATTCTCGATGGACGGAGACATCGGGCCGCTACCCGGCCTGGTGGAAGCCGCCGAGAAGCACGGCGCGATCATGATGGTAGATGACGCACATTCGTCCGGTGTTCTGGGACGCAACGGACGGGGCACGATCGATCATTTCAATCTGCACGGGCGCGTGCATATCCAGGTGGGCACGCTTTCGAAAGCGGTCGGGGTATTGGGCGGATACGTCTGCGGCAGCCGCGCGCTGATCGAGTTTCTGTATCATCGCGCGCGGCCGTTTCTGTTTTCGACCTCGCACCCGCCGGCGGTGGCGGCTTCGTGCATGGCGGCGTTCGACGTGCTGGAGGAAGAGCCGGAGCGCATCGAAAGGCTTTGGGACAATACAAGATATTTCAAGAAGGGATTGGCCGCAGCCGGGTTCAACACGGGCGTGAGCGAGACGCCCATCACGCCAGTGATGGTTGGCGAAGCGCGGATGGCGCATGCGCTCTCAGCGGCGCTGTTCGAGGAAGGCGTGCTGGCCACCGGCATCGGCTTCCCGACCGTGCCGGAGGGCAAGGCGCGCGTGCGCACGATTGTTGCGGCGACGCACACGCGCGAGGAACTCGACCGGGCCCTGGATGTGTTTGCGCGGGTGGGCAAGCGGCTGGGGATCTTGCCGGCGTGAGCTAAACTGACGATATGCGGCTCCGGCACGCCATCCCAGCTTTGGCCCTGCTGAGCGGCTTGGCGGCGCATGCCCAGCAGGCGCCAGCGCCAAGCCTGAAATACACAACCGTCACGTATTACGGCGACGTGCTTACCGGCTACGTCATGAGTAGCCGCACCCAGTACATTCTCGGACGCAACACGCGGATGGAGAGTCGCGACGGCAGCGGCAAGCAGTTCGGCCCCCTGCGCGCTACGATTTGGAATGACGAACAGCGCATTCTGTATCAGCTCGACCTGGCGGCCAAGGTGTATACAGCGACGCCACCCGGCGGCCACAAGATGATCCCGGTCGATTGGAAGCCGTCCGGCCGCACGCACACGATTCATATCGAGACCGTGGATACCGGCGAAAGGCGCTACATGTTCGGCTACACGGCGCGGCGGGTCAAGACGCGCCGGACCGATACGGTAAGTCCACCGCGCGATTACCCGGAAATGCACTCGGAAACCGATGGCTGGTACATCGATTCCCGCGCATGGCGCCAGTTGTATAAGCCTCACCCGGGAGTGGTTTATGCCGGCACGGAAGGCGAACAGGACGAGATCCGCGTCACATGCCAGGGGGCCAGGGAAACGGGTTTTCCAATCGTCGATAAGACCGCACGCACTTACGAGAGAGTGATCGAATTTTCGGAAGACCGTCTCGATCCGGCACTGTTCCTGCCGCCCGCGGATTTCAAGCTGGCGCCGGAATTGCCGGCTGCGCCGCTCGATTACCAGTATCCGTTGAGCTTGGGTGTGCGGCTCCGCTGGTTCCTGGTTATGGACTGGCTCTAGCCACATCTCGAATTTCCGTGTGCAGGGTACTCTCCCGCAAGAGATTCAGATCCGCCGGATCGAACCACAGGTGCGCGGTAGTCAGGTCGGCGGCGTTATACGCGCGCTTGGTGATGCCCCCCGTGCCGTGGCGGGCGGTGTTGGTCAGGAAGTGATACAGCTCGTGGGCCAACACCCGCCCCATGGCGCGGCCCAGCAACTGGGGGCGTTGCACCGGAGCCGCTACGGCCAAGGGCAATGTCATAATTTCCCGTATGCGATCGCAATCCACATCCGTGAAGGGCAACATGCGCCCGCCGGCAACGTGCGTCCATCCGAGCGGGCCGGATTTCGCCGGCGTCGGCAGGGTATCGACCTGGCAGGCGCCGCGAAACCGCACGACCACCAATTCGTAAACCGCATGGCGGCCATCGGCCTCAGACAGCGAACACCAGTCAAACCGCAGGCTAAGCGGCGCCATGATGTTATCCAGCTCGGCTTTCATGTGCGGGATGACGGCCGCCGCGGGTGAATGCGCGAAGTCGGTATAAATCGTGATCTGGGAAGAATCGCCGTTCATTTCATCGGCGGTGCACGCATGGGCTGCGGCAGGCAGCAGCGGCAGCAGGCAAAACAGGACCAGTTTCATCGACTCTCCAAAAAGAGTAGAGCCTTCGGATCTCTGATTCTCAGATATGCCGGGAGCGGTCTACGACCAGTTCCGGGTGCGCGACCACCATGGTGTTGACGATATGGCAGTTCCAGCAGACCGGGCGGTGGGTGGCCAACACATCCGGCACATCCTGCGGCGCCACCTCGCGCCACTGGATGGTTTGATGCGCGGCGTTGAGCAGCGCGGGTTTATGATCGACCCAATCGATTGCGCCGATGGGATTTCCACAGAGGGCACAATCCTTGCCCTGATACCACTCGGTCAAGATGTGACGCACCAGGCAGTCCTCGGGCGAAGCTTCGATCTGCCCCAGGCAGGCTTGCCCGCAATCCTGACGCTCCGGCCAGCGGGAGCAAGTGCTCAGACGCAGGTCCGGCTTGCCTTCCATAGCCGTCAGCAAAACATGCGGCGCGTCTACGCGGACACCCGCGGGGCGTTTGTTTTCCGGGCACATGATCACGCGGTCCCCGCGATACTTGAGGTAGTCACGCCCAAAGGCGAACCCGAAAATCGCCAGCAGGACCACTAACAAGGCCGCGCCGGCGATCACCGAAAACGTAAGCATGGGAATATAACCTAACGGCGGCGCGATGCACGCCGATGACCACGCGACATCCCGGTCAGGGGCAATCATTTAGAGAGACGCCGCCGGCCGGTTTCGTTGGGGATCTGGGTGGTTTGGAGCAGATGTGCGCGGCTTAACCCGCGACGCGGGCAACCGGTTCGCGGAAATAAACGTCCATTTCGTATGGCCGGACGCATCCCGCTGGTTTTAGCCCTGATTGCCGTGGTGGCATTTCCGGCGGTGTCACCGGATTACCAGACCGCCGTCCATAAATTCTCACTGATCGAACAGGAACGCTTGAAACCCGGTTCGCGAGTGCTGCTGACGCCGCGGGAACTGAACGCGTATGCCCGGCAGGAAATAGCGGAGGTGGCGCCTGACGGGGTGCGCGATCCGAAGCTCGACCTGGGACCGGGCACGGCCACGGCCTCGGCTTTCATCGACTTTGGCAGGCTGCGCCGGGCGGAAGGCAAGCCTCCGGGCCGTCTGCTGGCCTATCTGCTGGATGGCGAACGGCCGGTTACGATCACGGCGCGCATCCGCTCTTCCCGCGGGAAGGCGACGGTGGATGTGGAAAGCGTGGAGATTTCGGGCGTGACGCTGGAAGGCCCGATGCTCGACTACCTGATCCGGAATTACCTGCTGGCAGCCTATCCGCAAGCCAAAGTCGGCCAGGCGTTTGAGTTGGGGCACCGCATCGAGCGGCTGGATGTACAGGCGGCGGCCGTGGGCGTGTTGATCGGGCACTGAGCGCCGGCTAAACGACGGCGTTTCTCTATCCGATAATGAGGCTATGAGCTTGTGGCCTCTTCTATTGCTCCCGCTCGCCGCCGCGCCGCCGGAGCCCATTGTGTTCGACACGGATTGCGGATTTTTTGGAGACGATGGTTCCGCCCTGGTGATGGTGCTGCGCAGTCCGGATAAGGTACGGGTGGCGGCGGCGACGACGGTTTCCGGCAATGTGTGGGCGTCGGAGTCGGCAGGCTATGTGAGCGAGATTCTGGGCCTGCTGGGCCATCGTGAAATCAAACCGTATATCGGCGCGCAACTGCCGCTGATTCACACGGCGGATATGGCCAAAATGGAAGGCGCGCTGGAGTTCCAAGGCGCCTTTTCGCATCCGCCTAAATTTGTGTTCGCGGGACCGGCCGGCGCGGTGGAAGCTCTGACGTCGGCAATCGCGCGGCACACGGAGGGCGTCACGATCCTGGCGCTGGGGCCCATGACCAACGTGGCCATGATGTTGCGGCTGCACCCCGATATGGAAACGAAGATCAAGCGCATCGTGTTCATGGGGGGCAACGTGCACGTGCCCGGGAATGCCTCGAAGGCGGCCGAGTTCAATTTCTGGTTCGACCCGGAAGCGGCGCAAATCGTTTTGCGATCGCGCATTCCGGAGAAGGTGATGTTTCCGCTGGATATCTGCAACCGGGCGGTGTTGGACCAGGCGCATTTCAACGAGATTATCGCCACGGATACGCCGATCACCGCGCGATACAAAGAAGATTATGGCCGGCGCTACCCCGGTTTCCTGAAGAATCCGAAGGCCAGCGGGTACCTGTGGGATGAACTTGCGGCGGCGTGGCTGCTGGATACTGGCTTTGTGACCAAGCAGGAGACTTCGTGGCTGGACGTGGATACGACGTTCGGCAAGAACTATGGAGCCACGGTGGCGCTGGACCGTAAGATGGTTCCCAACGCCACGCCGGTGAAAGTCATGCTGGAGCTGGACTTTCCGCGTTTTTGGGAGATGTATAAGCGCTTGCTGACGGCCCATTAGGACGCCATGGCAGATCTCTCGCTGGGTGAAGCGCGGCGTATCGCCCTGGCCGCGCAAGGCTTTGATCGGCCACGGCCGCGGAGGCGGCCCACGGCTGGGGATCTTGCACGGGTGATCCGCCGGCTGGGGCTGCTGCAGATCGACTTCGTCAACGTGCTGGCGCCGGCGCACTACCAGGCGCCGTTTTCGCGGCTGGGACCGTATCCGCGTGCGCATCTGGATCGTCTGGTGTACCGCAGCCGGCAGTTCACGGAACAATGGGCGCACGAAGCTTCGATCGTGCCGGTGGAGACGTGGCCGCTGTTGCGCCACCGCATGGAACGGCATCGCATGCGGCCGTGGGGGTTTGAGAAGATCCTGGACGATACTCCGGGGTATTTGGATCGGGTACTGGAAGAGGTGCGGACGCGCGGGCCGCTACTGGCCAGCGACTTGCAGGAGGCGGATGGCACGGTGCGGCGCATTCCGGGGGCGTGGTTCGGCTCTGTGCCCAGGGCTGCTCTAGAGGCGCACTTCGGGTGCGGATCATTGGCCATCGCCAACCGGCTGCCCAACTTTGCGCGGGTTTACGATATGGCGGAACGCGTCCTGGCGGGTGAGCACCTTGCCAAGCGCGTCGAGGCGCACGCAGCCCAGCGCGAATTGCTGCGCATGGCGGGACGGGCGCTGGGCATCGCCACGGCGGACGATTTGGCGGATTACTACCGCATGAAGATGCGCGAAGCCAGCCCGCGCCTGGCGGAACTGGTGGAGAGCGGCGATCTGCGCGCCGTGCGGGTGGAGGGCTGGCGCGCGCCTGCTTATCTCTATCGAGATGCCAAGCTGCCGCGGGCCATCTCCGCCGCGACACTGCTCTCGCCCTTCGATCCGTTGGTCTGGTACCGGCCGCGCGTCAAGCGGCTGTTTGAATTCGACTACCGCATCGAAATTTTCGTGCCGGCGCCGCAGCGCCGCTGGGGATACTATGTGCTGCCCTTCCTGCTGGGCGACCGGCTGGTGGCGCGGGTGGACCTGAAAGCCGACCGCGAAGGTAGCTGCCTGCGGGTGCCGGCGGCATATCTAGAGCCCGGCGCCGACGCGGAGGTGGTGGCTCCGGCGCTGGCGGCTGAGCTAGGCGTGTGGGCCGGATGGTTGGGGCTGGATGCCGTAGCTGTGCGAAAGCGCGGGCCATTCGCGCGCGCCCTGGCAAGCCGGTTATAATCACGCGTGCCCTCTCGCGCCTTGCTTTTGCTGCTGTCGCTCACCTGCGCCCGCGCCGCGGATATCGAAATCCACTATACGGCCATCCGCAAGATCCTGGCGCAGGAAGTGTTCACGCAGGACGGGCGGCGCTACGTGAAAGGCAGCCCCGCCGCGAAATGCAGTTTCGCGTACCTGGAGAATCCGGAATTGCACGGCGAGAACGGCAGCCTGATCCTGAAGGCGCGCTTCACGGGACGTTCCGCGGTGGGCGTTTTCGGCCGCTGCATCGGCCTGGGCGATTCGTTCGACGTGTACATCACGGCGCTGCCTTACTATCACAACCAAGCTATCGGGTTGAAAGACGTGCATGTGGAATCGCGCACGCCGGCGGGGGCGCCGCGCAACACTTACTATGTGCGGCGAGTCTGCGCGGCGCTGGGAGAGAGCCTGCGCAAACAGTTCGAGTATCGCGTGGGCGATCAGGCCAAGCGCCTGTTGGAACAGACCGCGCCGCAGGCCGCGTACCGCCAGGAATTGCTGGACTTCAGCGTGCCGCAGATCCGGGTGATGCCGGATGCCCTGATTGTCACGGTAGACTTTCGCCTGGCTGTAAAATAGCCGGCGATTATTTGGCTGGAGGGGCTGCCGCCATTTCCTCGAGCTTGGGCAGTTGCGCGCGCACGACCGGCGCGTCGTGGGCGTTGGGCGCCAGTTCCAGATACTTCCGGAAAGATTGGGCGGATTCGCCGTACTGTTTCTTATCCATCAGGATGAGGCCCAGCACATAGTTCAAGCGCGGCAGCCGATGCTCCTTATCCACGCGCAGACCCTCGCGGGCGGCGCGCTCGGCGTCTTCCGGCTTCTTCAGTTGCGCGTTGGCGACGGCGTTAAAGAGGTAGGCGGCGGGGAAGTCTTCCGCATCCAGGGCCAGCCACAGGCGCGAATACTTTTCCGACTCCGTCCAATCGCCTTTGCGGTCGGCCAGGGCGGTGAGGCTTTCGTACGGCCGGACGTATCGGGGATCGCTCTGCTGCGCCTGCTTCCAGGCTTCCACGGCGCCGGCGATATCGTTACCGCTTTGCCGCACCTGGCCCAGTTGATACCAGGCGACGGCGAAGCGCGGGAAGAGTTTCACGGCCTTGCCGAATTCGGCGGAGGCGCTGTCGCGTTTCTGCTCGCGCAACTCTTCCAGGCCTTTTTCGTAAGCTTTCCTGGCATTGGCCGGGGCTTCGAGGGTAGTGGCGCTGACCGTCAGGGTAGTGGCACGAGAGAGCGGATGCAGAATGATGGTCCCCACGCGGGCATCGTCCATCGTGCTTTTTATGGCCATGCTGACGCGCTGCGAGCGGTAGCCGGAGAGCACCGCCTGCAATTCGCAATTCCGCAATTCAGTGGTGATGGGATTGGAATACTGGCTGGCGGTGCCATTGAGTGGCATGTTCAGGTTAGTTGGACCGCCGCCCGATACGCTGGCGTCGCCGGAGGTGGCGTCGCTTCCGCCGGACGCCACTTTGAAGCTGAAGCGCCCTTTCAGATCGGTCCAGGCCGCGAACTGCGCGCGCCCGTCGCAGACACGCTCGATGCTGACGGGCTCGATGGGCGCGGTGCCGTCGTCCATCATCACGCTGCCCGAGAAGAAGACCACCTTCTCGGTAGCCTTCGCGTCTTGCCAGGCGGTTTGGCCGAGGGCGGTTACGGCAGCCCCGACCGCTACCGCGGCTACCCGGATTGAGCTTCCCATAGATCCTCCAAGGCGCGTTTAACTCATTATGTACCCGGCGGCGGGAAAAAGGGAAATTCGTGCGGGGGGATACGGTGGCTGGGGCAGAATTTACATTAGGAGGGTGCCTAGAGCAGATGAAAGAACTCGTCCGCTTTGAGTCCAGCCTGTCTGAGATGGATTGAAAAGTGCCCTTCGGTATATCGCGGCTCCCGTGAACCGGCACAATCACAATCGTGGATTGGCCGGGCCTTCTAAGTATATGGTGGCTGCCGTCTGAAATGCGGATCACTTCAAAGCCGAATTTTTCAAGCACTTGGATGACTTGCTTGCCGTTTAGCGAGGGATGGCTCGCCATCAGTCAGCCGAGAAACGCCCTGATGTTGCGGACTTCTTCGCAATCGAGCGCAATCGGCAGATGCAGACGTTCGACAGATTCCAGATATGCAAGGATCATATCGCGGGTGGCCGACCGGATACTTCAGGTCTTTCATATTGGCCTTGGCGAGCACTTCTTCGGCGACCTTCACCACGATCTTCTTCTGGTTGTCGAACTTCTCGACCGAGCCGATGAGCGGAATCATGACTTCGGGGATCACCTTCACGCCCTTCTTGGCTACCTGCACGGCAGCTTCGAAAATCGCGCGGGCCTGCATTTCGGTGATCTCGGGGTAAGTGATGCCCAGGCGGCAGCCGCGGTGGCCCAGCATGGGGTTGAATTCGTGCAGTTCTTCGACGCGCTCCAGCAATCCGGTAAGGACCTTCTTCAGATCCTTCACCGTGGCGCCGAGTTTGGCGTAGCGGGCGGCCATTTCCTTCTTGGCCATCAGATCGGCGGCGGGCAGCTTGGCCAGATCGACCATCAGCACTTCGCGTTTGGGCAGGAATTCGTGCAGGGGCGGATCGAGCGTGCGGATCACGACCGGGAATCCGTCCATGGCCTTGAACAGGCCGGCGAAATCGGCGCGCTGCATGGGCAGCAGCTTCAGGAGCGTCTTGCGGCGATTCTTCTCGTCGCGCGTCAAGATCATGGCTTGCATGTCGGTCATTACCCATAGCGCAGGGTATACCTAAAGCGGAGAATCCGATGGGTGCGTTGCGTGAGGTAGAAGACCTGTTGCCGTCCCTTACCCGGGCAGAAAAGGCTCTGTTGCTACGCACAGTTGTGCAGGATCTGGACGACGCTTTCCCCGGCGTCGAGTCGACACCTGGGGTGTGCGGGGGTGAGCCGTGTATCGCACGCACCCGCATCCCAGTTTGGGTACTTGAGCAAGCACGGCGTGTGGGAGTGAGTGAGGAGGATCTGCTGCGTTCGTACCCGGCTCTGCGTGCCGAAGACATAGCCACGGCGTGGGCCTATGTTCGTTCCCACCGCTCGGAAATCGAGGCCCAGATCCGCGATAACGAAGGCGCGTAATGGTCCGCCTCTACGCCAACGAGAATTTCCCTCTTCCGGTTGTGATCGAACTCCGGCGTCATGGCCACGATGTGTTGACTGTGCGTCAAAGTGGCAAGGCGAATCGCGCCGTTCCCGATAGCGAGGTTTTGGAATTCGCCCGAGCGGAAAAGCGGGCCGTGTGGACGTTGAACCGAAGACATTTCATTGCGCTACACGCCTCGATGCCCGATCACGCTGGCATCGTGGTGTCGACCTCGCCGGGATCCTCTTGCGGGTGAATCGTCCGGCCGGTCTCAGTTCGTCGTGATGAGCGGGGAGAATGCCAGTGTCGGGCTGACTGGCGCCAGTGATTTGGCTGCACTCCGAGGCGCATGGATCGATTATCGCTCCAGTGCGCGGAAAAGAAAAGCGGGCAGGCCACAAAAGGCGATGGCCTGCCCCACGTTTGGTGGTTGCCTACGCGGTGCGCATGGCTTCCGACTTATCGCCGGAAATCGCCGCTTGCGCCGCGGCAAGGCGGGCGATGGGCACGCGATAGGGCGAGCAGGATACGTAGTTCAGTCCCACCCGGTAGAAAAACTGCACCGAATTGGGCTCGCCGCCATGCTCGCCGCAGACGCCGATATCCAGGCCCGGATGGGTTTGGCGGCCGAGCTTCACACACATCTCCACCAGCTTGCCCACACCTTGCTGATCGAGCACGGCAAACGGATCGTGCTTGAAGACTTTGGCGTCCTCATACGTCTTCTGGAACTTCGTGTAATCGTCGCGCGAGAGTCCCATGGTCGTCTGAGTCAGATCGTTGGTGCCGAAGCTGAAGAAATCCGCTTCCTTAGCGATTAAGTCGGCGGTAAGCGCGGCGCGGGGTATCTCGATCATGCATCCGACTTTATACTTGAAGTCTTGCATGCCGGCCTTACCCAACACTTCGTCGGCTACCTGGAGCACGATCTTCTTCTGGTTGGCAAACTCTTCGATCGAACCGATCAACGGGATTTCGATTTCCGGAGTGACCTTCACGCCCTTCTTGGTCACCTGCACGGCGGCTTCGAAGATGGCGCGGGACTGCATTTCGGTGATCTCCGGATACATGATGCCCAAGCGGCAGCCGCGGAGGCCCAGCATGGGGTTGAATTCGTGGAGTTGTTCGACGCGCTCCAGCAGCGTGGTGAGGACCTTCTTCAGATCCTTAACGGTGGCGCCGAGGCGCTCGTAGCGGCTGACCATCTCCTTCTTGGCTTTGAGATCGGCGGCGGGCAGCTTGGCCAGGTCGACCATGAGCACTTCACGTTTGGGCAGGAACTCATGCAGTGGCGGATCGAGGGTGCGGATGAGCACCGGGAATCCGTCCATGGCCTTGAACAGACCGGCGAAATCGGCGCGCTGCATGGGCAGCAGCTTGGCGAGCGCCTTGCGGCGATTCTTTTCGTCCTGCGCCAGGATCATGGCCTGCATATGCGCGATACGATCCTCCGCGAAGAACATGTGCTCGGTACGGCACAGGCCGATGCCTTCGGCGCCGAACTTGCGGGCAGCCTTGGCATCGCGCGGGATATCGGCATTGGCGCGCACGGCAAAGCCGCCGCGGAATTCGTCGGCCCAGCCCATGAACGTGGCCATGATGCCGGACGACGGATCGGCATCCAGCGTGTTGGCCTGGCCGGCGAAGACTTCACCGGTGGAACCGTCGAGCGAGAGCCAGTCGCCTTCTTTAAGGGTGAGCTTCTTGCCGTTGGAGGCGACGCTCATTTCCTTGCGTTGCGCGCTGACATCGATATCGCCCGCGCCGGCTACGCAGGGAGTGCCCATGCCGCGGCAGACTACGGCCGCGTGACTGGTCATGCCACCGCGCGAAGTGAGGATGCCCTTGGCCACTTCCATACCGTGTATGTCGTTCGGTTCGGTTTCGGCGCGCACCAGGATGACGGGTCCGCCGGTGGCCTGTTTCACGGCTTCATCGGCGGTGAAGACCACGCGGCCCACCGCGGCGCCCGGCGATGCGGGCAGTCCCTTGGCGATAGTGGCCAGAGATTTCTTCGAAGCCGGATCGAGCACCGGGTGCAGAAGCTGATCGAGCTGCTGCGGATCGACGCGCTGGATGGCTTCTTCCTTGTTGATGAGGCCTTCATTCACCATGTCTACCGCAATGCGCACGGCGGCCGGACCGGTGCGCTTGCCGTTGCGCGTTTGCAGCATGTAGAGCTTGCCGTCCTGGATGGTGAACTCGAAATCCTGCACGTCGCGATAGTGCTGTTCCAGGCTGGTGGTGATCTGGTGGAGCTGACGGAAGGCTTCGGGCATCAGCGCTTCCAGGGTCGCGATGGGCTGCGGCGTGCGCACGCCGGAGACCACGTCTTCGCCCTGCGCATTCACCAGATACTCGCCGTAGAACACCTTCTCGCCGGTGGACGGGTTGCGCGTGAAACCCACGCCGGTGGCGGAGGTGTCGCCCATGTTGCCGAACACCATGGCTTGCACGTTGACGGCAGTTCCCAGGTCGTCCGGGATGTTGTTCATCTTGCGATAGTGCTGGGCGCGCGCGTTGAACCAGGAGCGGAACACGGCGTCGCGGGCCATGGCGAGTTGCTGGATGGCTTCCTGCGGGAACGGTTTGCCGGTCTTCTTCTGCACCAGTTTCTTGTAGTCGACGATGACGGCCTGCAGGTCCTCGGCGGTAAGATCGGTGTCGAACTTGGCTTTGACTTTTTTCTTGCGGCCATCGAAGATGGCGTCGAAATCGTGCTTCTCGACTTCCAACACCACGTTGCCGAACATCTGGATGAAGCGGCGATAGCAATCGTAAGCGAAGCGCGGATTGCCGCTCTTTTCCACCAGGGCCAGGACAGTCTTGTCGTTCAGGCCGAGGTTGAGGATGGTATCCATCATGCCGGGCATGGAGAACTTGGCGCCGGATCGCACGCTGACCAGCAGCGGGTTGGTGGTGTCGCCCAGGGTCTGCCCCATCTGCTTCTGGAGTTTTTCCAGGGCCTTGAGCATCTCGTTGTGGATCTCATCGGGAACCTGGTAATCGTTCTTGAAATAGATGTTGCAGACTTCCGTTGAAATGGTGAAGCCGGGCGGCACCGGCAGATTCGCGCGGCACATTTCAGCCAGCCCGGCGCCTTTGCCGCCGAGCACATCTTTCATCTTTCCATCGCCATCGGCCCCGCCGGGACCGAATTGGTAAACATGTTTTTTCATAAATCTTCTCCTTATGAGTTCGTGACTATTTCCGAAAAATCGGCGAACGTGCGAAACTGATCCAGCAAATTGTGGAGCATGGCCAGGCGGTTGGCCCGGACCGCGGGGTCGGGCGCATTCACCAGCACCTTGTCGAAAAAGAGGTCCACTTTGGGACGCAGCGCTCCGATGACATTTTCTATTGGTTGCCCGGCGGAGCGATTGATCTCAGCGAACAATTCGGTTTCGGGACCGGGTTCCAGGTGTGCCGGGTCGAAGGGTCCACCTTCGAAGGCGGCCTGGCGCAGGATGTTCTTGATGCGTTTGAAGCTGGCGGCCAAGGGCTCGAAGTCGGGGGTGGGGCGGATTTGCGCGAGGCGCGAGAGGCGCGATTCCAGGTCGGGGAGATCGCTCCAGGCGGCGGCCATGGCGGCGTTGACTTCGTCGTATTTGAAGCCGCGCACGTCGCGGAAGTAGAACTTGACCCGATCCGCGAAGAATTCGGTGAGCTGCGGGTCGCCGCCAAGCAGAGGGTGCAGCGGAATGCCGAGGCCCGCTTCAACTATGATCTTGACTACGCCCTGTGCGGCGCGGCGGAGGGCGAACGGATCGCGGGAGCCGGTGGGGATCAGGCCGACGCGGAAACAGCCCCGCAAGGTGTCCAGCTTATCGGCTATGGAAACCAGTTGGCCGGCGCGAGTGCGCGGGATCGAGTCTTCCATGCTCTCCGGCTTGTAATGATCGTATATCGCCTGCCAAACCTCTTCCGGTTCGCCCTGTGCGCGCGCGTAGAGGCCTCCAACCACGCCCTGCAATTCCGTAAACTCCTTCACCAGTTCCGTGGTGAGATCGCACTTGGCCAGGCGCGCGGCGCGCTGGGCATGATCGTCGCCGCCCAGCGTCTCCACCATCTTTACGACGCGTTCGGCCTTTTCCATGTACGACCCGAGCTTGGCCTGGAAGGTTACGTGCGCGAGATCTTCGACACGGTCCTCCAGTTTCTTGCGCTGATCCGTTTGCCAGAAGAAACGCGCGTCGTTGAAGCGGGCGCGCAGGACGCGTTCGTTGCCGCGGCGGACGAGGCCTTCGGGATCAGCGTTGGTATTCATCACGGCAACAAACCGAGGCGCGAGGCGGCCGGATTCGTCCACCACCGAGAAATATTTCTGGTGGTGGCGCATCACCGTGATGAGAACTTCATCCGGCAGTTCGAGGAATTGCGGATCGAATTCGCCGGCTATGGGCGTCGGATATTCGGTCAGATAGACCAAAGTGTCTAAGAGGGCCGGATCGGATTTGCAGCCGGCGGGAAGGCCGGCTTCAATCTTCTTTCGCCGTTCGTCCGCCGAAAGGATGACGAAGTTTTCGCGGAGGGTTTGCTCGTAGCCGGCGACGGTGACGGTCGCTCCCTTACGGTCGCGGCTCAGACGCCGGTGACCCCATGTCACATTGCCGGACTTCACGCTTGCGATTTCGAATGGCACCCCGTCATCGCCCAGCAGCGCCACGATCCAACGAATCGGACGAATGAAGCGTGGACCGTTCTTGGCGGTCCAGTACATCGTTTTGGGAAAGGTGATCTTCAGGATGATGCCGGGCAACGCATCGGCCAGCACGTCGATCATGTGGCGGCCCGGCGTCTTGCGAAGGAACGTGTAGTGGTCGCCTTCGACTGTCAGGTCGGCCGGCGTGACGCCTTGCTTGCGCGCGAAGCCTTCGACGGCTTTTTCGGGCGCGTTATTACGCGGGCCGTTGACGCGTTCTTCGGTGTCGGGCAAGCGCTCCGGCAGCCCTTCGGCTCGGGCTACCAATCGGCGCGGTGTCGCATCCATGCGGGCGGCGATCCCCAGCGCATCAAGTTGCGCGCGAAGGCTTTCCAGTGCGCCTGGGATCATCCAATCCGGAATCTCTTCCGTCCCGATCTCCAGTAGAAATGGCAGACTCATTGCGCGGCCCCCTGCTGATCGGCCCAGGCTTGCGCCACGCCCACCGCCAGCTTGCGCACGCGCTGGATCACGCCGACGCGCTCTGTCACGCTGATGGCGCCGCGCGCATCCAGCGTATTAAATAAGTTGGAACACTTCAGCACCTGGTCGTAGGCGGGGAGCAGCGGAAACCGGGCTTTTTCGAGGGATTTCGGATAGGCCGCCAGCAGCCGCGCGGCTTCGCCTTCGTGCAGCCCGAACAGCTTCCAGAGCGTGTCCACATCCGCCATCTCGAAGTTGTAAACGGAAAACTGCAATTCGTCCTGAAAGCGCACGTCGCCGTAGCTGAAGCCGGGCGCCCATTCGATGTCGTAGACGCTATCCTTCACCTGCAGAAACGCCGCCAGCCGCTCCAGTCCGTAAGTCAACTCCGCGGGCACCACATCCAGATCGATGCCGCCGCATTGCTGGAAGTAAGTGAACTGGGTGATCTCCAGTCCGTCCAGCATTACCTGCCAGCCGACGCCCCAGGCGCCCAGCGTGGGCGCTTCCCAGTTGTCCTCTTCAAACTTGATATCGTGGCGCGTCAGGTCGATGCCCACGGCTTCCAGGCTGCCCAAATGCTGCTCGATGACGTCGGCGGGCGAAGGCTTCAGGATGACCTGCAATTGCGAATGCTTGTAAAGCCGGTTGGGATTTTCGCCGTAGCGGCCATCGGCGGGACGGCGGCTGGGCTGCACATACGCCACGCGGTAAGGCCTGGGACCGAGCACGCGCAGGAACGTCTCGGGGCACATGGTGCCGGCGCCCACTTCCACGTCGTATGGTTCCTGAATGATACAGCCGCGCGCCGCCCAGTAGGCCTTGAGCTTGAGAATGATCTCTTGAAAGGAATCCATCGTCTATTCGGCTTCCAGCACCGGCGGGGTCATCAGCTTGCGCTCGATGTGATGTTCGACCTGCTGCACCAGGAAGCGGCGCAGGTCCGCGCACGTCTCACGCTGCCAAGCAGGGGGATCGATCCCGGCGACCGGCTGGCGCAACATCTGTTCGGCAATCATCCTCGATTCCACGCTCAATTCCCAAGCGCCCGTGCCGGATGTCCGGCGGCAGGCGCCGCACAACAATCCCGTCCGGCCGCCGAGGAAATAGGCGCGCTCACGGGTCTGGTCATCGCCCAGAACGCTGCCGCAGCTCAGGCAGACATTCAACTCGGGCAGAAACCCCGAGAGGCGCACCGCCCACAAGCCGAAGTATGTCGCGGCGCGCCACACGCCCTCCGGCCCGGCTGCATGCATGTGTTCCAGCACGGCGATCAACAGGCGGAAAAACCGCTCGCTCGGTTCGTTCGGCGGCAGTAACTGATCCGTAACCTCCGCGAAAAAATCCAGCGCCACTCCCGCCCGGTAATCCGCCAGCAGGCCGAACTGGGAATCCAACAGATCGCAGGAATCCAGGTTGACCAGTTCCCTGGTCTCGCGTTGAAAATACGCCATGCGCACGTGCGAGAGCCGCTCCAGACCGGCCCCAAAGGGGCTCTTCGGACGGCGCGCGCGTTTTGCGACGCCGCGCATTTTCCCCAAATCGCGAGTCAAAAAGCTGACGACGAGGTCCGCTTCCTTAAGGGGATAAGTACGAAGCACGAAGGCCTCGCTCACTCGGGCCGGCACATGGAAATTTAAGAGTAGCACATGGTGCTTGGGGATGCTGCGCGCGTGGCACGGAAGCCCATTAACCGCGCGATAGAAGGTGCTACAATGCTCCGCATAGCACTCCAGGCGAAATCCCGCACGAACCAGCGGGATTCCAGAGTTCTTTCCGACCCAGCTCGCGGAGCAAGTTAGCTGGCGAAATGGACTGGCCTCAGTCATTGGCTCACTGAAAGGCAGTCCGGAAATGCGAATTCTGCTCTACAACCCCGACAACGGGGTGACCGCCAACTTCATGCCGCACCTTTGGATGTTTCTCCTGCAGGCGCTTACGCCCGCGGGACACGAAGTGCTGCTGATCGACGGCAATACCCAGCCGATGAGCGACGCCGAGATCGTGCGATTTGTGCTCGCCAAAGGCATCGGTCTGGTGGGGATCGGCGCCATGACGCGCATGATCGCGAAGGCTTACCGGGTAGCGGACGCGATTCGCGCCGCCGGGGTGAGAGTGGTGATGGGCGGACCGCACGTCACGGAACTGCCGGACGAGGCGCTGGGACGCGACGGGGGCCCGCGGCATGCGGACGCCGTAGCGCTGGGCGAGGCGGACGAGACCTGGCCGAGGATCGTGGAGGACGCGGCGCGCGGTGTGCTTAAGGAAAGGTACGTGCCGGTGGATGCGTTCGGACAGGAGCGCAAACCGGATCTGCAAAGTTACCCGAAGATCCCGTGGGATTCGCTGGACATCGACCAGTTCAACCGGATTCCGGGTTTCGTGCGGCCGATCATGGAGCACTTCAAGGCCGAGTGGGAAACCTTCCACATCATACCGATCGAGTCGGGGCGCGGCTGCCCCTACGGGTGCGAGTTCTGCACGGTTACGGGATTCTTCGGCGATTCGATCCGGTTTCGGTCGAACCAAAGCATTGTGGACGAGTTGCTGCTGCTGAAAGCGCGCGCCCGCAAGACCAAGGGGCAGGTGGCCATTTTCTTTGTGGACGATAATTTTGCCATCAACGCGAAGCGCACCAAGTCGCTTTTGCGCGACATCATCGCCGCCCGCGCGCAGGTCTCCTGGGTGGGACAAATCAGCGCCAACCTGTTGCGCGACGAAGAACTGGTGGATCTGATCGCGGACTCGGGCGGCCGGTGGATCTTCATCGGCATGGAGTCGCTGGACCCGGCGAATCTGGCCAGCGTCAACAAGAGTTTCAACAAGCCGGGCGAATATGCCGCGGTGCTGGAACGCCTGGCGCGACGGAACATCTATGCGATCACCTCGTTCATCTTCGGGCTGGACAATGATAAGCCCGGAGTTGCCGAGCGCACCCTGAGCCAGATTCGCGAATGGCCTCCGGTGCTGCCGGTCTTCGGACAGATCACGCCGTTCCCGGCTACGCCTCTTTACACGCGCCTGGAGAAAGAGGGCCGGCTGACGCGGCCGAAGCATTGGCTGGATTTTGCGCCGTTCCACATGGCGCACACGCCGTTACACATGACCGCCGGCGAGGTGCAGCACGAAGTCCAGTATGCCTGGACGAATGCCTATAGCCCGGCGGCCACGCGCGCGGCCATCCATGCCATCGCGGACGAGCCGGCCCCTTACAAGATCAGCCATTTGATCGCGCGGATGTTTTTCCGCGGTATTTACTTTCCGCAGAAAGGCGCCTGGAGCTGGCTGAAGACGATCGCGGAAAACCGGGGGACGGTTTGGCATGTGATCCGGGAGTCGTTCACCAACTGGCACGGGCGCGGCGCCGCGGCTGGAGATGTGAACTTCGAGGGGCGGTTGGCGCCGCCCCCGCTGGTGCAGGAGTCTCCCGTGGACGCGGGAGCGGACTAGCGCCCCAGCTTCATTGAGACCCGCCGGTGGAGGACTTGGTGGTGGAGCTTCCGCCGAGGCTCTTGATCTTGCTCGCCAGCGATGAGACTGGCAGTTCGACCCCAAACATGGGTTTCCAGACGCGCGCGTGGCCGATTTCCAGCGATCCACTGGAGTTGCCCGTCACGACTTCCTGGTTCAGGAAAACCATGCCGGCAATCAGATTCACCTGGAGCGGGGCGCGTTTCCACCAGCCCAGGATGTTCTCGGACACCCCGAAAAAAGGCTGCGAAAAGACCTTGCCCGTCACGGGAATGCCCATGAGCAGGCTGGGATAATAGGAGGTCTTGTATCCGGCGGCCTGGAACGGAAAAAAGTTGGCAAACCCGTAAACCGTCCCCGCGTGGTTCTTCGGGCTGATCTGTTGCAGGGGATTGGAGGGCGAGTATTGCGGCTCTTTGACCCCGAACGCGGACAGGCCCAAGCCAACATCCCAGGCCTCCCGATCGAAGTCGCGGATCTTGTGGGTCGTGCTGCAACCGGATGTGCCCGTAGAAGAGCATCCCGAATTAGTAGTCTGGCCGGTCTTTGACGCCGGTTGCGCAACGGCCTCGGCGGCGGCATCTCCACTGTCATCGGGCTGGAGATCGGACGCAACGCCGGCTGAAGGGCCAGGCGGCGGCCAACTGGCCCTTACCAGAGGCGCCTCCACCCGGTTCGCAGCAACCGGTTCCGCGGAAGACAGCGCAGCTTGGTCCGGTATCTTCTGTGCCTTTTTCTGGCTAGAGTCCGCGACGTTGAGTGTGATGTTGATGTCCGAGGGCAGGCTGGAAACATCCACGTCGCCCTGCGCGACGAGGCAGGGCAACACGCCGGCAATCTTCACGGTCGTTTTCAGAACCGTCTTTCCGGATATCTTGTCGGTGGCGGTAACGGCATATACGGATCCCTCGGCCGCGCCCGGCGGCACTGTCAAGGTTCCGTAGTCGTCGATGGAGGGATCGGCTTTGGGGTCGCTCTTAGGCGAGATAGCCCACTTGGCGCTGCTCTGGGGCGCGGAGCCACTGAGGAGAATCCGGATGCGGTCTCCAGGCACGACGGCTTGGGATTCAATCTCTCTGGCCTTGGCTCCGGCCGTAGAGGTTGCGGGAAAAAGCGCGGACAAAATGCTGTTCAGGTTATTCACATTGTCGGGCACAACTGAAACGGTCTCGATTTTGTAGCTGACTGTCACGGTCTTGATGCGCGCCGGATCCTCCAGCGAGCGGCCGTCCCAATCGTAAAAGCAGCTCACACCGATGAACCCGACCTGACTGTCGTTGTAAAGCGGTGGTTTGGCCGGCCAAAACGCCGTCGCCGGTTGATTATACGCAGGCGTGTTGGGTGGCGGAGTTTGTTTAGTTGGCTTGCGAAGGGTGGCGTTCTTGTAGCCATCCGCGAGAATTCCCCGCAATTCCGGATCCTTGGACACCTCAGCGGGGTGGTACACCTGCCACTGGCTGGCAAACTGCGACCAGGTTCCGTCGGTAGCGCCTTTCTTCCATAGAGAGCCGTGTAGAATGATAGGCCTCTGATCGACGGTGGTTGTGGGTTTGTCACATTCGACGGCTATGAACGGGTTCATCTTCGGTGTGTTGCCGGGAAGGTTCACCGGATCGAATGTCTTCTGGTATGCCGTGGCGCGAGGCGTTGCCCAGAGATTCTTGGCGAGCATGCTGCCGCAGCTCTGGTCATCGGGCACGTATTTTGCGGCGTACAACACCGGCACCGCTTCCGGACCGGTTTGGGGCGGCTGGGGCGCCGGCGATTGACTGGTTTTCGAAGAACTGTTCTTAGCCGTCTGTTTGGAGCCCGCCGGCGCATCTGCTGCCAGCGTGATGCCGGCACACGATCCGAACAAAAGTGTCAAGCATAGAGAAAATCGAGCGTAGATCATTGTCAAGTCCCCTCTCACCTGGTATAGCGGTGAAACCGGGAGAAAGAGGACATTCGCGATTGTGGTGGACGGCTAGCCGCGGGGTCTTGGCTGTTGACGCGCAGTGGCGTTGTCTTTCCACAGCCGAAAGCCGCCGCGAAAAGCGTAGGCGTTCTCGCCGAGGCGCGCTCCCGGCGGCAGTTTCTTCAATTGCTTGGCGTCGCCGCCACCCAGGATTACGTAATCGGCTTCGAGCGCTGCCTTCAACCGCTTAACGACATCAAAAACGCTTTCGCGCCATTTCTTTTTGCCGAGGCGCTTTAGGCCGCGCAGCCCCACATAGTCCTCGTAGGTCTTCCCATGCTTGTAGGGCAGATGGGCCAATTCCATCGGCTCCAGCACTCCGTCCACGATGAATGCCGAGCCCAGTCCGGTGCCCAAGCCCAGAAAGAGCATGCGGCCGCCTGCGTAGTGCCCGAGCGCCTGCATGGCAGCGTCGTTGATGATCTTCACCGGCACGCCCAGCGCTTTGGCGAAATTGAAACCCACCCATCCCGGCGCCAGGTTGTGCGGTTCGATCACCGGCTTGCCGTGCGCCACCGGCCCCGGGTATCCGATCGAGGCGGCCTGGTACTCCCACCCGTCAATGGCTTTGCGCACATCGGCGATCATCTTCCGCGGGGTCATTTTCGGACCGGTCGGAATCACCACGGGCGTGCGATGGCCGCTGGCCAGCGCCTTCACGTGGGTGCCGCCGACGTCCAGAACCAGGATTTTCAGGGGTGTTTGAGCCACAACTCATTTTGCCACTTTCCGTTCGATACAATTGGGGCCATGTATACCCGGCGGGATTTCACCAAGGTGATGGCGGCCGCGTGGCCGCTCGCGCGCGCTTTCGGCAAGCTCGATTCACGCGTCAACGGAGTGCTGATCGGCGCGCAATCTTACAGTTTTCGCGACCGGCCGCTGGATGCGGCCATCCAGGGCTTCGTCGATGTCGGCTTAAGCGAGTGCGAATTGTCGATGGGACACGTGGAGCCCGAACTGAAGGACCGCGAGGCTCTGCGGCAATGGCGGCTCAGGGTCAAGATGGAAGATATCCGCGAGATCCGGCGGAAGTTCGACCGTGCCGGAATCCAGCTTTCGGCCTACGCCTATAACATGCGCGACGATTTCACGGATGAAGAAATCGCCCGCGGTTTTGACGTGGCGCAGGCGCTGGGCGTCAAGACCATGACCACCTCGGCCACGCTGTCGGTGACGCCGCGCATCGCCGCGCAGGCGGAGAAGCACAAGATCGTGGTGGGCATGCACGGCCACTCGAATATCAAAGACCCGAACGAATTCGCCAAGCCGGAGAGCTTTGAGAAGGCCATGGCAATGTCGAAGTACATCGCGGTGAACCTGGACATCGGGCATTTCTGGGCCGCGGGCTACGATCCGGCGCCGTTTATCCAACAGCATCACGCGCGCATCGTGACATTGCACATCAAGGACCGCAAGAAGAATCAGGGCAAGAATATGCCGTTCGGCGAGGGCGACACGCCCATCAAAGAAGTGCTGCAATTGCTACAGCGCGAGAAATACCGGATCCCGGCGAACATCGAGTACGAATACGACGGCGGCGATACGGTGGTGGAAATGCGCAAGTGCTACGAGTATTGCCGGCGGGCACTGGCGTAAGCAACTTTTAGCGCGCGGGACCGATGAGTTAGTTGGCGGCCGCTGGCAGTTGGTTGATCTCCTCCTGCCACCGGAGGGCGGCCGCCCTACAATCCTATCTCTCCTTGTTTAAGGGTGCGAACCTCCGGCATGCATGGCGGGGGCCGCAATGCGCGCGCCGGCGTTTAGAGGGCCGGCCGTGAGACATTGCGCCCGCCATCCATGTCTGCTACAACTGCAGCGCCTGGCGCAGCGCCGGATCGCTGCGTACCCGCCAAATCTTGCTATCCAGATAATAGTGCGTCAATCCAAATCCGCAGAAGAACCCGAAGGCTAAATCCGAAACCTGCCCCAGACGGAAGCCTGGCACGCGATAGAGCGCGCTGAATGCCAGGGCCACCAGGACGTAGTTGAGCAGGCTCTTGGAAACGGCATTGGGCAAGCGGCCGTGATCACGCGTGGCGTAGCGATTGCGATTGTGGAACCAGATGAGCGCGTGATACTGCAGGTTGTGCACGATCGTCACGGTGGGCACCGCGCCCATCCAGCTCATGTAGGCAAACGTCAGCCAGTGCAGCGGAATCACTCCGGCAAATAGCAGGAATTTCGGCAGGTTCACGGCATCGCGGCGGCTGATCCGTACGATCTGGCGGCCGGCATATACGATCACGGTGACGGCGACCAAGGCCCAAAGAAACGGCTCCAGGCGCGGGAACGAGAATTTCAGGCCCAACTCTTCCGGATGGTGAATAAAGAAGCGGTGGAACGGCGGGAAGACCGTCATGACTCCCAGAAACCAACGGTCGAGAGAATTATCGGTCTTGGCCATGTCGCGGTTCTTGACCTTGTACAGGACCATGAATCCATAATGCTGGCGGATGACGTGGTAGTAAGCCCATACGGCCACGATCATGGCGAGCACGGCTTTGCCGCCCAGCAACACCATCGCCGGCCCTAGGGCGAAGAAGAATGCGGCGCTGCCGAACAACAGGGCGCGGCTGCGTTGGCGCGCTTCGCTGTCAAAAAAAGTCCGGGAAGCCATGCCGAAGATGTGTGTCCCGTCGAAGCCCACGGACCAGAACCACCAGAGCAGGGAAATCGGCACGCGCAGCGCGACGTTCGCAACCAGATAGGCGTACCCGGCCAGGACGCTGCCGATGACGAATACCAGGTCAACGCGGGGAGAGATGATCCAGCGGCGCCCCCAGCGCGGCGCGGCCGGCGGCGAAACGGATTGCGGGACCGCTTGGGTGAGTGCAGCCAATGTTCCAGTTTACAACCGCGGCGGGGGATGTTCACGCGATACTGAATGAAGCGAGGGCGGATGCACAAATCGTTCGACTTGGTGGTGATCGGCACGGGATCCGCGGCGGGCACGGCGGCGGGACCATGCCGGGCGGCAGGCTGGAGCGTAGCGGTCATCGATTCGCTACCGTTCGGCGGCACCTGCATGTTGCGCGGCTGCGACCCCAAAAAAGTGCTGGTGGGCGCGGCCGACGTGATCGACTGGGCGCGCCGCATGCGCGGCAACGGCGTTGCGGCAGACGCGCACATCGATTGGAACGAATTGATGCGGTTCAAGCGCACGTTCACGGCGCCCGTCCCGCGGGCACGCGAGGACAGCTTTTTGCAGGCGGGCATGGAAACCTTTCATGGCCGGGCACGTTTCGCGGGACCGCACACGGTGACCGTGGGCGGCGATACTCTGGACGGCCGCTACGTGGTGGTGGCAACCGGAGCGCGTCCCGCGACGCTCGGCATCCCGGGCGAAGGGCTGCTGACGCACAGCGACGCCTTCCTGGAACTCGACACCCTGCCGCAGAACATCATTTTCGCGGGCGGCGGATACATTGCGTTCGAGTTTGCGCACCTGCTGGCGCGCGCCGGCATACGGGCCACGATCCTGCATCGCGGCAAACGGCCGTTGGAACGTTTTGACCCGGACCTGGTCAACCGCCTTCTGGAGCACACGCGCAGCCTGGGGATCGACGTGGAATTGGAAACGCCGGTGGATGGGATCGAGGGTGAACCGGGCGAGTTACGGGTGCGGTCGGGCGGGCGCGCTTTCGAAGCGCAGATGGTGGTGCATGCGGCCGGGCGCGTGCCGGATCTGGAGGACCTGGATTTGGCGGCGGCGGAAGTGGAACGGGAGCCGGGGGGCGTCAAAGTGAATCAATATTTGCGCAGCGTATCGAATCCGCATGTGTATGCCGCCGGTGACGCGGCGGCCGCGGGCGGGGCGCCGCTCACGCCCGTCGCCGGATATCAGGGACGCATGGTAGCGGCGAACCTGCTGGAGGGCGATCGCCATTCACCGGATTACGCAGGGTTGGCGTCGGTGGCATTCACCATCCCGCCGCTGGCGGCCGTGGGCTGGCAGGAAGAGGCGGCGCGGCAGGCCGGTCTGCGGTTTGCCGTCCACCACGGAGACAGCGGGCACTGGTATTCGGCACGGCGTGTAAATGAGGCGTGCGCGGGTTACAAGGTGCTGGTGGAGGAAGGGAGCAGCCGCATCCTGGGCGCGCATCTGCTGGGCGATCTGGCCTCCGAACACATCAACCTGTTTGCCCTGGCCGTGCGGTGTGGGCTGCGCGCGAGCGATCTGAAGGACACCTTGTTCGCCTATCCGACGCACGCCTCGGATACACAGTATATGCTGGGATGATAGCTCATGATCTGCTGCGCGCAACTCGATAAGCTGATGGACATCGGCCTGGCACGCCAGGCGCAACCCTACCAACTGACGGATGGCCGGATCATCACGGAGATCGATACGGAGTACTACTTTGTATTTGGCGAGGAACGACCCAGTTTCGTGGGTATTAACTATTGCCCGTTCTGCGGCCGTGCGCTTTCGCGCGGGCTTTGGAACCTGGAGAAGAAGAAGCAGGGCTAGCCGTCAGGAGTCTCGACAGCTCCACGGCATCGTCCAGGACCAGCAGAGCGACGGGCTCGGGTTCGCCGGGAATGGGCGTAGCGGTGACGAGTAGTTCCATCTGACTGATCCGTCCTTCCTGTAACGCTTCCACGCAAGCCTTGCGGCGGCAGGTCTGGCCGGTCTCGAAGACCTGGCGCACGCAGTTGCGGATGGGGCACGTGCGGCAGCCTGCGGCGTGACCGCAGCCATCGGGCGATTTCGTGGAATTCACGCAGCCCAAGATCCGACCAGCGGAGTCAAACCGGGCAAAGGACGTGCGCCCAATCAGCCGGGCGGCCTGGACGTTGCAATCGATCAGGCGCACATCCCGATCCACCACCAGGGCGGGCACGGGAAAGGCATCGAAGACATTGGCGAGGAAGTCGGTATGGTACGAAGGCGATGACATACCCGGTGGTGGCCGGCGCGCGGAGGATTTCTCACTTTTGTATGGCCGGCAGTTCGATTTCGACACGCAAACCAGGCGCGGCGTTTTCGGCCCGAATGCCGCCCTGGTGCAACTCCACCGCCCGGCGCGCGATGGAAAGGCCCAACCCGGCGCCGCCGCTGGCCCGGTCGCGATCGGTTTCGACGCGATAGAAGGCGTCGAAGAGGTGGGGCAGCGCGTCTTCCGGGACTCCGGTGCCATAGTCGCGAATGCGCACCGTGGCGCGGCCGCCGGCGATTTCCAGGCCGGCCTCGACCGTGGTGCCTTCGGGTGCGTGACGCACGGCATTGCGGATCACGTTCTCCATGGCGCGGCGGAGCAGTTCGGCATCGCCTTCGACGGTTACCGGCGGCGCGGCGGCCAGCCGTACGTCCGCGCCGTGCGCTTGCGCTTCAATTGCCGCATCCGCTGCCAGTTCGTCAAGCAGTCGATCGAGCCGCACGGGCTGGCGGCGCAAAGTGTTTGGATCGCCCTCGGCCCGCGTCACTTGTAGCAGCCCGCTGACCAGCGCATTTAAACGTTCGGCTTCGCGATCGATGCGGGTCAAGGCCATTTCGCGATTCTGCCCCGATCGGGCCAGTTCCACGGCCACACGCAATCGCGCCAGGGGCGAACGCAGTTCATGGGAGATATCCAGCAAGAGCCGGTTTTGAGCCGCCAGAAGGATTTGAATACGGTCCGCCATGCGGTCGAAGGTACGCCCCAGATCGCCCAGTTCATCATGACGGCGAGGGTCCGCGCGGGCCGTAAAGTCGCCGTGGCCGAAGCGCTCCACGGCCCGTTGCAGGCGCCGCACGGGATAGGTCAAATAAAACGCCAACAAATAGCATAGGAAGACACCCGCCGCCATCATCCACCAGTGCTGCGGGAGCAGGAACCAATACGCCAGGCGCTCGTGCGGGATGGCAAACAGGAAGTAAAACCGGCGGTCTTCGGAGGCGCGCGAGACCACGATGCCGCGCGGGCGGAACGCCGGATAACGCGGCTCCTGAACCGATTTGGCGAGCACTGCCGATTCGTCCGCGCCGGTCAGCAAGTCGTGGCCGGAAGCATCCGTCAGCACGCCTTCGCCGGCAAACACATGCCGGAAACGCTGCATAAACTGCTGCAGGCCGGGACGTCCGCCGCTTTCGTAGGCGGTGCGCGCTTCGATCAACTGGAAAGCCACCAACCTGGAGAGCAGATACGGCCGCGGCCCCGACAGCCCGGAGATTAAAGCCGAGCCAATGGTGTTTATGATCAGGGTGGCCCAAAACCATACCAGGATTTTGGCGAAGAGCGACCTCATTCCGGCACCTCATCCTGATCCTGCGGGCCGCGCATGAACTGATAGCCAATGCTGCGAATGGTCTTGATGAGCGGGCGGTGCGTTTCCAGCTTGCGGCGGATGTGGCTGATGTGCATATCGATGGAGCGATCGAAAGGCGTGGCTTTACGGCTGTAGAGGCTCTCCATCAGGTCGTCGCGGGAGAGCACGCGGCCGGCCCCGCGCATCAGGGCCTCCAGGATGTCGAACTCAAAGGTGGTAAGGTCCACGGGCTGGCCGTCGACGCTGACCTGGCGTGTGCCGGGATCGAGCGCTACGCCATTGACTTCCACATGTATCCCCGGAGCCTCGGGGGGCTCGTAGCGCCGCAGAATGGCACGCACGCGGGCCGCCAATTCGCGGGGATTGAACGGTTTGGGGAGATAGTCGTCGGCCCCCAGTTCGAGGCCGACGATGCGGTCTACATCCTCGCCGCGGGCGGTCAGCATCAACACGGGCAAGCGGCTTTCCTTGCGCAGCCGGCGGAGGATCTCGAAACCGTCCAATCCGGGCAGCATCACATCCAGAATCACCAGGTTGTAACCGCCATGCAGGGCGCGATCCAGCCCGCGATGCCCCTCGTGGGCGGAATCGACCGCAAAGCCCTCGCCTTTGAGAAACTCCGCCAGCAGGGAGCAGAGTTCGGTGTCATCGTCGATTAACAGGAGTCGCACGGCTCCGAATGTAACATGCACAAATGGCTTGTGGCGGGGAGGCTATGGGTGTTACAACCAAGGTAGGCGACGCCAAGGTCGAACGGGATTGGCGTTCTGGGATATGAGGACTATTGGTTGGTTGCTGTCCTTTGCGCTATGGGGCACAGCCACACAAACAATCAACTTCGATTCCGCCAAGCTTGGCGCGGTTCCGCCGGGATGGACTGCGGTTGTGCCGGATACCGGCGCCCCTTCCAAGTGGCAGATTGTCAGAGACCCCAGCGCGCCGAGTCCCCCCTACGTATTTGCGCAGGTATCCAATGACGCGGGCGCTAGCCGCTGCCCGTTGGCCATCTTCGACAAATCCGACGTGAAAGACGGCGATTTGAGCGTCAAAGTGAAACCGGTAGGCGGCAAAGCGAACCGCGACGGTGGCTTAGTTTGGCGTTATCGCGATGCGCGCAATTACTATCTGGTGCGCGCCAATGCACTGGAGAACACCGTCGTGCTCTACAAGGTGGAGGATGGCAAGCGCACTCCGCTAGCCTCCAGGGGCGCGCCGCCGACGAGTTTTGGAGTCAAGCATCCCGTGCCGGCTAATGAGTGGAGCGTGTTGAAGGTCCAGTTTCGCGGTCCGCTGTTCAGTGTGTACTTCAACCATAAGCGCCTCTTCGAAGTATTAGACTCCACCTTTCGCCAGCCGGGAAAAGTCGGGCTTTGGACTAAATCCGACAGCGTGACCTATTTCGACGATTTCCGGATCGCGAGCAAGTAGGCGGGCAGGGAATCAAGCTGGTTTTCGCAACGCCGCGGAGACGGCGGCGGCAATGGCTGCGGATCCGGGTGTATCGCTGTGGATGCAAATGGTCTGCACGCGTCCTTCGTGCATAAGTCGCAGGGCCTGCGCGGCCGCGCCGGCGGGATTGGTGATCAGGGCATCCGCGAATCTCCGCGGCCGCAAACTGCCGTCCGGCTCGTAGCGGCGATCGGCAAAACCTTCGGCTAACGTCCGGAAGCCCATGGCTTCCCAGATATGCAACATCCGTGATCCGGCCAGTCCCACCAGCGTCAGGTTTTGTGCGTAACGCGCCACACCCTCGCCGATTGCCCAGGCCACTTCCACCTCCTTTGCCGCGACGTTGTATAGGGCGCCGTGCGGTTTCACGTGGGCCAGTTGGCCGGCAATAGCTGCCAGGGCGCAGATCTGTTCGTACACGGTTTGGGCGATCTGGCTGGCGGACAGGGACACCGCCAGGCGTCCGAAGTTCGCGCGATCGGGGTATCCGGGATGCGCGCCGACCGCCACGCCATAGCGGCGGGCCAGGTCCACCGTCCGCCGCATGGTCGTCTCATCGCCGGCATGGCCGCCGCACGCCACGTTGGCGGACGTGAGGAAGGGCATCAGGGCTTCTTCGATAGCTGCGTCGGGCAATTCGCCCATGTCGCTATTGAGATCCACGCTCTTCGGGCTTACTGCACGGAGAAGGACGTGCCGCAACTGCAGGTTTTTTGGGCGTTCGGGTTATCGATCACGAATCCGGACTGCATGATCGACTCTTTATAATCCAAGGTCAGGCCGTCGAGATAGACGAAGCTTTTCGGATCGATGAGGACCTTGGTATCGCCGGCCGGAAAAATATGGTCGCTGGGGCGCTCGCGGGTCTCGATCTTGAAGACGTACGAGAAGCCGGAACAACCGCCGCCTTGCACCGCGAGCCGGAGGCCACCCACAACTCCTTCTTTATCAAGTATCTGGCGAATCCGCACCGCCGCTTTGTCCGTCACCTGAATCACACTGCCTCCTTAAGTTCCCGCAACTTGTGTACTACCTCTATGATGCGCGCCGCGGCGTAATGGATGTCTTCCCCAGCGGTTGACCGGCCCAACCCGAACCGCAGGGAACTGTAGGCGGCCGCATCATCGAGTCCCATGGCCTTCAATACGTAACTAGGTTCCATGGTAGCGGATGTACATGCCGAGCCGCTCGATAAGGCCACATCGCTGAGGCCCATCATGAGCGATTCGGCTTCCACGCCCGCAAAACTCATGTTCAGGTTGTGCGGCAGGCGGGGTTGCATGGCACCATTTACGCGCACTCCCGCCAGCCCCGCCTCCAGTTTTGCCCGTAAGAGATCCCGCAGCTCGGTTAGGCGCGCACTTTCCGCAGGCATCTCCCGCGCGCAGATCGCGCACGCCGCACCCAAGCCGACGATGCCTGGGACGTTTAGCGTGCCGGATCGCATGCCGCGCTCATGGCCGCCGCCATCCATCTGCGCGGTCAACCGCACCGGCGGATTGCGCCGCACGTACAACGCGCCGACCCCTTTGGGCCCATATAGCTTGTGCGCGGAGATCGAAAGCAGGTCGACGGAATCCGCCTCCACGCTGACGGGGATTTTTCCGATAGCCTGCGCGGCATCGGTATGAAATAGCACGCCGCGCTCGCGGGAGATCCGGCCGATTTCGGCCACCGGTTGAATGGTTCCCACTTCGTTGTTGGCGTACATAACGGACACCAGGACCGTCCGCTCGCCAATCGCAGCGGCCACCGCGCTTGGGTCCACCAGGCCATCGGTTCCAACTGGCAACCAGGTCACGCGCCAACCGCGCTGTTCCAGCCGGCGAAAACAATCGAGGACACCTTTATGCTCGATAGTGCTCGTAATCAGGTGATCGCCCTTGGCGGTGTGCGCCTCCGCGACGCCCTTGATCGCGAGATTATCCGATTCGGTGGCGCCGCTGGTAAAGACAATCTCGCGCGGGTCCGCGCCGATCAAGTGCGCGATCTGCTTGCGAGATTCTTCGACTGCCCGCTCCGCTTCCCATCCGAAGGAGTGATTGCGGCTGGCGGCATTGCCGAATTTGGCGGTGAGAAAGGGCAGCATGGCCGCCAATACGCGCGGGTCGAGGGGCGTAGTGGCGTGGTGATCGAGATAGACCGGTTTTTCCAACTCTTCAATTATCGCGCGATGCAGTTTATAATGATGGCTCTTCCGGTGTCCGGCCCATGAACCGATCGTCACGCGTCTTTCTGCCCGTAGGTGCGCTGGCACTGTTTGTGTCGGAAGTCCTGCTCATCGCCACGGCATTTTTGGGTGTCACATTTCTGATTCTGAGCGTCGATCCGGTGGTATTCCTGCTCGCGGATAACGGGTTGTGGCGTCTGGGCCTGGCGGGCGCGAGCGTTCTGTGCGGCTTGTATTTCGAAGATTTGTATATTCATATCCACGTGAAGTCGCGCGTACTGCTGATCCAGCAACTGTCGCTGGTGATGGGCATAGCGCTGCTGGTGCAAGGGCTGGCCGGTTATGTCAATGACGGCTTCCGGCTGCCCATCCGCCTGATGGTGCCCGCCTGCGCGGCACTCGTCCTGATTCTGTTCGCGTGGCGTATCGCTTTTGGACTGGCCGTGCTGCGGGTGGTCGGCCCACAGCGCATTCTGTTTGCCGGAATGTGTCCGGTGCTCGAGGAAATGGCCCGTCACATCGCCGGACATCCGGATTTGGGCCTGGTGGTGATCGGCTACGCCGCGGACGACACAACCGCCGCGCCGCCGGAAGCGGGTAAGCTACTGGGCGGGTTGGCCGAATTGCAAGAGATCGCCGCGGCGTTAAAGCCGGACCGAATCGTGGTGGGTCTTATGGAGCGCCGGGGCCAGATGCCCCTAGCCGACCTGTTGCAGTTGCGCTACGGCGGCTACACCATACAGGAAGCCACGGTGGCACACGAGCAGTTATGCGGTCGCGTCCTTCTCAGTGAATTGCGGCCCTCCCAACTGCTGCTCTCGGGTGCTTTTCAGCCGCGCGGGCAGCGCCAGGTCTATCAGACGCTGACCCACTGGCTGCTGGCGCTGATTGCGACGCTGCTTTCCGCGCCTCTCCTTTTGCTGGCGGCCCTGGTGCTCAGACTTTCCGCGAGCGGTCCGCTTCTTAGCCGTCAGGAGTGTCTGGGGCTGGGCGGCAAGCCATTCGGTCTCTATAGCCTCCGGCTGACGCGGCGGACCGGCCGGCACTTGAATCCTGCGCAACGCTTCGTCGAACGCTGGCGTCTGGACGCCCTGCCGCACTTATGGAACATCCTCCGCGGGGAGATTTGCTTCGTCGGCCCGCGCGCCGAGCGCGCGGAGTTCGCCAAGGTTCTGTCCGAGAAGATCCCGTTTTACCGCCAGCGCTATCGGGTGAAACCGGGCATCACGGGCTGGGCGCAGATTAACACGCCCGCCGACCAGCCCGAAGACACGCTACGCCGGGTCGAGTACGATTTTTATTATCTGAAGAATTTCTCGCGCGGTCTGGACGCCTATATCCTGGTGCACACTTTGCGCGACCTGCTACTATCCCGTACCTGAAGCTCTTTTCCCCGGCCGCCCGCACGTGGCATACTAAACTGTAAGCCGGCTATGCCGAAGACCACGGTCGCTCCGGAGACCCGCATTATCGAGCGGGCGCCGCTCGTCCCGCTTTACCGGGTCGTCCTGCTCGACGACAACGATCACAGTTACGACTACGTAATCGAAATGCTGCAGCGTCTGTTCATCTTTACGCTGGAGCAGGCGTTCCGGCACGCCGAAGAAGTGGACCGGTGCGGCCGCACGGTGCTACTCACTTGTGAACGCGAACCGGCCGAATTTGCGCGCGATCAGATCCACGCCTATGGTCCCGACCCGCGTCTGGCGCGGTGCGCCGGTTCGATGTCGGCCATTGTGGAACCCGCTAACGCCTGACCCTGGAGAATCGCGATGTGGCTGACTACTCTGTTGTTTTATGCCGGGGTGGCACAACCGATAGCGCCGCCGCAACTATCCGCGTCCCAGGTTGTGAATGCGGCGAGTTTCTTGCCGGGGGCGGTCGCCCCGGGCGAACTGGTGGTGCTGTTTGCCGCCGGCGCGGGGCCCGAGGTTATGGCGCATGCGCAATTGGACCGTCAGGGAAAGGCGATCACAGTGCTGGATGACACCCGCGTCTGGTTTGATGGGATCGCCGCGCCGCTGGCCTATGCGGCGCGCGGGCAGATTTGCGTTGTGGCGCCTTACGAACTGGCGGGGCGCGAAACGACGGAGGTGGCTGTGGAATACCGGGGCCTGCGGTCGCCGCCGGTGAGGCTTCCCGTCGTGCGCACCGCTCCGGCGCTGTTCACATTGAACTCTTCCGGCAAGGGCCAAGCGGGGATGTTGAACGAAATGGGTTGCTGTAATTCGCCGCGCAATCCGGCGATGCGCGGTTCGATTGTGGCGCTGTATGCCACCGGCGAGGGCCAGACGTCGCCCGCGGGTATCGATGGCCGGGTGATCCCTTATGTCACTCTGGGCGCTCTTCCCCGGCCGCGGTTGCCGGTGAAAGTGACTCTGGGCGGAGTTCCAGCCGAGGTAGTCTTCGCCGGGGCGGCGCCGAACATGGTGAGCATGATGCAGGTGAACATTCGAGTACCCACCGATGCTCCCGTAGGGGACGCCGTTCCCCTGGTGCTGACCGTGGGCCAGAACAGCAGTCCAGCGAGCGCGACGATGGCGGTGCGATCACGGGAGCAGATGGTGCTTGTGGTGGAACCCGATGCGGCGCGGCGCAACCGGTTGATGGATATTCTTTCCGGGGCCGGTTACACGGTGCTCGCGTCACGCAGCAGACGGGATGCGCTGACGCAGACGCGGGAGCACCCGATCGACCTGGCGATTTTCAGCTTGGCGGAGCCGGAAACCGAGCGCCTGGCGGCTGTGCGCGAGATGCAAGCGCTGCGTCCCTTGCTTAAGATCGTAGCGACGGCGGAAAAGGAGAGCACCGGCAGCTTGCGCGCCGCCGACATAATCGGATCGCAAGCTCTGCTTACCGCGCCCCTGAACGCGGAGAGCGTGCGGCCACGGGTCTCCGAATTACTGCGTTCCCACCCCGTGCCGTACGAAACCAGCCACTAAAGCCGGCCGCGATCCACCGCGCTCTGGGCCCTGTTTATTAGTCAGTTACCATGCGTAGATCCAGCATTGACCCGTCCCGACAGCCAGCGAGATGGGCCAAGTATACTGGCCAATCACGAAGTTGATCTGGCTGACACCGGCCACTTCGAAGGGAGCCGGACCGGCATACTGAACAGTGACCGGACCAGAGGTTGGGCCCAGCCAGAGAATCGGCATGCCCTGCAACTCCCACGTCAAGGTCACCGGCAGCACATTGGCCGGCAAAGGATCCCCTACGATGCCGCCATCGGGCTCGGCCGGTGTGATGGGCCCAAGCCCGGTGGCGTAAAACGTCACAACGCTTCCGGTTGGCGCCGTGTGGGACGCCGAGTTGATGCTTCCATCCTGATTCACTACGAGCGTAGAACCGTTGAACATGAAAACGCCGGGGTGCGCATTCACGGCAGTCCGCGTGATGCAGTTTGTGGGGGAAGCATTGTAACTGACGCAAACGTCCACGTTCTGGCCGGCCGTAAGCGACCACGGGGCGATGGCGTTGATCTGGCCGTCCTGCACGTATAACAGCGGTCCCGGCGTCCCGTTAAAGGTCACTTGGACGCCAGCCAATTCGGACGGAAATCCGGTCTGCGTGCTGACCGTCGGCTGCGTGCCAGTGGCCGGTCCCAGTCCCTGTCCGAATAAGCTGACCAACTCACCGCCGGAGATCGCCGTGCTGTCGTAACTGGCGGCATTGCCTACACACGCGAGTTGCACGGGCGGGGCGCTCAGGTTCGGGGAGAATTGGATGAGAACCGGCGACTCGGCACCGGCTGCCAACGTCCCATCGAGCACGTCTACCGTTGAATTCGCGCTCACGGTCATCGCAGGTACGTACCCGGCGAACCCTTCCGGGGAGGGGATATAGGTTGCCTGCAAGAGATTACCATTCGGACCGAGCACGGCGAGCGCGGAGTTCATACCGGCGGAGCATGGCGTAACACTATTCTTCGCCTGGAAATTGGCGGCGACCGGCGACTCAATGAGGCCGTTCGTCAGACCGGAGGACAACACCACGTAGCTATTGCCCGCCCCGTCCAGCCCCACGGCGGCCGGCAGCGACGACCCAGGCAGATCTTGCGAGAAGATCAGCCCGGCGCCTTGGGCATTGAAGCGCGTGACCAGGAAATCCGCGGCAGTGTTACCCCGGACGGCTATCGTCGCATTGTCCGCGGAATCCACCGCGACACAGCAGGCTGCGGTGCCCGGGGTATATGTGGAATAAACGAGTCCCGTGCCGCTGGAATTCAGGCGTGTGAGGTACGGACCGCCCGAAGGAGCGCTCGGAAGGTAAGCGCCGGGCGTGGTCGGGTAGCCTCCCAGGTAATCATTCCCGGTAACGAACGCCTCTCCGGAGTTATCTACCGCAATCCCGACAGGCACGCCGCCGCCTAAATAGGTTGCGTAATCGAGGGAGCCATCCGCCTTGAGTCGCACTACCGCTCCGTTGTAGGCATTGGAGTTGGTGGCGGTTGACTGATAGGCGCCGGGCGTCGCCGGCATGCCCAGAGACGGGACGCCGGTGACATATACACGCCCGCTCGAATCAACGGCGATACCGGCTGGACCCAACACCACGCCAATCGGGGTTTGATAAAGGACCGTTGCGCCGTCTGTTCCCAACTTCTCGATGAAAAAGTTGGAAGTATTTGCATTCTCTGCCGCCAGATATACATTTCCGGCCGCGTCCACCGCCATATATGGCGCGAAGAATGGCAGCGTCGTCTGGTAAACCACAGCCCCTGCCGGGGTCAATTTCACCAGATAGCTTTGTGACGTTGGTGGAGAACCAATGCTCGCCAGCGTGTAGATGCCGCCCTGCGCATCCGTCGCGACCGCCACGTTGGTAGCAATATGCGAACCGTTGCCGATCGGCTGGGAGAAATCCACGCCGAGCCGGAAGTTTTGCGCCGCCATCGCGGACGCAGCACTGAGGAGAACGAACCCGAGAGACGCTTGTCGAAACATGCTCTGACCTCCGCGCCGGCCATGTATGGCCGGCTTTGTTCTTAAACTAAACATCGATTTCTCCGGTGCTGTCGCCGATGCTGTCGACGTCCAAACCCAATTTGCGCATGACGGCCAGCAAAGCGTTGGCGTGGGGCGTGCCGCCGGCGCAGACGCGGTGCAGGTTGCCCTTCAATGCGCCGCTGGCGTGCCCGGCCAGGAACAGCGGAACGCGCCGATGATCGTGCAGATTGGAGTCGCCCATGGCACTGCCGTACAGCACCAGGGAGTGATCCAGCAGGTTGCCGTCGCCATCCGGGGTCTCCTCGAGTCTGCGCAGGAAGTACGCCGTGGTAGCGACGTGATAGCGATTGAGTCTGGCAAATTCGGCGATTCGCTCGGGCGTCTCCGTGTGATGTGATAGCGAGTGAAATGGCGAGCGCACGCCGCTTTCCGGGAATATGCGATTGCTGGTGTCGCGGCTGAGTTTGAAAGCCGATACGCGGGTGATATCGGCGGCGAACGCCAATAATTGCAGGTCGAACATGAGTTTCACGTGCTGTTCCCAGGAATCGGGAACGCCCAGCGGGGCGGCGGGCAGTTCCCGTTCGCGCAGGCCGGCGTTGTGCCGTTCGATGGTTTCAATGCGCCGTTCGATGGCGCGGATTTCATCGAGATGCTCCTGCAATCGGGCGCGGTCGCGCGGTCCCAACCGGGTCTGCAGGCGGGAAGCCGCCGGCAACGCGGCATCGAGAATGCTGGCGCCCGCCGGGCTGGGACCGGTCCCGAAGAGGCGTTCGAAGGCCACCCGCGGGTTCACGGTCATAGTTAGCGGCGCGGTCGGCGAGGCCCAACTGATGGTTTCCGAGTAGATGCAGTTATAGTCGCAGGCACACGATTCGTTAAGCCCGATATTTTCCACGCAAAGCTGGATGGACGGCAGCGGCGTATTCCGGCCGATGCGCTGCGCGTAGAGTTGATCGATGGAGGTGCCGGCGCAAACGTCTGGGCCGTTCGTTGGTTTGGGATGCGCGGCTGTCAGGAAGACGGCACTCGATCGGAAGTGGTCGCCGCCGGCCTCAATGGGCGCGAAGGCTTCCGCCTGCCGCGCGTCCGTACCCGAGATAATGGTCACGTACTCGCGCAGCGGCGCCAGCGGTTCGAGCGAGTAAGAGAACTCGAAGTTCGAGCCGTCCTGGTGCGGACTCCAATAATGTTTGCGAACGCCTTCGTCCGTGCTGCCGGCGGCGCCATGCACCATTTCGATGCACGCCAGCCGGCTGGGCGGAGCAGCCGCCGTCTTGCGCAAGAGGGTTTGCGCAGGCACCATCGCTTCCAGCAGAGGAAGCCCGATAGTCGCCCCGATGCCGCGTAGAACCGAGCGGCGGGACAGATGCCTCCTGGTTATGAACATCCTGCCGCGATTATACCCGATGGACGGGCTACTCCCACGCTGCAAGTCAATTCTTGGTACTAGCCGGCGCCAGCTGGTCGATCCTCTGCAACTCGGCGTCGTCAAACTCCAGGCGGTCGACGGCCGCCACGCACTGCTCCAACTGCTCCACGCGGCTGACACCGACCAGGGCACTGGTCATGACTGGTTGCCGCAGTACCCAGGACAATGCCAGTTGGGCCAGACTCTGGCCTCTCTTGCGGGCGATCTCGTCGAGCGCGCGCACCTGAGCGAGGCGCCCTTCCGTGACATCCGTGCTCTTCAGAAAAGTACCGGGTTTGGATGCGCGGGATCCCTCCGGGATACCGGCCAAATATCGGTCTGTGAGCAAACCTTGGGCCAGAGGTGAAAATGCGATACCGCCGATGCCCTCTGCAGCCAGCCGCTCGAACAGGCCGTCTTCTGCCGTCCGCACGAACATCGAATACTTCATCTGATGAATCATGCAGGGAGTGCCAAGCCGCTTGAGTATGGCAGCCGCGCGGGCGGTTTGGTCCGGATTGTAGTTGGATATGCCGGCGTATAACGCCTTTCCGGAACGGACGGCGCTATCCAGGGCGGACATGGTCTCTTCCAGGGGCGTGTCCGGGTCGGGCCGGTGGGAGTAGAAGATGTCGACGTAGTCAAGCCCCATGCGGCGCAGACTTTGGTCGAGGCTGGCCAGCAGGTATTTGCGCGATCCCCATTCACCATAGGGTCCCGGCCACATCAGATAGCCGGCTTTGGTTGAGACGATGAATTCGTCGCGCCAGGCGGACAGGCCGGCCCGCAAGGCCCTTCCGAAATTCTCTTCCGCCGATCCCGGCGGAGGGCCGTAGTTATTGGCCAGGTCAAAATGCGTGATGCCGAGATCGAAGGCGCGGCACAGCATGGCGCGCATGTTCTCGAACGTGTCGACCCCTCCGAAATTGTGCCAGAGGCCCAAGGAGATGGCCGGCAGGCGCAGTCCGCTGGCGCCGCAGCGGCGGTATGGCATGCGATCGTAACGTTGGTCGTCAGGGGAGTACATAGGTTTAATTCAATACAGGGATCAGCTCAATACAGGGATCAGCTCAATACAGCTTCCACTATCACTTCCGTGCGCGCATCGGCGGGTGCAGACACTATGGCGCCGGGCACTGCCGCGCCGTCCACGAACAATTTCACCCGATTGCCCGGCCCTTCGCGCCGCACCGTGATGCGATACGTTACGCCCCGGAAGCGCCGCACGGCCTGAAAGCCCGCCCATCGTTCCGGAATGACCGGCGCAATCTGCAAGCCGTCGTAAGCCGGGCGGATGCCCAATATCCATTGCGTAATGGCGTAATAATTCCAGGCCGCGGTTCCGGTGAGCCACGAATTCTTAGCCTCGCCATGAGTGGGCGCGTCCCGTCCGGCGATCATCTGTGCGTAAACATAGGGCTCGCAGCGATGCACGTCGCTGATCGGCTCGCGGGCTGAAGGGTTGATGCGCGAATAGTAATCGTGCGCGGCCTCGCCGTTTCCGGCCATGGCTTCGGCAATGATCACCCACGGGTTGTTGTGGCAGAAGATGCCGGCGTTTTCCTTGTAGCCGGGCGGGTACGACGAGATCTCACCCAAGTGCAAATAGTATCGCGAGTAAGCCGGCTGCTGCAGCACGATGCCGTGCGGCGTGGCCAGATGCTTGCGCACGGATTCGAGCGCGCGGCGCGCCATGCCGTCTTCCAGGCCGATACCCGCCAATACGCAAAAGCCCTGTGTCTCGATGAAGATCTTGCCTTCGGCGCACTCTTTCGATCCCACCTTGTTGCCGAAGTCGTCGTACGCGCGCAGGAACCATTCGCCGTCCCAGCCGTGCTTGCGAACGGTTTCTTCCATGCGCGCGCCTTCAGCCAGGTAGCCCGGCGATTCCTCGGCGTGTCCACTGTGCCGCGCGATGGCCGCCAGTTCCTTCGACGCCAATACGAACAGGCCACCGATGAAGACCGACTCGGCGACTTTGCCTTCTTTGTTGGTGGTGGTTTGGAAAGACTGGCCGGGCGTGTCCGAAAAGCAGTTCAGGTTCAGGCAATCGTTCCAATCCGCGCGGCCGATCAGCGGCAGCCCATGCGGCCCCAGCCGCTCCAAGGTATAGCGGAAACTGCGCCGCAGGTGATCGAAGAGCGGCTTCTCAGAGCCGGGTTGATTGTCATAGGTCACCGGCTCATGCAGGATGCTCCAGTCACCTGTCTCCTTTAGATACGCCGCCACGCCCAGGATCAACCAGTGGGGATCGTCATTGAAGTTGCCGCCGACGTCGTTGTTGCCTTTCTTCGTAAGAGGCTGATATTGATGATAGGCGCCCCCGGTCGGGAGTTGCGTGGCCGCGAGATCGAGGATACGCTCGCGGGCGCGCTCCGGCACCATGTGGACGAAACCCAGCAGATCCTGATTGGAATCGCGGAAACCCAGGCCGCGTCCGATGCCGGACTCGTAAAAGGATGCCGAGCGGGACATATTAAAAGTGGCCATGCACTGGTAAGCATTCCAAATGTTCACCATGCGGTCGGTGTGCGGGTCGGGCGTGGCGACCCGGCAGATTCCCAGCAGGCCGTCCCAGTAGGTTCGAAGGCCTTGGAAAGCCGCCTCGACATTCTCCGGCACGAGATATCGCGTAATTATCGGCTTGGCGGTTTTCTTATTGATGATCTGAGAGTCCGGCGGATCGAACTTGGCGTCCCGCTGATTTTCGTGGTAGCCCAAGACAAAAAGTATCTGCCGGGTTTCACCGGGTTGTAACACGAGACGCACGTGATGCGAACCGATGGGCGCCCAGCCATGGGCCACGGAACCGTACGATTCGCCGCGCTCCACCGCCTGGGGACGGTCCCATCCACGCGCGGAACCCAGAAACACATCCCGCTGCGTGTCGAAGCCCGCCAGTTCCGAAGAGCAGGCGAACCAGGCGAAGTGATCGCGGCGCTCGCGGTATTCGGTCTTGTGATAAATGACGCCCTCTTCGATTTCTACTTCTCCGATGCTGAAATTCCGTTGGAAGTTGGTGGCATCGTCCTGGGCATCCCACAAGCAGAATTCCACCGCCGAGAAGACCGACAATGCCGCCGGCATCAGCCGTTGGTTTGACACCGTGAGCTGCCAGATTTCAAGGTTCTCATCCAGCGGCACGAAATAGCGGGTGCTCGCGGCGATGCCCCGGCGGCGCGAACCGATCACGCTGTAGCCCATGCCGTGACGGCAAATGTACTGTTCCACATCACTCTGCGTGGGCTGCCACGAGGGAGACCAATAGTCGCCGGTTTCGTTATCTCTTAAGTACAGATAACGTCCGCCGGTGTCGAACGGGACGTTGTTGTAGCGGTATCGCGTAATCCTACGCAGACGGGCGTCGCGATAGAAAGAGTAGCCGCCGGCGGTATTGGAAATGATGCCGAAGTAACCCTGGCATCCCAGATAATTGATCCATGGCAGGGGGGTATCTGGCCGGGTGATCACATATTCCCGGGCGTCATCATTGAAGTAACCGTATTGCATATTTATTTAGTAGGACGCAGTTTCAAATCGTATCCGCCGCTTGACAAACAGGTCCGATTTCAAATAGAATCCGGCCATGTCGCTGAGGGGCGGACTCCATATCCCCGCGGCTTGCGCCGTGATAGCTGCGTGCTGCCTCATGGCCTCTCCCGCGTGGCCGCAGGATGCCGCTACTTGCACGATCCCGCCGGGCGTGGACCAAAGTCCGACGGGCGCGAATTTTTTCGAGAGTTTCGCCAGTGCGCCTGGCGCACCGATCTCGGCCTATGAAATCGCCATTCCGGGGTCGAGCGGCGCCGAAGCGGCAGGCGATTTGAACGCCACCTATTTCTCGCTGTATTACAGTATCACCAATCTCAACGCCTGGATGGCTAGCAACCACTATTGCCCGGTGGAGCTGGTTATGGTGGGCACCTTCCCGGATGCGCGCTATTTTTCTATCACAGATAACGACATGCATTATACCGCCACGCAGCATTTGGCGGACGCAGCCGTGGACCCCGCCAACAGCGCTTCCAACCCTTTCGTGCCGGGACCCGGCGGGCAAAGCCCGGCATACACCGGGACGCAGCAGTATCTGGTTCCTATCAGCCTGGGATACATTCCACAACCAACTGGCGTCATTACCGGATGTGCGATCAACGCGCCGGAAAGCGATAATGTTCTGGACGCGACCCAGCGGCACCTATCCATGGATTGGAACACCAACGTGCAGGGTCCCAGTGTCGAAAGCGGACTGGCCGCGCATGTGGTTGACACACCCGGACACAGCAACCCGAACACAGCCGGAAGCATCATCGTCCGCAGTTATCTGGCTCCTCCGGAGACCTGCACCGGCAAGCCGGGAGTGAGCCTGACGTGCACCCAACCCAATCCTCCGCCGACACCCTACGTGATCGTGCGCGACGTAAAAACGGGCTGCGCGTACACGGCCAGCTATCTGCAGAGCGCCAAGCTGGTGAACTTGAATTCCGGCAACTGCGCGGGTGCGGACCCGCCGGCGTGCGGTGCGATCGTCTCTCTGGCGGATCTATCGCAGTCGAGCGCTAAATGGCTGGATCAAAGCCAGAAACAACAGCACACCAACAATGCCAATATTACCCCGCAGGCCTGCTATGCGGATGGCGATGCGACTCTTCCAGCCGCACTACCTTTCGCCAATCGCGTGGCGTGGGCCCGCGTGGCGCAGTGGGAGGGCAGTCCCGGACCAGATGACAGCTACATTGGCGGGGCGGTTTCCACCAGCGATCTATCGGGATTGTTGAACGGCGGCGTGTGCCAACAGAAGCAAAGTGGAGATGGTTGTGTGATGCGATTCCGCTTCCAGGTTCCGCCGACTCCCAACACACCCTGCAATGCGCCTTATAACTGTTCGCTGAGCGCCGGCACACCACTCAGGTATTCGAGCCTGACGTTTTGGTATCAGTCTTCGCCGCCACCGGCGACTTGGTCCGGCCCCGATAACAATGGCGATTCCCCTGTTTCGCTTGCCACGCTGGCCGATTCCGCCTTCACGCAGACCGAAGGCTACGTGACGCTTCTGGTAAACGTCGGCGCCACGCTGCCGGCGTGGCTCCGGCAGACCAGCGGCACGGGCGTGGCGCAAGGAGTTCAGCCGGTCAGGAATGCCAAAGATTTCTACTCGGTGTGGACGTTGAATGGCTACACGGTGCTGGATCTCAGCCAGTTGAGCACGTTTTCCACTACATATCCCCTGCTGTTGACGGTAAGAAACACACTGCCGGCCACAACCTTCGCCTGCTCCGGAGTTGCCGTGCCGTTTTCGACGGCCGAGTACACGAATGTGGACGGGAATGGCGGCGGCCTGATGGGACCTTACATACCGCTGATCGATTATGTGGACCCGAATAGCCTGCCGACAACCGCTCCGGTGCTCGCGAGCAGCGATTTGCCGTCGGCCGCTTCTTGTGGCGTGCTGCCAGCCGTACGGCCCGGCTTGAATAGCCCTAACCTTTCCGAGAATCCGGTTGACTGGCCCAATCAATCCTGGCCGCTCGCGGGAAACCAATCGCCGCCCTATCTGAATTGCACAGGCAACACCGCCTCCGCGCCCGAGATCTATTTTGTGGCGACGCAGTTCCCTACACCGGCTCTGGAATACAATTCAAGCTGCAGCTCGCCCCCCACGCCGCAACAGCCCAGCGTTTGTAATCAAATCATCGTACAAACGCCGCAATCGACGGAGTTCTCCGCGCCATGGCCGCCGTCATTACCGGTGAGCATTATTGGCACAGGGTTCGGGTCTTTGCCGAATCTGGGACTGCCGATGGCGGCGCAAGGTTCGCCCTATCTTCAAATCAGCGATTCCGAGGCATCCGGCGGAGGTTGGAGCAGCGCCGGCCGTGCTGACTGCCAGATGTACGTAGCCAACTGGACCGATGCGAGCATTTCTCTGGTGGCCAACCTGGCCGTGGATCTGACAGACGGCTATGGATCCCCGCTATCGCCTCTGGTCGATCTGGGTCCTTTGACGCTGGCCGCGGCATCTGCGTGTCCGGTAGCTACGGGCGACCACCTGACGTTCGCGGTGACAAATCCGCAGAACGGAATTTCGTCCAGTCCAGTTAAAGTCGTGGTTTCCGCAGCGGGCACAGCCCCGTTCTAGGTCTACGGCAAGATCAGTTTGTACACGGCGCCGCCACCTCCCGCGCCATCCTCCATGGCTGTTCCGTACAGATTGCCCTCCGCATCCCGCGTCACGCCCGCCAGCGGGCTGCCACCGTCCGGCCCACCCGTGAACGAATAGAGGACCCGCTCCTGGCCTAACGGATTCAATTCGTACACCACTCCGCAGCCAAAGATGCAACCCGTATCGCCGCCGTATTCCGCAGTCCCGAAGAGATTTCCATTCTCATCGCGAATCACGCCGGCGAATGGAGAGTTTCCGCCGCGTCCGTCAGAGAAGCTATACAAAACCGTGTAATCCCCGGCCGCATCCAGTTGAAACACTACGCCGCCGCCCCCTGCGCCGGAATTGACATTGGTTCCATAGAAGTTGCCGGAGGAGTCGGAAATCAAGCCGGCAAAGGGATTGGCGCCATCGGACCCGCCCGTAAAACTATAGAGCACGGTCTCTCCGCCAGCGGCGCCGATCTCATAGACGACACCTGCGCCGAGCCCGCCGTAAATCGTAGTGCCGTATAGATTCCCATCGGAATCCCGAATCACTCCGGCCGCCGGAGCGCCTCCATCCGACAAGCCCGTGAAGCTGTAGAGCACGGTCTCCTGGCCGGATGGGTCCACTTTAAAGACCACACCTTCGGGTATGCCGGTTTGGCTTGCCGATCCGCCGCCCAAAGTGGTCCCGTAGAGGTTGCCGGCGGGATCGAGGATAACGCCGGAAACGGGATAAGCCCCGTCTGCCCTTCCCGTGAAACTGTACAAAACCGTTTCATGTCCGGAGGTGTCTAGTTTGAAGACCAGACCGGCGTTCGCGGGACCGCCGAATTCGGTAGTGCCATAGAGATTGCCCGCAAGGTCGAAGACCACGCCAGACTGGGGATAGGCCCCGTCGGCTCCACCGGTGAAGCTGTACAATACCTTCTCGCGGCCCGTGGAATCCATCTCGTAGACGACGCCGGCGTTCGCGGCGCCGCCTGCCGCAGTCGTGCCGAATAAGTCACCGGCTGGCCCGATGGTGACGGCCGAGCGGGGGAAACTTCCGTGATGCGCCGACGGCAGACTATACAGCGTCGTCTCCTGACCGGCCGTGTCGAGCTGGTACAACATTCCACCGATGCCTCCGTAAGGCGTGGCTCCGTAGATGTTGCCCGCGGAATCGAGCACCACTCCTGGGTTAGGTCCCGTGGCAACATTTCCGGCTTGGGGCGCGCCTGGGAAGCTGTAGAGCGCGGTGAATCGTCCTGTAGGTTCTAACCTATAGACCGCGCCAAATGGCGCCTCCGTTGGGAACGGGCCCTCCGCCGGGTCCGACGTTCCGTACAGATTGCCTGCCGCGTCGCGGGCCAGCCCCGCCGAGGCCAGACCGCCCGTCGTGCCGTATGGCAAAAAGTGCAGCACCGAATAATGGCCGGCGGCATCCAGTTTATAGATTACGGTGGTGGCGGTCCCATAGAGGTTGCCTGCCGGGTCGCGGACTACGCCCGCAGTGGGGGTCTCTCCGGAGGGCGGGCCAAAAGTGTGCAGCACGGTTTCCCGGCCGGATGGGTCCAGCTTGTACAGGACGCCCGCAAGGGCTTTACCACCCCCGCGGGTGGTTCCGTAGAGATTCCACTGTTCATCGGCGATCACACCGGCGTAGGGGTCACCTCCGTCAGCTCCGCCAGTGAAACTGTGCAGCACGGTTTCGTTACCGGATGGGTCCAGCTTGTAAACCACGCCGGCGTTCGCCGAACCGCCGGCCGAAGCCGTGCCGTAGAGATTGCCGTCCGCATCCGCGATGACTCCGGCGTAGGGGTTGGCGCCATCCGCGGCGCCGGTGAAAGTATACAGAACGGTCTGGACCCCCGAAGGGTTCAACTTGTACACCACGCCATGGCCCGAAGCGCCACCCTGGTATGTGGTTCCGTAGAGGTTGCCCGCGGAATCGCGCATCAACCCGGCGTATGGGTTGGCCCCGTCGGCTCCGCCCGTAAAGCTGTACAGAAGGGTGTAGTGGCCGGATGGATCCAATTCGAATACCGCGCCTTCGGCGGCGGCGCCTCCCTGATACGCCGTGCCATAAAGGTTGCCTTCCGCATCCCGGATCAAAGTGCCATACGGGGCAGCACCTTTGGGGAAGTAGCCGAAGTCATGAATCACGATCTCGGGGACGGCCTGTGCCTGCAAAATCCCGACCGGGCAAACGAAAGCCAGCCACAACCAGCCAACACCTCTGCTTGTCCCCCTCATGACACACCCACCCCGCAGCCCTTACTGACGTGATCCGTTCAGAATCCCAACTACCGCAGACGTGCCAACATTTCCAAGCAGACGCGCCCGTTGTGATAGGGGCATTTCCAGGCGCCTACCAGGCACGCATCCGGATCTTCCGCGGCTTTCCACGGGGCGCCGTCCGGTTTCAACTTGGCGTGCCATTCGCCGTGGACCTTATCGACCACACTGTTTTCAATATACTCCCAAGCGCGGCAAGCTGCCGTGCGGAACTTCTCTTGTCCGGAAACCTGCCAGGCGTTGTAAAAGCCGACGACCGCCTCCGCCTGCGCCCACCAGTGCTTGTTGGGATCGACCAAGCGGCCGTGGGAGGCCTCATAGAATAGGCTGCCGTCCGCATCCAAACCCTCGTCGTAAACCGCCAGCGCCATACGCACGGCCAAGGCACGGGCGCGGCCGATCAGTGCCGGATCACCCAGCACCTCTGCCGCCTCCTGGATCAGCCAACTGCCTTCAATGTCGTGTCCGAACGAGACATGATCGGAGATTGGCGCCCATTGCGTGTCAAAGAACATCTTGAAGTGCGCGCCATCCACGATGCGATCCAACGTGATCGCGAGCAGCGTGCGCAAACTCGCCCGCAAGCCGGCATCATCCCACACGCGCAACAGGTTGGTATAGGCTTCCAGCACGTGTAAATGGGTGTTCATCGACTTCGGGCAGTTCAGATCTTTCTGGCTCAGGCGCAAGTCTCCCAGAGCGCTCCAATCCCGCGCGCGGGCTTCCAGATAACCGCCATACTCGGGATCTCCGCTGTTCTCTTCGATCAGATGGTAAAGCTGTTTCGCGCAATCCAAGGCCTCGGCGCGTGCGGTCGCCCGGAAATATTCGGCCAAGCCATAGATGGCGAACGCCTGGGCGTAAATCTGCTTGCGATCCGAAATGGGATGTCCCAGGTAATCCAGCATCCAGTAGACGCCACCGAACTGCTTGTCCAGGAAGCTATCGATGGTATAGGCGTACGCCCAATCGGCCATCTCGCGGTAGGCGGCATCTCGCAAAATACGCGCCGCCGCGGCGAAAGTCCATAAGATGCGCGAATTGATCACCGATGCGCGGGGCGCCTGTTGGTTTACGCGCAGGTCGCAGTCTACCTCGCCGTAGAACCCGCCGTTTTCCCTATCCACGGTGTGGCGCATCCAGAACGGCAGAATGTTTCCGGTCAGTTCCCGCCGGAACCGCTCCGTCCACTCCTGGTTCGCGATCATTGGCGGGCCTGGTGGTGGTTCTTATCGATCAGCGCGATCCGTTGCGCCACGCACAATGCACTGCGCAGCGGATCGGGCGGCGTGTTCAGCACGTAATCGAGCAAGCGCTCCACCGTGGTCGTGGCGACGTAAGTGCGCGTGTCGGACGCGCCGTAATAGATGAAAACATCGTCCCCGCGCGCCACCCAGCCGTTGGAAAACGCCACGTTCGAAACGTCGCCCACGCGCTCTTCGCCCCGCGGCGCCAGGAAGTATCCGCCGGGGTGGGCGGTCACCTCCCACGGTTTGGCCAAGTCGCAGAGGAAACAATACAAGACGTAACGCAGACCGGCCGCGGTATTACGCACGCCATGCGCCAGGTGCAGCCAACCTCGCGCGGTCTTGATGGGCGCCGGACCCAGGCCATTTTTCACCTCGTTGATGGTGTGATAGGCGCGCCGCTCCATGATGACCTCGTCTTCGATCACAGCGTGCTCCATATTCGCGGCCAAGCCCCAGCCGATGCCGCCGCCGCGCCCCGCCTCGATGAAGCTATCCTGCGGACGTGTATAGAAAGCATACTTGCCATCCACAAACTCCGCATGCAGCACGCAATTGCGCTGCTGCGCCGATGGCGTACGCAAATCGTCCAGCCGCTCCCACGTCTGCAAATCGTGCGTGCGTGCGATGCCGCACTGCGCCACGGCCGACGACAGATCGCCCGGCGGCGCATTGGGTTCCTTGCGTTCGGCACAGAACAGGCCGTAGATCCAGCCATCTTCGTGTGCCGTCAGCCGCATGTCGTAAACGTTGGTCTCCGGGTCCGCGCCCTCGGGCATCACCACCGGATAGTCCCAGAAGCGGAACTCGTCCACGCCGGTAGCGCTCTCCGCCACCGCGAAAAACGACTTGCGGTCGGCGCCCTCCACCCGCGCCATCAACACGATTTTGCCCTGCCACTCCATGGCGCCTACATTGAACGCGGCGTTCACCGCCTGCCGTTCCAGTAAAAACGGGTTGGCCTCCCGATCGAAATCGTAGCGCCACGCGAGCGGAGCATGGGCCGCCGTTAGCACCGGATAGCGGTAGCGCTGAAACCAGCCGCTCGCCTCGGGAACCGGCTCATTCCGTTGCTGTATAAGCTGTTCATGATCGCGAACCAGCCCTTCCAGCCGTTGTCGAAACATGTCTGTCATATTGAGGATTGAACGGGTTATCATAACGTGATTCGCTTGTCGATCCGGCCGATTCCCATTCGATGTATGAATAGAGGCCGGCACAATAGCCGAGCCGAACAAACGTAAACACGAGACATAAAACTATGAGATTCCTTTCGATGTACACACCGGACCCCGCGCGATCGCCCTTGCCGCCCGGCAAAGAGGAAATGGCCAAGATGGGGCAGTTCATGGCCGAGTCCATCAAGTCTGGCATCCTGGTGTCGACCGGCGGGCTGCTGCCGGTCTCGCAAGGCGGCGCGCGCGTGCGCAGCACGAGCGGCCAGGTTGCCATGGTTGACGGCCCGTTCGCGGAAGCGAAGGAAGTGATCGCCGGCTGGGCAATTTTAGAAGCCAAATCGCGGGAGCACGTGGTTGAGATCACACGCCAGTTCCTGGCCATCGCAGGCGACGGCGAGTGCGAAATCCGTCAGATTATGGACCCGTCCCAGGGGGAGCAGACATGCGCTTCATGATGCTGATGATCCCGCACGGCTATGAAAAGGCAGCTCCCGGTACCCTGCCGGACGCCAAGGCGATAGCCACCATGAGGCAGTACAACGAGAGCCTGCAGAAGGCTGGCGTACTACTGGCCCTCGATGGCATGCATCCGCCTTCCATGGGCGCGCGCGTCTCCTTCGCCGGCGGCAAGCCCACCGTGACCGACGGGCCGTTCATCGAAGCGAAGGAGGTGGTGGGCGGCTATTGGATGATCCAGGTGCGATCGAAGGAGGAAGCCATCGAATGGGCCTCCCGCTGCCCCGGTTCGGAAAACGAGGTGATCGAGATCCGCCAGATGCTGGAGATCGGCGACTTCCCAGCCGACGTACTGGAGGCCCTCGGCAAGGATCCCGAGATGCAGCCAAAGTGATCGGTTGCGCCTGAGTCACAAAAAGTGATGTGATCGGTAGTCGATGGGGACTACCGACTCACATCGCGCTATTGACGCCATCTGGCGCATCGAATCTGCCCGCATCATCGCCGCGCTCGCATGTATGGTCCGCGACGTCGGGGTGGCAGAGGATCTGGCGCAGGACGCATTGCTGGCGGCGCTGCAGCAGTGGCCCGAGGAAGGCATACCGGAGAAACCCGGCGCCTGGCTGATGGGCACGGCCAAACATCGCGCACTCGATTGGCTGCGCCGCAACAAGATGCTCGAGCGCAAGCACGAGGAGCTAGGCCGCGAGATTGGCGCGGAGCGGATGTATCCAGATACGTCGATAGACGATCCCATCGGCGATGACCTCCTGCGCCTGGTGTTCGTGGCCTGTCATCCGGTGCTCTCGACGGAAGCCCGCGTGGCGCTGACGCTGCGTCTGCTCGGAGGATTAACTACCGCCGAGATCGCGCGCGCATTTCTGGCTTCCGAGCCAACCATCGCGCAGCGCATCGTGCGCGCGAAACGGACACTTGCCGAAGCCCGCGTGCCGTTCGAGGTTCCACGCGGCGACGAGTTGACAGCCCGCTTGTCTTCCGTACTGGAAGTCGTCTACCTGATCTTCAATGAAGGCTATTCGGCCACGGCCGGCGACGATTGGATGCGGCCGGCACTCTGCGAGGATGCTCTGCGCCTGGGACGCATCCTGGCCGAGCTTGTGCCGCGCGAGCCGGAAGTGCACGGGCTGGTGGCGCTGATGGAGATCCAGGAATCGCGGGCGCGGGCGCGCGTGAACGGGTTGGGCGAACCGGTCCTGCTGTTGGATCAAAACCGCGCGCAATGGGACCAACTCCTCATCAGACGCGGCCTGACTGCTCTCTCTCGCGCCGAACAACTGGGCGGCGCGCGTGGACGCTACACGCTGCAGGCCGCCATTGCAGCTTGCCACGCACGGGCGCGAGATGCAGCCGAGACGGACTGGGCGCGCATCGCCATGCTCTACGCGGCGCTCGCGGAGGTCACCCCATCGCCCGTGGTGGAACTGAATCGCGCCGTGGCAGTGGGCATGGCGGCCGGTCCACAAGCCGGCTTGGAAATCATCGACACGCTCATCGGCGCGCGGGTGCTGGAGAACTATCACCTGTTGCCCAGCGTGCGCGGCGATCTACTGGCCAAGCTGGGCCGCTTCGGCGAAGCGCGCGCCGAATTCGAGCGGGCGGCTGCTCTCACGCGGAACACCCGCGAGCGTAAACTGTTGCTGGATCGCGCCGCCGACTGTGGGGCCAATTAAACGACCTCGATTTGTTATTATGCGGAAAGCGCACATGGGCGCTGCCAGTCCGCGGAAAGGGACTTTCCCACCATTGAAGTTTCTGCAGTTCAACGAACCTTCTTTCAGCCCGTCATGCGGACGATTGGCACAAATTGAAAGGAGGTCGTATGCCGGCCAATCCCGAGGCGTCCAGCCTCAATCTCGAATACTATCGCAAGCAGGCCAAAGCCTTGCTGAAAGCCGCCCAAACGGGCGATTCTTCCGCGCGCGAGCGCATCGCGCGGCAATTGAAGAACTTCGATCCCGTGGCGCTGCAATTGCATGACGCGCAACTGACCGTGGCGCGGGAGCAAGGGTTTCGCAGTTGGCCCCGCTTTCGTACGTTTATCGTCCAGTCGCGCCTGGACGACCCTGGCCGAGTAGCGGCGTTCATTGACGCCGCCGTTTCCGATCTGCGGCGGGCCGAAGAACTGCTTGCCGCACATCCTGGTGTGGCTCGTGGCGGGTTCTATGTAGACCTGGTTCTGGGAAACTGGCGCGCCGTCGACCAGACGCTGGCTGCGGCGCCGGCGTTGGCGCGCGTCGGCGGTGGCCCGCAAAACTACTCACCACTTGCCTACGCCTGTTTCTCCCGCTTCGCCGCCCGAGGCTGTCCGCGGGCTGCCGATCTCGCCGAAACCGCGCGCGTCCTGTTGCAGAGCGGCGCCGATCCGAACGCTTCGATCATCAGCGAAGGCTATCCCGACAACCCTCTCTCCTGTCTCTACGCGGCTACGGGTCTCAACAACAATTCCGCGCTGGCGCGCGTGCTGCTCGAAGCGGGCGCTAATCCTGACGATGGCGAATCGCTGTACCATTCCATCGAGCACCCCGATCTCGAGTGCGTGAAGCTGCTACTGAGCCACGGGGCTAAACCGGGTGGCACGAATGCGCTGAATCACATGCTGGACCGCGAGGACCTGGCGGGTGTGCATTTGCTGCTGGCGGGCGGCGCGGACCCCAACGAAAAGAATCATCGCGGCGAAACTGCGCTGCACTGGGCGCTCTGGAGGGGACGCAGCGCGGCCGTCGTAGGCGCGCTGCTGGATGCCGGCGCGAATCCGGACCCGCCGCGCCATGACGGCTGCACGCCGTACGCCTTGGCTGTGCGCAGCGGCGAGACGGCGATCGCCGCGCTCCTGGGGGCGCGGGGCGCCAGCACGGACGCTTCACCGCTGGATCGCCTGCTGGGCGCGTGCGCCACGGCCGATGCACAGGAACTCGATCGCCTCGCCGCAAACCAGCCCGCCGCGAAACTGCCGGTGAACTGCCGTCATCTACTACCAGATCTCGCCATGAGCCATCGCACGGCGGCAGTGCGAGGGCTGCTGGCCGCCGGCATGCCGGTGGACGCGCGCGGCGATATGGGAGCGACGGCGCTGCATTGGGCCTGCTGGAAAGGCTATGCCGACCTGGTGGACCTGCTGCTGCAGCATGGCGCGTCGCTGGCCATCGAAGACGAGCAGTTTCATGGCACGCCTCCGGGCTGGTTCGGCCACGGTTCGCACAATTGCGCCGAACCTGGCGGCGACTATGCCGGCGTAGCGCGCGCGCTCATCGAGGCGGGCGCCGCTATCCCCAGTGTGGATCTGCCGACCGGCCGTCCCGAGGTGGACGCGGTCCTGCGCGAGCACGGGCTGATCTGATAGTTCACGTCTAGTCAATTGCCGATTCGGAGTTAAATTGGAGCTTGCATGCGACTTCTAATATGTTGCGTCCTGCTGAGCGCTGCGCTGCTATCCGCGCAGACTCCCGCGGACCAGCGCACTCATCAATGGTGGAACGAGCGGCCCGCCGGGGCCCGCCCCTACACCGCCAACGCCAGGAAGATGCCGTTGGTCTCCGTCAAAGGCAACAAATTCGTCGACCCTCAAGGCAACACCGTTCTGTTCCGCGGCGTGTCGATATCCGATCCGGATAAGCTCGCAGGCCAGGGCCACTGGAATAAGGACCACTTCGTAAAGGTGAAGGAATTCGGGGCGCGCATCGTGCGCATCCCCGTGCATCCGGTGGCGTGGCGCGAACGCACGCCGGCCGAATATCTGAAACTTCTCGATCAGGCCGTGGAGTGGTGTACCGACTTGGATTTGTACATCGATATCGACTGGCACTCCATCGGCAACCTGACTACGGGGCTGTTCCAGGACCCGATGTACGACACTTCGCAGCAGGAGACTTATAATTTCTGGCGCACCGCCGCGCGGCATTTCGCCGGCCATAACACCATCGCCTTCTTCGAGCTGTTCAACGAACCCACTACTTTCCGCAACCAACTCGGACCGGTCAACTGGATGGAGTGGAAGAAAATGCAGGAAGATCTGATCGCGATCATCCGGGCTTACAATCCGCAGGTCATTCCTTTGGTGGCTGGTTTTGATTGGGCTTATGACCTGACGCCGCTGCTCCTGGCGCCGGTCAATGCCGATGGGATCGGTTACGTCACGCATCCTTATTCCAACAAGCGTCCGCGGCCATGGGAGCCGAAGTGGGAAGAGGACTTCGGCTTCGCATCTGCCAAGTATCCCGTGGTAGCCACCGAATTCGGTGGATTCACGGTGGCGGATTACGGCTCGTCGATCATCAAATATCTCGAAGGCAAAGGCATCAGTTGGATGGTCTGGTGCTTCGATCCGGAGTGGGGACCCACGCTGATCAGCAATTGGGAGTACAAGCTGACGCCGTCCGGTGAATTTGCCCGGCAGGCGCTCATGGGCAACGTGAAGTAGGGCAACGGTAATGGATACTTCCAGCCGCCGGTGAGCTATACGGCCGGCGACTTGCCGGCGTGGGCACAGGCGGCCGACTTCAACAACGATGGAAAGCCGGACCTGGTGGACGTCAGCGAGTATACAGGATTCGCGGTCTTGATAAACCGGATTAGGTGAGAGTTTCCGGCGGAGCCGGCTGCCGTACGCGACGTCAACTTGCGTTTTTATTCTCGCGTTTGTGCTGCGTGGCACGCTGTCGGGCGTCTTTCCGGTTGAGTTTCTGATTAACCGGCGATTAACCGGGCGTATAATCCGTATTTATGAACCTAGCCGCGAAGGTTGTGTGCGCTCTAGTTCTGAGCTTTGGGTTGCTGGCAGATGTCGCCGACGCCCAGCTGACGATCAATTCCATCACTAACGCAGCGAGCTTTATCTACTCTCCGCTGCCCAACTCTTCTATCGCACAGGGCGCCTTCTTCGTCATTCTGGGGAATGGCAGTGCGACCAGCACCGGCACGAGTGCTTGGGGAACTTATCCCTTGCCGACTGCACTCGACGGGACGTCGGTCACGGTGTCGGTTGGCGACGTAACTAAGCCTGCTCTGATTTACTACGTCGGACCATCCTGGGGCTCGGCGAATACCCAAATTGACGCCGTGATGCCATCCGGCATGCCCACTGGCACCGGCACTGTAGTGGTGACGCAGAGCGGCGTCGGCAGCGATCCCGCGCCCGTTACGGTCGTGGCGAGTTCGCCTGGCGGCTATGCGCTGAATGGGGCCGGATCAGGCGCCGGGCTGTTCTACAACATTGCCACGGATGGATCCACCACGCAGAACACCTTATTTCAAACGGCAAAGCCGGGCCAGATCGTGGAACTGCATGGCACGGGACTTGGTCCGGCGGTCGAACCCGGGCAGGAGGGCAAACAAGCGCCGTACCAGGTGGATCTGCGCACCACCAGTTTCCTGGTAAACGTGTGGATCGGGGGCCAGCCAGCCACCGTGGAGTACGCCGGGAGATCCAGCTACACCGCGGAGGACCTGATCGCGTTCACGGTTCCGGAGGGAGTGTCCGGCTGCTACAACGAGGTGGCTGTATACGCGGGTGCGCCGGGGGCGCAGGTTGTCAGTAACTTCACCAGCCTAGCCGTAGATCCCGCGGGCGCGCCGTGCCAGGATGCCGATGGCATCAACATGAACGAACTGGCGGGGGCGATTGACAGCAAGGGGTCGGTGAATGTCGGGGCGATTGGTTTGCTGAGCAATTACACAACCTTGTATATTTTTGGCTCTCCTTTTCAGTGGGATAACGATACGGTCAACGGCGAGATCGTCAACCTGAACACGCAACAATTGGACGCTTCGTTCGGACTCACCGATATACCTACGGTGAATAATTGCGCAGTCTATACGTACATGGCATACCCGCCGCCGGTGGACCCGGTGCTTGGAGGGGCCTTGGGACCGGTAACGTGGCTGGACGCCGGAACCAGTCTGAGCATCGAAGGTACCAACGGAACACAGCCTGTTCCCAAGCTCGCTGATGGCGATGGATACAACGGGCTGGTGGGCGGATCAACCCTAGCTCAACTCTTGGCGGGCACCGGTCTTGCGCCGTTCTATCTGAGCGCACAGGGATGGGGCACTTCTTCGTGGAGTTACGACATACTGGCCGGCGGGTTCACGGTGACGGGCCCTGGCGGCGGGAACGTGGGAGCGTTTTCGGCGAGTCTGGACGTTTCTGCGGCCGCTTCGTCGTTTCAATGGACGAACCAGATCATAACAGCGGCCCCGATATCCCGAGCGACGCCGCTGACCATCACCTGGACGGGCGGCGACCCCAACGGCTTCGTGGATATCCTTGCCATCAGCTCGACGCTACAGTCCGGGCTCACGCCGACGGAAACAACGCCTGGCGCATACGTGGAATGCATTGCGCCCTCAAGCGCCGGGGAGTTTACCATTCCGGTGTATGTGCTGCAGTCGCTGCCCTCCACCGCGGGGAGCACGGCGGCGATACCGCCGGGTTCGTTGCAGGTTGGGCCGGCGAGCGGGGCTGTGGAAGTCACTCCGGTACCCAGCGGCTTGGACGCGGCCTACATCTTTTACCAATATGTCGCGGGTGTGAACGTTACTTGGGAGTAGGCGGAAGGGATTAGGATGAGGATCAACCAAATCAAACAGCTATCATTTCTGCTGGCCCTGGCATCGGTATTGCCGTCCGCCCGGGCTGCGAGTTCCAACGACTTTCACTTCTGGTTTCAGCGCGACGGCGGCTGTGTGGCCTGCGCCCGCATGCCTCCTCCGGGCAACGAGGGAGTATTCGCGCAAGAGGCGGGCATCGACGTCATGTTCAATGGCTTCGACCAGACGACCGGGTCGCATTGGGGTAATCAGAAAGTGGAGAGCTATTCGGTCACGTATAAATATCAGCTTGGCGGAGTCACGCACACGGCCACCGCGACAGCCCCTGGTAGCGCGGCGTCGGTGGTGATCAAACCGTACTCGACCGCCGATCTGAACACCGCGCAGATCGTGAGCATCACGGTGGCCGCGACCTTTGCCGGCGGGACGGTTACGAAGACGGCGAATTCGCCGGTGGCTTTCCAATTGTACTGACGGATTTGTCCCGGAGTCGTTTACACTTACGGAAAGGAGGCTGTCCGTCTGTGATTCGTCTATTCTGCTGTCTTCTGGCTACGGCCCTGCTCTATGCCGGGACTCCGTTCCGGCCCACGATGGAACAAAGCGGGAATTGGACCGCCGAGCGGGGCGCGCTATCCGTGGATGGCTCCGTGTTGCACGAGGGCACGAAGTCGCTGCGCGTGGAAGCGGGGAATTCGACGGATGCCGCGATCCAGTCCGCGCCGGTGCCGCTGCGCATCGGCAGGAGCTATGAAGTGGCCGGTTGGGTGCGCACGGAGAATCTGGCGGTGCGGGATCTGGACCGGTCGCCGATCGCGGTAGGGGCCGTGCTGACCATGGCTTCGATGCCGTTCGACGTGCATTCGGCGGCAGTGGGTGGCACGCAGGCATGGACGCGACTGGCACTGCGCTTCGTGGCCAGCCGCGCGGAGGATCGCATCCTGCTGACGATCGCCAAAGGCGGCGCGTTTACGGGCAAGGCCTGGTTTTCGGGCGTGACACTGGACGAAGTGGCCGCCGCGGACGATCCGCCGGCGGCCACGGTGACGACGTTCGGTCCAGCCTATCGCTACCCGCGGGCGGGCTGGATTTATCTGCATATCGAAGGGCAGCCGTACGAGCGCGGCTATCAGCACGGCCACCTGATGGCGCGGGAGATTCCGGAATACCTGGCGCGCTGCGCCGCCGAGCTGAGCGCCAAGGCGGATCCGGATTCCTGGGATCAGCTTCGCACCACGGTGAATGCGCTGTTCCTGCGCGGCTTCAGCCAGGAGATCCTGGAAGAGATGAAGGGCATCGCGGACGGAGCGTCGGACGCGGGCGCCAAATGGCTGGATCGCCGCGTGGACCTCGTGGATATCGTGGTGGCGAACACGACGGTGGAACTGGGCGAGTTGGGCGAGGCCATGCCGATGACGCCGACGGGCCTGGAGGGTCTGCCGTTGGGCGCTCCGTCATATTTCGAGCGCAAGCGGGATTCGGCGATGGATCATTGCAGTGCGTTCGCGGCCACCGGTCCGGCCACGCGGGACGGCAAGATGGTGATCGGGCATGTGACGTGGTGGCCGCTGACGCTGGCGGAGCAGACCAACGTGATGCTGGACGTGCAGCCCGTCAAAGGCCATCGCATACTGATGCAAAGCTATCCGGGCGGCATCGAAAGCGGCACGGACTGGTATCAGAACGATGCGGGGATGGTGCTGACGGAGACGACCATCCGGCAATCGCCGTTCAACGCGGCGGGCACGCCGGTGGCATTTCGGGCGCGCGACGCGATCCAATACGCCGGCAACGTGGACGAAATGGTGGAGCGGCTGGGGGCGCACAACAACGGCCTGTACACGAACGAATGGCTGATCGGCGACGCGAAGAACAACGAGATCGCCATGTACGAGCTAGGCACGGGGCGCACGAAGCTGTGGCGCAGCTCAAAGAACGAATGGTTCGGCGGGACGGAAGGGTTTTACTGGGGAGACAATAACGCGAAGGATCTGGGCGTGCGACTGGAATATGTGCCCGATCCGCAAGGCGCGCCGGAGTATGTGCCGTATGTGCCGTACACGCGCGACCAGGCGTGGCAGGGCCTGTATCGGAAGTATCGCGGACAGATCGACGAACAGTTCGGATTTCTGGCTTTCCGGACGGCGCCGCTGGTGAGCGCGTCCACCATGGATGCGAAGATCGCGACGGCGGACATGGCGCAGAACCTGATGTTGTGGGCGGCGATCGGCAAGCCGAACCAACGCGAGTGGACACCCGATCGCGGGCGGGGCGGCTACGCCAAGAACGACGGGCTGTATCCAGCCGGCTACCAGCTTTTCCGTGGCGAGCCTTCCGAGGGGCTGCGCGCCGCGGTTCAGGAGAATGAGACGGCGCGGCTGGCGGCGAAGGCGGAGGCGCCCAAGGAGAAACGGGCGCACGATAAAGCGTTCGAGGCGGACCAGCTTTGGAAGGGCTGGATTCTGCCGGCCGGCGAGGCGGATGTCTGGTTCGTAGCGGGTTCCGCCGCGTATTATCAGGACCTGTTGACGGACGATTTGGACTTGCGCATGAACATCCGGCGGGTGGAATATCGCGAGTCGCGGAACGCCACAGAGCCGGCGGGAAGATTCGAATTCGAGCGGGCCAAAGGCGTGTTGTATCTGGACATGCTGCGGCGGAAGATGGGCGACGAAGCGTTCCTGAAACTGATGCGGGATTATTTTGCGGCGCAAACGACGAAGACCTTGACGGCGCAGTCGTTCGTGGAGCAGGCGGGCGTGCCGTTCGCGGTGGATGCGGGCGAGGGTCCAGTTTACCTGACGACCGACATGCGCGGCCGGCTGCGCTCCGCGATGCTGGTGTACGGCACGGTGAGGGAGGCAGGCGCCAATCGATATGCCGCCGAGCAATTGCAGAATCAGTTCCTGGACATGTATGAGAGCGCGGTTCCGATACGCAAGGATTTCGAGGCGACGGAGGCGGAGTTGCGCACGCACGATGTGATTTTTGTCGGGCGTCCGGAGGCCAATTCGGCGCTGGCGGCATGGAGCGCCGGTCTGGGGCTGGATTATGGCGCGGACGTGTTCCGCATCGGCGGGGAAACGTACGGGTCGGAACGGGACGCGCTGCTGCTGGCGGGCAAGAGTCCGCTGGACGCGGCGCATATGGTTCTGGTGGTGGCGGGCAATGATGCGCTGCGAACGGTCAAGCTGGCAATGAGCGCGCACGGCTGGAAGAGCGGGGCGTACGAGTTGGTGGTGGATGGCAAGGGTACCGCGGGGTTCCGCTAGGAGCAGGGACGGCTATGCTACGCTGTTGCTTACCCGACCATGCCCCTCACACGCCTCAAAGGCCAACTGATGAGCGCTTCGGAAATCGACCGCACGCTGGTGCGGCTGGCGCATGAGATTCTGGAGAAAAATCCGGATCTGGACAAATTAGCGTTCATCGGCATTCGCCGTCGTGGCGTGCCTTTGGCGCAACGCCTGGCGCGCAAGATCGAATCGCTCGAAAAGCGCGCCGTGCCGGTGGGCATTCTGGACATCAATCTCTACCGCGACGACCTAACCACCGTGGACATCAAACCCGTGGTCAGCGCCACCGAAATCGCCTTTCCGGTGCAAGGGAAGAACATCATCCTGATGGACGACGTGCTTTTCACGGGCCGGACGATTCGCGCGGCGCTGGATGCGCTGTTCGATCATGGCCGCCCGGCGCGCGTACACCTGCTGGTGCTGATCGACCGGGGACACCGGGAACTGCCCATCGAGGCGCAGTTCGTGGGGCGCGTCGTGCAGACCACCGACGACGAAATCATCGAAGTGAAGTTTCAGGAGATCGATGAGATGGAGAAGGTGCTGCTGGTGGAAAGAACCGCCGCGGGCGAAGCTGTTTAAACCATGCCGGCAGGAATGCTCGGAATCGAAGAACTGGACCGCGCCGAGATCGAAGCCATCCTGGAGCGCGCCAAGCAGTTTCAACCCGTCCAGCACCAACCGCAGAAGAAGTTGGACACGCTTCGCGGGAAGATGATTGTGAATCTCTTCTTCGAAGCCTCGACGCGCACCCGCACCAGTTTTGAAATCGCCGCCAAGCGCCTGGGCGCGGATGCCGTCTCGATTGCGGCTTCGGCTTCCAGCGTATCGAAAGGCGAGTCGCTGGTGGATACGCTCAACACACTGGCAGCCATGCGTCCCAACGCGATTGTGATGCGGCATTCGGCATCTGGGGCGCCGCACTTTCTGGCGCGCTACCTGGCCATGCCCATCATTAACGCGGGCGACGGCACGCATGAACATCCCACGCAGGCTCTGCTGGACGCACGCACTATCCTGGACCGGCGGCACAGCCTGGAAGGGCTGCGCGTGGCCATCATCGGCGATATCGCGCACAGCCGGGTGGCGCGGTCGAATGTTTATCTGCTTTCGAAATTCGGCTCGCAGATCGTGTTGTGCGGACCGGCTTCGCTCCTGCCGCGGGAACTGGCGCGGATCGCGCCGGGGGTGGTGCTCACCAACGATATTCGGGAGGCCATCCGGGACGCCGATGTCATCATGATGCTGCGCGTGCAACTGGAGCGGCAGCACGAGGCGGCTTTCCCGGCGAGCGAGTACTTCCAATTTTACGGGCTGACGCTGCAGCACCTGGCGCTGGCCAAGCCGGATGCCATCGTGATGCATCCCGGGCCCATCAACCGCGGGCGGGAGCTGTCGTCGGAAGTGGCGGATTCGCAGCGTTCGGTCATACTGAACCAGGTGGAAAACGGCGTCGCCGTGCGCATGGCGGTGCTGGAGCGGGTGATCGGCTGATGTCACAACTTCTCATCAAGGGCGGACGGGTGATTGACCCGGCCTCGGCAACCGATATGCTGGCCGATGTGCTCATTCGCGACGGCAGTATCGAAGGCGTAGGACCGAATCTGGAAGCAGCCGGCGCGGGGACTTTCGACGCGGCGGGTTTGATCGTGGCGCCAGGATTCATCGACATGCACGTACACCTGCGCGAGCCGGGTATCGAGCACGCGGAAACCATCGAAACCGGGGCACGGGCGGCGGCGGCGGGCGGATTCACCTCGATCTGCTCGATGCCCAATACGCTGCCGGTGAACGACAATGCCACGGTCACCAGCTACATTATCGAGCGCGCGCGCAAGTTGGCGGTGACGAATGTTTTTCCGATCGGCGCCATCACCAAGAACAGCGCGGGCGAGGAACTGGCGGCGATCGGGTCCATGAAGGCGGCGGGGGTGGTGGCCATTTCAGACGATGGCCGGCCGGTCATGAATGCGCGGGTGATGCGCCGGGCGATGGAGTTTGCGCGCTCCTTTGACCTGCCGGTAATCGATCACTGCGAAGATCTGAACCTGAGCGCGGGCGGCGATATGCACGAAGGCTACGAATCCGTGCGGCTGGGGCTGCGGGGCATACCGGCGAGTTCCGAGGACGTGATGGTGGCGCGCGACATTCTGCTGGCGGAGTTGACCGGAGCGCGTTTTCACGTGGCGCACATTTCTACACGAAACGCCATGGCCATGGTCGCGTATGCCAAACAACGCGGGCTGCCGGTGACCTGCGAGGTCACGCCGCATCACTTCGCACTGCACGACGGGTGCATGCCGCCCTACGACAGTAACTACAAAATGAAGCCGCCGCTGCGGAGCGCCTGCGATGCCGTCGCGGTGGTGGATGGCATCGTTTCGGGCGCGGTGGACGTTATCGCGACGGATCACGCGCCGCATCCCGGCAGCGAAAAAATGCAGGAGTTCGAAAAATGCCCGTTCGGCATTATCGGGCTCGAGACGGCATTAGGTCTGGCATTGGAACATCTGGTCCACCCGGGCAAGATTACGCTGACGCGGCTGGTGGAACTGTTCACCATCGGACCGGCGCGCGTGCTGCATCTGGATCGCGGCACGCTGGCGGCGGGCGCCGCGGCGGACGTCACCATTTTCAGCACCAGTGTGGAATGGAAGTATGACGTGAATGCGTCGTTCTCCAAGAGCCGGAATTCACCGTTTGACGGGCACGAATTCACGGGCGGGCCGGTGGCCACGATCGTGGGCGGGAAGGTGGTTTGGCCGAGTGGAGAAGGCTCTTAGCCGGTCATTTCATATGTTCCGATGGGCCGCTGCCTTTGTCTTCGTGTTCGTGCTGGCGGGCGCGGACAACGAAATCAAGATCGGCAACGTGATGCCCTATACGGGCGGGTTCTCGGAGTACGGCGCCACGGGGCGAGCCGAGGCGGCGTACTTTCAGATGGTGAATGAGCAGGGCGGCATCCACGGCCGTAAGATCAAATTCATCAGCCTGGATTCGGTATCGGATACGGGCCGTGACACTGGTACACCAACTCGTGGAACAGGATCAGGTTCTGCTGACTGCGGGTATCTGGGGAAGCGCGGTCAATATGGCGCTGCGCCCTTACCTGAACGAAAAACGGGTTCCACAGCTTTTCGTCGCGGCTACGGATGCGGCGTTCGACGATCCGGCGCGCTTTCCGTGGACCATGGGCTTTCAAACCAGCAAGCGGACGGAGGGCCTGGCGTATGCGCGGTATGTTTTGCGGACCAGACCGAATGCGAAAGTCGGGATTCTCTTCGCGCGGGATGAATCCGGCCAGGAGTGGCTGAGCGGCATTCGGGAGGGCTTCGGCGGAAAAGCGGCGGCCATGATCGTGAAGGAGGCATCCTTCGATTACGCCGCTCCGGAAGGGTTCGACGCGCAGGTTGTGTCGCTGCAGAACTCGGGCGCGGATGTATTCATGAATCTGGCGGTGGGCCGGCTGGCTACCCGCGCCATTAGGAAAGCTTACGACATCGGCTGGCATCCGCTGCAGTTCATACCGAACGCCTCCCTCTCGGTCACCGCGTTCCTGGAGCCAGCCGGGCTTAAGAAGGCTGCCGGGGTGATCACGAATGCCAGGTCGAAGGGCTGGCTGACACCGCAATCCAGGCAAGACCCGGCGGTGCGGGCGTTTGTCGAGTGGATGGGCAAGTATAATCCGGAGGCGAACCTGCGGGACGCCAACTATGTCTATGGTTACGAAGTGGCGCAGACGGTGACGGAAGTGCTACAGAAGTGCGGCGATAATCTGACGCGCGCGAATGTGATGAAACAGGCGGCCAGCCTGAATTTGGAACTTGGAATGCTGCGTTTCGGTATTAAAATCACAACTAGTCCGACGGATTATCAGCCGATCAAGCAATTGTTTTTGATCCGGTTTGACGGTCAGGATTGGGCTCCTATTGGTCCCACACGCGATGAGTAGGTCTGCCCACCCGCCAAGTGGCGGGATGAATGCGGGCGCGAGGCCTTAGGGATACGGTGAGCCAGCGCCCGCCAGGTGTAACGGAGTTACCTATACAGACGCACGCGGAGCCGCTAAGGTTAGCAGCATTCTGTGAAATGCAGAACGCCGCCTAACGCCTAAAATGGGAATTCCGGCTTTGGCCGATTCATGCACCAATCGTACCTTGGATTTCGACTGATTCTGGTGGCGCTGCTGATTGCCTTGAACGGCTTTTTTGCCGCAGCGGAAGTAGCCCTGCTCTCGGTGCGCGGGTCGAGGCTGCGGCAGCTCGCGGCAGAGGGAAAGTCCGGGGCGAATGCCGCTCTCAGCCTGTTGGCAAATCCACAGCGCCTGCTTTCCATGACGCAAGTCGGCGTCACGCTGAGCAGTCTGGGTTTAGGCTGGGCGGGCGAAGAAACGCTATTCCACATCATCGAATCGGTGGTGCATCCGGCTTGGGGTCCGACGGCGGCAGCCGTGGTACGCGGCGCCAATCTGGTGTTGGCATTTCTGGCCATTAGCTATTTGCACGTGGTGATTGGCGAGGTGGTGCCCAAAAATCTGGCGATCGCCACGGCGGACCGGCTGGCCCTGGCGGTGGCGCCGGTCTTGCTGGTGTTCTACCGCATTTCCATCGCCTTCGTGCTGGTGATTGAGAAGTCCAGCGGCGCGATTACGAATCTGTTACGCGCCGGCGGGCACCATCGCACGGGCGGCCACTCGGCCGAAGAACTGAAGTTGATCGTGACGTCGAGCCGGGGCTTGGGCTATCTGCCGGAAGCCCAGGAAGACATGATCCACCGGGTACTGGATCTGGGCGATTTATCCGTGCGCGAGATCATGGTGCCGCGCAAGGATATCATCTCGGTCTCGGCCGAAGCTAGCCTCGACGAGGTATTACGGGCCATGGTCGAGCATCAGCATTCGCGGGTACCGGTTTACGAAGGCAAGCCGGAACAGATTATCGGCCTGCTGCATTACAAGGACCTGCTGCCGGTCTGGGAGGAGCGGCGGGAGGCCATTCGGGTGGGCCGTCCCAGCCGCGCGTTCCGGATCCGCCGGCTGCTGCGCAAGCACCTGGTGGTGCCCGAGACCAAACCCGTGGGCCAGATGCTGGCCGAGTTCCAGCAGGGCCGATCGCATATGGCCATGGTGGTGGACGAATTCGGCACCATCGGGGGGCTGGTTACGGTGGAAGACGTTCTGGAACAGATCGTGGGGCCGATCCAGGACGAGTACGACGAAACCAGCCAGGCCCCGCCCGGTGCGGATAAGGGCGAAGTGGAACTGGACGGGGCCACACGCATTCGCGATCTGGAAACCGAGTACGGTATCGAAATACCGGCCGAGGCGGGCTTCGAGACGCTGGCAGGTTTCCTGCTGTACCGGTTGGGCTACATTCCACACGCCAGCGAACACGTGGAGTATGGCGGACGGCGCTACACGGTGCTGGAGATGGAGCGCAACCGCATCGCCCGGGTGCGCGTCGAGACTCTGGCAGACAACAAGAAGCCGGCGTCCGCCCCGCCGCCCCGCCCCTGATAGAATGCCTACAGGCGATTATGCTGGGCATTGATAAGCGCGCCGCGCGCTACACCTGGACGGCATCCCTGGTGCTGCTGCTGATGTGTCTGGTGTATTTGATGCGGCGGACTTTGTTCCTCTTCATCGTGGCACTGCTGTTTGCCTACCTGTTAGCACCGCTGGTCAACATGATTGACCGCCTGATTCCGGCCGACCGCACGCGGAACTGGGCTCTGGGCATCGCCTATGTCATCTTCATCGGTGTGCTGTTCGTGGCGATTACACAGATCGGATCGCGGGCCATCGAGCAGGCCAATGCACTAGCCAAATCGATGCCGGCGCTGCTGGACAAACTGCGACAGCCGGCGCCGGCCATTCCGGCGAGCGCCAATTCGCTCAAGCAGCAAATCGTGCAAGCTGTGCAGGGGCAGATCGCCAAGAGCTCCGGAAGCCTGTTCGCTTACCTGCCGAACGTGGGAGCCAAGATTCTCAGTGTAGCGGGCAACATCGTTTACGTAGTCATTGTTCCTATTCTCGGATTCTTCTTCCTGAAGGATGGCCGGGAGATTCCGCGGCACTTTTTGGATTTGATAGACGACGAATGGCAGCGCACGCTGGTAGACGATCTGCTGGCGGACGTGAATTTGTTGCTGGCCCAGTACATGCGGTCGCTGCTGACGCTTTCGTTTGCCACTTTCACGTCGTACTCGATTTTCTTTTCCATTTTGCGGGTGCCCTACAGCATTCTGCTGGCAGCCGTGGCGGCCGCGCTGGAGATCGTACCGATGATAGGCCCGGTTACGGCCGGCGTTATCATCCTGATCGTGACCGCGGCGAGCAGCGGCCCGATAGTGGGCGCACTGATTTTCCTGCTGATCTATCGCGTTTTCCAGGATTATGGTCTGGCTCCTTTTGTCATGCGGGCCGGCGTCCAATTGCATCCTTTGCTGGTGTTGTTCGGGGTATTCGCCGGCGCCGAGATCGCGGGCATTCCGGGCGCTTTTCTTTCGGTCCCAGTGCTGGCGCTGATCCGGGTGGTGTACCGGCGCATCCGCAGACGCCATGTGACGGTGGTTGGGCTGCCGCCGGCGCCCGCCAGTGTGACATGAAACTCGCGGCCGGATTCCTGCTGATCCCTTACGCATTGCCGGCGCACGTGATGAGCATGAGTTCGGGGGACCTGACCATCCAGGGCACGCACGGGCATTACGAATTGCGCATGCCGCTCTACGAGATGCCGCACGTCACTGATCCCAAGCAATCGCTTTTTGCGCATATTCGCTTCACGAGCGGGGGGCAGCCGGCGCGCATGCTGGGCGGATCGTGCCACGAGGACGCGCCGCAGGGATCTTATGTATGCGCGGCGGACTATGAATTCGCCGCGCCGGTGGACAGCCTGGAAGTCGACTGCACCTTTGCCGCCGTCACGGTGCCCACGCATGTGCATTTGCTGCGCGCAGACAACGGCGGCAAACGGGACCAGGCGGTTTTCGACATTTCGTTTCCGCGGGCGACGTTACGTTTTCGTCCGCCGACAGTGCTGGAGACCGCCGTGACGCAGGCTGGCGGCGGCTTTCTGCGGGCGCTGGGTGGTCCGGTTCAGGTGCTCTTTCTGGCCAGCCTGGCGCTGGCGGCGCGCAGCCGGCGGGAACTGGTTCTACTGACGGGCATGTTTCTGGCGGGCCAGATGGTAGCGGCGGCCGTGGTCCGCGGGACCGCGTGGCAACCCGCGCCGCGATTCGTGGAAGCCGCGTCGGCGCTGACGATTGCGTATCTGGCGATGGAGATCCTGCTGCTGCCGAAAGCGGGCATGCGCTGGCTGATCGTGACGATCCTGGGCGCATTTCACGGGTTGTATTTTGCGCTGTTCCTGCGGGCTACGGGGTACATGGACTGGTATGTGCTGCCCGGCGCGGCGCTGGCGGAAATTGTTTTGGTCGCTGTTTGCGCGCTGGTCTTTGGCTATCTGAGGAGGCACCTGGCGGCGCTAAAGCCTGTACCGGTGTCGGCGTCGGTCTTGTTGGCGATCGGACTGGCGTGGTTCGTGATGCGGCTACGGAGTTAGCTTCGCGGCAGGCGTTCGGTCACCGTCTCCATGCGGCGCATGGCGCGCAAGTGATTGCGTCCAGCGAATTTTTGAAGATCGTTATCTGAATATCCGCGGCGCAGGAGCTCCGCAAAACAAAATACGGACCTCGCGTGAAATCTTCGAGAGCGATGGCCATCGAATCCGCAGCGATATCGTAGAAATCCGAGCCGCTGTGATCGATTCCCGTGATTTTGCGAATGTGGCCGATGTGGTCGGCGACGTCGTCCACGTCAATCTCATCCCGCGATTTTGTTTCGCCGCACAACCCGGAGTGGCAACGCCGGCGCACAGCCGCGCTGGAGGATCTGCACCACGCGCTTGCCGAATGAGACTGCGGCGCTGGCGAGAACACCGGAGGCAGCCATGCGGCTCGCCTGCTCAAGAAATGCACGCGGGATGTGAGACGGTGGGTCGCGTGTGCCATTGCCCGGTATAGAGAATCACGGGTGCCCGGCCACCGGCGTTGATTTGGATTTCTACAGATGCTAGGCTCAAAGCGGACGAACGACTCGAATCGGTCGTCAAAGAGGGCAGCCCATGAGATCTTCGGGAGCATCTCTCGGACGCGTCACAATCCCTGGGATTATGGTCGTCGCGAGCCTGCTTTCCCCACTCGTGGCGCAAACTTCCAAGCAGACGGGGCCCGCACCCGCAACGCAGAGTCCTTCCTCTTCGCGGGCGACCAAGAAGCGGCCACCCGCGCAGCCCGTGAGCCGGGAGGCTTGGCGCGCGGCCATGTCACGGACCCCTCTGCCAAAGAAGGGATGCTTCAAGGCATCGTATCCGAGCACCAAGTGGCAGGAGGTTCCGTGCACGACCCCGCCGTCATATCCGCAACCGCCCGAACAGCGCCAATAGCATCGGTGGGTTGGCGCATTCTTCAGTCCATATCCGGATAGGACGGCCTCGCGCGACGGCCATTCTCAAAAATGCGTCGCCGGGGTTAATAGAAACCCGCGTTGGGGCAGGCCGGCATCGTGCTTGCGAACGCAGTAACCGACGATCTGACCCACGTTATTGACGGCCACCGCATCGGTAAGGTGCCATCCGAGCGCCGGGTCGATGTAATGGTTCAGGTCCACCGGACCGAACCTCTCGAAAAAGATGCATGCTACCTGGCTGCCGGAACTCAAGGTAGCATAGCCAACGATCTCGCCGCGATTGCTGATGCCGTTGGCCTGGCTGGCTCCCCCATTCCAGAACGTACCCAGATCGCGGACGATGCCGTGCTCGTAGTGGAAGGCTCGTTGCACAGTTGATGGATTCAACGTCCCATAGCCGACAATCTCGCCGAGCGCATTGATATCGCGCGCCTGTTGTAGTAACCACGCGGGACTATTCGTGAGGTTATTCAAGTCCTGAATCCCGGTTGCTGCGCGATAAAGGAATGCGTGCCCGGGCCCCGCCGGCGGCGACGGCCCCAGGTCAGCGCCCGTTTGGGAAGAACCAACAACCTCGGCGCGATCGTTTATCGCGTACGCGATTCCAATCTGGCCGGCACTAATATCGCCGAGAGATCCGAGGCTTATTGCCGCTCGATTGTCAGACAAAAATGGAACCTGGGAATAGCCGCCCGCATTCCATGAGCCACCGGGATTGAGTGTGGCCGCATAACCAACGACCTGTCCGCGGCCGTTGATTCCGAATGTGAAGTATGTCGTCGGGTATGGATTGACGGGCGGGGGGAAGTTCGTGTAGCCGGGGACGAGCGGCAATGGGGTCACATGTGGCCCGCCCGGGTGGTGGTCGGTGAAGATCCCAGGCGCGTAGCCCCCTTCGCCGCCGCTCTGATCGATCCAGTACCCTATCTGGCCCGCGGCGTTGATCCCTGTCGCGTTGCTGGCCGGACCGGGAGGCAGTCCGACGCTCAGAAAAACGACGCGCCTCCTCGTCGTGAACGAAAAAGCATGGAGGTTACTGGCTTGCGCGGCATCGAGATATGCGCCGCCGACTACGGTTCCCTCGTCGTTTATGGCGGACGGGAACCATGCAACGTTGTCAGGATCGTAGCCGCTAAGAGGCAGCGGCCCGATTTCTTCGAAGTGGTATCTGAATCCGATAGGCATAATTCAACCTTTCCTTTCGTCAGAATCTGGCGTACTTAGGAATCATTCTGGACAAGATCCGGTCACGCGTGCCTCCACAACTGCTCTGTGTCCCGGCCTTCTCGTTTGCAGAGTGAATCGAGTGGAGAATTCGTTACGGCTCGTGTTCGAATTTTTATGCATCGGCTTATCTTGCAGTGCGGCCCGGAGATGCGCTGGCAGGCCGGAATGACTGTGCCCGCCGCAACCATAGTTAGCGGCATCGCAGCCGCGATGTGAAACGTTTCGTTCCTCCCGGTCACTCCAGCGTGGTACGGGGAATCACAACCCGTCAGAAGAGCAGAGAGCCAGGCGCAAATTCAACGCCGGGCAAAGGAGAACCTATGTGCAACCGCGGGTATCTGTCGTTCGTCGCTGTAGCTTTGATGTGGATGGCAAGCAGTAGCCTGTGCCTGGCGCAGTCCACGGATCAGGAGGCGCGGACGGCGTGGCGTAAATCCATGTCGCGCACCGCATTGCCGAAGAAAGGGTGCTTCCAGGCATCGTATCCGAGCACCGAATGGCGGGAGGTTCCGTGCAAGGCCCCGCCATCCTATCCGCTGCCGGGGCGCGGGGGAAAACCCAAACCGAATACCGTGGGTGGGGGTGGCACTAACGATATCTCGGCTCAGGTGTCGGGTCTCATCTCCACGGCGGAGGGCACGTTCCTGCGAATCACTCCTGGGGCAACCGAGACGGGAAATACCTACAGCGGAGCCAGTTGCAGCGTCCCAACTGCGACGAATGTGGCCAACGCATTTACACTCCAGCTCAACGCGAACACCTTCACAACCTCGGTCTGCAATAGCGGGGTTGTCGGCTCGACACCGGCGTTGTGCCGGGGTTGGCAGCAGTTCGTGTACGACAACAACGCCCAGCAAGCATACATGCAGTACTGGCTGGAAAACTACGGCACAACCGGGACGGCGTGTCTGGCAGGGTGGGGATCGTTTCCTTCGCCATCGAATGCCAGCGAGGTCGATTGCTATACAAACAGCAGCATTGGCGTGGGCATCTCCGGCGCCCTGACGATTGCGGATCTGACCCAAACCGTTCTGACCGCCACGGCTGACTCGGGCGGCAACGATACGCTGCTGCTGACGACGCCGGACGGCAATCTGAACGCGGTGGGCGCGGCCAGTCTTCTGAATCTGTCGCAATCCTGGCAGGACGCCGAGTTCAATATCTTCGGCGACGGATGTGGATCCGAGGCCAACTTCGGCGGCGGTTCGACAGTAGTGGTCAAGACCAGCGTGGATAGTGGGACCAGCACGGCTGCCCCCTCCTGCTTGAGCGCCAGCTTCACGGGTGAGACGAACAACCTCACCCTAGTCAGCCCATGCTGTCCCTACGGCGGGGCATCGCCGAACGTCCAGTTTATGGAAACCAATGCCGGCCATACGGCGACGTGCGGCAGCGCGGGACTGGTAGGCGACCCTCACATCACCACCACGGATGGAACACATTACGACTTCCAGGGAGCCGGAGAGTTCGTGTCTCTGCGGGATGCCGGCGGTTTAGAGATTCAGACGCGCCAAACGCCCATCTCGACCAACTTCTTCCCCAATCCCGATGCGCATGACGGTCTCGCGACTTGTGTCAGCATCAATACGGCCGTTGCCGCTCGCGTCGGTGAGCACCGCGTTACCTGGGAGCCCAATCTGAACGGCGTGCCCGATCCCGGCGGGCTCCAGCTTCGCATCGATGGCGCCCTGACTGCGGTGGGCCCGCAGGGAATGGCTCTCGGTAGCGGCGGGCGCGTTGTCCCCGCAGCCGGCGGCGCTCTGGAAGTTGATTTTCCCGACGGCAAAACCCTCCTCGTGACCCCAGAGTGGTGGACTTCACAGAGCAAATGGTTCCTTGATGTGAATGTCCTCAATCTCGGTCTCGTGAGCGCGGACAGCGCAGATACCGGGCGTGGGATAGCGGGCGCTATTGCCGCGGGCAGTTGGCTGCCCTCGCTCCCGGACGGAACATCGATGGGGCCGATGCCGGCTTCCCTGCAAGATCGCTACATCGCTCTCTACAAGAAATTCGCGGATGCTTGGCGCGTCTCAGACAGAGATAGCCTGTTCGACTACGCGCCGGGCACGTCAACGAATACCTTCACAATGAGGGATTGGCCCTCCGAGGAGCCTCCCTGCGTTGCTCCGAATTCAAAGGCGGAACGGCCAGTCAGCGCGGGCGCCGCCGAAGAAGCGTGCCGGCAAGTTACGGACAAGAACACGCACGCCGACTGTATCTTCGACGTGAGGGCCACCGGCAACCTCGGCTTCGCCACCGCTTACGTGGCCGCCCAGCGGGTCCAGAACGACTCGACGACCACGACCTTGGCCGATGATCCCGATCCTTCACAGGTCGGAGAATCTGTCACCTTCACCGCTTTTGTCAGACCAAGTTCGTCGACGGCAACGGGCGCTCCGGCCGGGTCCATCCAGTTTGCGGTTGACCGCGCGGACGCGGGCAAACCTGTCCCGCTCGACTCCAAGGGCCGGGCAACATGGGAGACCTCGCGGCTCAAGGTAGGTACACATCAGGTGACGGCCAGCTATATGCCCGGTCCGCACAGCGTGTTTCTGGCCAGCACCAGCCCCGAGAAGCTTCACGTCGTCCAACGCTGCCCTTGTGGCGCGGCCGCCAAACCATGAGTGCTGCGTGGGCTATGGAATAGCCAGCCAGACGTTGCGCGACCTACGTGCGGAACGGTGAATTAAAGCCCGGATTACCAGGAGTTAATGCGCCGTTCCGCAACTTGCCGTGGGGCAACCGCGTTTATAAATACAAATGCCCCGCACACAATCGTTTTCGGCCGCCGTCGTGATTCTGGCCGTTTACTTGGGGGCGGGCATCCCGGCGATCGCCCGGAAGGACAAGACACCAGCTCTGGCGAGCGCGCAGTTCCGCCAACCGCTGAGCCACGATGAGAAGATCCAACAGGCGCTCAACCGGCTGACGTTCGGCCCCCGGCCGGGGGATGCGGAGCAGGTGCGAAGGTTGGGTCTAAAGAAATGGATCGACCTGCAACTGCATCCGGATCGCATCCCGGAGAATCCGGTGTTGGAAGCCAAACTCCGGCCGCTCGACACGCTCCGCATGAGCACGGCGAACATGTTGAAGAGCTATCCGTCTCCAGGCATCGTCAAGGCTATGGTGGCGGGCAAGCTGCCCTATCCCGAAGATCCCGATAAGCAGATGATGATCCACAAGCTGGTGGAGCGGTTGGCGGGCAAAGACGGCCAGGCTGGCGCGTCCCCATCCGCACCGGCGCTGGAGACACTAATGGATCCGCAGGAACTGCGCGCTTTTCGCGCTGGAACTCCCACGGAGAAGCTGGATCTGTTTGCGTCGCTGCCGCGGGAGCGCCAGGATCAGTTGCTGGAGTCCATGGGACAAGGAATGCGGATGCAACTCTATGCAGCCGCACCCGAAGGACTGCGCCGCCGGATTCAAACCTCGAATGGACCGCAGGCGGTGGTGGCGCAGGATCTGCTGGAGGCCAAGCTTCTGCGCGCGGTTTACAGCGGCCGGCAACTGGAAGAGGTTCTGACGGATTTCTGGTACAACCACTTCAACGTGTTCCTGGAGAAGGGCGCGGATCATTATCTGGTGACGGCGTACGAGCGCGACGCGATTCGTCCGCACGCCTTGGGGCGCTTCGAAGATTTGCTGCGCGCCACGGCACAAAGCCCCGCCATGCTGTTTTATCTCGACAACTGGCAATCCGCGGGTGCGGATACGCCGGGCGGCATGCGGCAGCATCGCGGATTGAATGAGAACTACGGGCGCGAATTGCTGGAACTGCACACGCTCGGCGTGGATGGCGGTTATACGCAGATGGATGTCACCGAGGTGGCCCGCTGTTTCACGGGATGGACGATTCGCCAACCGCAAGTGGCGGCGGAGTTCGAGTTCAACCCGCGCATGCATGATAACGGCGAAAAGATCGTACTGGGAGAGAGAATCCCGGCGGGCGGCGGCATCGAGGATGGGCACAAAGTGATCCGGTTGCTGGCGCATCATCCCTCCACGGCGCATTTTATTTCGCGAGAGCTGGCGACCCGTTTCGTGGCCGACGATCCGCCCGCCGCGCTGGTGGATCGCATGGCGGCCACGTTCCTGAAGAAGGATGGCGACATCCGCGCGGTGTTGAAGACCATGTTCGATTCGCCGGAGTTCTGGTCGCGCGGCGCGTATCGCACTAAGATCAAATCGCCGCTCGAAATGGTGGCCAGTTCGGTGCGCCAGGTGGGCGGAGACGTGGATTTCACGTTCGGTCTGAACAATCAATTGGTGCAACTGGGGCAGCCGCTGTACCGGAAAACCGAGCCGACCGGGTATCCGAACACCAGCCAGGATTGGCTGAATTCGGCCGGATTGCTGGCGCGCATGAACTTCGCGGTGGCGCTGGCGAATAATAAAGTGCCCGGCGTGAAGGTGGAGAACGCCGGCCCTGACGCGGGCGTCGCGCTGGGATCGCCTGATTTTCAAAAGAAGTGAACCATCATGTCTACCCGAAGGATTTTTCTTCGTAACTCCGCGCTGGCCATGGTCGGCGTGGGGGCCGCTCCTTTATGGCTGCAGCGCGCGCTGTATGCCGACGGCGCGCCTTCGCCGCGCAAGAAGATACTGGTTGCCATTTTCCAGCGCGGCGCGGCGGATGGCCTGAACATCGTGGTGCCGCACGGCGAGAGGCGCTACTACGATTTGCGTCCGACGATCGCCGTGCCGCGTCCGTCGCCGGTTGGCGACCGGCGGGAAGATGCGGCGATCGACTTGGATGGATTCTTCGGGCTGCACCCGTCGCTCGCGCCGCTCAAACCGGTGTGGGACGGCGGTCACCTGGCCATCGTACAAGCGGCCGGGTCACCCGATCCCACGCGCTCGCATTTCGACGCCCAGGATTTCATGGAGTCTGGCACGCCGGGAATCAAGGTTACCGGCGACGGTTGGATGAATCGCGCGCTGCCGCATTTGGCTGCCGGCGCGACTGCATCGCCGGTGCGCGCCGTCTCGATGGGCCCCACGCTGCCGCGCGCCATGCGCGGTCCGGTTCCGGCGGTAGCGGTTCAGAATCTGGGCGATTTTCAGGTGCGCAATGCGCAGGCGGCCACGGAGTTTGCCGCGATGTATACGGACAGCCGCGATCCGCTGCTCCAATCCGCGGGACGCTCGACATTCGAAGCCGTGTCGCTGCTGCAGGCGGTGCAAAAGCGTCCGTATCAGCCGGCCGCGGGCGCGAACTATCCCAAAGGTCGCTTCGGCGATTCGTTGCGGCAGGTGGCGCAGCTCATCAAGGCCGATGTCGGCGTGGAAATGGCTTTTGCCGACGTGGGCGGATGGGATCATCACGTCAACGAGGTGGGGCCGCGCGCCTCGCAAGGGCAACTGGCCGCGCGTCTGAGCGAGTTCGGGCAATCGCTGGCGGCGTTCTGGACGGACCTGGGCGATCGCATGGGCGACGTGGCGCTGGTGACGATGTCGGAATTTGGGCGCACGGCGCGCGAGAATGGCGACCGCGGCACGGATCACGGCCATGCCAATTGCATGTTCGTCATGGGCGGCGACGTGCGCGGCGGCAAGGTGTACGGCAAGTGGCCGGGCCTGGAGCAGGAGCAACTATACGAAGGACGGGATCTCGCGCTAACTACCGATTTTCGCGATGTGCTGGGGGAACTGGTGATGCGCCAGTCGGGTAATCGCGATTTGGCGACCGTGTTTCCAGGTTACGCGCCCAATTCACGGCGCCTAATAAAAGAGTCGTAAGGCTACTTCCGGAACGAGACCACCAGCCAGCGATCACCACGCTTTTCTACGTTGAACTGGAACGGCTCGATTTCCACCCGCTCCGTGGCCCCGCCGGATCGTTGAATCGACAGGTGCGGGCCAGAGTCAAAGACGAAGGGCGGGACGTCTCTCACCATGCGCGAGGCGATTTCCGGCGATGCGCAGTAAGCGAGCACAGCCGGGTAATCTCTCGCCTGCGCATACTGGATGGCCTTCGCAATCGGCAACAAATCGGGGCGGTTTAAGACTCTGCCAACGAAGCGCACGTCATCGCCTGATAAGTCGTAAGTATCCATGGCGCAAAGGCTCGGGTTGTCCCACGTGTCGATCGCCGAGAACCAGCAATATGGCAAGCTGATCCGCGGGCCGTTGGTGTGCAGCTCGCCGATCGGAACATACGCTTTCAGCGGGTCCGGATCCGGGTTGTCCGGCCCGTCAAGGCCCTCGGCGCCTTCGATTTTGATGACTTCATCCAGGCCGGCAGGACGCTCCGCATCCCATTCGTAAGCGTAATAGGCGGTCTCGTAGCTGTTGCCTGCACAGCCGACCGCGGCAAAAGCGACCAGGAAGCGCGGCCTGTTGGCCGGGCCGCGCTGCAGCGGATAGAGACCCAGCGAATCTCGGAAAGCGCGCTTATCCCAATGTTCGTCGTAGTAGCTGACGGTCCCCCATCGTTTGTTGTGCCTGGCAACGGCAAAAGCCGAGAATGTCTCGCGGCCACGAACGCTCATCTCCACCACGACCAGAGGAGAGAAATCGAGTATCTGGAAATGAAACCGACTATCCTCGGGCCAGCCCTTATTGATCTCCGCGCTCAAACGTTCCAGGCTCTGCAGCGCCTCACGTGCGCCCCCAGCCTCGTTGAGCTTCCGCACAACGGCCTGATCGGCCGCGTCGAAGATACGCCACTCCAGATCGTGGTAGTCGTTTGGATCGGCACAGGTATCGCCCGGTGCGGAGGATATCTGTCTGAGCAGATCTTCGAACGAAGGCTGAGCGCCGCGCGCCAAGCCGAGAGCCGCGGCGAAGGCCAGCAGCAGGACTTTCACGGAGGCTCCCCGATTACTTCTTAGCCACCGAAACCGTGATGTTGCGGAACTGCAATCCGCCGGTGTGATCGCCCTGTATATAAAACGGGCCGGGCTCACCTTCGTTGGCGTCCAACGCGCCGCCGGTGATGCCCTCGATCTCTTTGTGGTCAATGGTCATTACGCCGTTGTGCAGCACGGTCACAATGCGTCCCACCAGGGTGACATCGAACGTCTCCCACTTGCCGGGCGTGCGCGGGAGATCGCCGGTGGGTGCGATCCGCCCGTAGACCGAACCGATGCGGCGTTCCGGCGGATTCTGGCTTAGCGGCTCATATTCGATCTGCACTTCATAACGGCCGCGCAGGTAGAAGCCGCTGTTGCCGTCTTCGGGGCAGTTCACTTCGTAATGCACCTTGAAATCTTCGAACTTGCGAGTGGTGCGCAGATTGTCGCCGTGGGCTTCGTTCACCAGCAGGCCGTCTTTTACGGTCCAGTGGTTATGGGCCGCATCGCCAATCGGTTCCCAGCCATCGAGGTTCTTGCCGTTGAAGAGCGGCTCCGGCTTGGTCCAAGCTTTGGGCTCTTTGCGCTTCAACTCGGGGGCGCGCACGCCGGTCAGTTCGGTGGTGTTGTCGCCACGTTTCGACACCCCGGTGAGCTTGTCGCCGGCGGCCGTCAGATCCCAGGCTTGATTCGGTGACAGGCTCAGTATCAGATGGGATTCCGCCACCTTGACATCCTTGAGCTGATAGACGTTGCCTCCGGCCGGCTGATACCACACGTCCAGCATGCCGTCTTTCTCGGTGATGCCCAGCCAGCAGGCGGCGGCGCCCCGCGGGGTCTTGAGGTTGAAATCCCAGCGCCCCACGAAGGGGCTGGGGCTTTGCGCGAACGACGAAATCAGAAACGCCGGCAACGCGGCCAGGACGATTGAAAGTTTAGACATAATCCGAAGCCTATTATAGAACCCGTAACTCTTTGCTGGTGGGCGTGAGCACTTCGCAGCCGCCGGCGGTGACCACCACGGTGTCCTCGATGCGCACGCCACCGAAGCCTTCGAGGTAAGCGCCGGGCTCGATGGTGATGGCCATGCCGGCGGCGAGGAGTGTTTTGTCCTTCCGGCCGATGCGCGGCAATTCGTGGATCTCCAGCCCCAAGCCGTGCCCGGTGGAATGCACGAAGGCGCGGTCGAGGCCGAATTTCTTCAAGACGTGGCGAGCCTGGCGGTCCACGTGCGATGTGGTCACGCCCGGACGGACGGCATCGATGGCGGCCAGTTGGGCTTCCAGCACGGCGCGATAGAGCCGCTTGACACGGGCGCCGGGGCGGCCCAGGAAGAGCATGCGCGTCATATCGCTGGCGTAACCATCCACGAACGCGCCCATGTCGATGAGGAGCAACTGCCCCAATTTGAGGCGCGCACCGGTGGGATGGGCGTGGGGCAAGGCAGAGCGGGCGCCCGAGGCCACGATGGTTTCAAACGACGGCTTTTCCGCTCCCAACCGGCGCATGGCATGCTCGATTTCGGCGGCCAGATCCTGCTCGCGCGTGCCGGGCCGGAGCCTGCGCGCGGCTTTCTCGAAGGCCTGCGAATTGACGTCCACGGACTTGCGGATGCGCGCGATTTCGGCGGGCGATTTCAGCATGCGAAGGGCTTCCATCCAGCCCACCACCGGCTCGAGCGAGGCGCTCAGGGGCATTTTGGCGCGCAGGGTATCGAAGGCGTCAAAGCTCAGATGCGCGCGTTCGAAGCCCATGCGGCGCACGCGCTTTTTGCCGGCCAGCGCGGCCACCGCGGGCAGAATCGGACCCCTACACACTTGAGTCCGGCATGAGACTTCCTGGCCCGATTGGATGGCGTATCGCGGATCGGTAAAGAAGACGGCTTCACCGGGCATGACCAACAGCACGCCATTGCTGCCGGTGAATCCGGTCAGGTAGCGGACGCTGGCGGGCGAGGAAACCAGCATGGCATCGAGCTGGCGATTCTCGAGCCCGTCGCTGACCAGACGGCGGCGCGCCGAGAACTCGCTATTCACCCAGTTCCCGCGCCAGGATCACGGCGCGCTCCGAGAGCGATTCGGCCTGCGCATAGTCGCCGCGCTGCCGGGCTTCATCCGATTGACTGAGGAAAGAATTGATGCGCTGCGTTTTGGTCTGATCCGCCGTGGTGTGTTTGGCCTTAACGAGCAGTGCGCCGATTTCCTTCTTGCGGGACTCGATCAGGCCGGCGATACGCTTCTGTTCCTCGGGAGTCAGGATGGGCTGAAATGCGGGTTGTTCTTCGGCAGGGGCCGCCGGGGTTTCCGCCTCTGGCTCGGCTTCCGACCTCTGTGGACTGCTGGCGTGGCGTGTAGAACGCTGCGGCACGGCCTGAACTTCCGGCTTTTCCGCCGGCGCGGGCGTGGCTTCCGTTTTCACGGGCGGAATAGCGTCTGGGTTTACCGGCTGCGGACTGGGCAACGTGACGGACGTCTGCGGCGAAGAGAGGGGCTGGGGATCCGTAGCGGGGGGCGCGACCGCCGCGGGCTTGGGAGGCGGCGGCGCCGAGGCTTGTTTCTTGTCGTGCAACGTGCAACCTGCCAGTTGCATGATCAGCACGAACATCAAACCATGCTTGAAAGCTCGCATCGCCGCCGGAAAATGAATTGTAACATCTCTCCACACGCGGCTTATTCTTCTCCCCTTTGCGCTTTCCACAAATCGGGCGTGACGCGCAGCCAGTGGCGCTGCAGGGCGACACCGGCGGCGACCGGAGACGCGCACAATTCCGCGCCGCTACACAGGTCGATGCGGTACAGGGGCAGATCGCGCGGCTGCACGACGTATCCTCCAGCCTGCATGGCCCAGGACTCGCGAAAGTCGGCCGTCACGATATGGTTGGGACGCTCGGCGCGCACGCGAAACTGGCCCACCGACGGTTCATAGTTCGCATAGCTGAAACAGCGCCCCACGCAGACGCGATCGACTATGTGCAGCAGGGAAAACTCGCGCAGGTTCGTATCCATCAAAGCGCTGACGACGCGCTGTCCGGGCGGCAGTTGCGCCACGGCATGTTCCATGCGGTCTTCCACGCGGTTCAAAGCCCCGGCGTCCTGATAAATGAAGATGAAGAAGACGGCGGCGGCGGCCGACATGCCGGCGGACAACCATTTGGGCTGGCGGGCGGTAGCCGCCAGTGCGGCGTACAGCACGGCGCCGGCGAGCGACATCCGTCCGATGAGCAGACTTTCGGCCTGCCCGCTGGCGGGCAGCACGATCACGCTGGGCAATAACTGAATACAGGCCGCGTTCAGAATGCAAAGATGCAAGCGCGCGTCCAGCAAGGTACGGCGCGGTCCACGCCTCCGGAGCACGGCCTGAAACCCGAAAACCCATAGCAAAAGGACGGCCAGGGCCAGCGGCAGGTAGCGCTCTCCGAAGACCCAGAACTGATCCGCGCCGGTGAAAGACAGGTTTGGGCCGGAAGTCCATTGGGCGTGGAATAGCAGCTTCAGCAGCAGACCGGAAAGGGCCATGGCCGCCACCGCGGCGCCGGCGAGCCAGGCGCGATACCGGGGAGGGATAGCTCGGGCCAAACGCAGATAGGCGGTCACGCCAACCGCCCACACGACGGGCAACAGATGCGCCACATAGGCTGGAATCCACAGCAGCGCGGCTGTCAACAAGCCGCGACGAGTCCTCCAGGGCGCGGCGGCCAGAGACCAAAGGGCCAGTCCGAGCGAGATATAGAAGTTGAACAGTCCCATGTGAAAGACCCAACCATAGGCCAGCATGGCCAGGCAGGGCGTCCATTCCCAGGGAGCCTCGGCCGGACCTCGCCGCGAAATTCTCCAGACAAACGCGAATGCTCCCCAGAAGAAAACCAGCACGGCGGCCGATACAGCGATGCGCTGTGCTGGTCCGGGTCCGAAGGCGCGCAGCAGTGCGCTGAGCAGCAGGTCGAACAGCACATTATGGGTCTGCGGAACGAGGGTCAGGCCTTCGGCTCGCCCCTGCTCGATCAATCCCGCCAGCCAGGCGTTATAGATGTGACTCGAGAGATCGCCCGCCTGAATGCGCTTTTGCCAGAAGCAAGGCGTCAGCACGGCCAGGGAGATTGCGAGATAGGGAATCAGGCGGTGGCGGATGCGCGCTAGGGCCGGCAAGCTTCCATTATCTGGTGAGACGCGGTGGCTCGGTTGTGTTGTCCGCGATTGTGTTGTCCTTGGTTAACGAGCGCCGTGGCGCGATCGAGCCGGCGTTCCATCCACAGAGCCAGCAGCACAGTGGCCAGCAAGAAGGTCCATGCAACGGTTGGGTGCCCGTACAACGGAGGCCACGGCTGCCGCAAGTAGGCGAGCCATCCGATCACCAGTGGAGCGCCGGTTCCGGCGGCGGCGAAACGAATCCGGTTGGCATCTGCCAAAGCGGGCGCCGCCAGGGCTTGCGCCAGCAGGGCGAACGGTACGGCCACGAACAAATCCACCAGATAGTGCTCGCCGAATCCCAGGGTGGCCAGCACTGTCAGCGCCAGGACGGCCGCGGCGATCCAGCGCCAGATGCGCGGCGCCGCGCGCGAGTGCCAGAGGATCAGCAAGGCCATGGCGACATGGACGGACGGCATGGCATTGCGGGGCGCCGTGCCGGCCGCCGCCAGCCGGAAAGGAGGCGAACCCGGAGGCGGCGGCGAGTACGGAAACCACGGGCCGAAGATGTGAATCGGCCCCACCGCGGGATAAAAATTGTACAGGACAAAGCCGCCGGCGGCGGCAACCACGAACGCCGTCATGATGCTGGGAGCCTGCCGGGCCGCGCGGCGCGGTTCGATCGCACAGGCGACGGCCATAGCCAGCGGCAGGCCTTCGTAAGTCATCCAACACAGTCGCTGCAGGATTGGATGAGCGGTGACGAAGCGTCCGACTAAGAAGCTGGCGGGTCCCAATGGCGCATCAAACGCGTACAAGAACAGATCGTAGGTCCGGGCATGGGAGGCGCTCGTAACCGCCAGGGAGAAGCTGGAGATCACCAGAAACAAGGGAAACATGCAGGCCAGCAGGCAGGTATCCAATCTGGCGCCGCGCCGCGCCGGATCGCCCCACAAAGCCGCGCCGACCAGGCTGCTCAAGCTGCCCAAGCCCAGAAAGGCAGGAGCGGCAGCCAGGATAGGACCGCCGAGCGCGGCGGCGTACACGCCGGCCCAGGCTGCGCCTGAAAATGCGGTCGCGGCCAGCCAGCGCGGACCGGGGCGGCTCCAAAGATAAATTACGAGGGAACCGGCAAGAGATGAAGCTAGATAGGTGTACGAGGCGATGCGAAAGCAGAGCATCAGGCCGGCCAGCAGCGCCAGCGCAACGGCAAATACGAGTAGCCTGGCGAGGAACCGGACGGCCGCCATGCCTTCCAATCGGTCGCCGCTTAGGATAGCTTTATAGCGCGCTTATCGCACTGTCAACAGGCTGGAAGAGGCCAGCAAAACGCTCGCCACCAGGAGCGCGTCGACCAGCACGCGGGTCCAGGGAATGCCCTTCAGGCGCGACACCCAGGCTGCGGATGATGCCAATTCTTGTACGTCGGAAGCCGCAAAGGCGACCGGACTATCTACGGTGCTTTCGTTAGTCACTTTTCTATCCTCCTTGGGCTTGAGCCGCGAAGACTTCGCGCGGCCGTGTATTACACAATCGAGCGGCGCGGATGTGCCAGCAATCGGCCGCCAGCACGGCCAGCAACGCCAGGCAGAACAAGCTGATGCTTGCCTGGGCGATAGCGGCCGTATGATCCTGCATCAGAGCCAGATACGGGAGCGGGGTCGAGAGCAGTAGGATCCAGTACCGCAGACTATCGGGCAGGCGCACTTCCCAGGCCAACGCCAGCGCCGGCAGCAGGAGCACGGCGTCGTACACGTAGGCGTGATGGCCGACCAGCAGGCCGCCGATGACTGCGGACGTAGCGCCCGCCGCCAGGGTCGAACGGCGGGAAACCAGCCACACCGCCGCGAGGACAGCAATAGCCAGGGAAGCTTCGATGATGCCGGCTCCCGGGAGCCAATGTGTCAGACCAAACAAGTTGGGCATCTTCGGCACGGCAGGGCTGAATTCGGAAATCGAAGCCAGGCGGAGCAGTTTCGTGGGCCAGCCTGCGCCTTCGGCCGCGAACGAAACGGCCAACTGAACTAGCCCGCCGAGAGCGCCACCCGCCAGGGCCGTCCATTGCCGGTTGGCCAGCAGGAAGACCGGTATTCCTAACGCCAGATGGATCTTGGCGGCGCACAGCGAGAGAACCAGGCCGGCGGCGAATTGACGCCCGGCTTGCAGGAGCCGGATGCCCAGGGCTATGAGCGCCAGGAACAATCCGGTATCCTGGCCGGTGGAAAGCAGCAGCGCCGCGGGACAGCTCCAGCACAGGCTCATCCACAAGCGATCGCGGCGGGTGACTGGCCATAAGGCCGCGAAAGCCAGCAGCGCGGCCAGGTTGATGGCCAGCCAAGATGCTCGCGCGTATGCGAAAGGCAACCAGGCCAACGGCTTGAACAGAACCGCATAAACCGGGAAGCGGCCGAAAGGTATGGCCACGCCGTTTAGTTGTTCGATGGCCTGGATGCGATCCCAGTCGTACAGATGGCCGCTACCGGCGAGCTTTCCGGCCGCGTAGAACTGGTTGAAGTCCGCGCCGCGCTCGGGAACGCTGAAGCCCAGCCAGAGACAAACACACGCGCCGGCGATGCCCGCAGCAAGGATCAAGCGCGCTGACGGCGAAGTGTCTGTCACAGCAAACATTATCCGCGTCCAAGTGGCGGAAGTGTCCGCTCTCCTTGGTTAACGCCAAGCCATCAGGGAGTTAGCAGTTTGGATGACACCAGGATCATGCCGGCCAACAGGAGGAAGTCCACGAGCAGGCGCGGCCAGGCGAAGGCCTTTGCTTGTGCAGGCGTCATGGCCTATTCTCCCCGTACTGCAGCCACTCGCAGGCCGCTGTTGCGTAACTGATCGCCGGCTTCGAGCGGTGTTACGCATAAATCCGCTTTGCCTGGATCACAGAGGTCAATTTTGTAAAGCGGCACATCCGCGGGCCTGACCACATAGTTACCGGTCTGCATACGCCACGAATCGCGGTACTCGGAAACGACCACGGGATTGGCGCGCTCAGTTCGCACGCGGAACTGCCAGGTGCAAGGCTCATAGTTGGCATAGCTGAAACATCGGCCGACGCAGATGCGGTCCACCATATGGGCGAGGCTCTTCACACGGCTCTCGGGATCTTCCAGCGCGCTCACCACCCGTTGGTTTGGCGGCAGCACCGCCACGGCGCGCTCCATCTTGGTCTCCAGGAGGTTCAGGGCACGCTCATCGCGATAGGACAACGCGAAGAAGACCACGGCCATCCCCGTCACAGCGACAACCAGAGGCTTGGGTAACCGGACCGTCATTAGCAGGCCGCACATCAGAACCGCTCCACCCAGGGACATACGTTCGGCGACAAAGTCGAGACCGGAACGGTAGCCGGGCAGCACGACGGCGGCCGGCAGCAGCACGACAGCGGCCCCGGTGAGAGCCCAAAGCTGAAATCGGATATCGAAAACCGTGCGCAAGGCGCCGCGCTCGGTAACGACGCGAAAGAAAGCCATAGCTCCGACGGCCAGAAATGCCAGCGACAAGGCAACATACGGGAGGCCGTAAACCCAGAGTTGCTCCGCTCCGGTGGTGGCCGCAATTTGATCCCAGCCGCGCCGGGTTTTGAAGGAAAGGCCCATCCAAAGCCCCACCAACGTAAAGGCCACCAATATGCCGACCATCAGCCAGGAACGCCGCCGCGGTGCGATGGTGCGGGCGATCCGCTCGTAAACATAGAGGCCCCCGGCCCAGATCACTGGAAGAGGATGGGCAATGTAGGCCACGGCGGCAAGCCATCCCGCTCCGGCCCAAGCCCGCCGTGATTTCTGCCGCGCCAGGGCCAACGCTGCGAACGAAAGGCCAAGAGCGATATAGAAATTGAACAGGCCCATGCGAAAAACCCATCCGTAGGCGAGCATGACGAGACCCGGAACCAGTTGCCATGGGGCTCGCCGGGGCCGCGCGCTGGACCAAATAAAAGCGAAAGCTCCCCAGAAAAACACCAGAACGGCGCAAGCAACCACGGCACGCTGGGCCGCCGCCGCGCCGACGGCGCGCATCAACCCGGAGAGCATCAGGTCAAACAGGACATTGTTGGTTTGCCGCACGACCGCCAGGCCGGGCGCCTGGCCGCGTGCGATGATCTGGGCCAGCCAGGCGTTATAAACGTGACTGGACAAATCGCCCGCTTCAATCCTCGGTTGCCAGAAACATGGGACGAGCAGCAGCGCCGTCAATAAAGCCCCGTAAACGATCGCGCGCCTGCGTGTCACAAATTCACTCCCACACTTCCCGCTGCTCTATGATCGGCTTGGTAACGGAGGGAACGGAACAGGGGCAAGACCTTACGGCGGAATGTTTTTTGCCCCAATCCAAGCGACCATTATCGCGGCCTGACACTCCACGCCGTATACTGTCCTTCGTTAATAATGAACCGGCCCCGGCGGCCATGCTACTATGCCTCGGGTCGGCGCGCGCGCCGGCCGACGGACTGAAGACATGACGGAGCCTATCGGCGCCAGCGCAAACATGAATTTCCTGGCATGTCTGGTGCTGTTTCTGGCCTACCGGCCCAAGTTTCGCGTGCTGCTGGCAGCCACCGCGGCGGCGGCGTGCCTGGGCGCGTATCTGGGCTTTAGCGGCAACCTGTGGCATCGCGTTCTGGAAGCGCTTTCCTATTGCGGCGCGGGGGCCATCCCGGCGGTTTTCGTCATGCCGTTCCTCACCGGCCGCTCCGATCTGAAACTGCTGGCCAAGCTTTCCTTTCCGCCCGTTTTCGGGATCCTCACGGCACTGTTCCTGAACTCCGGTTCGCATGGCGTGACCTACGATCATTACCTCTACGCGTTCGACGGCAGCCTGGGATTTCAGCCGTCGTTTTGGGCCGGCAGGCTGGTTGCGGTGACGCCCGCGGTCAGCGACTTCTCGCGCACGCTCTACGAGGCCCTACCGGTATTTCTGATGACGGCCTACGTCATTGCGGAGAGGCAAAGCTCCGCCAAGGCGCTGCGCCTGTTTGTGTTTATTGTGTTGGTGGGAGTTTGTGGAGCGGCTTGTTACGTGGTATTCCCGGCCGTGGGAGCATACTGGCTGTTCGCCAGATCTTTTCCGTGGCATCCGCCGGCTCTCAACGCCGTGCCGGTGGCACCTACCTACATCGCCGCGGCGGTGGCCCGCAACTGCATGCCCTCGCTGCACACGGCCTGGGCACTGGTGGTCTTCTGGGCGGCCGGCAAATGCAGCCGTCCGTGGCGCACGGCGCTGCGCGCGTTGCTGGCGATCATGCTGTTGCAGACGCTCGTCTTCCACTACCTGGCCGATATGATCGTGGCCGTGCCATTCACACTGGCTCTGTACGCGATCACGCAGGGTGAAGTTCCATGGTCGGCTCCGGAGCGCCGCGCGGCGGCGGGCTTTGGATTTCTGGCGGTCGCGGTCTGGCTAGTAGCGCTGCGGTGGGGCACCGGTCTGTTTCTAACATCCCTGATCGTACCTTGGGCGGCTACACTACTAACGGTGATTCCCGGAGTGGGGCTATGGCGCAGGCTGGACCGGGCCGCCTCGAATCCGGTGAAAGACCCGGCGCGCCAGGCACGGACCGTGGCGGCGGGCGCGGAGTCGTTAGGCTATTCGCTATCGCAATAGTAGGACGGGCTCGCGGCAATTCGCCAGCAGAGGCTCGATCTGGGCAAAAATCTGTTCCGGCGTGCCGGTGGCATCCACGCGGAAGCAGCCGGCATCGCGATAATAGTCGACCACCGGACCGGTGGCGTCGTGGTAGGCCTGCAGGCGCGCCAGAATCACGGCCTCGGTGTCGTCGTCGCGGCGGATGAGCGGCGTCGCGTCCTCGTCGCAGATTTCGCCGTTGCGGGGCGGCTGCGACAGCATATTGTAGATGCGCCCGCAATACCCGCACTGGCGGCGCGCGGTAATGCGCGCGACCAGCACCTGCGGCGGCACGTCCAGGTGAATGGCGACGGGTCTGGGCAGTCCCAGTTTCGTCACCAGCGCATCCAGGAAATGAGCCTGTTCGAGCGTGCGCGGGTAGCCATCCAGAAGAAATCCGAATTCGCAATCCGGCTGTTGAATTCTGCCCGCGACGATCTGGTTCACAATGCCGTCGCCGACCAGGCCTCCGGATTTGAGTATGGAGCAGGCCAGCCGGCCCAGTTCCGTTCCGGAGCGGCATTCGGCGCGGAACATTTCACCCGTGGAGATCGCGGGGATGCGGAAACGGCGAGCGATCGCGGTTGCCTGGGTGCCTTTGCCGCATCCGGGCGGACCGAAGAGAAGCACGATCACGGTGACCTCCCTAATCAATAACAGTAGTTAAAGATCCGATACTATCTTACCATCGGACCTGATTTTTATCCTAGCCCCGCGCCACTCGACCGTATTACCGCACAGGCCGGAGAGCCAAAGGGCGAAGCCGCACAGGTCGCGGAAGGGGATCCGCCAGGCGCGGCGTATGGAATCGCGATCTTCGAGCACGCGCGCGCAAACCAGGAGTCCGGCGGCCAAACGGACGGCCAGAACGGCCAGTGCGACGGGCCAGGCGCCGCCCAGCGCGGCGACCAGTGACCAGAAGGTAGCGTGCGTGACCAGATAGCCGAAGTATCCTCCCGGCCGCGACACCCGAATGCTGCGCGACCAGCGTAACTGATGACGCCAGACAGCGCCCCAGGTCTGGCCGCCGAGATGGGTTTCGACAATCGGAGAAGCGAACTCGACGCGCAGGCCCAGATCGTGGATGCGCCTTCCCAGTTGATAGTCGTCGGCCAGGTAATCGCCAATTGCGGGGAATCCGCCGATGCGCTGCAAGTCCGCCGCGCGCAGGAGCATGGTGGAACCCAGGGCGAATTCCACGGAACCGAGCATGCGCGCCACCAGAACGCTGGGCACGAATTCGGTGGCCACGCCCAATGCTTCCCATTGGCCCGGCGCAGCGCCGGATTGCGCCCGATAGAGGCAGGTGACCAAACCCACGCTGGGGCGTTGCAGCACGGCAGTGGTCTGGCGCAAGTAGTTCGGGGGAACGCTGATGTCGCTATCGTTGATCAGGAGCAGCGGATAGCGGGCTTGGGCGGCAAGGCCGGCCAACACGCCGACTTTGCGGTTGGGAAATATCGTGGACGTCACGATGAGGCGGATATCGCCGGCGGGAAACTCGGCGATGAGGCGCCGGATATCGTCCGCGGCAGGGTCATCCGGATCGGCGATGCCAAACAGGATTTCGTAGCGCGGGTAGTCCTGCAGCGCATGCGAACGGATGGCGGCGTAGAAGTGCGGATCGCGTCCGTGCACGGGCTTGAGAATCGTGATCGGCGGCCGCTCCTGGCTGATGGGAGATGACTTGCGCCATCGCAGGGCGGCGATGAGCACGAGCAGCCAGTAAGCGGTTGCGGCCAGAGCGGGCAGGGCGAGCCAGGTCACCGGGATAGCAACAGGACGCCGCAGGCCACCAGGGAAGCGCCCACCCAGCGCCCCGGGGTTACGGGTTCCTTCAACAGGTATTTGGCGAGCATGGTCTCGATCACGTAACTGGCGGCGGTGGCGGGCACCGCGAAGCTGAGATCGGCGATCGAGAGCAGCGCGATGAAAGCGAAGAACGAGATGGCCATCGCGGCGACCGATGCGATGATCAGCTTATTGCGGGCCAGCAACGCCAGCAGGCGGCGGATGGCGCCCGGCCGGAAATCGCGAATCTCCCCGTGACGCTTCATGGCCGCCGCCTGCGCCACGTCCGCGATGGTGGTGGCCAAGGCGATCACCGCTACCAGCAGCCATCTCATGAGGCGGTTCCCGACGCATGCGAGCCCGTGCGCGCCACCAGGGCCACGCCGGAAACGATCAAGAGAATGCCGGCCCAGCGCCAGGCCGAAATATTCTCGTGCAGGAATAACCGGCCCGCCAAGGCGGCCAGCACATAGCCAACCGAGGTTACCGGTAGGACATAGCTGAGGTCAGCCCAACTCAACAAAGCCATATGCAGCAACAGCCACAGGATCAACAAGGCAATGCCCAGCGCCACCAGCGGGTTGCAAACGGCCCGCATATAGGCCAACGGAGAAAGTGTGACCAAGCGGCCGACCTGCCGCATCCCGCAAGTCAGGGAGAAATCCCCGCACACGCTGCTGAGCACGGTCAGCGCCGTGAAGAACCTGGTTTTCAGACGCAGGCGCGCCGCGTGTCCGTTCATTCGAAACTAGTCACCGGAGCTGGCCGTGGCCGGAGCGGGCCGGGTGTCGGCCTTGCGTTCAGCGGCTACGAATTTCTTGCGCTTGGAGCGCAAAGCCATATATTCGCGCGCCTCTTTTGATAGACGCTTGCGTTCGGTGGAATCGAAAATGGCCTTGCGCACTACACGCCAGATTACGCGCGGGCGGAAATAATATTCGCCGTAGAAGCGCTCCACCCAATCCACCAACTCCCCACGGTCGAGCCCCGGGTAAGTGATGTTAGGAAGCTGATGGCCGGTCTCATCCGTCATGGCATCGATGGTAATCAAGTTGTTGTTCTTGACGTAATCGTAAAACTCAGTGCCGGGATAAGGATGCGCGATGGAGACCTGAATCGTTTCGTTATCCAGGCGTTTGGCGAAGTCGATGGTCTTGCGGATGCTTTCGCGCGTCTCGCCGGGCAGCCCGATGATGAAATCGCCGTGCACCAACAGTCCCAGCTTCTTGCAGTTATCGGTGAAGCGCAGCGCCATATCCACGGTGGCGCCCTTCTTGATGTTCTTCAGGATCTGCTGCTCGCCGGATTCATAGCCCACGATCAACAGGCGGCAGCCGGACTCCTTCATGGCCTTCAGGGTGTCGTAATCCGTTGTCACGCGCGAGGTACAGGACCAGGTGAAGTTCAGAGGCTTCAGCTTCTTGCACAGCTCGATGGTGCGCGCCTTCTGATAATTGAACGTGTCGTCGTCGAAGAAAATCTCTTTGACGTAGGGGAATGCTTCTTTGGCGAAGGCCACTTCGCGCGCGATATCGTCCGCCGAGCGCAAGCGCCAGCGATGGCCGGAATGCGTCTGCGGCCACAGGCAGAAGGTACACATGGCGGGGCAGCCGCGCGACGTGTAGAGCGCGATGTACGGATTCAGCAGAAACGGCACGTTATACCGCTTCACGTCCAGATCGCGCTGATAAACCTTGGTGACCCAGGGCAGCTCATCCAGATTCTCGATGGCCGCGCGCTCCGGGTTATTGACGATGTGGCCGTTCTTGCGGAAGCTGACGCCGGGCAGTTCTTCGAGCGGCTTGCCGTTGGCGTAGTCGGCGATCTGGTAATCGAACTCGCGGCGCACCACGAAGTCGATAGCCGGCGACGTGCGCAGCGATTTTTCGGGCTCGACCGTGACCGGCGGACCGACGAAGGCTACCTTCAGCTTCGGGTTTGTGTCCTTCATCATCTCAGCCATCTTCACGTCCACATGAAATCCGGGTGTGGAGGTGAACAGGACGAGGAGTTCGAAGTCATTGGCCATGGCCACGGTCTGCTCGATGGAGATCTTGTGCGGCGGCGCATCGACGACCTTGCTATCAGGCAGCATGCCGGCCGGATAGCACAGCCAAACGGGATACCAGTAGGACTCGATTTCCCGCGTGGCCGGCCAGCGGGAACTGGCGCCGCCATCGAAGCCTTCAAAGGACGGAGGATTCAGAAACAGTGTTCTCATGAATAGTCACTTGGCATAGCAGCCGCTATTGATCGCCTAAATCCACAACGCTAGCCTCTTTGGGATTTTCGGACAGGGACACATTCCGGAAGTCGATGGTAAGCTCCGCGGGCCCCACCAGCCGGGTATCCACCATGGTGTGCAGCTGGCGCGGAACCGAAACACCACCCTGAATCTGGTACTCTCTGACAAATTCGACTTTCTTCAAGAAGATGGAAGGTGTTTTCACCAGCCGGCCGGATTCGCGAAGCAGCAGAAACGAGTCGGCGTCGACCCAGATTTCGCCTTTGAAGAGTCCGACCAGTTTGTGACGGGGGGTCACCTCAAAGACGTGCGCGGTCTCGTCGCCGTGCTGGATGACTCCCTTGTACTTGAATTTGTAGTTGGCGGGAGTAACCGCAAATGCGTCGGCGCCGTCGGATTGCGCCTCGGCCTCGGCGGACAGATATTTCGCTATGACGTGGTTCTTGACCGTATTGTCGCCTTCAAAGTGCAACGCTTCGTAAGTAATGTGGCCCAACCGCGAGACGCGGCGTAACGCGTGCAGACGGCCCTGCTTGTTCAGTTTCGGCAACGAAGCGGCGATATCGACTTCCATGGAAGCGCCATTCAGGGCGCGCTCCTGCTGCCGCGCGGCCGTCCGGTAGTTCTCGACAATGGCGTCCGGCGCGGATGCCGTGGCTGCGCTCAGCACTCCACAAGACAAAGCAAACACGCACAAAAGACGTGGCTTCAGATCGGATCGCAATATATTAAACCAGGATAACAGAATGTACCACTCTGTAGATGTTTCCGACAAGCGCTTGGTTGCCGGATCACTTGGCCTGAAACCGCACTACGGCCTTCCCGAAGTGGATCTCGTCCCCATGTTCCAGCTTAGCGCCGCGCGCGGTGCGGTGCACTTCGTGGCTCAAGCCGTCGCGCACGATCCAGGTGGCGGGGGCCGGCGAGCCGGCTTCGTCGCGGGAATACCAGCGGTCGTTGAACAAGCGATACTCGCCCGCAGCTTTGTCGTGCAGGATGTGGGCGTGTTCGCGGGATACGGTGCGGTTGATATCCGTATCTTCCGTAAAGGCTAAGTCGTTTCGGCGGAACAGGCCCTCGGAGCGGTAGACGTCCACCGCGCGGCCGATGTTGGTGCGGGATTTGGAGAGCGTGATCTCGGCTTCGTTGGCTTTGCCTTCGACGACGATTAAGCGCGCGGCGCGGCGCGGCGCGGTGGACGGGCGCTCCTGCGATTCCACTTCCACCCAGACCCATTGTTCGCCGGGCACGGGCAGTTCCCGCAACACGTGCACCTGCATGTGCAGATCCTCAGGATAGCGGATCTCATTCTTGTCCAGATGCTGGCGGAGTTCCTGCTCGAAGTATGTGCGGAAGAATTTGCCGGAGAACACAGGTGCGCGGCTGTCTTCGATCCCGCGCACGTGGATGTGGACGACGTTGGAGGGAAACACTCTCTTGCCGCCGGAGCGATAGCTTTTGGCGCGGACTTGATCGAGGATCGCGAGGCGGATCTCGGCTATTTCGGGCGGCTCGGCGCCCTGGCCCTGGGCGAAGGGGGTTTCGAAGATGGTCTGACCGAATTTTTCGAGGAAGTCGGATAGGTTCATGGTGCGGTAGAACTCGTTTGCAGGAGTCCCAATTGTTGCGCAGCTTCCATAATCTCACGCGCGATGGGGGCGGCTACCTGGCCGCCGTAGCCGCCGTGTTCCACCAGCACCGCGAAGGCGACGCGGCGTGCAGGGTCGCCTTCATACGGCGCGAATCCGGCGAACCAGGCATGCGGCTCGCCGGCGCCGAGCTGCGCCGTGCCGGTCTTGCCGGCGAGATTGACCGGAGTTCCGGCCATGGCGTTCCGCGCCGTGCCGTCAGTCACTACTTTGCGCATTGCCCCGGCAATGAATGCGGCGGGCTCATCCGGCACGATACTGCGCGGGGCGTCGCTGCGCTGGTTGGCGGCATCCAGTTCCCAACGGCCTTGCGGCATGGCGCCGCCTGCGGCGATGGTGGCGGCCACCCGGGCCATTTTGAACGGCGTGATCAGCAGCGGTCCCTGGCCGTAGGAAGCAAAGGGCAAGGTGGCCTTCAACTCACCCGGACTGCCCGATGAGATGTCGAGCAGATCGGCGGTTTCCTGGAGGGCTTGCGAGCCGACCAGATAGGTCCCAAGCTGCGCGAAATAGGCATTACAGGAGACTTCGATGGCGTGCTCCATGGTGAGCGTGCCGTGGGGGCGGTCTTTGATGTCGTCGCGTATGGGCCGGCGGAATCCGGCGACGATGGCTCCTGCGCGGCCATCGCTCAGGCGCCGGCAGGTGAAGGGCTTGTCGCGCATCGCCGGATCGAGCCGCAGCGCGGCCATCGCCGTGACCAGCTTGAACGTGGATCCCGGCGGATATTCGCCGTAACGCGCGCGGTCGAGTAACTCATCGTTCGAAGGTGGCGCGGTGCGCCCGGCGGGCGGCGCGGGTTCGGGGATACTCACCATGGCGAGCACGTCACCGGTGCGCGCATCCATCACTACGGCCGCGCCTTTTTCCTTGTTGGCCTGTTGCAGGCGCCGGCGCAGGATTTCGTCGGCGCGCATCTGCAGGCGAATATCGAGCGTGGTGCGCACACTGCGGTCACGCGCCAGCAGGCTCGCCAGCGCGGGGTTGCCGGGCTGATGGCGATAGCGTACCAGGGACACCAATTCGGGATACTGGTAACCTTGTAGGCGCGGGTTGGCATCGTGCTCCACCAGCGAGGCATTGGGCGCGTGGAAATTTTCGCCCGTGCGCAGATCTCCAAGGAAATGCGCCGTGGCCGCGCCGAACGGATAATGACGCGAATCCAGGCGCGAGCAGGCCTGATCGATGGCGATCCCCAGCGACTGGTATTGCGCACGGCGCTGCGCCAGCGCGTCCCAACTGCTGGTGGCCAACAGAATGCCATTGCGGTCGAAGATATCGCCGCGGGGGATTTCGCGCGCGATGGAATTGATGCGCGGGTTGTGTTGGGCGCGCTTGACGCCGTCGTCTTCGAAGACGTGCGCGTCACGGGCGAGGTATTCGCGGTCGTGGAGCACCTGGTAGCGCGCGGCGAAGCAGATCAGCACCAGGCCACCAGCCGCCAACGCCGTGCCCGACCAGCGCACCGGGACACGGAAGAGCGGCCGGTTATCGGTTGAAGTCTTGCCCGCGGAGATCGCCAGCAGCAGGGCGAAGATGAGGAAATTCGCCAGCATCGCCGTATTACCGGAACTCAAGAAGGGCGATACCACGCCAGAGAGCGGCAAAGCGCCCAGCACGCCGGAAGAGATCAGCAGCATCTCGTAAGCCAGTAGTGACGCCAGGCCCAGTGCCAGGAAAAAGGCGTAATCCGAGAGCGCCCGCAACGCGATGCGGAAGGCGCGGTAGATCAGAAATCCGAAGAGCAGAAACACGCTCACCACGCCGGCAAATCCCCATTCTTCGCCGATGGCCGGGAGCACCAGGTCCGTGCTGCCGGCGGGGATCATGCCAGGATCGCCGTAGCCGGGGCCGGAGCCCCAGACGCCGCCGGTTGAAAACGCCCAGAGCCCGTGCGCCAGTTGATTGCCGCCATGCACGTCGTTATCCCAGGGCGAGAGCCACATGTTAATGCGCTCGACGACGGTGTGCGGCTGACCGATGCGGTAGCCTACCGTGACGGCGGCCAGCATCACGGCGATGCCCAGAATCGCCAGGCCAGGCCGGCCGTGGGCCACAGAGAACATCGTCAGAAAAAGGAAGAACAGCACCAGCGCGGGGCCCAGGTCTTTCAGCACGAAGAACAGCAGGATGGCCGTGGCTGTGGCGCAGGCCACCGGCAGAATGTGCGCCAGCCGCGGCACACCCAGCCGGCGCAGGCCCTTCTGGCGCAGGTCGCGCAGGCGTTCCCAGTTGCGCGCGAAGTATCCGGCCAGGAACAGCACCACCAGGATCTTGATGATCTCGACCGGCTGAAACGGGCCAAGGTTGACTTTATTATCGCTGGCGCCTGGGCCCGTGCCGAAGCGCAGCAGCAAAGCGAACAGAACGAAGGCCGCCATCAGCGGCGTGTAGATCCAATACGCCAAGCGGCGGTAATCGAAGGCGCGGAACAGCGGCAGGAGCAGCAGCAGGCAGCCGAGAAACGAGCCCAGCGCGAATTTGCGAAATTCGAGCGTATCGCGCAGGGGATCGCGCAGGCTGAGCATCAGGATGAGACCGACGCCGGAGAGCAGGTGCAGCCCAGGTAAAATGGCGGTATCGCCCGTGAAGCGGCGTGCCCGCCAGGCGATCCAAACCAGGTAGAAACCACCCACGTAAAGTGCCGACCACGCGATGAACTCGCGGCGGAATTCGGCGGGCGTCCGCACCACCAGCAGCGGCTTGAGCTTCGACACGGGCAGTAGCGGCTTGCGATTCTGGCGGAGCCGCGATAGCGTGCCGACGTTCTTGAGCGGGCGTGCCGATTGCAAAAAAGCGAACATCTTGTCGGCGGCGGCGATGCGCGTGTCGCGATCCTGGAAGATTTCGAGGTAGGGCAAGAGCTGATCGGCGCTTGAGACGGCGTTGAGGTTCAGCATGCCTTCGCGAAAGTCCTGTGTCTTGGCGAGGTAAGCGAACACGAGTCCGCACGCAACCAGGACGGATGCAGCCGCCAGCCACAGCACGGATGTGGGGCGCGCAGTCACCGCAGCCCGAGCTTGTGCAACAGGCTCCCAACTCTTGGTTACCGCCATCGGTGGGACCTCGACTTCCGTGGCGGGGGTTGCGGCTGCAGATCGGGAATTTCAATATCGGTTGAGATGCTGCGCGCGCTATCGAAATCGCGACGCGCCGCGGTGCTGTCGCCGGCCTCCAACTCCTCGAATCCGCGCGCGCGAAAGGCTTCGGCGATCGGCCGGATATCTTTCGCGGCCGGCTTATATCCAAGTTGTCCGGCCTTTTGAATCTCGCTGAGCGCCACGTCCGGCTTCGCCAGAGACGTGCGCGCCAGCGCTACGTGCGGATCGGGCCAATCCGGAGCCAGGCGGGCGGCTTCGGCGAACTGCTCGCGCGCGTAGGCCAGCCGCGCACGAGTCTGACCATCGGTGGCGCCCAGTTCTTCGACAGCGTGCGCCAGGTAGGGCTGAGCCTTGCGCCAATCGCCATGCGCGATGGCCTGCGACGCGGCCCGCTGATAGGCTGCGCGCAATTCCGCGCGCAGGCCGTTGACTGGCGAAAACTTGCCCAGAAATGCGAACTGAACCTGCAAATCCTGATACAGATCCCAATCCATGGTGGTGCGGATCTCCCGGCTGCCAGTCCAGTAGCGGGAGCATAGACTGGTGCCGATGAACAGCAGCATGCCCGTCAGCAGGCAGGCCAACGCGCCGGCACCCTGCTCCGCGATGTGCCGCGCCCTGCCCTTTTTCCTCCGCTTCGGCGGCGGCGCATGCCCAGCCTCGAGGGTCGGATTCGGCTTCCAGGCGCCGCGCTTCTCCTGTTCGGCGACGGTTTCGCCGCCGTCCAGGAATGTTTGCAAATCCGCGGCAAAGGCTGCTGCCGATGGGTAGCGCCGTTCGACGGCGGGCGCCAGCGCTTTTCGGATGATGGCCTTCAGCGGCGCGGGACACTCCGCGGGCAGGGCTCGCGGCGGCCTGCGCGACTGAATCAGCTTCTCCAGTTTGCGCGTATCTTCTGCCTGGTACGGCGGGCGGCCCGCGACCATTTCGTAAAGTGTTACACCCACCGCCCACAGGTCGGTCTGCTGATCCACCAGCGAACGGGCCAGCCGCTCGGGTGAGCAATAACCCGGACTGCCGAAGTTGTGGTACGTAAAATCACGATCCGGCCGCAATGTTTTAGCAATTCCGAAGTCCAACAGGCGGACGGTTTCATTGAGGCCGAGATGCACATTCGACGGCTTGATGTCGCCATGCACCACCGCAGCCACCGCGCCGTCGCCGGGTTGAAAGGTATGGAATTTTTGGAGCTGTCCGCAAATCTCCAGGGCAATACGCGCCGCGCGCAGGGCGCTCATGCGGCCATCACGCGCCAGCACCTCGGCCAGATTGCGGCCTTCCACGTACTGCATGGCGACGAAGAAATATCCGTCGAGATCGCCGAAATCGTAAACCTCGATGACCCGCGGATCGAGGGAACGCAGCCGCTGCTGGATGGCGGCGCCGCGGCGCTCGGCTTCCATCACCAGCCGCGAGACGGCATCCGTGCCCGCTTTGATCAGCTTGAGCGCGGCCTGGCGATTCTCGCGTGTGTCGCGCGCCAAGTAGACATCGTTCATGCTGCGGCCCAGCGGGCGTATGATCTCGTAGGGTCCGAATCGCGTGGCAGGCGCCATGTCAACCTTTCACGGCGTGCAGAGCCGCGCACAGCGCGAAGCCCAGCAGAAAGCCATAGATCAGGAACGCGAAGCGGCCCGCCAGGCGCGACGGGTCCGAGGTTGCGGCCTCCACACGCATACGTGTGGTGGAGTGCCGGTTGCGGTCCAGAGTTCCCTTCGAGGCGCGGCCGCGGAACTCATTCCCGGCCACCAGTAGGGCCGTCACGTTGTCGCTGCCGCCGGCTTCGTTGGCGGCCTCCACCAGTTCCCGCGCTACCACCTCGGGATCGCCATCGTAGCGCTCCACGATGTCGCGAATGGACGCCGCAGGCAGCAGATCGCTCAAACCGTCGCTGCATAGCAGGAAAGCCGCATCGGGCTTGAAATGGCAGCGGCGGACCTCGATGAAATCGTCGTCGCCGGCGTCGTGCGGGCGCGAACCTACATCCCGAAAAACCTCGTTGCGGCGGGGGTGCAGCATAGCCTGCACTTCGGTCAGTTCGCCGGAATCTTCGCCCTCGCCGACCGGGGAATGATCCGAGGTCAGCTTGCGTATGCCGCCATTCCAGATCAGGTACAGGCGCGAATCGCCCACGTGGCCGATGACCATGGCATCCGCGTCGACCAGTGCCAGAGTCAGCACGCAGGCCATGCCGCGCAGAGACTCGGAATCGCGCGCCAGGTCATAGATGCGGTTATTCGCGCCGGCGATGGCCCGGCGGACGCGATCCTCCGCGCTGCCTTCGCCCTGGGCCAGCTCGGCGCGGATGGCTTCCACGGCCGTTTCGGCGGCGGTTTCGCCGGCGGCCCGGCCGCCCACTCCATCGACTACCAGGAATGCGCCGTGGTCACCGTCGATCCAGTAGCGGTCTTCGTTGGAGGCGCGCACCAGTCCTGTGTCGGTGGCGACACCCGCGCGCCAGCCCACCGCCACGCCCATATCAATCGCGCTCCTTGACAATGTGCACGACGACAAAGCACACCACTAATGCCAGGAATAGCAGGACGAAGGGGATATGCAGGAAGTAGGGATGAAACATGATTACTTCTTGACCTCAAACGACAGGGTGATGACTTCGGCTACCTGTATGCGCGCGCGATCGGGCATGGGCTCCTCCACGCCGCGGGCCAATTTGCGGCCGTCCAGCCAAGTGCCGTTGCGGCTGTTGTCGGCCACCGTGAAGCTGCCCGTGGACGGGTCGCGCCGCAACCGCAGATGCTCGCGCGAGACCTCGTCCTTGGTATAGAGCGGCAGATCCACGGACAGGTCCTCGCCGCCCCGGCCGATGGTGATTTCGTTCTGTGTCACGAAGTAACTCTGCGGCCCGGAGTCGTCTTCGTAGCGGATCTCGGCGAAGATCTTGTCGACGCCGCGGCGCGTCATGGTGCGGTCGCGCGCCACGCGCTCGGAGGAGATGGAAGTATCGCGGTCGATCAGGGTGGTCTTGATCCCGCGGTATCCCGGCTGGGGGACATCGTTCAGCTCGGAGTGGATCTCCACGTCGCCGGCCGGCACCACGTCTTCGCTATCGGCGAAGAATTCGATCCACCAGTCCTTGCGCGCGATGCGGTACGGCTTGCTCTTCTTGCCGCGCTTGAACAGTGGAGGTTTGGCGTTCCACTCCGCGAGGCGTCCATTGAGCGCGCGCCGGGCATCTTCTTTAATCAGGTCCTGGATGCCGGCCAGGCGTGCGTAATCCGTGGGATGCAGGTAGACGCTGAAGATGCAGGGCACGAGGATGCTGAAGCCCATCTCAAAGTCTCCCAACTCCATGTTGCGGATGAGCTGGTCGATAATGATCTGGCCGTTGATGCGGGCCGTCTGTGGGGGTCTCCCGGTCTGCGCCATCCGCGACACCTCTCGCGAAAACATAGACGCCCGGATGCAGGGGCTGCGTTTCGCCCAAACCGTCCGGCGCCGATTAATCTATTTTAAGACGGCGGACGTTCCGTACGGCGGAACATCCGTCAGGCCTTTGTAGTCGAAGACGTAACGCCATGTCAGTTCGCCACCCATGCCGAGTCCGCTTGCGGAGAAGGGCTGCGTGGGCGCAGTTACGGGTGTTTGAGTGAAGATCAGTTCGACGTCGCCGTTGGGAATGTCTATTGGGAAGCACATATTACAAATTTGCCCGTATGGGAGCGTGTGATCCGAGATGGTGATCGATTGGTTCGAAGCCAGAGTTGAAACGGCCATATCAAAGGGGGCTGGCAGTTCCCCGCCGAAATTGCGCACGATGAACTCCAAGGTGACGGCACTCTGATCGTCACCGCCGCTCCACTGGACGGTGAAGCTAGAGTTTGGGTACCCAAGGCCGGGCAGGTTCGCGCCGGGCTGCAGGTTGCCGAGAATCGTGATGGGCGCAGGGATGCGTCCACTGGCGCTGAATGGCGCAATCTGGCTGCTGCCGGCGCCAGCGGCCTGGTAGGCGCCTCCTTGGATCGCGCCCGAGGGGACGGAGGCTTGATAGACGACTTGTCCGTCCTGCGACACCGGCGCGAGCACCAACGATGCGATGCCCGGACCGGAGATCATCAGGTTGCCCGCGTCGAGCGTTGGCACCGCAGCGGCGCAGGCGGCCGGTGCTGGTGGAATCGTTGTATAGCCTGGGCCGCCCACGCCAGGAAACGTCGCTGGCGGCGCGCCGGGAGGACCGGGGGCGGGAAAGCCAAGGCCATCCGACTGGAGGAAACGAGCGGTCACGGCTTCCGACGTTGAAGTCCCGGTCGTGTCGCTGAGGGTCATCTCCTGCCACTCGATGATGCCCAATGTATCCTGCGGCGAATCCACGCAAGCGCCGCCCCCGGAGTGAATGCTGACGTCCACCAACTGGGAGGCGCTTTGAACGCCGTCCCACGCGGCGTTGGAAAGGTACATCGGCACTTTACAGCCCTGCGCGGGCACCGTCCAATTGAGGGCGGTACCCCAATTGGCGACTGCATTGACCTGATCGATGCCCGCGTATCCGATGGCGGGTCCGATGTATTGACTCCCCAACCCCACTAGAACTCCCGTGACGCCCGGCGCGCCGAAGAGCACCTGCGTGGGTAAATTGCTGGCGGTAGTCTGACCTACCGGAGGCGCAAGATTGTCGGATGGATTCAGTTGCCATGCGACGCCGTCCGTGCGATCGGAGAAAAAGCCGATGCCGGTGAGCAGGATGGCCAGGCCTAGGTCTTTGTCCGGATCGAAGCTGTTCTGGGGGAATTCAGGCTGATCGGGCTGCCGTCGGAATGAATGTTGAAAGCGAGGGGCTGTCCGCAGCCGGTAGATCCTTGAGTGAAAACGCCGACTCCGGACGACTGCAGGTTCAATTCGGCTGCGTTGCTCACTTCAGTCGTGGCGACTGTCAGCGTCACCGTGCCGCCGTTAGCACCGCCGGTATCTAAGAGGTTTTCCAGCTATGATGGCGCCTGCGCGTTGATCCGCGTGGGCGAGACGTAAAGCAGGGGCACCGGCGCATGATAGTTCATTAGGGGGGATGACGAAAGGCTAGTGCTGATCGTAACCGTGGCGCCGCCGAGAGTGGTGGGAAGCGGATAACCGGCGGTTTCAGTGGAGGTAGCCAGGTTTTGTCCCGTGATAGTGAACAGCATCTGGGGCGTGAGGGCAGTGATACTAACCCGGCTGGCCGCATTCTGGACATCTTCAATGATAGGCGTCTGTCCGTAAACCAGGGCCGTAAATGCGGCGGTAAGCAGACACAGCTTGTGCATAGGTTCGACCTACCGTTGATTATATGAATGCACGCTGACGTTGGTCCGCGGGCCAGTACTACGGCTCTTGGGCTTCGAGGAGGGCTTCCATCTCCGGCAGGCCCTCAAGGTCCTTCTGTCTTCCCGCGGCTTGCTTCGCCTTAATCAGACCCTTTAAATCCACGGCCCGAAAGCCGCGTTGGTAGGCTTCGACCGTTATCGACACCGCCCCCACATCCTCGTACGTCCCCAATCCCGTTACTTCGGCAAGTAAGTCGATGTCTCCGATGTCGGAGCGGAGTGTGAACAACGAACCGTTGCGAAGCGTGGCCTCGTCCCAAATAAAGCCTCGTCGGAGAAATCTGTGGGTCACCGATACGCTCCAATGGGCGTCGGAAGCTCGGCGCGCGCAGCCCGCGAACCCGATGTGGGATAGCGCGGCTTCAGCTTTTCCTGTTCGTAGCCAGTTGCCTTTCGAACTAGTTTGCCCTCTCCGGTAAACGCTACGCCGTTGATCGTGAGTTTAGGTGGATCGCCGGGCAACGCAGCGGGCGGTCAGCCTCCCATTGCATGCCGTCACCCATGTTGTATACTGAACCGTATGGCTCAGTATAGCCAAGCCCACTTCGATGCCTCGTTCGGCGCGCTGTCGGACGCCACCCGACGCGGCGTTCTGGAGCAACTCGGGCGTGCGGACGCTTCGATCACAGCCCTTGCCGAGAGGTTCCACATGACCCTTACGGGCATGAAGAAACATGTAGGCGTCTTAGA
>JBEKYC010000012.1:0-117898 GCA_049511415.1 Bryobacteraceae bacterium | reverse complement strand
CGGGAAATGCGCCCTCGGCGACGTGTATCCTTCATCCGCAGGCCGCCGCTTCATCGTGCCGTCTTGCAAAGTGAAAGGCGCTGTGGCGACGCTTGACGTGGGAGGGTATGAACTGCTGCATAAGTTGTTTCTCTACGGCGCGCCGTTCCATTGGCCCTCATACGCGATCGGCGTGAATGGCCCACCGATCCGGGGCTTGGCTTCCATGGCGGTATCACCGGACGGCTTGCGGCTTGCCATATTGGCCGACCGTTGGGTGGATCTCCTGCCGCTGCCACCTCTGCCTTAAGAACCCGCCCCGGCCCCGCTATCGCTAGACCTCTGCCAGAAGCGCGTCAATCTCCTCCAGCGGCAGGCGTTGCCTTGCGCGGTAAACCAGCGCCCACTCGCCGGCCGTCTCGGTCGTCAGAAATGGGCCAAATCGAATGGGCCCAAAACAATCCGGCCCGCCGCGAACCGCTACCACGGTTTGCGTCCTGCGACTCTTGCCTGACCCCAGTCTGCAATCAAAAAGAGCACTTCCTTTCCACTCCACTTCCGCGCAACCGCGTTCATGACGGAACCGGCCCAACTCACCGATGTTTCGCCAAATGGAAAGCTCGCTGGAAGACTCGCGCCTATGTATGAGAAACCCTTGCCTTCTGCATATTGCCGAATCTGTCTCGACCGTTTCCATTCCCGCGCCAGTGTCCAGACGATGCCGCCCGCGAGACCGCCCAGCACAATATATTCAAACAATGCTGGTCCTTCCCGGCCGGCTGATGAAATCGGTCGCCACACACCGGTATAGCTCCACCAGCCGCCCTACATAATGCCCCAGCGTAAACTCCCCCTCCACCCGCCTCCGCGCCGCCCGGCCCATCGCCCCCAATTCCTCCCGATGTCCACAACACCATTGCATCGCCTCCGCCAACGCCTCCGTGTCCTTGCCCGGCGCCAACAACCCTTCCCGCCCCGAAGTCACACAATCCTCCGCCCCCGTCCCGAGGCACGCCAACACCGGCACGCCGCACGACATCGCCTCCAGAACCGCCAGCGGCAGTCCCTCGTTCACCGACGGAAAAACAAACAAGTCGCAATCTTGCAGCAGCCGGACCACTCCCTCCACCGGCAGAATGCCGGCCAGCGTCACGCCCGCCGCCCGCAACCCCGCCATTTCCGGAAGAACCCGCCCCGCAAGCACCAGTTCCCCGTCCGCCAGCGCCAAGCGCTTCCAAGCCGCGATCAAATGATGCACGCCCTTGGCCGCCTCGATCCGCCCCACATACCCCACCCGAAAGCCACCCGCGCGCCGCCTCGCCGCAGCCGGCGCAAATAAGCCATGGTCCACACCCGGCCGCACCACCACCACCTTCCCGCCATATCTATACGGCTCAAAACTCCGCGCCGCCGCGGACGAATACACAATGATCCGGTCGCACGCCTCATACTGCCGCGCGCACATCCGGATCGCCGATAGCCCCATCACCGGCTCTCCCTCGCCAGGCCCCACTCCCGCCTCCGCCTGATCCGCCAGCACCGCCCGCCGGAACGCCGCCGGATGCAGCGTCGGATTGTCGATCAGCGTCACCGCGCCCGCCCGCTTGGCCCGATCCAGACTCGCAAAGCTCACCCCCATCAGCCCGTGAAAAACATCGCACGCCGCCAGATGCCGCGCAATTCGCCAATCCGCCACCCGCGCCCATCCGGAGAACGGCACCGCGCCCCGCCACCCCAACGGCAGCCGCCGCCACGTCGCCCACAGAATCCGGCTCCCCGTCTGCTGCCCCGGAAATCGCCGCACCGCCCGCAGCCCGCCCGCCGCGTCCGGTTCCAGAATCTCCAGCGCCGGCGCCAGACGCACCGCCTGCCGCAACACCCCTTCACGTGCCAAAGCCTCGGGCAAGCGCGCCTGGTGCCTTCCGGAATTGGCCATAAGTGTGACGGTGGGCTGCACGCGTTCGCGCCGATTTTACTACACTGGAAGTCCACAGCCATCGCCCTATGACACTGCGGCGTGCCCTGATTCGTGCCCTCGACCGGCCCGGCGGCCGCGCCCTCCTCGCCCTCGCCGTCAATCGCCTGGTCCGCCGCGCCGCGCCCGACGTCGAAGTCTCGTTCCACCGCGGCATGTGGGTGCATCGCGAACACGGCGCCACCTTCGTCGATTCCCCCACCCTCGACTACCACCCCGGCGACTTCTGCCACTGGTCCCACGAGCTAAGTCGCCTGCTCGCCGAAGCCGCCGACCATTGGCTGCACTTCTACCATCCCCAACCCGGCGATATCATCCTGGATATCGGAGCCGGCAAGGGCGAAGACACTATCGCCTTCTCCCGCGCCGTCGGACCCACCGGCAAAGTCATCGCCATCGAAGCCCACCCCGATACGTTCCGCTGCCTGCGCCTCTTCTGCGAGTGGAATCACCTCGCTAATGTCCAGCCCATGCACCTAGCCGTCACCGCCGGATCGGGACACGTAGCCATCGAAACCGGATGCGCTTGGCAAGCCAACCGCATCACCGGCGGCCCGGCCAAATGCACCGCGTGTGTCCCCGGCTTTCCGCTCGACAAACTGATCGCGCACGCCAACCTGACCCGCATCGACTTTCTGAAAATGAACATCGAAGGCGCCGAAGCCGACGCCATCCGCGGCATGCAACAAACCTTCCGCATCACCCGCGCGCTGTGCATCTCCTGCCACGACTTCCGCGCCAACCAGGGCCACGGCGAATTCTTCCGCACCAAGGCCGTGGTCGAGCAAGCCGTAGCGCAAGCCGGCTTCCGCATCCTGCCGCGAGACCACGACCCCCGCCCCTACATAGCCGATCAGGTAAACGCCATCCGCGCGACGATCTCATAACTGACCGCTTAAAAAGACAGTCTTGGGCCGATAACGACCAACGCCACCTTCCGGCCCGTCAGGTTTGGCTGATAGCGCATCTCTTGGTCCGCGGTGATCAAACCTGACCAGCCTTGAAACCAGACTGTTACCGCCGTGTGGCCGCCCGCGATCAGCAGCCGCAGCTTTTGTGGAACACTTTCATCCGGGATGATTTTTCATCCGGGGTGCGACGTTCCCGGCGGTGTCTGCGTGCTCTTCGCAACAAAGTCCAGCACGGTCTGAACCTGAACGCGCGTGACATGAAAATTCTCCAGGACTTCTTCCAGAGGCGCGAACAGACATACTGACCTTCAAGAGTAGACTCGGCCCGCCGCGCGATGACGACTTGTCCGGCGTCGCAAAGCCCTTATCCTACAACCGCCGTCCCAACCGATCCCTCCAAAGCAGCCGCCTCCTCGTGCTAGCCTGACCCCGGATGAGCCAGTCCCGCCAAACCTCGAAATCAACCCTCCGTCCCTCCACCGCCATTCCTACGGAACGAACCCAATTCGCCCGCCTCTACGCAACGAAGCCAATTTTTGGGGGTATTGCATATGCGCAAATGGGGGTACCAAACGTGCAGCCTGCAAATTGGCTCTGCTTTTTCATCCCGGCCCCCCGCCCGCCAAAGCCCAAAACCGCCCAAAATCGCCCAATTCCCCCGCCGGAACCCGATCCTACGCCCGCAGCCCAGTACCCGGCTCCCGGGCCCAACTCGCCCCGCTCGCTCCGCCGTGGTATCGTAACTAGATCGGTCTAAGTGTAACTATGCAGCAAGAACCCCAGAAACACGTTTCCCCCGACCCGGCTAAACCCGCCGACCCAGGCACCTCGGACGCCTCCTGCGAACCCGAACAGGTGATCCGCCCCGAAGATGAGGCCCTGGTCGTCGAACGGCTCCGGGAATTGGGCTATATCGAATAATCGCGCCGGGCGGTAGGGCTCCGGCCTTAGGATCCATGCAGGAAAAACCGAATATCATTCTTATCAGCGCCGATTCCCTGCGCGCCAATCACCTGGGGTGCTACGGTTATCCGCTCCCCACCAGTCCCAGCATCGATCAATTCGCTTGCCAGGGAACGCTCTTCGAGCATTGCTTCGCCCCGGCCATCCCCACCCAGCCGTCGCATACCACCATCTTCACCGGCCAGCATGCCATCACTCATGGCGTGGTGGCGCATGGCGGCAAAGCCAAGCTCGCCCGCGGGACGCCGTTCCTGCCGGAAATCCTCCTCGACGAAGGCTATACCACCTGCGCCGTGGATACGCTCTTCCGCGAGCGCATCTGGTTCGGGCGCGGCTGGGAATACATCATTGACCCCAGCCTGCATCACACCTTCTACGCCTCCGTCACCCAGGAAGAACTCAACGACCGCGCCATTCACTGGATGGAAACCGTTCCCAAACGGCCGTTCTTCATGTTCATCCATTATTGGGATGTGCATTACCCCTATACTCCGCCCGATCGCATGCGCGGTCTGTTCTATAAAGGCGGTAACCCCACTGATCCGGATAACCACGCCCTCGATGAGTGGTGGGACCACCCCGTGGGCGCCATGGCCCGCGATACCTGGCTGCGCACTTCCAACGGCCTGATCACCGATCCCAACTACGTCACCGCCCTCTACGACCGCGAAATCCGTTACCTCGACGACGGCATCGCCGCTCTCTGCCATTCCCTCGAAAAACAGGGCATTGCCGAGAATACCCTCGTCATGCTGCTGGCCGATCACGGTGAAAGCATGACCGACCATCGCATCTTCTACGATCACTACGGCCTGCACGATTGCTGCGTCCGCGTGCCCATGATCGTCCGTTGGCCCGCCGGCAACTTGCGCACCGGCAGCCGCTACGCCCCCTTCCGCCAGTTGATGGACGTCACGCCCACGCTGCTCGAAGCCGCCGGCAGCGATATGCCCGATGAGCTCGACGGCCAGAGCTTCCTGCCCCAATTGACGGGCAAGGAAGAACCCTCCGGCTACGACAAAATCGTCGGCCTCGAATCCACCTGGCAGTCGAAATACTACCTGCGCAACGATCGCTATAAATTCATCCTGGCCCGCTACCCGGACCTGCTCGGCAATCCCGATCGCGAGTTGTTCGACTTGCAGGCCGACCCCGGCGAGGATCATAACATCGCCGGAAGCGAGCCGCAGATCGCCGCGGAATTGGAAAAGGAGTTGGAAGCCTTCGTCGCCCAGAAAATGGAGGCTGCCGGCCGCACCGAAGATCCTGTCGTCAAAGAAGGTCCGGTGGCCGTCGAGATCTGGGAACAACATCGAGGATGAACCAAATGGAAAATCAAGTCGCACCCGAAACGGATTTGAAAACGCTCGCCCAGTCTTACCTGGACGCCTTCCACGCGCATGACATGGATCGTTGCCTGGACTTCTTCACCGACGATGCCACCGTGGATTTCAATAAGACCATTTACACCGGCAAGCAGGGACTTACCGACTGGCACAAAGACCGCTTCGAAGCCGACCTGAAGATGGTCAAGATGAACTCCATCACCGTTAAGGACGACACCGTGGTGGTGGACGGCGCAGTCACCTCCAAGCGCCTCGCCGCCTGGCGCCTCAAGTCCCTGAGTGGCCGCGTCACCATGAAATTCGAGAACGGCAAGATCAAGTACGGCAAGCTGGCCCCGCGCATGACCAACCCGTTCAACATGATGCGCGAAGATATGGGTGCCTAACCGCCCATCTTCTTCTCGAACGCCTCATAATCATTCGCAATCGCCTGCGCCAAAGCGAACAGCTTGCTCAGCAGCTCCTCGGCGGACTCGAACTGCACCCGCAGTTCGCCCGGCCCCAATCCGACCCCGGCGGGCAAATCCGGCAGCCGCTGGCTAAGCGTCTCCGCCGCCACTGGGATCGCCACCCGCGCCCCGGCCTGCAACCGCCGCATGGCCTCCAGCCGTTCCGCCAGGCGCTCCTTGCGCTGCCGTTCCAGTTTGAATCCCGGGCTGTCGCGCACCTGCTCCAACTGCGTCATCAGCCGCTCCCGGTCGATCAGAAACGTGCGCCCTGCCTGGTATCCGCCAAAGTAACGGATAATGTCGATCGCCCGCCGCCGCCGTACGTGGAACAGGCGCTCGCACATCGCGCGGTCTACCACCGGCACATCGAGCACCGTCAGTTCCGCCAGGATCTCGGGAATGTGTAGCAGCCACTCTGCCTTGGCCGGCATCGTTTATCCGCGCTGCCACCCTTGTTTCTGCCAGTCGAGGGAGGCGGTGTCCGGCAGCATATGATGAATCTCCAACCAAAACCCGTCCGGATCAATCTCGGTCACCTGGCCCAGCACGAGCTGCCCCTCCCATTCCAGGCGCACCGCCGCGCCGCCTTCCACTTTCGCCGCCGCGCTCACGCGCATGCGCTTGCCGGCCAGCTCCAGAATCCGCGCGGGGGCCGCCGCGCACGCTCCGTTCCCCAGCACGCGCAACTCGGCTGGCTCCTCCGGTTTCCACTTCAGTGGATACATCGCCAAGCAGTCAGTGTACTATGCGGTAAGGTCATGTTTGCATTTCTCAAAAGCCTCGTATCCGCGCGTATCCTCAGCCTCCTGGTTCCGGAGACCATCCTCCTGTTCGCCTGCTACATCCTGGCCGCCTATTGGAACAGCGGCGCCGATCCCTCGGTCTTCCTGCTTTACGACAACGGTCTCCTGCAGATCGCCCTGGTCGTCGCCGGCGTGCTCATCGGTCTGCAAATCAACAAGCTGTATATCCAGGTCGGCGTGCGCTCCAAGATCCTGCTGGCGCAACAACTCTGCCTCACGCTCGGTGTGACGTTCCTCCTCGAATCGCTGCTCAGCTATCTGCGCAAACCGGATCTGTTACTGGCTCCCTCCATCATGCTGCTGGGCAGCGCGCTGGCGCTCGCCGTGTTGTTGCTCTGGCGCCTGTTCTACAGCGCGGTGCTGTGGAAGAACCTGGGCGGCAAGCGCGTGCTCTTCTATGGGACCAGCGCAGCCGCCCTGGAAACCGGCCGCGGCCTGGAATCGCGTCCCGAGTTGGGCCTCTCCACCGCCGGCTATATCGACGGCGATCTGCAGCGCGCCGTATCTGAGCTGCGCCCCGACCGCATCGTGGTGGCCACCGGCGAACGCCGCCTGGCTCTGCCGTTCGAGGAGTTGTTGGACCTGCAATTCCGCGGCATCGAAATCCAGCCCGTCGCCGAATTGTACGAGATCGCCTGCGAGCGAGTTTGCGTCTCCGAGTTGCTGCCTTCGCAGTTGATCTTCTCCGACGAGTTGGGCGCCCGCCGCGGAGCTGTCGCCCTGCAGGCCATCTATTCGAATGTTCTGGCGTTGGTGGGCCTGGCGCTGCTGGCGGTGTTGTTCCTGCCGGTTGCCCTGGCGATCCAATTGTCTTCCCGCGGACCGGTCATCCTACAGCAGGAGCGCTTAGGCCTGAACCTGGTCCCGTTCGCGCAGTTCCGGTTCCGCTGCCGCGGCGTTGACGGTCGCTTTACCGGCCCCGGACGCTTGCTGCGGCGCCTGCACCTGGACGGCCTGCCGCAATTGCTCAACGTGATCCGCGGCGAAATGGCCCTGGTCGGGCCGCGCCCGCATCGCCCCGAATTCATCCCCGTGTTGATGGAGCAGATGCCCTACTACGGCCAGCGTCACGCCGTGCGCCCCGGCATCCTGGGCTGGAGCCAGCTCAATTGCGATTACAATCGGGAGCCGCGCGATGCCCGCCAGGCGCTCGAATACGATCTCTACTACATCAAGCACATGTCGCCGGCGCTGGACGCCTACATCGTCCTGCACAGCCTGATGGAGATCCCGTTCCGCGAAGGATGAGCGATCTTTATAGCCCGGCCCAGATGTCGGCCAGTTCCAGAACAAATCCGTCTACCGGACCTTCGCCGGCAACCCGCTCCGGATTGACAATCTGCTCCGGCTCACAACCCGGACGGTAGATGTACACCGTGCGATGATCCGGGTCGAGCAGCCATCCCAGTTGCGCGCCATTATCGATCCATTCAAGCATCTTACGTTTCAGCTGCGCCAACCGGTCCGAGAGAGATTTCAGCTCGACCACGAAATCCGGACATAACCGCGGAAACTTACGCTTCTCCTCCTTCGAGAGAACATCGATCTTGGATTGAATCACCCAGGACGAATCGGGCGAGTAGGCAGCGCTGCTCGGGAGAAAGTACTCCACGCTGGAGCCCAACGCCAGGCCGCGTCCATCTTTCAGTGCCCAGCTCCTCAATTGAGACGATAGATCGCGTTCTGGTAAGACCTTTCGGCTCCCGGCATTCTGACGATGATGTCTCCGTCGGCAGTGCGCTCAAATCGTATATTCCGATGGCAGGCGCAAAGCTCGAAGTAGTCGTCGTCAGTCATTGCTCCCGCCGCATTTACTGCCCCGTCAGAGACACTTCCGCCCGCCCCGTCGCTCCGCTGGCCGCCACGTCGGGGAACTTCTGCACCAGCGTCTGCCGTAGGGCGTCCACAAACGGCGCCACCGCCATGGGCAATACTCCCGAGCCGAACGGCCGCCCCAGCACCACGTAGTCTCCATTGGCCAGCGGCACGCGCGCCGTCCAGATGGGGACTTCCGCGTCGTCCGCGGAATAGTCGAAGCTCTCGCCCGCCAGGCGCAGCCGCACCTGGTGAAATCCGAACTTGCCGCAACCGTCCCGCACGAGTTCCCAACACTCCGCGGTCGTCGCGGCGGCGGCCAACGCCGTGGTGAATTTGCGCAGATCCAGTTGCGCGCTGACCGTCCGCTGGAAGTCGCCGCCAAACAGCAGCCGGCCAGCCAAATCGAATTCCGCGTATCCCAGATACTGTACGCCCAGCAGTACGAAAAGGCAGAACAGCACAATGATGGCGCTGGCGTAGCTGTGCATCACGAATTGTAAGAGAGAGAACGCCGCCGCCAGTCCGCAAAGTCCGTACAGCATCAGCACCACGCGGCGCGGCGTGAATCCGCGATCGAGCAGCCGGTGATGGATGTGCCCGCGGTCGGCTGTGAAGATCGGCTGATGCCGCAAGAAGCGCCGCACGATGGCCAGCACCACATCCAGCAACGGGATCGACAGGGCCATCAACGGCGCCGTCATGCCGAACAGCGTGGCCGACTTGTTGCTCCAGATGGCCGCATAGCAACCCAATAGAAACCCGATCAACAGGCTGCCGGAATCGCCCAGAAAGATCGTCGCGGGATTGAAGTTGTAGCACAGGAAAGCCAGCATGGCGCCGGCCAGGGGAAACGTCGCCACCGCCAACACCATGTTGTGCTGAATCATGGCCGCGGTAAAGACCGTCATGGTGGCGAACAGGCCCACACCGGCGGCCAAGCCGTCCAGCCCGTCCACCAGGTTGAAGGCGTTCATGCAGGCCAATAGCCACAGAATGGTGAGGGGCACATTCCACCAGGCGTCCGTGGGCGCGCCGCCGATCGACAAAATCCGCACGCCACTCAAGCAGGCCAGGCCTGCCGCTCCGATCTGCCCCGCCAGCTTGATCCACGGCCGCAGATTGAACAAGTCATCCAGCAGGCCGATCGCGCAAGCCAATGCCGCGCCCGGTATCAGACGCCACACCAACGAAAGCTGCTGTGCCAGCGGGCTGCCCTCCTCCGGACGCACTACCAGATATGCCAGCAGATACGACACCGCGATCGCCAACCCACCCACTCGCGGGATGGGATATCGATGCACCTTGCGCTTGGCGTCGGGTTGATCCACCACCCCATACGACCGGAAAATGTCCCGGCATATCGGAGTCAGTACCAACGAGATGATAAATGCTCTGCAACCTAACCAGAGCAGAGAATGCACGCGCGAAACCTCCGGCTACCCTTTTGATGGTTGCGCACCTCTTGTTTCAAGTCAAGACTCTTAGTTTCAACTGCTTCCAGACTGTACTGGTACATGCATATCTTCGGTCGATGCCTTTGGGCATCCGATAGTCTACGCGCCGCACGCTCCGCTTGACACCGCAGCCAGCAGAGAGTCAGAGTGGATGATTGATTCCTGATTCCTAAAGAGATCCCGGAGGCCCTTTTGCTGCTTGTTCGAACCATGATTTTTTGCGGCTGCTGCCTATCGCTATTCGCGCAGTCCGACCCGGCACAGTCCGGCTCCGCGCAAACCGATTCCGGCGAGGAGTATAGCGGACCAGCCATCTTGAGCCGTGGAGAAACCCCCGGCGCGCAAACCGAAGCGCCCGTGGCTTTCCGGCCTTACATCGGCGTAAGCGCCATCTACGATACCGGCTTGGTGCCGGTTTCGGTGACCTCCACCGGCACGATCCCCTCGAGTAACCTTTACGGCGTGGAGGCAAACCTGGGAGCATACACTTACCGCTCCTGGAAGCACACCACCCTGGCGCTGGATTACCGGGGCGATTTTCGTCATTACCCGGACGCAACGTATTGGGACGGCACCGATCAGTTCCTGGCTCTCATTCTTACCCATCGGCCCAGCAAGCGCGTCACGTTTACATTGCGTGAGGACGGCGGCGTTTATTCCCGCAATTATTTTCTCTCTTCCACGCTCGGCGCTCTCGACCCCAATTACCTGGCGCTTCCGCAAAGCGACATTTTCGACAACCGGGTCATCTTCGTGGGAACGTCCGCGGACTTTACTTACCACAAATCAGCCCGGCTATCCTTCAACCTCGGAGGCGAGGGGAGTGTCGTGCGGCGCCAGTCGTCCGCTCTTTATGGCGTTACGACGGGCGTCGCCCGGGCCGATATGGAATATCGATTCACCCGCCGTTCCACGCTGGGCGTAGACTATCGCTTCACCTACTATCAGTACACCAGAGGCTTCGGCGACACGCAAATCAACTCAGTCGGCCTCAACTACAGTACCCGGCTTTCTTCCCGCGTGCAGTTCTCCACGCGCGTTGGCGGCGCGCATGTCGCCAGTTCGAGCCTGGCGCTAGTTCCGCTGGATCCCGCCATAGCGGCTCTGTTGGGCGTTTCCACCGGCATTCAGGCCACCTATCAATCGAACTACCTGCCCGACGTTCAAGCCCGCTTGTCGGACAGCTTCCGCCGCTCCCAGTTGGCGCTGCAATATTCGGATAGTGTGGTGCCCGGCAATGGGGTGTTCGTCAGCTCCAGGAATAACATTGGAACTGCTTCTTACAGTTATTCCGGTGTCCGGCACTGGAATTTCGGAGTCGACGGAAGCTACGGACGGATGACCTCGCTGGGGCAGAATTTTGGCGCCTACAGCTCCTATGGCGGCGGGGGCGGTTTCACCAGGGATCTGGGCAAGGGCTTGCATTCCGTCTTGCGTTTCGATACGCGCCACTATGACATCGCCAGTAACTCGATGTTCAAGCATACCGAGTACCGCGCCACGGTGGGTTTGACATTTGCTCCGGGAGATATTCCGCTGGTGCTTTGGTAATCACGCCAGCAGCGAGGAGTAGATCTCACCCATCCGGCGCGCCGCGGCGGCCAGAGAAAAGCGGTCATGGATGAAGCGCGCGGCCTTCCGCGCCAGCTCGCAGCGCAGTCCCGGCTCTGTGACCAGCCACCGCAGAATTCCGGCGAGACCCGCGACGTCGCGCGGCTCAAACAGCATGCCAGTCTCGCCATGCGCGACCAGCTCCGGATTCCCGCCTACGCGCGTGGCGGCCACGGCACACCCGCACGCCATGGCTTCCATCAAGGCATTCGACAGCGCCTCGGACAGCGAAGGCAGCACGAAGATGTCGATGGCGTTAAGCCAGTTCGCGACATCGGACGTTCCCGGCTCGAAAACACAGTCCGGTAGAATGCCGAGCGCCTGCGCGTGATGTTGCAGGGCCGCGCCGCATGGTCCGCTGCCGACAATCGCCAGCTTCATGCCGGGTTGCAGGCCGCGCACGGCGGCAAAAGCCTCCAGAAGCGTCTCTAAGCCTTTTTCGGGCCTTAGTCCGCATACTACTCCGATCACCAAGGCGGCGTCGCGGATTGCCATGGGCCGCTCGCCGCGGACTGGCGTGAAGATTCTGGTATCAATGCCGTTGTAACAGAGGTGGATCATCTCGGCCGGCGCCTTCTCTTCGTCACGCATATGGCGGCGCATGCATTCGCAATTCACGACGATTCCGTCCACCATGCGATCGGTGAGCCGCAACGCCTGCCGTTGGACCGCGGGCCACAGGGACCGGTGCACGCGCTGACTGGATATAACCACCGGGCAACCCGCCATCCGGGCACTGGGCACACCGTACACATTGGCCGGCGTGTCGAACGTATGCACGAGCCGTATGCTCTGTTCCCGTATATACGCGCCGATGCTCCAGGCGCCTTTTATGCTGTACATCGAGGGAACCGGGAAATGCACGACAGGGACACCGGCTGCTCGCAGCTCGTCATCGCGGATTCCCGACGGGCGGAAACAGCCGGCTCGCGGATCGAAGCGCGAACGGTCCAGGGCTTTGACCATTTCCGTCATCTGCCGCTCGCTGCCGCCCAGGTTCAGTTCGCGCACCATCAGCAGGACGGGAGTCGGCGCAGACATGTAACTTCAATGATAGTTCCCACCAGGCGCCAATGCTACAGTAAGGGCAGGTCTCTCTCGATTCAAATGTGCGGGATTGCGGGGTTCTACTTACGTGGACAAAAGGCGGATCAGAGCTTGATCCGCGCCATGTGCGATCAGATCCGGCATCGCGGTCCGGATGACGAAGGCTACCATGTCGAGGGCGGCTGCGCCATCGGTATGCGGCGGCTGAGTATTATCGACCTCAGCACCGGCCATCAGCCCATGTCCAATGAGGACGGGTCTGTCTGGGTGGTCTTTAACGGCGAGATCTACAATTACCAGGAGCTCCGCCAGGACCTGATGGGGCGCGGTCATCAGTTTACAACCAACAGCGATACCGAAACGCTGGTACATCTCTACGAGCAGGAGGGCGCCGATGGAATCAAGCGCCTGCGGGGTATGTTCGCCTACGCGATATGGGACGCAACCCGCCGGCGGATATTCCTGGCCCGCGACCGTTTCGGAAAGAAGCCCCTGTATTACGCCGTCTTGCCGGAGGGCCTTTATTTCGGCAGTGAATTGAAATGTCTTCGCACGGCCGGTGTGCCCGATGAGCTCGACTCCGAAGCCTTGCGTCTTTACTTTCAATTCACCTACATCCCGGAGCCGCTCAGTTGCCTGAAGAGCGTGCGCAAGCTACCCCCGGGTTCCTGGCTGACGTACGATGCGGACGGCAGCGTGCGCCAGGGACGTTATTGGCAATTCCCCGCCCCGGTTGCCGAGACGCCCCCGGATTTCTCCGAGGCTGATGCGTGCCGGCGCTTGCGGGAAAAATTCGACGAGTCGGTCCGTATCCGCATGATCGCCGATGTCCCGCTGGGAGCGTTCCTAAGCGGCGGCATCGATTCCAGTTCAGTTGTAGCCTCTATGGCGCTGGCCTCCCCCGAGCCGGTGCGTACGTTCTCCATCGGTTTTGAAGAAAGCGCCTTTAATGAACTGCACTATGCGGCGCTGGTGGCCCGCCAGTATCATACCGATCATCACGAGATTGTCGTGCGACCGGATGCCATCGATCTGGTGACGCGCCTGGTGCACCATTTTGACGAACCGTTCGGTGATTCTTCGGCAATCCCCACGTTTATCGTTTCCGAGTTCGCCGTCCAGCATGTCAAGGTTGCTTTGAGCGGCGATGGCGGCGATGAGCTGTTCGCCGGTTACGATCGCTTCCAGGCGCTGGAGAAGTTGCGCCGTTTCGACCGGGTGCCGCGCGCCCTACGCGCACTCTCGTCCTGGGCCGCCGAGCGCCTGCCATACTCCGCTTATGGCAAAAACTATCTGCACATGCTGGGCTGCTCGTCAGCCCTCGAGCGCTATTTTGAAAGCAATTTCGCGCCTCGCCTGCTGCGTGAAGAGCTTCTCGCGCCCGCGTGGATGCTACCTGGGGATGCTGCCTATCTCACGCGTACATTCGCGGACTTCCTGTTGCCCGGAGACGCGGACCTGCTCTCGCAGGCTCTGTACTTCGAGACCACGCAATACCTGCCAGGGGACATGTTGACGAAGGTGGATCGCGCTTCCATGGCAAACTCTCTGGAAGTACGATGCCCGGTGCTCGACCACGAGCTTGCGGAAATGGCTGCCTCCATACCTCACGCGTGGAAGATCCGCAATGGGAAGGGCAAATATATTCTTCTGCGGGCTCTGGGCGATCGGCTCCCGACTTCTTTGTTGAGCCGCCCTAAAATGGGTTTTGGCGTCCCCTTGTCGCTTTGGTTCCGGGGTGTCTTGCGCACTTTTCTTTGGGACCACTTAACCAGTTCGACGTTTACCGGCCGCGGTATCGTATCGCCGGATTTTGTCCGTCACATGCTAGCCGAGCACGACAATGGCCGGCGCGACAACTCCCACTGGTTGTGGTCCCTCCTGATGCTGGAACTGTGGTTCCGGGAGATTCAGCAACCGGTCGCGGCTGTGCATGCTTACGATTAAGCCCGTGTGGGACCCTTCGGAGTATGAGTTTTACCGTAATCGCCGGCCACTCCGCATGTGGCTGCCGGTAAACAGGCATACCTCCACACGTGCTTGATCGTAAAAAAGAAGCGCTATGCACGTGTTTGATCGTAAGAGACAGCTTGCGAGACCCTATGATCTTTGGCGCAACTTCATGAAAATAGATCGTTTACTATGCTTATGCGCAAGCACATCTCAAGAAGTCCAGTGTTTAGAGTGGGTTCGGCTACCATTACGGCGAGGCACACAATGCTTACGCTCAAGCACACGGCATTTACGCTCAAACACACGCGTCATAGACCACTTAAAGTACTGTTAACTTATTGAAAATAAAATTACTTATATTTATTCGTCCACAATTCGCAAGCCACGTATATGGAATGGTTTATGGTTTGGATAAAGATTACCAACGATAGCCCGCCTCCAAGCCAGAGTGCTGGTTTTGGTTGGTTTGGCGTGTGTCTGCCAATAAACAACGCCTCCGTCCGTGTGTCTCACCGTAAATCGCTAGAACAATCTCGCGGACTAATGTTACAAAAACAGAGGATGCACTTCGTGTTCTGAGGCCATTCACGTGACCAAACCAAACCCAAAACCCGCGTTAGTCAACCTGTCGGTCGAGGAAGAGAATCTCGCGGCCATCCCCTTTGCGGTTCTCGAGCGCAGAGTCGGCAAGAGGATTGGAAAGATCGAGATCAAGGGCACCAAAGTCCTACCGAATGGAAGTGAAATGGAAGTCGTTTGGCAAATTCAGGGCAACAACGAGCTTGGTTTACCGACCGAACAGGACCTCGATATTTTCGTTGTTCTGGGTGTCCTGACTTTCCGCAATAACTTCGCCAAGACGGTCACATTCAGCGGCCGCGAAATCGCCCGGATGTTGAACATCAACTCCGTGCATGGCAAGTTCTACCAACGCCTGAAGCTTGCCATGGACCGCTTTATTCCGCTGCGCTTCCGGGCGCTTACCGCGACCGACCAGCAGGAAGAAGTGAAATGGAGCAATGTTTTCCAGGAAGCCAGTTTCTTGCTGGACCGCGAAACCGGGCGTTGCACGGGCAGCATTACATGGACCGACAAACTGATCCAATCCATCAATAACGGTTTTTTTCGGGTCCTTGACGCAGGCCGCTATATGGAGCTGGACGGAATTACGGCCAAGCACTTATACCGGTTCTTTGCCGTAGCCTTTGAGAAAACGGATCTGATCGTAATGGATGCCCGCAAGCTTGCCATGGAGCACGTCGGGATACTGAATCCGCCCCACTATTTTTCACGGCTTATGCAGACGCTTGAACCTGCATTCGATCAGTTAATCCGGATACAGGTGCTAGGTTCTTATAACGTGATTTCCGCAGAGGAATGGCGCATAGCACTGCATAGACACCCCTCCTATGTGCCTGAGCGTAAAAGTTTGATGTTACAAACCACCAACTCCCCCGAATTGACTCGATCGCATTGTCAAAACACGCTGGAGAAGGCAGGTTTTGCGTATAAATCGGCGGCCGGCTGGGCCGCAGCCGCTCAAACACCGGAACAGTTATACGCTTTAGAGCGTGCCGCGCACCTTGTGCTTGCCATGAAGCAGGAAGGCGTTTTGCCGCATGTCGCATCCAGTTATGTTTCACGCGCTCTGGATATGGGAGCGGGCGGAGGCGAAGGGCAGGAGTTACTAGATTGGTGCGAGATGGCACTCGACATATGCAGGCAGAAGCAGCGGAGCGGCCAGAATCTTAAAAACGCCGCTGGACTGCTGGTAAGAATCGTGAAGGATCCGGGAGCGCGCCGCCGTTTTGTGGATGAGCACACGGAGGCGGCCGCCAAGGAGCGCTACCGGCAACGCGAACGGTCTATCCTGCGCCAGAGTCAAGAGGCGGAAGAGCGGGGCATGATCATGGAGTACGAGCAGTTTCGTCAAGCGATGGCGCAAACGCTGTTTGAACAACTCAGTGATACTTCCAAGCAGGTACTCTCGAAAGAGAAATCAGAACTGCTGCGGCGAGAGGGCCGCCTGGAGAGGATCGCGCCGGATATGCGCGAACGCGAAGTAACTGACCTGATTCTGCTGGATCTCGCCAAAAATGAAGTACCCCCTTATAGCAAGTGGCTTCTGCGCAAGCGCGCCGGACAGGCCGTGCTGCCCTTTGCCCCGATAGACGCCAGCGCTTAAAAGTGCTCCGCTATGGGCCTGCTGCGTTACAGTTAAGTGAATGAGCGCAACTCCGCAAGAAGAGATTTCCGCAGGGGAGCGCTTTGCCTTCGGAGAGAATTGGCATCGATTTCTTTCGAGCCTTAATGAGGACCGCATAAGAAGAGCTGAGGATTCCCTCCGCCACATGCTGGAAGTCCCGGATTTACGGGGTAGCACGCTGGTGGATATAGGCTGCGGCAGCGGTCTGTTCAGCCTGGCGGCCCGCCGGTTGGGCGCCCGCGTGCATTCTTTTGACTATGACCCGCAGTCGGTAGCGTGTGCGCAGGAACTTCGGGAACGGTACTTCGCGGGCGACAGCGACTGGACGATTGAGCAAGGTTCCGCTCTGGATTTGCCGTATCTGGGACGGCTAGGCCGCTTCGACGTGGTGTATTCGTGGGGCGTGCTGCATCATACGGGCGCGATGTGGCAGGCTCTGGAAAATGCCGGCAATCTGGTGGCGAGAGGAGGAAGGCTCTTCATTGCCATCTACAACGATCAGGGCAACGCCAGCCGTCGCTGGCGGACCGTGAAACGGACTTATAACCGATTGCCTGTAAGCCTTCGTTTCCTGGTGACGATACCTGTGCTTGTGCAGTTATGGTGGCGCCGCGCGCTGAAGGATTTTCTGCGTCTGCGGCCGTTTACCTCGTGGCGTGGCGAAGGCAAGGAGCGGGGTATGTCGCCCTGGCGCGACCTGATTGACTGGGTTGGAGGCTATCCGTTTGAAGTCGCCAGGCCGGAAGCCATCATAGACTTCTATATCAAGCGGGGCTTCATGTTGACGCGTTTAGCGACGTGCGGCGGCTCGCTGGGTTGCAACGAATTCGTCTTCGTCCGGCTGCCAGGTTTGCTCGCGGAGCCCGAGCAATAGTAGATTGGATTTTGGCTATGAGGGCTTTAGTAACCGGATCCGGCGGACTGATCGGCTCGGAATGCGTCCGCCAACTCTCGGCTGAAGGCTGGGAAGTGATCGGCATTGATAACGACATGCGCCGGCAGTTCTTCGGCGAGCAGGGCACGACGCATGCGGTAGTTCAGGAACTGAAGGCGACCTTGCCGCGGTATCGGCATGTGCCCCTTGACATCCGAGACCGCCAGTCCGTGCGTGAATTGTTCGAGACGGAGCGGCCGGCATTCATCATTCACACCGCCGCCCAGCCGTCGCACGATAAGGCCGCTTCCATCCCCTACGACGATTTTGACGTAAACGCCCTAGGCACCATGAACCTGCTGGTAGCGGCGCGCGATTTCTGCCGCGACTCGCCGTTCTGTTTCACCAGTACGAACAAGGTTTACGGCGATCGACCGAACGATCTCCCGCTCACCGAGTTGGAGAAACGTTACGACTATGCGGATGGCCGTGACGGTGTGGATGAGAGCATGTCCATCGATCAATGCCTGCACTCTCTTTTCGGGGCATCGAAGGTTGCGGCGGATGTCATGTGCCAGGAATTTGGGCGCTATTTCCAGATGCCGGTGGGCGTGTTTCGCGGCGGCTGCCTAACCGGGCCCCAGCATGCGGCCGTGGAACTGCACGGTTATCTGGCGTACATTGTGCACTGCGCTGCCACGGGCACGGAGTACACGATTTACGGCTACAAGGGCAAGCAGGTCCGCGATCAGATTCACAGTTACGACGTAGCCCATCTGTTTATGGAATTCTTCCGGGCGCCGCGTTGTGGAGAGGTCTACAATCTCGGCGGCGGCCGGAACAACAGTTTGTCAATCCTGGAGACGGTGGACGCGCTGGCTGGGTTGGGTCTCAAATTGAGATACAGCTACCACGATACGAATCGGGTTGGCGACCACATTTGCTATATTACGGACTTGCGCAAACTGCACGAGCACTTCCCGAAATGGGTGACGCAGTACAGCCTGCCGCGTATTCTGGATGAAATAGCGAGCCGCCATAGACAGAAGGCCGGTGCGCGATGAAGCTTTCCGTGGTCATTCCGGCGCGTGATGAAGAAGGATCCATCGGGCAGACCGTGGGCGAGGTTATCGGCGCGTTGAGCCGCGAGCGGATTCCGCACGAAATCGTAGTCGTCGACGATGGCAGCACGGATACGACTGCCGCGAAGGTCCGGGAGGCGATGACTCGGCAACCCGGGGTTCGGCTGGTGTGCAACGACGGTCCCCATGGCTTTGGGTTAGCCGTGCGGGCAGGATTGGCGCATGCCTCCGGTGATGCCGTGGCAGTCATGATGGCGGATGGTTCCGATAGTCCGGACGACCTGGTCCGTTACTACCGCAAAATCCTGGAAGGTTATGATTGCGCATTCGGCTCGCGCTTTATTCGCGGCAGCCGGATCGTGGACTATCCGGTGCACAAACTGGCCATGAACCGTTTGGCAAACTGGTTCATTCGGATCTTGTTTGCGTTTCGATATAACGACATCACCAACGCCTTCAAGTGTTACCGCTGTCAGGCCATCAACGGCATGCAACCGCTGATTTCGGCGCACTTCAATCTGACCGTGGAAATGCCTCTCAAGGCAATCGTGCGCGGATATTCCTATGCGGTGGTGCCGATCTCCTGGACTAATCGTAAGTCGGGCATCTCGAAACTGAAGATCAAGGAGATGGGCAGCCGGTACTTGTTCATCGTTCTATATCTCTGGCTGGAGCGGCATCTCTCGCGAGGGGACTACCGTCGGCGGGAGGAGAGCGCGGAGCACGCGGTGGCGGGCTCCCGGCCGAGTCACCTCTAAACTATCGAGGCGCGACGATGCGCCATGGATTGGGACCGCTCAGGGTGGCTGTACCGAGTTGCGTGGTGCCCTGGTCACCACCCAGCAACCAGATATCGCTGGCGCCCGAGGTGGGATCCTGCCAGACCACGTCCGGATGACCATCGCCATTAAAATCAGCCACGGCCACCAACTGCCAGGTCTCGGCCCCCGTGAGATTGACGGCGGAAAGCAGCTCGTTCCCGAGCGGTCCCGTGAGGTACCAGATCTGAACCGTGCCACTGACCGGGTCCTGCCAAAGCATGTCGGGTTGTCCATCGCCGTTGAAGTCCGCACAGCCGACCACTGCCCAAGGGTTGCGCAGAGTCAGGTTGGCGGCACTCAGGAATGTGATCCCCTGCGGCCCGCCCATGTACCAGATTTGCACCCATCCGGATACGGGATCCTGCCACACCAGGTCGGGATGGCCGTCGCGGTTAAAATCGCAAGCACCGACAATGTGCCAGGGATTGGGTCCACTGAGTTCGGCCGCTTCGAGCATGGTGACGCCTTGCGCGCCTCCCATAAACCAAATCTGGCTGGCTCCGGACACCGGATCCTGCCAAATGATATCCGGGTACCCGTCGCCGTTGAAATCCGTCATCGCCGCAATGCGCCACACATTGCTGACCGTGATGGTGTCCGCGCTCAGGAAAGTGGTGCCTTGAGAGCCCCCCATGTACCACATCTGGCTGTAGCCGGATACCGGATCTTGCCAGATCACGCCGGTTTGAGGAGTCTCTGTTACACTACTGGCCACGAAATCCGCCGTTTGGTTGGAGTTCAAGCTGGTGTAAGGTTGGCTTCCCGGGTTGAAGCTGTAACCGGTAAGGCTGGGTGTGACGCTGTATGAGCCAGCGGCCAGACCGGTGAACGAGTAATATCCAGATGCCGTGGTGACCACCGAATTGCAGGCCGTCCCGCTCAGCACCACGACCACGCCGCTGAGCGCCGCGCCGCCCGAAAGAGTCACTTGGCCGGATATAGTGTATGAGTTGGCCGCCGAAAAAATCGTGGACTGGTTGGCGCTCAGATCGGCGAATATCTGGCTGGGCGGAGCGAAGGTGTAACCGGTCAGCGTGGGCGTGATCGTATAGGTACCGCCCGCCGTCAGATTGTTGAACAGGAAGTTTCCGTCGACATCAGTTTCCGTCAAGCCCCCGGCCGAGCCGCTCAACATAAGCGACACCCCGCCCAGAGGACCCGTGGCTGTGGTCACTTGACCCGAGATGGAGTAAGCCGAGGGGCTGATCGCCGAGAGAAACGCGTTCATCCCGACTGGCGCGGCGGTCTGCATAGCGCCGCTGGTAACGGGAAAGTTGGTGGAGATCGTGGAACCGGTTGTAAACACCAGGCCCGTGGCGGAATCCACCGCAATCCCTAGCACCCGGTCATCTTCCGCGCCGCCGAGATAACTGGAGGTAAGCAGCGCGGCGCCGGTGGGGCTAAGATGCGAGGCGAATCCATCGAAGCTGCCCCCGAGGACGGATTGCCAGGCGCCGGCGAGGGGAAAGTTCATGGAGGCTGTGTAGCCTCCCACCCAAACATCACCGGCGCTGCCTACTGCGATCGCAGTGGCGGTGTCATTGGCATCTCCACCCAAGAAAGTGGCGTAAAGCACGCTGCCGGCGCCGGGACTCAACTTGGCGACGAAGGCGTCGTACGCGCCGGCGTTGGCGCCTTGCAGCACTCCGGCAGTTACGGGAAAGTCCGGGGAAAAGGTCGTGCCCGCCACGTACAGGTTCCCACTGGAGTCGATATCCAGCGCATAGGCCTGGTCAAAATTGCTACCGCCCAAATACGACACCGTGGTCCAAACGGTACCTGTAGCGTTCAGGCAGGCAACCAACGCGTCGCCTTCTCCGCCGGGCGAAATCTGAAATGCGGAAGCAGTAGCCAGGTTGGTCGAATCCGAATATCCCGCGATACAGGCCTCGCCCGCGCCGTCCACCACGATAGCCTGCGCTTCGTCATTGCCCGCCGCCCCCAGTAATGTGGAGTAAACCGCCGCGCTGCCGGCGGCGTTCAACTTCACCACGAACGCATCCGCGAAGCCGCCTCCGTAGACGGTCTGCGCCGCGCCGCTGGTGGTAGGAAATGCCGCCGACGTGTAGCCGGTGACGTAGGCACAACCGGTTTCGTCGATAGCCACACCCGTGCCAGTGGTCTGGCCGGCCCCGCCGATATAGGTTGCATAGAGCAAGGTCCCCGAGGGACTCAACTTGGCGGCGAATGCGGACGAAATTCCGTTGGGGAAAGTCTGCCATGCGCCGGCGGTCACCGGAAAGTTACTGGCCTCGGTGTAGCCCGTGATGTACACATCGCCGGACGAATCCACCGCGATAGCTTGTCCGGCAGTATTGCCGTTGCTGGCCAGGACGGTGGTATAAAGGAGAGCGCCGGTTTCGTTGAATTTCATAACGAACGCCTCGTTGTTGGCGTTTATACCCGATCCCAACGCCGGAAATCCGATAGAGGAGGTCGTGCCGGTAAGGTAGACACCGCCGGCGCCGTCCACCGCAATGGCGTAGCCCGCGTCGTAGCCCGACCCACCGATATAGGTCGAATACGACAGCACCGGGTCAATCCACAGCGGCCGTTTCCGGTCGTAAGGTCCCAGCGCAAAGCCGGCGGTATCCGCTTCCAAGCGGACTGAAACGGCAACTTCCCGCCGCTGCCCGCGAACTTCTTGCCAGGCTATTGGCCGCCGATGCTGAATCTTTCCAGATGGTGTTTCTATTAACAGGTTTCCGTACGCGTCGGCCCAGACTCGGCCGGCGCCAGTAAACCGCACCCGGATGCGATTGGGATCGGCCCCGGCTCGTGCGACGAATTCGTATTCCAGGTCCGGGCCGCGCGCCAGCCATAACAGATCGATATGCGGATAGACTTCGCGGAATCGCGCACCTTCAAAGTGCGGAATGCGCGGATGCCAATTGGCGGGATCACCACGGTAGTAATTTGTGACCGAGACGAGTGGCTGCTCGCCCCTGAATCCCGCCGGTATTTGTTGACCGACAAGATCGATGGCCAGGGGCGCACCGTCACTATAGACCGCGCTCCCGTTCCGCCGCAGCCCTACTACGTAACCAGGACCTCGGGCGACAAACGCCACGGCTGAATCCGCCTGGCCCAGATTGGCCTCCAGATAGGCATCCGGGGCTAAATTGGGCGGCGCAATCAAGCCTGCGGCGAACACCGCTTTCGCTGCGAGCACTGGAAGAAGAGTGCGAAGGAAGCGCACAATTCTTCATCGGCGCCTTCACCCGAAGACTTAAGGGCTACACCTTATCTGGCTTGGCTCCGCCCAACATCGTCCAGATTTCCCGGCTGGCGTGCTCGAGAACATAGGCGCCCGCGGCCGGATGCAGCCAGTCCGACAAGTCGGCGCCCACGCCCGCGGCCAGTCTCAGGCCGGGAACCTGGGGTGAGAATCGCAGCGCCTCGGAGGTGAACTCCGTCAGGGCATCCACGTATTTTTCTGGGTCGTTCCGATGCAAGGATTGCCGGCCGCGTTCTCCCATGACCCGAAAGGCTTCGGGGTCAGCCAGAAACGCACGCAGATGGGTCTGAATATCAGCGATCTCGTGCTCGGGCCGAACAAAGGCGGTGGCCTCTTCGGGGAGCGCTGCGTACCAGCCCGTGCGCGTAACCAGGGTCGGCAGACCGTAATCCCAGAATTGCATCTGGCTGAGAGAAGCTTCTCCCATGGATGGGTATCGGAGATTGATAGCCAGGTGCGCGGTGCTCAACTCCTGCTCCACCTGCGCGTCCGAAAGGAAGCCGTACAGATTTACGATGGAGCCCAAGCCAAGATGATCGATCTGTTCGCGAATGTGGCCCTCATCCCAGAGTTGACCACATATTTCCAGCCGGAACTGTTCCCGCTCTGGCATGGTGGACAGCGCTTCGAGCACGGACGCCAGACGGCGGTTGCGGCTCAGGTACCCGAAAACCACCAGGCGATAGGGTGGGGCCGGGGTGGCATTGCGTGTGGCCACCCATCCGCGATAGCGCGGCTCATCGCTCGCGACATAGGGGAAATCCAAGGCGGCTACAGGGCACGCCGGTGTTTCGTGGAGATCCTCCAGCGCGCGGCGGGAGTGCGTGACCACGCCCAACGCGCCTCTGACTGCCTCGCGCGTGAGCGGGAACCGTTGCGCCATGGTTTCCGCCGCAATCCCACCGGCGCGGAATGCGTCACCGGCCTCTTTGCCATCCTTGCCATACCATCGCTCCAGAGCGTCGAGGTACGCTTCCGGCTGGGCTAGGGTGCGAAGAAAGGCCATGGCGAAAAAGTCATGCAGGCAAAGATCATGCAAGACAATAATGCCTGGGAGTTGCCGGCTTACCTGCCATATGCCACCGTGAATGCCGCCATGATTGCCCAGGTGATAAACGCAAATGTCCGCGTTGTTCAGGGCGCGCCAAGGGGGATCGGCCGGGTCGTAATGAGCCACTGGCGCCAGACGCTCCATCTCAGGCGCCACCTGGTCCTGATCGGTCCATGCGGTCACCTGATGATGGCGGGCCAGGAATGGGAGAATCTGGGCCGCATAGTAGGCGATGCCGCTGTGCACCGGGGGCAGGGGCGAGAACCAGTTGATTTTCAGCACAACAACTTCCCCACCACATTCTCCCAGGTGATGCGCAGGTTCTGAAAGCGTTCCCTGCCGTTGTCTCCCATGGCAGCCGCATGGCGGCGATCCCCCCATATGGCGTCCATGGCCGCGGCGAGCGATTGCGGGGTGGGAGCGGCAATCAGGCCGGTCTGGTCGTGAATCACGAATTCCAATGGCCCGCCCGAGTCGGAACAGGTGATCACGGACTTGGAGGACAGCATGGCTTCCAGCGTCACGTACCCGTAGTCCTCGTCCAGGGGTGGAAAGATAACGGCCAGACAGTTGGCATACCGTTGGCGCTTCTCTTCTTCGGAAATCAGTCCCAACCACGCCACGCGATCGTTCAGGCGAAGATCGCGCACGGCCTTCAAACATTCCGCTTGTTGCGCCGGATGATCGGCCTCTCCCGCGAAATATACCTGTACAGGCTCACGGCAATGCGCGAGCGCCTGGATCACCAGCGATTGCCGCTTCACCGGATTGATGCGGCTGGGAAAGAAAAAGTAGTCATCGGCCGATCCTTTGTGGAACAAGGCGGCGTGGACGGGAGGATTGTACAAAGGTTCCGACTGAATGCCGGAGTACCGCAGGAGGCGCCCCGACACATTCTGGGATAACGTGAAGATGGCCTGGGCTTCCGGCAGCAGTACGCTATCGGCCCGGCGGATGGCGTCCCGGACGGTGGGACCGTCCGCGTAGTGAATCAAGTCGCCGGCGGCGGGATGGTCCCAAAGCTCGTAAGCGGTGCGATGCTGGTGCAGCAACCAGATGACCTTGTGCGGATGGGGGATCAGGTAAGCCGGAAACTTCAGCCCGATCACGCGGTCGATGCGAAGGCTGCACGTTTCGGTCAAATCGAGCAGGCGGCAGGCCAGCATCTGCTCGGGAATGCGAGCGGGTGGGCAGGGTTGAAACGGCAGCGTCACAATTTCGGCTTCATGCCCGGCCGCGCATATGGCGCGGCACAACTCTTCGGCCAGAATTTCGGCGCCGCCGCGGATGAACGGCACCCCGGAGGTCAAGATCAGCACCTTCACTGAAGCAGCCTCTCGACTACCGTGTTCCAATCGATGCGCAAGTCGCTGTAGCGTTGGCGGCCGGCATCGCCCCACCGCTGGGCGCCCGCGCGATCTTCCCACAATTCATCCATGGCCGCAGCCAGAGCTTCCGGCGCCGGTTCGGAAACCAAACCGGTCTCGCGATGCACGACAAACTCAAGCGGACCTCCCGAGTCGCTGGCTGTGATCACCGGTTTATGGGAGAGCATGGCTTCGAGGGTGACATAACCGTAATCCTCATCCAAAGGCGGGAAGAGCACGCCCAGGCAGCGGGCGTAGAGATCGCGCTTGGCTTCCACGGACGTAGTGCCCATCCATTCCACGCGGCCCTGAACCCTGGTCTTGCGCGCCAGCGCCATGCAAGCTTGCGCGTAGCCATCGTCAATTATCGGCCCGGAAAAGCGAACCCGGACTTTGTTCCGGGTGTGTGCCAGGGCTTCGATCACCAGGCGCTGGCGTTTCAAGGGATTCAACCGGCTGGGGAAGAAAAGAAAATCTTGGGCTGCTCCGCCATTCAGATTCCGGGCATCGGGAGGCGGATGGTAAAGCGGCGCGGCCTCGATCCCGCAGTACATTTTCAGGCGCGCCGCCACATTGCGGGAATTAGCATACAGGCAACGGGCGAGAGGCAGCAATTCCGCATCGGCCTTACGAATGGCTTCCCTGACGTGGTTGCCTCTGGGACTGTCCTGTAGATCTCCCAACGGGTGTTGCCATAAATCGTATGCCTGGCGGTGCTGGTGCAGCAGCCAGACGACTTTGCGCGGGTGCGGGATCAGGTAAGCGGGAAATTTCAGGCCGATCAAGAGGTCAACCGGTGTGCCACCGGCGCTGGTGAGGTCCAGCAGCCGGCAGGCGAGCATGTGATCGAGAATGCGCTCCGGCGGATACCACTTGAAGGGCACGGAAACGATCGCGGCCTGGTGGCCGGCATCGACCAGAGCCTGGCGCAAGCCCTCCGCGTGGAGTTCCGCGCCACCCTCGACGAATGGCACCCTGACTGTGGCAATCAGGATTCTGAGTCGGCGGTCTTGTGGCATCACGGTTTAGGTAACGATATACAGGGCGAGACCTGACCACCGTTGCGAAACGATGCGTGTTCAGGCCTTCCAGCCGATTATGGCGTAATCCTGCGGCCCATAGAAGCATTCGTTGAAGCGGGCCGCCACATCGCCGCATGCGCGTGTGTCCACCCGCTGCTCTTCCGGCCACGGGTGTAATTCCAGAATCTCGACACGCTCGAAGCCGCGGGATTCCGCCAGGAATTTGCCTAGCAGCGGTGGAATCGGGTGGCGGTGGGTGGGGTCGAGATAGAAATAACGAGTTCCGACGAAGACATTATTCGGATTGGGAGTCTCGAATATGGCGATCCCGCCGGGCTTCAGTACCCGTCGCGTGGCATCCAACAAGTCCAGCAACTGGGGCAACTCCAAGTGCTCGATGACGTGAAACGCGGTAACGGCTCCCAGGGAGGCATCCGGAAGGCCGCGCAAGTATTGAATGGCCTCGGCTTCGCCGGCCGGAAGTCCCAATTCCTGGCACATGGCGAGGCACACGCGGTTCAAGTCGATCCCGGATGCGTGCATGCGTTCCTCGCGTAACAGTTCGAGCCACTCGCCCCGGCCGCAACCGACATCCAGAACCGGCATGCCTTCGCCGCCAATTCCGGCTTCCAATAATCGCGGCAGATAGATGCTCAGCCGTTCTTTGATCTCCCGGCGGCTGCCCCGGAATTCGTCTTCCAGAGCGGCATAAAAGCTATCCCGATCATGTTCGGCTTCGGCGGCGAGCCGCAGGGCGGGGGCGGAAGAATCGGGCGCCGGCGAGGGATTGCGCGCATTTTCGATCAGCAGCGCGATGCGCTGCTCCAGCGCCAGTTGCTGCGCGCGCAGACGCGCCAGCTCGCGGTCGACGCGCGGAATCGTCTGTATACGCATCGCTTCCAGCCGGCGCGCGTGGACTTCGCTGCGGGACGTGGCAGCGGCTATTCCAGTGCGCATCTCGTGCCGGTCGCGCAACGCGGCCTCCTCCAGTTGCTGGACCGCCACAGCCAGCTCTTCCATCGCCCGCAGAGCCGAGTACTGGAAATGCACAATCTGCGGCGTGTACCAAAAGAGCAAGCGCTGCACGAGCTTGACCACGCGGGCGCCCATCCGGCCGCGAAATGTAGGCGGCTCCGGCGGCGCTTGCCCCACCAGCGCATAGCTTGAAGAGAGCGCGGCGAGTGCGGTGCGAATGGCGGCGGACTCGATCGCGGGTGTGGGACCGCCCGCGTCCCGCTCGATACCGTGCTTCGCTGGAGACGGCTTGTAGGAGCGCTCCATCTCGTCCCGGATCTGGCGCAGGCTTTCTGGCGGCATCTAGCGGGCCTGCACCGCGACTGGAGCTACGTTCTGGGCGCGACAATCGGCATCCACCATTTCGTGCACCAACGCTGCAAAACTAATGGTGGACTGCCAGCCGAGCTTGGTACGGGCTTTCGTACAATCTCCCTGGAGCAGATTCACTTCCGCTGGCCGGAACAGCGTCGGATCGCTGACCACATGATCTTTGTAATCCAGGCCGGCATATGCGAAAGCCAGTTCCACAAACTCGCGCACTGAGTGGGTTTCTCCAGTCGCTACGACGTAGTCGTCCGGTTCAGGCTGCCGCAGCATCAGCCACATGGCGCGCACATATTCGCGGGCATGCCCCCAGTCGCGTTTTGCTTCCAGGTTCCCTAACGGGATTTGTTTGCTGCGTCCGGCCAGAATCCGCGCCACGCCGGACGTAATCTTACGCGTGACGAACTCGAAGCCGCGCCTCGGCGATTCGTGATTGAACAAAATGCCGCTGGAGGCGTGCAGGCCGTAGGCTTCCCGATAATTGCGCGTCAACTCGAAGCCGCACACCTTGCTGATGCCATAGCTCGAGCGCGGGTGGAAGCGGGTGCGTTCGTTCTGCGGCAGCTCTTCGGCCTTACCGAACATTTCGCTGGAGCCCGCGAAGTAGAAGCGGCACTGGGGAGCCAGGTCCTTGACAGCGGAGAGAAGGAAATGAGTGCCGTTGATATTGGTATTGAGCGTCGAAAACTCATCGTCGAAGGAATAGCTGACGAAGCTTTGCGCCGCCAGGTGATAACATTCGTCCGGCACGACCTTGGCAACCAGTTGATAGACGCTGGCGAAGCTTTCGAGCGACGCGGCGTGTAAAGTGACGCGGTCGCGAACCGGGCTCAGCCGGATCAGCCGGTGCTCCGGATCCTCCAGCGCCACGCGGCGCACGGCGCCATGCACCTCATAGCCGTTGGCGAGCAGAAATTCGGCGAGGTAGGACCCATCCTGGCCAGTAATTCCGGTGATCAGCGCTCGTTTACCCATGAAGAATCACCCATTATAAGCGATGGCTCACAGTGGACATTGCGGGCCAAAACATAATGGGCCACAGATGAACACAGATGAACACGGATAAAACAACGGCGTGGCGAGCGCTTCCGCGGCCATGTCGGGCGACAGCAAAGAGCGCTATGCCGGCGATCAGCGCCAGAGTACAGAGACTTATGGCCGCACCAGTATAGAAGCTCGCGGGACGGAACTCGAAGCGCACCAGACTGTCGCCCGGCGGAAGAAGGACGCCGCGCTGGATATAGTTTGTCTGATAGATGTGGGCGGGCCTGCCATTGACCGTGGCGCGCCAACCGGGGTAGTAGAAATCGCCCAGCACCAGAAAGGCGGGTTGGTGGCTCGACGCGCGGATTTCAACTGCGGAGCCGGTGTCCCGGAGCAGTGTAGCCTTGGCGTTCGAATCACGCGCGCCGCGGAAGGCCAGCGGCTCTTCGATCAGGGCCAGCGCGGCCGGATCGTATAGACCACCGCCGGGCAGGCTGGAGGTTTGAATGGCCTGCACGATCTGCTCCGGCGGGGCGGTCAGCGTCTCCGGCACGAGCCACACCCGAGGCTGTGCGCGCAGGTTCTCGTAAACCCCAACGCCGCTCGCTGGGTCGAGCCGTTTCCAGCGCGTGGGATCGCCGAAGCGAACATCCTCTGCGGATAATGGCAGCCTCTCGCCGGTCTTGGCATCCAGTAAGCTGATTGCGTCGACCTTCAAAACACCTGAGCCGGCAGGCAACCAGTGGAACCGGATGCCGGTTACCGTGGTGGGCTGCGGCAGGTGCAGTACGGCTGTGTAGGTCTGGGCTTGGCACGTGCTGCCGCCTCGCGGGACGGTGTGGCGGGCGTATACTTCGCCGGCGCGATGCCGCATCTGCGGAGCCACATCGGCGCATCCCGCTGCCCACTCCGCGGTTTCGATGCCGGCGTGGAGTTGAAACACAAAGCCGACGCCATCCGGCGCCACGTGTACCTCGGCCACCGGCGTGCCTTGGGCGATGCCGGCCGAGCATCCCGTATAAGTGACCAAGGCCAGCCCGGAGATCGCGCGGGGCGGACTCAGCGTGATCTCTGTCGCCGGTACATCAGCGCCGCACCCACGGCCCACCGCCAGAGGAAGCTCATCGCCTGGCCGCGTCTCCGGCACAGCGATGAAGCGGCCGCCCGTAATATCCAGCGCGCGGTTGGCCGGCTCCCACCACTGGCCGCGAAACTGGCTGTTCGCCTGCATCTTCAACAGCTCTTGGTAGCGGACAGGCAGCAGCGGGCCGTATTTGGAAAGCGAAGGGAGCTGCCACAGCAGCGGCAGATCGCCAGGTGCTTCCGCGAGCTTGCCTTGGTCTCCGCGGATCGGCACCCAGCGCGCTTGCGCCTGACGCACCAGGGGGCCGACGCGGCGGATGATATCCGGCTGGGCGAAATCCGCCGCAGCCCGCGCGGTGGAACGCCACTCGCTATTCCAGAAGAAAGGCGTCAGTTCGGCAATCACCACTACCACCAAGGCAGCCCGCAGCGCAGGCCAGGTGATCGCCGCCAGGCCGTATCCTGCCAGGACTGCGACCGAGATTCCGAACAGCAACAGAAAACGGCCCGGAGCGCGGAACTGGCCAAACCCCGGTAACGCGTACAGGAGCCTTCCGAACGGTGTCGCCGATCCCATCGCGGCTACAAACGAAATGGCCATCGCCGCAACCCAAAACGACACGCGCAGTGTCCGCCAGCGGATCGCCGCGATCGTGGCCAGGATCAAGCCGGAGAGGCCCACGTAGCCGGCCACTTCTCTGCCGTCGGCGCCAGGGGACAGCCAGGGGAACAGAATCGTGATGAGTTGGTTCGGGCGGAGGGCGTATGCCGTGAAATCGGCGAAACTCAGCGTGGCACGGTTAGTGACGCGCGCCAGCTCCGTAGCGGGCAACGTCTGTATGGCGCTGAGCGCCACACCAGCGCCTAGCATGAAAACGCCCGCGGCGTAGTAACGCCATCGCGGCTTGGCCGCGGAAAATCCGCGCACGATCAGATAGCCAAGCGCCAGCGACAGACCGTACAACGCGATCTGTGGATGGCCGGCCAGCACACAAGCGCCCGTGGCCAGGCTGCCGAAAGCCATCCACCGCCCGCGTACCCCGTCAGCGAGCCGTTCCAAACAGAGCAGGATGGCAGGGATCCATAGCGCCGTGTGAATGATCGTGACATGCTGCAGGTGCGCGTTCATGAATCCGCAAAGTCCGAAGATGAGGCCGCTTCCCAAGCCCGCCAGATCTCGCCCCGTCAGGCACCGCACGAACAGGTACATGAACCAACTGGCCAGGATGTAGGCCAATACGATGAATGCGTTCCACGATCCGGGAAGCAGCCGCAAGAACAACGTCAGGGGATACCAGAACATCATCTGCGGGTCGGCCATCGAAGGATAGCCGGTCATCAGAAGCGGGTTCCACAATGCGATGGGCGAGACGTAATGCGGGTAATAGAAAAGGAGCGCATCCGGAGGCGGGGCCAGAAGTTTACCGGTGAACAGGGCCGGAGAGAAAATGCAGGTGTAGAAGGCCGTGAAAAACAGCAAAGCCGTCAACGCCGCCCCAGCCCCGGACCGTCCTTGATTTGCCATGGAAGCTTGGACCATAATTCGGCTGCGCACGGCTACGGGCTGGCTCCGATGAGCGCGCGGTACTCCGGACTTCCGATGAAGTAATTCACGATAGATGCTTTGGACATACCAGTGTCCAACAAATGCGCGGCGCTCAGCGCTCCCCCGGCATCCGGAGGGCGCCCCAGCAGGCACAAGTACATCAATCCGGCGAACGCACGATTGTCAAGTTTCTGGTCAGAATCGATCTGGCGGACAATTCCGGCGGGGTCCGCGGGCACACTACGCTTTCCGTATTCCTCGCTCCGGAGAATTTCGGCTACCAGGTCCTGCTTCCATATACCGATGTTGGAGCGATTCGTTGCAGACCACCACCTGTCCGCATCGGCATCCCGGTCCAGCAGCGCCAGGTAGGCCTTTTCGGCGAAGACGTGCGGCTGGGCTTCAGGCGTTTGCAGGAGGCTGAGAACCAAACGCGCCCAGCTCCGGTCTCGGGCACCGGCCGCTGACTCGGCGGACACGGTTTCGTCCGGGCGCGGCAGACGCCCCAATATCCCGATGTAGGACCAGCGGATGAATCGCTGAACCGGCGAATCCATAACAGGCGCGATGATCTCAAGAGATAGCCCCGCGGAGGATGGGGTCTCGGGACGCAGCCAGCAAATCCGCAGCGGCCTGTGCGGGTCGACGTTCTGCCAGGCGGCGAAACCAAGCGTGCGTGGATAGTCGAGGCTGGTCGCCATGGCGGTGGGAAATAGCGGATAGCCCGGAGGCCAGTATCCGGAATAGCCGTTCACGGTAGGAACGCCGGAGACCAACTGTGCCCACATGGCAGCTACCTGCAGTCGCGACCAGTCCCCGAAATCGCGTGAAATATGGCTGGCGAAGAAGCAATTGCATTCCGGCTTCAGCCCGCCTGCCAGATTTGCGGCCGTGCGCGCGAACGCTTGAAAGTCATAATGCGGGACGGTGTTGATTTGTTCCAACAGAACCACGCTGCCGAGGACCGCCGTGGCCATCCAGTGGCGCTGTGTACGGATGCGATCCAGGCAGAGGGCCAACGCGGTCGCAAACGGAAACAGTAGAAACACGCCCCAGCGCGAAACGATGCGCACAGCCGGGGCCCCAGGGACATACCGGTACACGAATTGCCAGAGCGTCCAGCCGCCGGGAATCGTGAAGCTGAGAATGAGAACGACCGCGGAAACCAAGAGCATGGGGCGAAATACGGGATGGCGGCGTGACAGGATGGCCCCAGCCAGGATCAGAATCCCAGTGCATATCCCCATGCCGTTGGCTCGCTCGGCGAGCGAGGCTACGTGCGCGATCTGCGGAAAGCGCCCTATCCAGGCATACAGGAAATTGGTGTAACCGGCATAGATCCAGGAGCCCAGGGTTGGCATCGTCGGATGTCCGGACCTGGGGTTGTGTATGATTTCGGCGGCGGCCGCGTGGTAATGCAGCAGGCCAGGGCCAGCCAGAGCCACAAACACAGCGGCTGCCAAGAACGGCGCCGACCAGAACCGCCGGAGTAGCGCCCACAAAGCCTGGCGTGCCTTCGTCTGAACGAGTCCTACCGTCAATGCGGCCAGGAGTGAGAAGCACAGAAACCAGCCGAAATAGAATCCTGAAATCAATTGGAGAGCCGTGGCAGCGCCCGCCAGCGAGAGCCACAGCACTGCCCTGCGACGCGGCTCATCGGTTCCCGATTGCAGGAAACGGATCAGGCACCACACCGCCAGCACCACATAGAATTGACCCCAGAACTGCGGATGCGACCCGACGATCTGGTTGAGACGGGGGCTTCCGAAGGAGAAGAAATAAGCCCCTACGGCCGCGGGCAGCCGATGCACCACCACGACCTTCCGCAAGAAAAGATACAGCACGAAGAAGTTCAGGACAGAGAGCGAAACGAACCAGAGCTGGTACGCCGCGCCCGGACCGATGCCTGCGGCGCGCCAGACGGCGTAAAACGGAAGCAATCCAAGAAGGACCTCCGAGTTCGCCATCGAGTTGGGGTGCGGATAGAAGAAGGGAGCGTTCCAGAAACTTGCGGAGAAGCCCCCGTTGAGCCACTGGTATCCATGCTCCAGCACATAGTGTACGAAGGCCGCGTCGATAGGCCCTCCCGGGAGGAGTCTGCCCGGCCCGGCGAGAAACTGATAGTGCGCCAGGATCAGTCCCAGCAAAAGCACGCCGAAGGGAATGACGACACTTCCCCGGGTGCGGGTCATGGCGGAGGCAAACGACCGGGCGAGCATCCGGCCCGCCCGGTCGAGGCCGCTGGCATTAGTGCGGTCCGGCGATATACCACGGGTTCCCGGTACTCAGAACGGCAGTCCCGTTCGGCGTAGTGCCATTTGCCCCGGTGTAGAAGTAAACGGTGGCCGCGCCAGTGGACGTATCTTGGAAAATCACGTCCTGATGGCCGTCGTTGTTGAAGTCGGCGATGGCGACTACCTTGGTCGTCATCGGTCCGGTCAGATTGATCGCCGATTGCAGTTGGGTGCCCTGAGCTCCGGGAGTGGTTCCGCCCATGTACCAGATCTGCACCGTACCGCTGACCGGATCTTGCCATAGCACGTCGGGGAATCCATCATTGTTGAAATCGCCGGTGCCCACGATATTCCAGGGATTGGTCTTATCCAGATCCGCCGCTCCGATCAAGGTGGTTCCTTGAGATCCGCTGAGATACCAGACTTGCGAAAACCCGTTCACGGGGTCCTGCCAGAGCAGATCCGGATGGCCGTCCTGGTTGAAGTCGGCCACGGAAACCACCCGCCACGGATTCTTGACGGTGATATCCGCGGCTCCTATCAATGTGGTGCCCAGCGGTCCTCCCAGGTACCAGACCTGCACGGCGCCGCTCACCGGATCCTGCCACACAACGTCGGGAGTGCCATCGCCGTTGAAATCGCCGATGCCGACGATATTCCACGGGTTAGCTTCCGTCAGGTTGGAGGCTGCATCCGGCGGGGAGCACGGCGGACAGGTGAGATACCAGACTTGGGCCCATCCCACCACCGGCTCCTCCCAAATCACATCCGGGCCAGGCCCGCTGCCGAATACGTAAGGCGCCGGGAATGACGTGACGGCCGTAAATTGAAAACTCGCCGTGCCAACATTGGCCGGGCTGCTGCTGTCCAAAGCGTAGAAGTCCAGTGTGTGAGGACCAGGTGTGACACTGCTGGTGATCAACACATACGTGAAACCTACGTTGGGGCAACCCGGCGCGCTGGGCGTGGCAGTGCATGCTCCGGGATTGCTTACGCCGTAAGTGGCGGTTGTGACGTAAGTCCCATCCAGCCAAACCTGCACCGAGCTGATGGCCGTGGCTCCGGAGGGGAAAGCGTCCAGGGCATAACCGGAAATCGTGTACGTGCCACTTAGAATGGCGCCATCGACGGGATTCTGAACAACGACGGTGGGAGCGCCGCCGCTGCTGGTTGTGTCTCCCAGGACGCCAATAGTGAAGTCGTCGTATAGTCCGGCGTTCGATGTCTGCACCGCGCCAGGAGTGGCCGGGAAATTGGTTGCGGTGGTCAGGCCCGAAACATAAACCGATCCGCCGGGAGTTACGGCTATATTCTGGCCGAGGTTATTATCCGAGCCCCCGATGCAGGTAGAAGACAGGAAAGATTGGCCGTTGGGTGCGATCTTGGTCAGGAAAGCTTCGGTGGCCGCCACGATGCCGGCGTAGGCGGTACCTGAGCTGCCGGGGGGAGTAGCGATAGCGAGGACCTGGTTTTGCGTCAGCCCGTTATATGTCAGGTTACTCCATTCGGTTGACGAGGTGCCTCCGCCGGTTGCCGTAGCCATGCCGGCGCCCTGAAAAGCCAGATAGACGTTGTCACCAGCATCCACAGCCACCAGTTGGGGCGTACTGTCGAGCTCCGGGGAGAGAATCGCCAGAGTCCAGCCGCCGCTGGCATTCGAGGTATAAAACAATCCATTCGGAGTTGCCGCGTATATCGTGCTGGGACTGTGTCCGCTATAAACCGCCATGCCGCTCACGACACCTGCGGAACCGGTCGGCAGTCCGGTGGTGACAGCACTCCAGGTGACTCCGCCGTTGATGGTCTGGAATACGCCATTAGCCCCGCCCGCGTAGGCCACCGACGAGCTGTTGGGATCGACGACGATGACATTGATCGCGCCGGACGGCGCGGTCGAAGGCGTATTCCATATGGAACCGCCATTGGTGCTGTACAGAATACCGGCGCTCGATCCCAGATAAACCGTCGAATTCGGGCTTGTCTTGGCGACAGCCAGAACCGCCGGGCTGGTGACGCCAGCCGGGGAGAGTGTGGTCCAGCTTGAGCCGCCATTAGTGGTCTGAAAAACGTGGCTGCTGCCGGCAGTGTAAACCGTGGATGGTGATGCCGGATCCACAGCCAGGGAATCGATGGTGCTCGAGGTAATGCCGGAGCTTGCGGAAGTCCAGGTGCTGCTGCCGCTGAGTAACTTAAAGACGCCGCCGCCGGAGGCGTTGGATGCGCTGGCGCCCGCGTAGAGGTTGCCGCTGGGGTCGAAAGCCAACGCGTTCACCTGGTCGAAGCTGCCGGCCAGCGAGGTGGGCGACCAGTTGGAGGTGGAACCGCTGATCGATCCTTTCATGAGCACGGAAGGACCGCCGTTCCGGGCGCCTGAAATCGTGTTGATGCTGGGGAAGCCGATACATTGAGTGGTGCCGGAAACGTAGGCATTGCCCTCGAGGTCCACGCCGATACCCGATCCGCGTTCCGGCAGGAAATTGCTTCCCAGCCCGCCGATATAAGTGCCATAAACCAGCACACCGCTGGAACTCAGCTTGATGGCGAAGCCATCGGTCAGGCCCCCGCCGTAAGTGGTCTGCGCAGCGCCACCGCTGATTTGCGGGAAGCTCGAATCATTGGTCATGCCGGCCACATAAGCGTTTTCGCTGGTGTCGACCGCAATTCCGAAGCCGATGGTTTGCATGCCGGTGCCCGAGTGACCCAATAGCACCGGTCCATAAGCGATTCCGGCGCCCGCAGGGTTAACCTTCAGCACGTATCCTTGCGCGGGCGATGGAGACGTTGCACTCGCCGTAGAGCCGGTCACATATGCCGCGGCACTCGAATCCACGGCGATTCCATAGCCGATGCCGGCAGGCAGATACGTGGAATAGGCGAACGCCGAGCCCGCTGCATTTACTTCAGTCAGGAATCCTGACGATGGCGTGCTGGAGATGGGGCTTACCAACGGGAAGGAGGGGCCACCGGTCACGTATGATGCGGTACCCGTGACATAGGCATTTGTCGATTGATCGAGTGCGATGGCGCGGCCCCAGAAGTTACCGCTACCGCCCAGGAATGTGGAATAGACCAGCGCCGTGCCGGCGGCATTCACTTTGGTCACGAAAGCGTTTGTGCCGCCGTTAAGAACGTTCTGCGGCACGCCGGCCGTGACCGGGAAGTTGGGGGAAGTGGTATAACCTACGACATAGGCGTTCCCCGCCACATCCACCGCGATTCCGGAGCCGATGTCAGTCAGGCCGCCTCCGAAAACAACGGAGTACACTACGGCTGTTCCGGTGGGATTCATTTTGAGCACGAAAACATCGGAGCCGCCCCCGTCAGTACCCGTCAAAATCGTCGGGTGGCCGGTGAAGCTGCTGGCGGTGGATCCGTTGTACCCGGTGACGTACACATTACCCCCGTAGTCCACGGCTACAGCCGGATAGGTCGTGGTGGTGGCGGCAGCGGATAGTCCAAAATCTTCCTCACCGGGCGAGCCCAGATAGGTGGCAAAAGTGAGGGTGGGATCGATGACCAGGGTTTTGCTTCTGTCGTACGCCGCGATTTCAAAGCTCACGCGATTATGCGGCAGGATCGCGTAGCCGCCTCGCAGAGCGTGGCGCGCGCCGGCGATTTCCTGGTAGATGACCGGCTGACGCTGGCGAATTTCGCCGGCAGCCGTTTTCAAAACCAGATCGCCCCCATCCAGGCGCATGCCATCCACGCCGTCAAACTGCAGAAGGATGGATTGGGGGTTGGCGCCAGGAGCCACCACGAAGTCATATTCCAACCTACCCTGGTTCCCGTAGAATGCCAGGTCTATGCCGGGATACAATTCGCGATAATGCACGCGGGCATAGTTTTCCGCGCCGGCCACCCATTTCGCCGGATCGTTTCCCAAAAAGTAGCTACTGACGGCCAGTTGCCGCTGGTCACCGCGGATAGCCGGCGAGGAACTCGCGCCCGGGAAGGTCACTCCGATAGTGGAGTGCGCAGCCGCCGTTCCCTTGGATGGCAGATTCAAGAATACTTTGGAAGAAGTCAGCAGGATCGAGTAATCGGTTCCGTGCGACAGAAACTTTACCGAAGAGTCCGCCTGTCCGCGATTCTCTTCAAAGCTCAATGGCAGTTTGGCATAATTGGCCAGTGTTCGCGTCTTCACGTCTTCGCTCGCGGGGCGGGTAGCAACGGGATTCGCCGCCACTGCAAGCGTAGCGAAAGAGAGAAGCGCTAAACATGACAAGCCTGCGTCGTGTCGTAGTTTCATAATTTGTCCCAAAGATTGCAGTATATCGCCTGTAGGCTGTTCGCGGGGTCGGTCAGTTCAGAAAGTGTACTAAATCCCGGTACTTGGCGGGCTCTGCGGGCGTTCCCTCCGAGAATCTCCTATAATAGCCGGAACCGGCCCTCGGAAGCACCGCAAATGTTAAAACGTGTCACTGGTTCGCCGCTCTTTTGGACCGCGGCATTCCTGTTTTTGATACTGGCGTTGAACGCCGATTTATTCCGGAAGCCCTACATAGAGATCACTGATTTCGCGGCGAATTCCCTTCTGGTACAGCAAGCCAGGCAACTGAAGCTATTGACCGGACACTACTCCCGTTGGCACTTTCATCACCCAGGACCGGCATATCTGTATGTCTTTGCTTTAGGTGAGTTTGCCTTCCACGATCTGCTGCACGTGGCGCCCGCGCCGTTTAATGCGCAGATCATCATCACCATCATTCTGAACGTGACCTTGCTGTGGGCGGTGTTTTGCATCATCCGGCGTCATTGCGATCGGTTCCCGGCGCCGCTGGCCCTGGCGGCTACCACCATAGTCGCCGTCCTGGTGAATCGCAATACCCAGCCGTCGATGTTGATTTCCAACTGGATGCCAGATGTGCTGCTGTTCAGTTTTCTGCTCTTCGTCGTTAGCGCTGCCTCCGTACTGGCCGGGCAGACGCGCGATGTGCCTTTCCTGACACTATCCGGCATGCTGCTGGTACACGCGCATATTGCGCAGATCCTGTTTGTAGGAATAGTGGGCGGAGGGACCGTTGCATGGATACTCGCGCGAGCACTACGGATCGGCCGCCTGCGTCCTTTTCTGCGGGAAAACCGACGGTATTTCACTCTGGCGGTGGGCATCTGCGCTTTATTTTTCCTGCCGATCCTGCTGGATCTCATCCTGCACCGGCCGAACAATCTGAACGACATACGTGCTTACCTCAGCCGGCAGAGCGGACACCGGAACACGATACTGGCGAGCGTGGCATATCTTTTCTGCTTCGCAGCCTTTATTCACAACCCGGAGGCGGTGCTGCCGGCGCGATCGGGCAGAGTCTTATTGGCCTACGTGTGGGCGCATCCGGCCGCCATCATTTATTGGGCTCTGTTCGCGCTGGTTTGCCTGGTTACGCTGGCACTAGCGCGCAGGGACGTCACGGCGCTCGTGCGTGGCTTCCTCAAGTACCTATTGCTCGTCGCCGCGGCAGCCTTAGTGCTATTTCTGTATTGGGGAATCCGCATCACGGGCGAGATGTTCGCCTTTAATGGCCGGTTCATTTACGCGATTCACCTCATTGTCTGGTTTGCCGTACTGACTGAACTTGGCCGCCATCTGAGCGAACGACAGAACCGCATTTGGGCAGGGGTCGCCGCAGCCTTTGTTCTGGTGTTTGCGCTTGTCGAACGGAACGCCTTGCGTCCCCAAATCCTGGCCTCACCGGATGCTCGTCACGCTGCAATGGCTGCCCCCTGGCGACCGCCTGGACGGTTGGAAATCACATTCGAGTCCTCTGACTGGCCCTGGGCAGTGGCGGTTGCCAATCAGATGCAAAGGCTGGGTAAGCAGTTCTGCGTAGGCCCGGATTGGGGATTCATGTTCAGCCGGGAGCATGTATGCCCGGACGAGCTGAGGGCTGACAAGTTAGCCGTCGCGCGGGGGCATCCCACCTGCGTTTCCCCCTGCCGCATGATTTTCAGCGGTGCAGATCTCTCCGCCACGAACTATCCGGCGGACCTGAGCTTGCCCCTGGAGATCGGCTTCACGGATTCGGCTTCGGTCGTCAGGACGGGTTTCAATGAGAGCCAGGGAACCTACTGTTGGACCAGCAGCCAAGCCACCATCCGCTTTCCGCTTACAGCGGATTTGCCCCAAACCGGCTGTTTTGAGCTTCTATTAAAAGGGTTTACCGATTCCGGCCGAAGCGTACAGGTAAGCCTGAATGAGCATCCTCTGGGGACATGGACAGCAGAGACACCTTCAATAGGTACCTTCACGGTTCCGCGCGACGCCATACGCCCCGGCGGGATCAACTTGGTTTCACTGGATGCTTCGGCAGCCGCGTCCGGCGGGCATGGCTATGGATTCATGAGCTTTGTCCTGCGGATGCGCGACTCGGGAGAGGCCTGCTCCGGCAGTCCGCCGCCGCCCACCTATGCGCCACTCGTGCGGCCAGGAATGTTGGTTCCTTATGACTTTAACCGCGACGGGCGCACGGACATCGTGTGGCAGAATCCCAGCGGGGCAGGACAGGTGTGGTTCATGGGAGGCGTGCAGGGAATCACGCACATTGGTTCCGGGCTGCTCGACAAAGCAAATGCCTGGCGCATAGTTGCCGCAGCGGATTTCAACCGGGACGGCCACCCGGACCTGGTTTGGCAGGATCCGGTTTCCGGCCGCAGCGAGGTACGTTACCTGGGAGGGCCGGAAGGAACTACTACGCTCGGGACCGTGCCGCTCACCGCTGCCCGCACACGGCGCATAGCAGCGGTAGCGGATTTCAACCGGGACGGCCACCCTGACGTAGTGTGGCAGGATCCTGCGTCGGGGCAAGCCAGCATCGAGTATTTCGGCGGACCGCAAGGGATTACGTCACTGGGTGTGACGGAGTTGGCAACCAAGAATAATTGGCGAATCGCAGGCGCGGGAGACTTCAATTTGGATGGTCACCCCGATCTACTGTGGCAGGATCCGGTGCGCGGCACGCTGCAAATATGGTTCTTGGGCGGCACCAATGGAATTTCGGTCGTGGGTTCGGCAAATATTCCGGGCACGATTCAAACCTGGCGCGTTGCAGCGGTGGCCGATTTCAACCTGGATGGCCACCCGGACCTGGTCTGGCAGGATCCTGCTTCGGGCGCGAGTCAGATATGGTTTCTCAATGGCGCGGACGGCAGAAGTCTGCTGGGTACGTCGGCGGTGGCGGGTCCGGAGTCCGGGCGTATTGCAGGACCGCGATGACAGGTGCGCTATGATGTCCGTTTGTTAACAAATCGATTCCCGAACACTTGCTGGCGTAGCGCAGCATTCCTGCTCATCTTAGGGCTGACCCTTCGGCCAGCGCGGGCGCAGGTCAACGTCACAACCTTTCACAACGACTACGCGCGAGATGGGCAGAACCTCAATGAGACCATCCTGAATCCCGCCAACGTCGCCTCAAGCCAATTCGGCCGGCTGTTCGTCCAACCGGTGGACGGATATGCATACGCCCAGCCGCTGTACGTCGCCAACCTGGCGATCGCCGGCGGCACACACAACGTCGTGTACGTGGCTACCGAGCACGACAGCGTCTATGCGTTCGATGCCGACAGCAATACGGGCGCGAACGGAAGTCCCTTGTGGCAGGTAAGCTTCATCAATCCCGCAGCCGGGATCAACACGGTCAACAGCGCCGTCGACTTGGACTGCAGCAATATCGCTCCGGAAGTGGGCATTACCGGGACCCCGGTCATCGATCTGTCTTCGAACACGCTTTACGTGGTGGCTAAGACGAATGAAAACGGGGTGTTCTTCCAGCGTCTGCATGCCTTGGACATAACCAGCGGCGCGGAGAAGTTTGGCGGGCCGGTGGTCATCGCGGCCAGCGTGCCGGGTTCTGGAGATGCCAGCAGCGGCGGGCAGGTGGCGTTCGACCCCCTGCTAAACAATCAGCGGGCGGGGCTTTTGCTGCTGAACGGCATGGTTTATATCGCCTGGGCGTCGCATTGTGACATTTCGCCCTTTCACGGTTGGATGATGGCTTACAACGCAGCAACGCTGGCGCAGGTGGCGATCTGGAATTCCACGCCGAACGGGTCGGACGGCGGCGTGTGGCAGAGCGGCGCGCCGCCCGCGGTGGATTCGAGCGGCTACGTTTATCTGGGCGTCGGCAACGGGACTTTCGATCTGATAGGTGACGGGCCGGATGCCGGAGACAGCATCGTCAAGTTTGGCCCACCCGGCAGCGGCAAGTTTCCGGTATTAGATTATTTCACCCCATACAACGAGTTCACGCTATCCGTCGAGGATACGGACCTTGGCTCAGGCGGAGTCGTGATATTCCCGGATCAACCGGCGGGTTCGCCGCACCAGCATCTGCTGGTCGAAATCGGCAAGCAGGGATCGCTCTATCTGGTGAACCGGGATTTAATGGGGCACTTTAACCTCGGCAGCGACACACAAATCGTGCAGTGGATTCAAGAGATTTTTGGCGGGCTCTGGGGAACGCCGGCGTTCTGGAACAATACTCTTTATGTGGGCGGCACCAACGACGCGCTGCAGGCGTTCGCGTTCAATACCAGCACCGGCCTGTTATCGACTACGCCAGTGTCGGCATCGCCCGAGACTTACTACTATCCGGGCAGTACGCCGTCGATCTCGGCCAATGGAACCACCAACGGCATCGTTTGGGCACTGGAGGAAGATTCCAGCTCCGCTATTCTCCACGCCTACGATGCGACCAACCTGGCCAGTGAGCTGTACAACTCCAGCGCGAACGCATCCCAAACGGCGGGACCGCCGGTCAACTTCGCAGTCCCAACCGTGGTTAACGGCAAAGTTTACGTCGGCACGGCCACGCAGTTGGCGGTTTACGGCTTAGTGGGGCCACCTCCGGCTCCGCCTATGCTGGTTTCGCCCGGCAATTACGCCACGGGAGTCAGTCTGACTCCGGTGTTGAGCTGGGATCCGGTGGCCGGAGCTACTTCCTATGATGTCTACTTCGGGACTTCTCCGACCCCGCCGCTAGTGGTCAATACGACGGGGAGCAGCTATACGCCACCCGCGCTGCTAGTGAACACGGTCTACTATTGGACCATCGCCGCGCACAATTTGGCTGGAGTCACGGTGTCCGCTACCTGGTCCTTCACTACCGTAGCCACGCCCGGCCCACCAGTGTTAATGAGTTCCAGCACGGGGCTGTGGGAACGCACGGTAATCAACAGTCCATTTCCTTTGCCGCTGCAAGCGTTGATTACGGACGCGGGCGGGAACGGAATTGCGGGTCTCGCTGTGACGTTTGCGGCTCCGGCAAGTGGCGCCAGCGTAAGTTTTGCAGGCGGCGCCACGGTTACGACGGATGCGCAGGGCCTGGCGGTCGCGCCGGCCATTACGGCAAATGCCGTAGCGGGCAGCTTTGTAGTAACGGCGACAGCGGGATCATTGAGCACCATGTTCAACCTGTCGAATCTGTCGGCGGTGGGAATTCCGGACGATTTCAACGGTGACGGCCTGCCTGACATCGTCTGGCAAGATCCGGTCGGTGGAAGCAGCCAGGTCTGGTTCCTAAATGGATTAGAAGCGATCGGGTCGATCGGAGCGGCAGCCATTTCGGGACCGAACACATGGCGCATCGTGGCTGTAGCCGACTTCAATGGCGACGGTCAGCCGGATGTCGTCTGGCAAGATCCGAGCTCCGGCGCGGCGCAGGTCTGGTTCCTCGGATCACCGGGCACGAGTTTTCTGGGAGCGGCGACCATTGCGCTCGCCAACCCATGGCGGATCGTGGCGGCGGCGGACTTCAATCTGGATGGCTATCCGGACCTGGTATGGCAGGACCCGGTGTCGGGAGCGGTGCAGATCTGGTATATGGGCGGGCCGCAAGGTACTACGGTCATTGGCGCCGCTAATATCACCGCGAGCAATGCCTGGAAGGTCGTGGGCGCTGGAGACTTCAACGGAGATGGCTATCCCGATTTGTTGTGGCAGGATCCGGTCAGCGGCTCGGCCCAGATCTGGTACCTGTCCGGCGCTCAGGGTGACGTGTTCTCCAGTGCCGTGGATCTCAGCGGCGCCAACCCATGGCGGATCGTCTCAGTGGCCGACTATAACCTGGATGGGCATCCGGACGTAGTCTGGCAGGATCCCGTCTCGGGCGAAAGCCAGGTGTGGTTTTTGAATGGCGTGCAAGGGACCTCTCTATTGGGAGCATCGGCTTTGAGCGGGCCGAACACCTGGCGGATTGTAGGGCCCCGTTGAGACCGCCAACCCTTACTCGCAGCCCAGGACTCTGCCGAAGAAATCGAGCGATTTACGGGCGCTGGTTTCCCAATGAAACCCTTGCGCGCGGATCCTGCCGGCCTGCGCAAGGCGCACGCGCTCGGCCGGTGACGTAAGCAGGCGGTCCAGCGCGTCGCGTATTTCAGCCAGGCTGTGTGGATCGATCAGCGCGGCAGCGCCTCCCGTTACCTCGGGCAAGGATGATATGGCGGATGTGATTACGGGAACGCCGGCCGCCATGGCCTGCGCCACGGGAAAGCCGAAGCCCTCATAGAACGACGGATAAATGAATACAGTAGCGCCCGCCGTAACTCCTGGCAGATCTTGTTCGGGAACGTAGCCCAGATAACGCACGCCGGTGTTTGGTTGGTGCAGCCGGGCGATCGTCCCGGCCGATTGCCAACCCTCGGGGCCTGCGAGCACCAGTTCGAATTCGTCGCGCAGAAAAGCGGGCAGACGCTGCCAGGCGTCCAGTAGGCCGCTCAGGTTCTTGCGCGGCTCGACGGTGCCCACGTAGAGCGCGTAGGGTTTCTGCAATCCATAGGCCAGCCGGCATGCCGCAACTTTGCGGACGTCGATTTCGAAATAAGACGGAGACACGCCTGGATATATAACCTGGATGGATTCGGCATCCAAACCCAGAATTCTGACGGCATCCGCGCGAGTGGATTCGGAAACAGCGATGAGTCCGGCGGCTCGCTTCCAAACACATTCGGCCAAGCGTTTTTCGGCGGACACATTGGGTGGCTGATGGAATTCGGGCAGCAGCCAGCAGGTCATATCGTGCACAGTAGCGGTCAGCCGCGGACGGCGTGGCGGATAGAGGAGCTTGGTGGCGTGAAAGATATCGGCGGGGTTCATCAAATCGGCGATGGAATTGGGCCGCAGGTTCAGTGCAAACAGAAGTGCCTGGCGCGCGAGAGTACCCGGCGGATCGGCGATCGATCCCTCATGATCCAGATCTGCCAAGCGATCCAGAAACGGAAACAGGGAAACCTGCTCGGCGCCCAGCAGCCGGCGCAGATGCACAATCCAGTGAAAGAGATAATTCTTGACGCCGGCGCTGCGGACCAGCAAGGGGATGGCGTCGATGACAATTCGCATGCAGGCCTGAGCAACGATGAAGCAGCCATTTTCGCACGCCCGGCCGCCGCCCGATAGACTGGTATGGTGGCATGGGTTTTTTTCCTGGCCGGCGCCGGGTTCGCACTCTATATCGTGGCGGGGTATCCCTTGGTGCTCGCCGTGCTGGCCCGCTGGAGACCCAAGCCGATCCGGAAGCAGTTCTCCGAGAAAAGCGTCACCGTGCTACTGGCGGCGTATAACGGCGAGCCGTGGATACGCGCCAAGCTGGAATCGATTCTGCAACTCGATTATCCACGGGAACGCATGGAGATTCTGGTGGTCTCGGATGGTTCCACGGATGAAACGGACGCCATCGCCAGTCAGTTCCAGACGCAAGGGGTCGAGTTGCTGCGCGTTCCGCACGCGGGCAAAGCGGCGGCGCTCAACGCGGGCATGGCGCAAGCCAGGGGCGAGATCCTCTTCTTCACGGATGTGCGGCAGCGGTTGGAACCGGATGCACTGCGCCAACTGGTGAGCTGTCTCGGTGACCCGCACGTGGGCGGCGCTTCCGGTCAGATCGTGTTCGTGGAAGGCACCGGAGGGCCCGAAGCCGACGTAAGCCTTTATTGGCGCTTCGAGAAATGGCTGCGCGACAAACTGACCGAAGTGGATTCCCTCCTGGTCGCGACCGGTTGCATTTATGCGTTGCGCAGGGACCTAGCGCGCCCGCTGCCCCCCGCCGCACTGATCGACGATGCCTATCTGCCCCTGGCCGCCATATTCCAGGGATATCGGTTCGTATTTGAACGGCGTGCCATCGCCTACGACTACCCCACGCAACTGGAAATAGAGTTTCGACGCAAAGTTCGGACGCTGGCGGGGCTTTTCCAGGTGGTGGGCAGCTATCCTCGATTGCTGAATGTGTTTAGACCTGTAGGCTTTCACTTCCTGTCGTACAAACTTGGGCGCGTGCTGCTGCCTTATGCGCTGCTGCTGATCGCAGCCAGCAGCTTCTGGCTGCCGAGCGGATGGGCGGCCGCGGCCATCGGGGGACAGGTCCTGCTATATGGCTTGGCCGCGGCGGACCATTGGATTCCACAGGGCTTTGCATTGAAGCGGCTTTCTTCGGTTTGCCGCACATTCGTGGTTCTGTTAGCAGCCGCGCTGTGGGCCGCCTCGATCCTGTTTCTGCCCGCCGGCACACTGTGGAAACAAACCCGGGTCGAGAGCGCCGGCCAGGCTAGGCGTCCTGTTTGACGAATTGCAGTGCAGCCGAATTCATGCAGTACCGCAGACCGGTGGGGTCGGGTCCATCCGGGAAAACGTGACCTAGGTGGGCGTCGCATTTGCTGCACATCACTTCGGTGCGCGGCATGCCGTAAGTAGTATCGGTTTCCTCGGTTACGTTTTCCCTGGCGATGGGTTCCCAGAAACTGGGCCAGCCGGTGCCGGATTCAAACTTGGTTTCGGAGCTGAACAGGGCATTACCGCAGCAGACGCAGCGATACAATCCGCGGTCATGCAGCTTGTAGTATTTGCCGGTGAAAGCCATCTCGGTGCCCTTCTTTCGGGCCACCGCAAATTGCTCGGGTGTGAGTTGGCGCTTCCATTCGTCGTCGCTCTTGATTACCTTCGCGGTGGTCACAATTCCTAGTCTCTTTCCTGAATTCGAAAAATCAACCAGACGGACCTGCACAGGTTTGATCGGGATTGTAGCCGTCGGACGGCTGGCGGCATGATCGTCGCCTTGGCAGGCCGTGCCGGCCAGGAAGGTGAACCACGCGCAGAAAAAGGAACGACGGTTCACCGGCTCTCGAAACACTCCCATGTTGATCCCTCTTCTCCCATAAGCCGGCGGGACGACGATCTATTCCAATCGTAACGCGAAGTGCTGGTACCCGGTACCGTACAAGCGGTTCTGTCGGAACGAGACGCGTTAAGTTTAGAATTCAGGTAGGCGAAGGTTGGTTCGCCTCCTAAGTTTTGAGCCAGAAGGCAAGGGGACGGGCGGAGTCCGAATTGGGCTCCGCCCCTTGCTGTTTTGGAGAGGTTGTTTCTACAAGCCGGATTTACTCGGGTCCGGCAGAGCCGTCGAGTGTCGACTGATATAAACTGGGCAACCGCCAGCCGCGATAGGCTTGGGATGGGCCAATGGCCTCGTATTGGTAATCAATCGTGCCGGTCGGTGAATACTCCGTAGTCAGAATCTCAGTCGATGTGCCATCGGTGATGTCGCCCGCGAAGAAATTATAATTCCCGTTCAGCATGACTTGGGCGCTGCCCAAGGCCGGTGAATACACTCCCAGGTCGTTGTTAAGCGTGAGAGTCGCGGTCATAGCGGTTTGATCGATCGTCCAGACTTGGCCGCGGCTATCGCCTCCATACTTCTGCACACGATTGGGCCCGTTGTCGAACACCAGCAAAGTGGTCTCTCCATTGTCGATGAAGCCGGGGTTATGCTGGCCGGAGAACCACGGATAAGGTTCTCCCAGGGAGCCAACCAGCGTAAAGTTTCCGCCCAGGCCGAGTTGCCACAGAAAGTCGCCGGTGCCAGTGCCGTTGTTATAGTCGATCTTGGTGATCCAGTTCTGATCGCGCACGGAAGCCAGGATATCACCATCGGTAGGCAGATATTCAATGTCATTGATGTGCAGCCAATCGTTGGCGGGAGATGACAACAGCGCGGGAGGGCAGCCACCCGGCGTCTGGCCAGTTTTAGGGTTTACCGTGCAGGTGTTGTCGCCCTTGCGATTGATGCTAATGCAGCCGGTCCCGGCACAGTCATAATTGAAGGCGTTCCAGTAGGATACTACCTGGAAGTTGTCATCCAGGACGACGATCACGTCGCCGATGATATCGATCGGCACGGTGGATCCCTGTGTGCCGGCCGGAAATATGCGCTGTACGTCGCCTATTACCATGGTTTGGCCGTTCGAAAGGCGGATGGCATCGTGATTGAAGCGGCCGAGCGGATCCGTCAGTCCAAGCGCCTCTAGTTGCTCATAAATGCGATCGCAGTTGGTCTCGTGAACGATGTTACCGACCAAATCAAACTCGCGCAATAATTGCTGCCGCGTAATTCCAGGTCCCCACACACCCGTACCGGTGCCTTCCCCGTTCGGAATGCTGAGGATGGTCCCACCGGGGACCGGACGTGTCATCTGCAGCGCGGTGGTGTAGTACCACAGGACATTGCCGCTCAGGTCGGTAGCAATGGGAAAGCCCGGCGGCGTGGTGTAGCCCGACAAAACGATGTCACTGGTAGTGTCCGCGCCGGTGATGGGAGCAACCGGAATGCTCCTGGTGGGAAACTTCATAGATGTCGGAATGGTTCCCGTGGCGAAAGATATCGAAGGGCCGTTCGTCACCGTGCCGGTGCTGGTGGTGACCTGGCTGAACATGGTGTAGGTGCTTTGGGCCAGCATTCCGCCAATGTAAAAGTTCTGGCTGCCGGCGTGGCACGGTCTCGCGTCGGTCGAGGTTTGAAGCGGCGATCCTTGCAGTTGGAAGACCACGTTCATGGTGCTGCCGATGGCACAAGTAGGCGAACTGAATAAAGCCACCAGCGGATTGGCCGTGGCGACGGCCACCGGTTGACTGCCGGTCACCAGGGGTTTGGCAATAAACTGAATGACGTGCTGCGCGCTGGTGCCGGCCAGGTAATCTCGCGCGGTAAGCCGTAACTGGTAAGAGCCTTCTGCGAAATTGGGAGCCCATGTCAGGGTAGTCGTCTCATCGAAATCCCGCAAGGTGCTGAAAGCGCCGAAACCCGGATTCAGGACTTCCCACTTATAGGTCAGCGGTCCGGGATCGGAGTCCGTCGCGTTGGCGGTCAGCGTAATGCTGGTCCCCAGCAGTTGAGGCGAAGCCGGAGAAGTCCCGAGCTGAACATTGGTTATGGTGGCATGCAGCAGCGGCGAGAAAACGCTGATGCCCAGAAAAAGTGCGATTGCGGCAGATGGCTGCACGCAGATGGCGCGGGACAATTGTTTCATATGGATATAGCGGGGCCCTCCGAGCGATGAGTATAGCATGCCCGTTGGTTACGGCTTGAGGGTTAGCGGATGGTGGGGTTCCAGTACTAACCGTGGACTCGCGAAGATAGGGCAGGTTACGGCGGCGGGTGTCGCATAGCTACCCCTTACTGAGCACCCTTGACTATAGCGGAAGGCAGCCCCTATAGTATGAGGGTTACCTTGGCCATCCACGCGCTTCTCCCTGGGAGGAATTTCATGTACTATTATGTCCGTTTTGCCTTACGTTCGCTTTTGCCGGGCTTGGCCGTGGCAATTGCCTGGCAGCCTCTGGAGGCGCATCAACCCCACGATCCGATGAGCGTAGTGGCGGTTTCCCCCAACTATGCAAACGACCAAACGATCTTTCTGGCGACTAACGCGATCACCCAACCTCTGCCGGTCGGGGAATACATCCCGTTCGTCTCCACTAACGGCGGCCTCAGTTTCTCGGTCATGCCCGGGCTTCCCAACCAGCCCATGTTGTCGATCGCCATTTCGCCCGGTTACGCCACCGATGGGACGGTCTTCATGGGAGGCGTAGGAGGCCTGTGGATGAGCACCAATGGCGGCACTTCCTGGAAAGCAGTCGGCGGCTCCCCGCTGGCTTCGGGCGTACAGTCCGTTTCGGTATCGCCCAATTTCCCCAAGGATGGCGTAGTTTTTGCGGCTACCACCACGACTTTGCTCCGCTCCGAAGATCAGGGCAGTACTTGGAAAACGTTGACTAATCCCACGAACCTGACTTCGAGCCTCTCGATCGTTTCCGTTTCGAGTAATTTCTCGACTGACCACACCGTCATGCTGGGCAGCGTTTCCAACGGGATCTTTGTATCGACGACCTCCGGCGCTACCTGGACCCAGGCCACCTCCGGGCTCACCTTGTCGAAGGTCACCACCATCGCTTTTTCTCCGGCTTTTGCAACCGATGAGACGGTCTTCGCGAGCACGCAAGGCACCGGCGTTTATGCTTCCACCAACAACGGCGTCACGTGGGCGGCAGCCAATAGCGGGATCACGGATCTTAGCGCCACCTCGTTAACCGTTTCGCCGACATTTGCCACGGACAATAACGTCTGGGTTTCCACCGCGACCGCGGGTGTGTTTGTAACGAGCAACCGCGGAACAGCCTGGGCACTAACCGGTACGGTGCCGCGGCCGCTCTCGCCGCAAACTTCTGTACATTACGTCACATTGGCGTCGGGCACCACCGCGACTGGAGTGGCGCTATTCGTCGGGATGTTCGAGGGCTTGTGGAGTTCGACTAATCGCGGCGCTTCCTGGAGCTATTGCGATAGCGTCCCCACGCGCCTGGTGCGCGACCTCCAGATTTCGCCGAACTACCCGAACGATCAAACGATATTTGCTTCGACTTACGGCGGCGGCACGCTTTGGTCGTTCGCCGGAGGCGCAGGAGGCGGGACGTGCGCCACGAGCCCAGATGGCGCGCACGGATGTTGGACATTCGAGAATACCGCTTCGCCCAAGGGCTTCCCCGACGCGTATACGGATGCCAACGCCATGGCACCCAACTGGTCTACCAGTCATACAGCTTGGATCGGAACTACCCAGGGGCTCTACAGAATCGAGGGCAGTTTCACGTGGGCAGCCATGCAGGACTGCGGCGCGGCGACTTTCCCGCGATCGCTGGGTGTGTCGCCGAACTTTGCTAACGACTCCACGATATTTATTGGCACGCACACGGGCTCAGCGTATCCGACGAAGGTGGAATGTACTCCGCCCACGCAGGTTTTCAATCGCGGACTGTTTAAGTCCGTGGACGCGGGTTATGATTGGTTGGCGACGGGTCTCCAAAACATCGCGGTAGATTCGATCGCCGTCTCGCCGAACTACACCGTGGACCAAACGGTCTTCGCGGGCAGTTCCGTGAATGGACTTTACAGGTCGACAAATGGCGGAGCTAGTTTCTCTCCTATCGTTGTGGTTGCCGGGGATAACGGGATCCTCCCGGTGGTATGTTCGCCGAATTATGCCAACGACCAGACCGTGTTCACGGGGACATCGCATTCCGGCATTTTCAAATCCACCGACGGGGGTACCACCTGGACCCTGCTGCCCGGCACGTCTCTGCTTACTCCGTTCTCGATTGCGATCTCGCCCAATTACGCAACCGATCAGACCCTGTTCATCGGAACGCTGCAACAAGGGCTTTTGAAATCTACAAATGAGGGCGCAACATTTACCCAGATCACTTCAATTCCGACCAGTTACGCTTCCGCCGTGGTAGTTTCGCCGGCCTTTGACTCCCCCACCGCGCCAACCGATCAGACGGTGTTTGTGGCGACGTACCTGGGGATCTACAAATCTCTCGACGGAGGCGCCACGTGGGCGTATACCGCCGAGCCGGCCCGGCAGGAAGAACAACGCCAGTTCGGATCGGGCGCGTTCTATTCAATCGTCTACACGGGAACATGGAATATCGTCTCGGATGCCGCCGCTAGTACGATGCAGTACATCAGCACTCCGCAAAACGGCGCAACTGCCAGTCTTACCTTTTATGGGTCAGGCGCGGAGTGGGTCGCAAAGCTGTCATCCACCGGCGGCCCCGCGCAAGTGTCGTTGGACGGCGTGGTGGTTGCGAACGTCAATCTGCAGTCTTCCACGACGCAGGAGCAGCAGGCCATCTGGGTACAGCGTGGATTGACCTGCGGCCCGCATACGGTTACGATTAAAGCACTTCCAGGCTCGGGACAAAACGTCGATCTGGATTCCCTGGATGTCTGGCAGGACACCTGCCCCTGGGCGTCGGCCACGAGTCGCTAGAGCGACTGAGTTCGACGTAATCCTCTACAAAGCGCGGGCGCGACCGGCCCGCGCCCACCTGTATTGACAAGCACATCAAAAACCTTTACTGTACGTACTAGAGTTAACATTTAAATCCCACTGTGGGACGCCACCACTTTCACCGCCACTTCACCGGTGTGCCGGGGCGCCGCACGTATGCCAACCGTTTGAGATTGGAGTTGGCGCGCTTCAGAAAGCTGTTTATTCTTGATGAAGCCGAAATCCTATGTTTTCTATCTGTTGGCCGGCCTGATGGGAATAACTTGCTTGCCTTCCTATGCCGATGTCCCAACACCACCGACTACGCCCGCCGTACCCGCGGGCACCTATTGCAGCACCATCTACGGCGAACTGCAGAATTACTTGAAAACGTTTAACGCGTCGATCGGGACTCCCGCGCAGCATCCCACGCTGCGGGTTTCGCAATTACAACAGGCCGACTCGAATACCGGGCCCGATGTCTACAACGGTTTGAGCGGCTCAATCACGCAAGCACAGGAATTGCAGGCCATGGGTTTCCAGGCCATCAAACTGTCCGTCGGCTTTCCGCTGCTCTACGAACCGTTTTGGGGCAGCCAATCGGCCATGCAGCCATACCTGAATTTTTATCAGCAGTTGGCGAGCAGCATCCACGCTATGGGGATGAAGGTGGTCGTGGAAAATACCATTCTGCAGGCCGATAATCCGGAATCGGGCTGGACGAATCTTACGCCGTTCTACAACTCGCTGAATTGGCCGGAGTATATGGCCGCGCGGGCCACCATGGCGGCTACCGTCGCCCAATACGTGCAGCCCGATTATCTGGTGTTGGCCGAGGAGCCCGACACGGAAGCGGCCAATACCGGGCAAACGAATCTGAATAATCCGGTTGATGCCGCGGATATGATCACGGGTGAAATCAGTTCCGTGCGGCTGGTCAGTCTGACTATGCCGCTGGGGGCCGGTTTTGGAACCTGGCTGGGACCTTATTCTCCCAGCAGCTTGCTGGACTATCTGGCTGCGTATGTTGTGTTACCGCTGGATTACATTGATTATCACGTTTATCCCATCAACACCGAACAGGGAGCCAATCTTTTGAACAATGCGCTGGTGATTGCGCAGCAGGCCGGGTTGGCCTTAAAGCCAGTCGCAGTGAGCGAATCCTGGCTCTGGAAAATGGAGAACGCAGAGTTTACGGTGGACAGCCCCAGTCTGTTCTCGGCGCGGAATCCGTTCAGTTTCTGGGCGCCGCTAGACGCCTATTTCGATCAGACCATGCAGAACGTCGCCAATTATACGCAGGCCACCTACACCCCCATGCTGTACCTCTCCACCCAGGGCATGGATGCCTTTTTTGCGTACCAGACCTATGGCGGCACAACTGCCAATGGCGGCGCCGCCAACTGCACGTGCACCACGGACAGTTGCGCGGAGAGCACGATTCTGGCGAACGCCAACGCCGATGCCATGGATGCCGACAAGGTTGCCGACTTCACCACCACGGCCTTCAAAGAGAACAAGATGCTGGTGACTCCCCCCGATACTACGCCGCCAACAGCGCCGTCGGCTCTCACCGGGACCGCAGGCTACACCAGTGCGACCATTTCTTGGACGGGTTCCACCGACAACGTGGGGGTTGCCGGCTACAATGTATACCGGTGTGCGCCTACCCCACCGGCCACGACGTGTACCGCGATTTGGATGGCCAATGCTACATCCAGTTCATATTACGATGCCAGCTTGAGCCAGAATACGTTATACAACTATCAGGTCCAGGCCTTCGATATGGCGAATAACAATTCGGCTAAGTCCAATACGCTGGGCCTGACGACGTATCGCGACGCCCCACCGCCAAGCCCGAACGATGTAAAAGCGGCCGCGCTGTCGTCGCATGAGATCCAGTTAACCTGGGAAGCCCCCACGGGGGGCGGGATCACCCAATATCAGGTTTACGCGGGGACATCGCCCAAGGATTTGCCTGAAGCAGCGACTACTCCCTCCGACGTGACGAAGTGGAACGACCAGCCGCTACAGCCTTCCACGAAGTATTATTTTGGCGTCGTGGCCGTGGCGGAAGGGTTGAGTTCGCCCATGTCCGCAATCGTTTCGGCCGCCACCGAGCCGTAACCCGAATTGGGCTATTTCCGCGAACTTGGGCGACGTTCCAAGGGGACGCATAGACTATTGTCCGTATTGACAAGCGCCTTGGCACCAGTCATACTAGCGGAACATCCTCCCGTCCGTGGATGCGATACCTTGGTGCGCCCCCGAGGGATCTGTCCGTCCGGTTGCTGTAAGACCATCAGATTGACGCGCACCGGAAATGAGCCGCTTTTCATGAGACGTAACGCATACGTGATCCATCTTCTGGCAGCCCTGTTTCTGATTTGCCTGTCAGCGCATGCCGACGTTCCCACGCCGCCCACGCCGCCTTCGATTCCAGCGGGCTATTGCTCCACAATCGCTACCGAGGTGCAGGGCTACATGGACACGTTCAACGCGTCCATCGGCACTTCCCCCGAGGCCTCCTTCCTGCACGCCGCCCAACTGCAGCAGGCGGATTCCAACACCGGCCCGGCGGTTTACAACGGTTTGGCCGGCTCGTTGATCCAAGCGCAGGAGTTGCAGGCCATGGGGTTCCAGGCCGTGAAAATATCGATCGGCTTTCCCCTGTTGTACGAAGGCTACTGGGGCAGCCAGTCCGCAATGCAGCCGTACCTGACCTTCTATGAGGAGTTGGTAGCGGATATCCAGGCGATGGGCATGAAAGTGATCGTGGAAAACACGATCCTGTTGACCAACCAACCGGAAGCCGGTTCTTGGAACAACCCGCCGCTCACCGCCTATTATGCAGGGCTTAGTTGGCCCGAGTACATGGCTGGGCGCGCCACCATGGCGGCCACCATCGCGCAAGATATCAAACCGGATTATCTTGTGCTGGCCGAGGAGCCGGATACGGAAGCCGCCGCCACCGGACAATCCAATCTCAATAACCCGGTCGACGCCGCCGCCATGATTGCAGGGGAAATCGTCTCCGTGCGGTTGGTCAACCTGACTATCCCATTGGGCGCCGGCTTCGGAACGTGGCTGGGAGCTTTCCCCCCAGACGGCCTGCTGGAGTACGTTCTCGACTATGTGGCGCTGCCATTGGACTATATCGACTATCACATGTATCCGATTCTCACCTGGGAGGGGACGAGTTATCTTAGCAACGCCTTACTTATCGCCCAGCAGGCGCAATTGGCGGGAAAACCAGTCGCGGTCAGCGAATCCTGGCTTTGGAAAACGGAGAACTCTGAATATAATGTGCAGCCCCCCGATTTCTACCGGACGCGGGACCCGTTCAGTTTTTGGGCAACGCTGGACGAGAACTTCGGGATTACCATGCAGAACCTGGCGAATTATACTCAAGCCAACTACACACCCATTCTCTACCTGTCGGCCCAGGGAACAGACTACTTTTTTCAATACGAGACCTATGGCGGCACGGTGGCCAACGGTGGCGCGGCCAATTGCACCTGTACCACGGATAGCTGCACGGAAAGTATAATCCTGGACAATGCAAACTCAGACGCCAGCAACGCCGACCAGATCGCCGACTTCACCGTTACCGCTTACAGCTATAACGCGCGGCTGGTTTCGCCTCCGGACACAGAGCCGCCATCGGCGCCGACCGCTCTGGTGGGGACCGCTGGCTACGGCACGGCCTCCTTGTCGTGGACTGCCTCCTCGGATAACGTCGGCGTTGCCGGCTATAACGTGCTGCGATGCGCTCCCAATCCGCCGACACAGCCGTGCACGGGCGTCTGGATCGCAAATACCGCGTGGACGACGTATGTGGATTACGGTCCCCTGAATATCAGCACGCAGTATAACTACCAGGTTCAAGCGTTCGACATGGCAAATAATAATTCGGCATTGTCGAACACACTTAGCCTGACGACGGCTGGAAGCCTGCCGCCGAACAGCCCGACGGGCCTGATCGCGACGGCAGCTACGCCGACGGAGATCAAGTTGACCTGGGTCCCTCCGACTACAGGCACGGTAAGCCAATATCAGGTTTGGTCCGGCGCTTCGAAAAACGACCTCACGCAAATCGCCACAACGCCGGGAACCTCGGCAAAATTCACAAATATGCCGCTAAACCCGGCGACCACGTACTACTACGGCGTGATTGCGGTGGAAAGCAAACTACCTTCATCGATGTCGCCCATCGCAAGTGCCACAACCCTGCCGTTGCCGAATTCGCCGACCAGCGTGACGGCGACGCCCACTTCCGCGTCGAAAATCACCCTGGCGTGGACCGAAAACGTGCCGCCGCTGGGCTTAGCGGTCTCCAATTACAAGGTCTACGCGAGCACGACGAACGGTGATTTTCCGACGTCCACCACCACGAAGGGGACCAGCTATTCGAGCACTTCGCTCGAGCCCGGTACGACTTACTACTTCGAGATCGTCGCGGTCGACTCGGCCGGAGACGATTCGGTCGCATCCACTCCGGTCTCGGCCACCACGCTGCCTTTGCCGCCGGCGCCAACCAACGTCGCGGCGGCTGCTACCGCGGCCACCAAGGTCCAGGTGACCTGGAACTGGTCTCCGGCGCCAGGTGGCGCGGCCGCCGCGCATTTCACGGTTTATTGCGGCACGGCGCCTACGGGGCAGCCCAAAGCCGGCACGGCATCATCCCCGACCGCCACCAGCTTCACGTGGACTGGCGCGACAGCCAGCACGAAATACTATTGCTATGTGGTGGCAACGGATACAGATAACGACAATTCGCCGGACTCGGCAAACGCTACCGCTATCACACCGCCGATGCCGAACGCGCCCACCAACGTGTCAGCTACGGCCAGCAGCGCCACCAAAGTGGTTGTGACCTGGTCGGAGACGGTACCGCCCGGTGGTCTGCCGATATCCAGCTACAAAATCTACCGCAGTACCTCTCTTCCGGTTACTACGGCGGATTTTGTGGCCACGCGCACAACGGCCAGCTATACGGACACCACGGTGGTGGGGTCGACCACCTATTACTATGCAATCTCGGCCATCGATTCCGGTCAGGACGCTTCGACACTATCCGCGCCCGGCAGTGTGACGACGCCGTAAACCGCTAACGCCGCTGGCGGTTTTGCCCTCGGTTCCGCGCTCTCAGGAGGTCGAGGCGTGCGCCCCGCGCACAAAATCGTGCCAATAGGACCGGCAGTGCCCACCGGCAGAGTGGAAAGGTCCAAATCCGGGTTCAATAATCCAGTGGGGAGCCGGATCATGGAAGAACGGAAAAGGATACCGTCGCTGTGTGTTTTTTTGCGGGTTTCATGCGGATTCGCCGTAATCCTTACGGTCGCCGCTCGCCTGCCGGGCCAGACCTGTGACAGCGCCTGCGAGACATTCATCAGCACGACTACTTCCGCAATCAATACCTTCGAAAGTTCCCTCGGACCAGCCACTCAGCCGATCGTCTTGAGCGGCAACCTGGTTTATGCCGGGGGCGCTTTGATCGATGGCATGCCTCTCAGCGTCATGCTGCAATACGTCGAAGGGTTGAAGGCTGCCGGAGCGCAACGCGTGGATCTGAACCCCGGCGTAACATCCATCAATGACCCCACCGCGGCGGCGGCGTACGATGCGATTGTCGCGCACATCCGCGAACTCGGTATGCAGCTGGCGATGAACCCGGCGCTTACGGAGAAAGATTTCCCCGGAGGCGCCAGTTTCTCCGAGTTTCAGACGACGGCGATGAGCACCTACCCGGCGATGGCAGCCCGCTGGCAGCCGGATAATTTCGTGATCGTGCACGAACCGACTACCCAGAATGCGCGGCTGGGAGTCACAGCCACAACCGAGGATTGGGGCGGCTTCATTCAGGCCGTGGCGCCGCTGATCCGGACCGCTTCGCCGCACATCCGCCTGGGCGCCGGAGGGTTTTATGATTCAGCCGAGAATACGTATTTTGAATACAATGTGACGCTCCCGCAACTGGATTTCATGACGATGGATGTCTACGATGACGTATCCTTCCCCGGACTGGAAACCTGGGTGAGTTTAGCCCATTTGAACGGCAAGGGTATCTACATGGAGGAGACGTGGGCGCCGAAAGATTTGCCGGCCACCCTGCCACCAGGCTGGCAGTCCAACCCTGAGGGAGCCGAGGCATATGCCCTGGTAGGGGATTGCGACGCGGCTTTCGCGACCATGGACGCGGCGTGGCTTCAAGCCATGGCCCTGTTCGTTTCCTCGAATCAGATGGAAGCAGTGACGCCTTTCACCACCGCGGACTATTTTTATCTCGGATCGGTGAACGCTGACAGTCCATTCAACGACACCTATATCAGCGATGCCCTGCAGGCCATACAGATGGGACAACTCACCGCCACCGGCCAGGCATTCGCCAAGATCAACCAGACCTATGGGGTGAAACAGGTGGTCAGCCTTTCCAGCGCCAGCTACGCCACGATCAGCAGCGTATTTACCCCCGATTGCGGCTCCGCGACCAGCCCGTGCGACGCACAAACCGTGGTTGCGCCCGACGATCTGGTAAGCGCCTTCGGAGCCGACCTGGCAACTACCGCCGTGCTCGACGGCACTTTCCCCACTACCTTGGGCGGAACTACGGCCACGCTGGTGGATAGCTCGAACACCAGTTATCCGGTGCCGATGTTTTTTGCGGCTCCCACCCAGGTGAACTATTACGTGCCGTCCACTGTTCAACCGGGTCCGGCTACCCTGACAATCAAAAGCGGCGACGGGACGCAGACTTCCGGGACGGTGTTGGTCGCATCCGTGATGCCGGGTATTTATACGGCTACGGCGAACGGACAGGGAGCCGCGGCCGCCGAGGCCATCATTGTGCATGCCGATGGATCGCAATCGACACAGGCCACCTTCACCTGTTCCAGCGCGGTCAATTGCTCGCCGGCGCCGATCACGCTAGCATCCACGGATGCGCTCTACATCGAGCTGTACGGCACCGGCATCCGCCATGTTTCCGCGCTCGCGAACGCGACCGCCACGGTCGCGGGACAAAGCGTGGCCGTGCAGTATGCCGGTCCTTCCAGCTACACCGGAGAGGATCAGGTAAACATTCAGATTCCGCAAAGCCTGTTCAACAGCGGCACGGTGAATCTGGTCTTGACGGTCGACGGCCAATCGGCGAACACCGTCCAACTCAACCTTCAATAGCACTGCGTTGCCGTGCCATTCAAATGACCTGAAACGCGCCCTGGTTCAAGTTCTTTGAAGCCATCAAGCGCGCGCACTTTATTTGGTCCTGATATCTCACCAATCCAACCCCGCGCCGGAAAGATTGTTTCGGATTAATTTTTGCCTAAGAAATAAAGGCAGCATTAAGAAAATGTGTCCGATTTACATGGCCGAATCGAGGGATACTGTCCTGTGCTCGAACGTTCTGTTCAAGCGTATAGAGGCGCCAGCGTTGAGAGTGGCCCAAGGCGTACGCAAACGCACAAGTGCATTTGTAGTACGAACAGTTTGACGGCGCGAGCGGTTACGGAACTCGGTTCGAATTGATACCATAGGCAATCCCTAGTTCTGAAGATAAGAATTCTGCGTTGGCCGGCATTTCTTTTGAAACATGAGGCAGGCAACGGAGTGTATCCGCGTTTATGCCGCTAATATGAGGAGTATTACCGGCTGCGAATATCCGATTATTCGGCCAACGGAAGTGACCGGAGAGAACTGGATGGTGTTTGCCACATTATTAGCGAAGGCTTGCCGGCCAGCCCATCCAGGAATTCTCGAGCGCGCGCTCGGACGAGATCAAATGTCCATGCGTTTGTTGTCCACGGTTCGTTGCCTGTTGATTCTGGCGTTGTCCGGACTAAATTTGGGGCGTTCGCAGGGGCCGCCGGCGCCGGTGCCACCCGTCTTCCAGGACCTCTACACCACGCTGAATACCGACCTCAACGCGTTCAATGCATCGTTGCCTTCGCCCCTGCCGCCATATACCGGCTACTCGGCCCTGAATCTCACGTACGCCAACGCTAATTCGGGGCCGCAACTGGGCGCCTCCTCGTTGGGAGGGATCCAGCTCCAGTTGCAGGAACTGCAAGCGATGGGCGCCAAGGCGATCATGATCCAGGTCGGTTTCCCCATGTTGTACGAGCCATTTCTGACCAGCCAGGGCCTCTCGTATAACCAGTTTGTGAGCTTCTATCAGCAGGTCGCCGCGCTGGTAAGGGGCGCCGGACTGAAGCTGATTATCGAAAACGATACGCTGCTGAGCGGTGGAGTCGACGCGGGCTGGGACGTCGCTTCCTTTTACGCGACCCTCGATTGGACGCAATATCAGCAGGCCCGCGCGCAGACTGCGGCTACCGTGGCGCAGACTCTACGGCCGGATTACCTGGTAGTGGCGGAAGAACCCGACACGGAATCGGAGAACACCGGGCAGACAGAGGTGGATACGCCTACCGGACAAGCCGCCATGGTGGCCTTGATCCTGCCTAGCGTGGTGGCGGCCGGTGTCCCCAACATGAAGGTAGGCGCCGGTGTGGGATCCTGGCAACCTGAGTTCCAAACTTTCATTCAGGACCTGGTGCCGCTACCCCTGGACTTCATTGACTTCCATGTTTATCCGATCAACGATGCGTTCCTGCCGAATGCCCTGCAGATTGCCAGCATCGCCGCCGCTGCCGGCAAGCCGGTAGCCATGACGGAGTGCTGGCTGAACAAGGTCCGGGATGACGAACTTAACGTGCTGACTCCCGATCAAATACAGGCGCGGGACCCGTTCAGTTTTTGGGCGCCGTTGGACGCCTATTTTCTGCAGACCATACAAGCCCTGGCGAGTGACACCCAGATGTTGTTCATGGCGCCGATGGGCAGTCAATATTGGGCAGCTTATCTGCCGTACGACCCTGCGACGGAGGTTATGGATCCCGGTACCATCCTGGCCAGCGAAAGCGCGCAAGCTTCGGTGAATATGAACGCGGCTGTTTACACCAGCACAGCCACCAGCTACTACAGTCTGTTGGTCACGCCGCCGGACACGACGCCGCCTTCCGTGCCCACGGGCTTGAGCGGAAGCTCCGCGAACCCCACCACTGCGTATTTGAGTTGGAATGCCTCGACCGACAATGTCGGAGTGGCGGGCTATAACGTTTATCGCGACGGTGCTCTGGTGGCCACCAGCGCCAATAATTATTACCAGGATTCCGGCTTGACGGAAGCGACCCCGTACACCTATGCCGTCCAGGCATTCGACTTGGGCCAGAACAAGTCGGCGATGTCGCCGTCAATCAATGTCACCACGGATAACGTCACCCCACCCACCGCGCCCGGCAACGTCACGGCCACGGCCAACAGTTGCGAGAAAGTGACCGTCACCTGGACGGCTTCCACGGGTCTGGTCTCGATCAGGGATTATCTGGTGTTTACGGGACCCGCACCTAACGCTCTCTCCCAGACCGGAGAAACCCAAAGCACGGTACTTCAATACATCAGTTACCCGTTGACTCAGGGAACCACCTACTATTACGGTGTCGAGGCAGTAGACATAGACGGAAACACGTCCGCCATGTCCCAGGTAGTGTCCATTACCACGCCCTTGCCGCCTTCCGCTCCCAAGGATTTGACAGCTACGCCCATCTCCGCCTCCAAGGTCAGCCTGTCGTGGCAGCCGTCTATCTCGGGCGGCCTGCCCATTCATGTCTATCAGATCTTCCGGGGCAGCTCGGGGTCCGGCTTGGTTCAGGTCGGGAACGCGTCGGGCACTACATATACGGATTACTCGTTGAACCCTTCGACGACTTACTATTACGCAGTCCAGGCGATTGACACAGGCAACGATACGTCGCCGATGTCTAAGGTAGTGGACACCACCACGCTGGCCCTTCCCGCCGCGCCCACCGGCCTGACAGCCACGCCCGATTCAACCACCAGAGTCACCCTGTCCTGGTCGGAAACGGTGACAGGCCTGCCGATTCAGTATTATCAGGTGTTGCGGGGCAGTTCGCCCGACAAGCTGAGCGCGATCGGAAACACTGGGAGCACCACCTATACGGACAAGTCTGTCAGCGCTTCCACGACGTATTATTATGCGGTCCAGGCCGTCGATACGGGCAACGACATTTCGCCCATGTCGGAAGTCGTGTCCATTACTACGCCGGCCGATCCGGCAGCGCCCACGGGTCTGGTGGCAACGCCAGTGTCGCCATCCAAGATCGGCCTGACGTGGAATGCCGTCGCCGGAGGCGGCCTGCCGGTGCAGTCTTACCAGGTGTTTCGCGGCAACTCGTCGACCAGCCTGAGCCAAATTGCGAAAGTTGCCAATCCGTCGTACACGGATACATCGCTTTCTCCGTCGACGACGTATTACTACGCCATAACGGCGGTCGACTCGGGCGGAGACGTATCGCCGATGTCCGCGGTGGTGCCGGCCACCACTCTGGCCCTGCCATCGGCGCCCACGAATGTGGCTGCGACAGCGGTCTCAAAGACCGAGGTCAAACTGACATGGACGGCCGCGTCCAGCGGTCTGCCGTTGAAATCCTACAGCATCTACCGCGGGCCATCCGCCACTAATCTGACGCCGCTAACGACCGTCGGTCCCGCGAGCACTTCGTATAACGACCAAACGGTAATTGCGGGGGCGACCTACTATTACGGGATCGAAGCCACGGATCAGCAGGGCAATGTATCGCCAATGTCGACCGTCGTGTCGGTTACCACTCCCTGATCCACGCGTTAGAAGGTCAGCCGGCTGCCCAGTTGGAACGCGCGCGGGCCGCCAGTTCCGAAGATGTTGGATGTCCGCTGCGACGCCTCGCCGAAGTTCGGTGCATTCAGAACTTCGTTGTAGAAAGTCAAATTCGCGATGTTGAATACGTTGAAACACTCGCCGAACACGGACAGCCTTACGCGCTCACCCTTCAAGGGGAAAATTTTGGTGACGCGTATATCCTGCGAATTGAAACTGCGCGGAAATCCCCAGTTCGCAGGCAGTGTGATGGTCGGATAAACGTGGCCCAACGGGTCGGTCTTGCCGGCATATGTCTGGTTATACTGATTCACGAGTTGCACTAGGTCGGCCTTGCTCTTAGTGACATCGAATTCGTTGAATCCGCCGCCGGGCAGAGGCGCTCCGGGATAGATGGTCTCGCCCGCCGCAGCGAAAACTCCGTTGCCGTTGAAATCCACACCCGTCACAAAAGGCTGGAAAGGCGCGGCACTCTGGAACGAAGTAATGCCCGATACCTGGATGCCCAGCGGCAAGGCTACCACGATGGAACCGGTGAGAGTTTGGTGTCCCATCTGCGGACCCCAGCTCGCAAAATAGTTGCTATTGTCGATCAGGCCGTTGAAGCCCACCGCGTTGGCGTACGCGTAGGCCAGTGTGCCGGTAGTGCGGTGCGAGAATCGTTTGGTGAGTTTCATCAGCAGCCCTTCGTAGTGCGAACGGCCGCCGCTGATGTCCGCCTCCATCGGGCCCGCAGAACACTCGAAGGGAACCAACAGTGCTTGTCCCGCCCCGCATTTCGGAATGATGGGACCTTCAACGCTGTTGTAGTGGTTCAGATCCACGTTCTCAATTAACTGGTGCATGTACTGACGGAAAACAAAATCGGCGCTGACGATCATGTCACTACGCAGTTCCCGCTGTATGCCGGCACTGACATGTTCGGAATAGGGCAGCTTAAAATTGGTCGGAATCAAGCCGATTGAAGTCTTGAACAAAGCGAGATTCGTGGTGCCAGCGGGGGTGCTGGCGGTTGGTTGAAGTTCCGCGGCGGCCTCGGTTGTGAGAAAGTTCAAATCGTTTTCCAGGCCCTGACCCGTGAAAGTGGTCGGTTGACTGCTAAAGCTGGTGGGCTGAATTGCCGCCGGCAAATTCGCGAAACCGAATAGCTTGGACAGAGCCCCGAAGAAGGCGCTATCCGGCAGCGGCACGCGGCCGATCCCCAGGGGCGCCAACAGAACCCGCTCCAACAGGCGGTTATATATGTCCCAGGTGTCGTAGTAAATCGCGGCCCCCCCGCGGATCACCGTTTTATTGTCCTTACCCACTCCCCACGCAAAGCCCAGCATAGGGCTGAAATTGTGCGGCTGGTGCTCGACGTGGCCCAAGCCGTTCGCTCCGAAAATCGGTGCCAGGTAAGAAGGCATGGTCAGATCGTAATTCAGCGCATTACTTTCGTACGACCAGGCCAACCCGTAATTCAGGGTGAAACGTGGCGTAATCTTCCAGGCGTCCTCGCCGTAAAAGTGGAACAGGTTATCATGATCCGCGTTGCCTCGATTGTACAGAGGCGGCTGCGTGGGGTTGCCGACGCCGATGGTAAATGCATACACCGGCAGCTTCAGAATATTGGCCAGCGTGTTGAAGTTGGAGGGCAGCCTGATTTCATCGGCGCCGTATCCTTCGGATGCCAATTTCTGATTGAACGCTTCGACCAGCTCCGGAGACCAGAGTTCCATGGCCGCGGGATCGGCATAGGCATAGGAGCCGGTGCCTTTTTCATATTCCCAGTAACCGCCGTATTTGATGGCGTGCGTGCCCTTCTGCATGCTCAGGTTGTCGGCGAAGATATGACGGCGCAGTAAGCGGCTTTGGGGGGCCGTGGCGGACTCGCCCAAGGCAAAGTTGTTCACGCCCAGAACCGTAATCATGGGGCCATCCACGGTCGTGGCGGTGTCGCTGCCGGGTGTGCCATAGCCCCATCCGTTGCACGGCGGTGGACACTCCGCAAAGGTCGGCGGGGCATTGGTATTTGACCAGAACGTATAGGAATAGCGGAATTCATTGGCGACGTTCGGCGTGACGACGCTGATCAGGGAGAACACTCCGGAATCCGCCCAGTTCTTATTGACGTTCCAGTCCGACGGCAAATCCCCGACACCGGGCGGTGCGAACGAATTGTTGCCATCATGCGAATAGCGCAGAAACGCGTTATTCCGGGTGTTGATGCGCCAGTCCAGCCGTTCGGTCAATTCGTTGGCGTGATAGGGGCTGGGGGCATTGGTGCCCAGCCCCTGAAACAGCGGGTCGCTGGGGAATGCGCTATATAGAGCCGTCTGGTCGATATGCTCCAGGGCGGAAAAGAAGAACAGCTTGTCTTTCTTGATCGGGCCACCGAACCAGTAGCCTTCCTGTTTCCGCGCGAAGTAGGGGCTATCGGGTTCGCCCGGTTCGTGTGCCAGCAGCGGAAACGCCGAAAGATCGTGATCGCGAAAGAAGAAAAACGCGCTGCCGTGAAAATCGTTGCCGCCCGAACGTGTCACGACGTTGATGGCGCCGCCGGCGCCTATGCCTGTCGAGAGATCGAAGTTGGTCGAAGAAAGCTGGAATTCCTGCACCACTTCCTGCGAAAAGTTCTGCTGCGTGCCGCCGTTGATAGCGTCCGTCACGCTGGCGCCGTCCACGGTGATACGCACGGAATTATTCGCTGAGCTGGCGCCCAGGATGGAAACGTCGAACTGCTTGTTATACTGCCCCACGTTATTGGGCGAAACGCTGACGCCCGGCTCCAGCATGGACAACTGCAAAAAGCTGCGGCCATTTACCGGCAGATCCTCGATCTTGTCGTGCGAAATGGTGCCGGAGATTTCGTGGCTGTCATAAGTGAGCTGGGCGGTTTCGCCCTGGACGCTGATCACTTCGGTCTCGGCGCCCAATTGCAGTTCCATGTCGACCGTCGCCACGACGCCAGCCTGCACGGTGGCGCCCAGGCTCAGGGTCTTGAACCCGGTGGCAACCGCCTGGACCGTATAGACGCCCGGGGGCAAAGAGGCTGCGCTGAAAATACCCTCGGCCGATGTCGTCATTTGCCGCACAAGTCCGGTGTCTTTGTTCGTTACGGTTACGTTAACGCCCGGCATGATGGCGGCCGTGGAGTCATGCACAGTCCCGGTGAGCGATCCGACAGGCGCCTGGGCCCAGCCAATCATTGCCATGCCGACCGCCAGGATCAGAAGCGATACCGAAAGTCGCAGCCGATAGTACATCTATAGTTCCTCCTTCGCGGCGCGCTCCGTGAAACGCACCTTTCTGTAACACCCTATGGATTATGAAAAGTTATACTTCCGCAACGGCTGAGTAAGACCCGGCTGCGCCCTTCGTGCCAGTGTACCACGGCGGACCCTTTGCGGAGGGCCTTCCGGTACCATTCACCAGTACTTCTGAAGGTCCGTAAATCGCTGCTTAACAATCACATCCGAGGGCCAAGCTGGACAAATTCAAAACCGATGGGCTACCTTAGGAGAATGCCAGAGTCCATCAGCGACGACCTTGTCACATATATCAAAGCGCCAGCCTCCAAGCTGACTCCCGCCGAGGCCCGCGAGATCGCCCAGACGCACCCGTTCGCGATCTTGGGCGGCCTGCATCGTAGCGGCACCACTTTGCTTTTCCGTATGCTGCGCGAGCACCCCGAGATCAGCGGTTTCGCCAACAACCAGGACGCCAACGAATGGCTAGGCGCCGAGGACGAAGGCCAGTATCTGCAAAGTGTGTATCCGCCGGCCATCTTTTGGGGCGGTCCCGGCAAGTTTGCGTTTTCGCCGGACGCCAACCTGACCGAGGAATCCGAATTTCTCACTGAAGAGAGTAAGGCTCAGTTACCCCTGGAATGGTTCCCCTTCTTCGATCTTTCGAAACGGTTTCTGCTCGAAAAATCGCCGCCCAATATCCTGTGGACGCGCTTCCTGCAGGGCATTTTTCCGAATTCCTGGTTCGTGATCATCGAGCGTCATCCCGTAGCTGTCAGCCTGGCGACTGAAAAATGGAGTCCCACCGGCCTTCCTTCCCTGGTGGAGCATTGGCTGGTGGCGCATGAGACGTTTGAAAAAGACCGTCCCCATCTGAAGCGCGTGATGACGGTCAAATACGAGACGCTTATTTCCCAGCCGCTGCCGACGCTGACCACGATCTATAAGTTCCTTGGACTAGAGCCGCACCCGACCACTACTTTTGAGGCGACATCCACGCATAACGACAAATACTTCGCGCAATGGCGCAAGTTGGGGCAGGATCCACAATCGAGCGCGGCGATTCAGGAGTGCATCGACAAGTACGAGGCCCGCGTGCGGGCGTTCGGGTATAGTCTGCAGGATCTGAATCTGTTGTAGGCGAGAGGTGGGGCAGACGGGCTGCCCCACGATGCTCTCTTACAGAGTTGGCGGATTGTACAGATTCGGCATCTGCCAGCCACGATAAGAGTAATCCACCGATTGCACGTTCATCACCTGAGTGCCGGTGGGAGGCGTGCCGGGCAGGATCTCAATGGCCTGGGTGTTCACGTTTGAAATGCCGCTCTGGTAGAAATAGTTCCCGTTCGACAGAACCTGGGCGCCGCCTAATGCGGTGCTTTGCATCCCGAGACTCTGCGAGAGTATCGGCACTACCGTCCCTTGAGTGCAGGAAGTCGCGCAGTCGCCGACCGGTTCCACTGTGACCATCAAAGCCATACCGCGGCTGTAGCAGTCGTCGTAGGGGCCGGAGTCGCATGCAGTGCCCAGGCCCAGCGGCGGCACCGAATAGCGGGTATTGCCGTTATCGAAGATGGTGAGCAGCGGACCGGTCTGGCCATTGATCGTCTTCGAGAGACCACTGCTGGCGTAAGTTACGTCGTGCTGGTGCGAAAACCAGGGCCACGCATCGTTGTATATGTTGCTGAACATGAAATTGCTCTGGGGCAGATCGTCCGGTGGCCCCATGGTCCACACAATGCAGCTCGGAGCCGTGGGCGCACAACTGCCGGCGCCGTTGTTATAGTGCACCCGGATCACCTGGTCCTGATCCCGCATGGAAACCAGGAAGTCGCCGTAGTCGGCATTTGAAGATGCCGCCACGTAATCCACGGTGTTGGCATGCGTCCAGTCATTGCATGAGGTGGAGAGAAAAAGATCCGTGGGGCAATCCGACGAGCCAGCCGAGCAGGTTTCGCCCAGCGGGGCGGTACGGTTGATGTTCAGTTCGTTGAAAGCATCGTAGTACCAGGTCACTTCCCAGTTGGTGTTTAGCACGATCACCATCTCACTGAGAATGTCCACCGGATCGCTACCCGCATGTCCCTGAGTTCCGGCCGGGAAGAGCTTTTCGACGTGCGCCATGAAAGCCGTGTAGCCATTCGGCAGACGGATGGCATCGTGGTGAAAATCGTTCAGACAGGCATCCCCGACCTTGGCCGGCTGGACGATCTGGCCGCAAGGAACCGCATCCGTCGCGCCCAAAGCCACGAGCTGATTGGAGATGATGCCGGTGTTAGTCTGGTGCACCAGATTACCGGCCAAATCGACCTCCTCCAGGAGTTGCTGCACCGAGTTGGACGAGTCCCACGACTTGCCGTTTTGGATCGTCAGCATGGTCGTGCCGCTGGCGCCAACGACCGGGCGCAGCAAGAGAGTACCCAAACCGTTACCGTAATACCACATGATATTGCCGTTCAGATCCGTGGCGACCGGAACGATGATTTTCGTGAACGCCCACAGCAGCATGGGATTGGGATCGCCCGCCGGAGGCGCAATCGACTGGGTAAACGTGGGGAAATAGCCGCCCAGCACCTTGGAGGGCAGCGCGTGCGTGCTAAAGCTGAGCTTGGTGCCATCGACGGTTTTGCTGCCGGTCATGGTTTGGGAATACATCGTATATGCGGTCGTCGGCAACATACCGGCAACATAAAAATTCATACTGGTCGAGCCGTTACACGACAGCGTGTTGGTGTAGTTAATTGACGTGGGGCTGCTCGTGGGGTAAAAAGCCACATTCATGGTGCTCCCCTTGGTGCACGCCGGCGCGCTGAATATCGCGACCAGGGTATTGGCGCTGCTGTGCACCACGGCCGTGCCCCCCGTGACCCGCGACCCCAGCTCGTACGAGGCCGTCTTGGTAGCCGATTCGCCCGTGACAAAATCTTTTGCGATCACCTGAACGATGTAGTATCCTTCGCCCGCAATGGTATTCCACACGAAGGGTTCGGAAGTCCAAACGCCGGCTGAACTTGTGCCCAGGTTATAGTCGCTTGTCGTAAGCAGCGTTCCGCTGGAATTCGCAACGCTGAACCGGAACGTCAGCGTATTTGAACTGGAGTCGGTGGCCGTGACCTTCCAGGTGATCGGGGTGCCCAATGGTTGTGGAGACGCCACTGAAGGCGTCATGGACGCGATCGTCACCGTGGCGGACAAGGGAGCTGCGGCAATCAGGGCCAGCATGCCTGCCGCATAAAAAAAGTTTAATCGCTTCAATCAGTTGCCTCTTTCCAAAAGAGCCGGATTCGTGGTTTCAGGGCGCGCGCACTTTATTATCCAAGCCCTGCGCATGGGAAGTAAACTTCGCCCGTACCGGTACCTAACCTCCGCATAACGGAAACAGCACAACACCGGAGATTGATACGGAAACCTCAGTATATTGAGGGGTTCGAACAGGTGTCAAACCATTAACGGATAGGGCAGTACTAGAAAGAAATCGAAACCGCTAGATCCAACGCCTTCTCTTCGTGGGCCATTTGCTGGCTGCCATGGTACTACTGGATGTTGATTTGACAGGTTTTACAGAGCCACCCTATAGTTGAATAGATCTGTCCGGCCGGATTGTTTACGCAACAGTTGAATTGGCGGGCCGGAAATTATGATTCTTAGGAGATTTCATTGAAAACTCCGTTAGCCTCGTTTTTCTGCCTGTTGGCGATGTCTTGGGCCCTCGGCGCGCCACTTTTCGGGGGCGTTTCGGGGCTCTCCTTGACCTCATCACTGCAACCTCCGCAACCGATTGGCGCGGTGATCACCTGGACGGCGACCGCCACGGACTCCGGCACGGGTCCCCTGACGTTTCAGTTTAATATTCGCGCTCCGAATTCGAGCCAGTTCGTTCTGGTCAAGGATTTTAATGTTGGTACTCTCAGCGGCGGCTTGTGGACGGCTCTGCCTTTCCTATGGATGCCCACGAACATTGAGGGCGCCTATGAACTCCAGGTTGTCGCCAAGGATTTTTCTTCCGGCCAATCGGCTTCGAAGACGGTGGCGTTTACGGTGACGCCCATAGTGAGTGACGGCCATCCAGCCGTGGCTCCCACCGCTAACTCTGTGGTGTTCCTGTTCAGCGCGCCCTCCTGTCCTGCCGGGAGCACCATGCGCGCTGCGTTTCAGCCGGTGTCCGGATCCGCCCCCGTAACCCTGACAAATTGGGTTGGCTGTCACCCCCCTGCATCGGTTACGTTTGAGCTTGGCGGCATGTATCCCAGCACAACGTACAGTGTGTACGCCCAAACCATGACCAAGGGCACCACGACCAACGGGCCGACCCTAAGCTTTACAACAGGCGCTCTCCCGACTGGCATTCATTTTCCGAAATTCACACTCAAGGTCCCCACGAACGGGATTCCGACCGATACAAGCGAGCCGGTCCTCCTGCACAACCTGCTCGAGCCAGGCGGCGGCGTGAATTCCAATTATCCGGATGTGGCTACCGACCTGACCGGCAATATCATTTGGTACTACAACTCGCCCGACCTCACGAACAACGACGTGATGACCCGTCCGCTGCCCGGCGGGGGCTTTATCACCATGCAGAATGATATTTCCTGGGACCCCACAATCACCAACGGACAGCTTTTACGCCAAATCGACCTGGCGGGCAACATCGTCCGCGAAACCAATATGGGCATCATCCAGCAGCAGCTCACGGCGTTGGGCGCCGTGGATGGAGGGTCGTGCCGCGCTCTTCCAAGTCCCCCGCCGGTTGGGGCCGCATGTACCGGCGCTTTTCATCACGACGCCATCCAGACGCTGCCTAACGGCTATACCGCCGTTCTGATTGATGCGGAAAAGATCTTTCCCGCCGGAACCCAGGGCGACACCAGCGGCTTGCCCGTGGATGTTATCGGCGATATGATCCTGGTCCTGGATACCAACTGGCAGGTCCTCTGGTATTGGGACTCCTTTGCTCCAACGCAGGGCGGCAATGGCTACAAAAAGCTTCCGGTCAGCCGTACCGCGGTACTGGCGGAAACCTGTGGAAGCGACACCGCCGGCTGTCCTCCCATGTTCCTTTTGACTCCCGGCAGCATCGCGCCTTTGGCGCATGACTGGCTGCACGCCAATAGTCTGTATTACTGGCCTAACAGCGGGGCCTCGACGACACAGCCGGGAGACATTATCTGGTCATCCCGTCACCAGGACTGGGTCATGGAAATCGATTATCGGGACATGACTGGCACGGGATACGTGGTGTGGCGCATGGGTCCCAGCGGGGATTTCACTTTCACGAACACGTATAACGATCCTTGGCCTTGGTTCTCGCACCAACACGAAGTCGGAATCGAAAACGGCGGCAAAGGCCCGGTAACCATTTTCGACAACGGCGACACCCGTATCTCGGATCCAGGCGTCAGCACGGGTGGTGTGCCCGGTTTGGGCAGCGACTGCAAGCCCAATGATTGCAATAGCCGCGGAATGGCGGTGAGCTTCAATGAAACCGCATTTACGGTTGAGGTGCCGAGCAACGGAGTCAGCGTCGACCTGGGCGCATACTCGACCGCGATGGGAAGTGCCGAGCTCTTGTCGAACGGGAACTATTTCTTTGAGAATCCGGTGATACTCATCAAGTTGGATACCACCAATGGTGACAGCATGGAGGTCGGGCCGGTTCCACCCGTGCCGCAACTCGGCACCGCCAACGTAATCCTCAATTTAGCCGGTCCCGAACATTACCGCGGCTGGCAGATGGTTAACCTTTACGCACCGCCGACCACGTAGGTTCAGTCTGGCCGGGTCAACGGATATATAGCGAAAATACCGTCGCTATCGAGGTAGAGTTTCCATCCCGCGTTGTGGTGCAGCTTGATGCTGGCGATATTGTCAGTAGCTATGCGGGCATCGATGCGCGTGAGACCGCGTGCGCCCAGATGGATGGCCAAACGCCGATAGAGTTCCGAAGCGATGCCCCGCCCGCGAAACAATGGTGCCACACCAATAAACTGTATTTTCGCAATGCGATCGGTGGATTCCGCCCAACTGGCTGGCGCCGGGCCGGGATCAACGAGCGCCGGGACTGGCGAAGCGGCAGATCCGGCAGCGCCGGTATGATCTCTCTTCCGCCACAGCCGGCTGGCCAAAATCCGCAACGCCAGTGCCGGCCTCCGGACACAGAACTCTTTCCAGTAAGCCGTCGCATGAACGAACGCCACCACAAATCCCGCGGCTATCCCGTCGATTTCACAGACGAGGCACACGGCCCGGCCACCCTCGCGGAGCGCATCCCGGCAGATGGCGTGGTACAACCGCCGGCTTTCGATCCCGGCAAAAGCCACATGCAATGCGCTTTGCAAGTCCACCACGGCTGCCAACTGCCTACGTTCTAAAGGGTGGTACCGAATTTCGGAAGGCATGACGCGCCGGCAGGGCTGACCCCTTCATGATATCCTGCCACTGAGTGTTGAAGTGCCGCCTGATCGATCCGGCGACCGTGGACCAGCGCATGCTGGACGGTTTTGCGGATCGCACAATCTTCCAAACGCGCGAGTGGCTGAGCTTCGTGGCCGAGACCCAAAAGGCGCGGCCGCTGCTAGTGGAACTGCGCGACGGCACCGAAATCGCGGGCTATTTTACCGGGCTGCTGGTTCAGCGTTTCGGCTTGAAAATCCTGGGCAGCTCCTTTCCGGGCTGGACCACGCCCTACATGGGATTCAATCTGGCGCCTGGAGTCACGCGGTCGACCGCGCTGGAGGCCATCGAGGGTCTGGCCTTTGGAACGCTCAAATGCGCCCATATGGAGATTTCCGATCCCCACTTCACCGTAGAGGATGGCGCCCGCCTGGGATTTGTTTGCGGTGAATACGTTTCCTATGCAACCGATCTGCGGCAGTCAGAAGAAGCCATCTTCCAGTCCATGGAAAGCGCCTGCCGCCGCTGCATTCGCAAAGCGGAAAAGAGCGGCGTCGTCCTGGAGCAGGCCCACGATATCGAATTCGCCGATGAGTTTTACACGCAGCTCATAGAGGTATTCGCCAAGCAAAATAAGACCCCCACTTACGATCGCGAACGGGTGCGCGCATTGATCCGGCATCTGGATCCAACGGGGCGGCTGCTGCTGGTGCGGGCGCGCGATCCGCAAGGAAACTGCATAGCAACCGGTATTTTTCCGGGATTCCGAAAAGTTGCGCAGTTCTGGGGTAATGCCAGTTTGCGGTCAGGGCAGATTCTGCGCCCCAACGAGGCCATACAGTGGTACGCCATGCGGTATTGGAGAGAACGCGGCGTGGAGTTGTACGATTGGGGCGGCGGGGGAAGCTACAAGGAGAAATATGGCTGCACGCCCTATTCGGTGCCCTGGTTCTCTAAATCGCGCTTCCAGGTGATCCGCCTTCTTCGTGACGGCGCCCGGCAAATGTTCGAAACCAGGCAGCGCATCCTGGGCCGCATGCGCGCCACCCGCGGGCCGGAACCGGCTGAGGAGTCCGCGCCAACCCGCTAGCTACAGACGGCGCCGGAACACTTCGGCCAGGCGCTCCGTATTGCGGCGCACGTGGAATTTCTCGACGATTTTGCGCCGGGCGCGCTCTCCCAATGCCCGCCGTAGGTCGGCATCATCCATCAGCCTGCCGAGGGAACCGGCCAGCGCGGCCGCGTCTCCCGGCGGCACGAGCAGACCATCTGTTTCGTGCGTGATGATCTCGGGAATTCCATTCACCCATGAAGCGACACAGGGAATCTCCATCGCCATGGCTTCCATCAGAACCACTGGCAGGCCCTCGGCAAAGCTGGAAAGCGCCAGGACATCGGACTCCCGGTAGAGTTCGCGCAACTGATCCTGGTTGAGATTTCCTTCAAACACGACATACTCCCGCAATCCCCGTCTGCGTACGTCTTCGATCAACGCGGGCCGGTCAGGTCCATCGCCCGCCAGGCGAACCCGGAACCGCCGCCCGCTCTTTGCCAACTGTTCCGCGGCCGCGATCAGCACGTGCTGCCCTTTTACCGGCGCCAGCCGCCCCACCGACAAGATTTGAAATGGCGCTGGCTCCGGGCGGAACGGCCGCGGCGGGAACTCGTCGGTATCCACTCCCAGCGGCGTAAGCTCCAGCTTGGACCAATCCGCGGGGCTGTTGGCGGCCATCAACTGACTGAGGCCGTATTGACTGATGGCACACGAAAACAAGGATGCCGCCACTTTTTCACGCAGCCGCGAGCCGGCCACGTTTTCAAATTCCGCGGGGCCGTGAAAGGTGATTGACAACGTGACTGGAAACGTCCGCGCCACCAGCAGACCGACGGTTGAGACGTAGTGCGTGTGTACGTGAGGCAAGCCGTTCCGCCGCATCCAATCTCCTACCACCACCGATTCGCCGAAATAGAACAGACCGTGCCAGCCGGCAATCCGCAGCGCCCGGACCAATCCACCGCAATATGCGGCGGGACGCGCAAGCAAAGTGTAAAGATGAGCCTCCGCCAGGCGCGCCAGTCCGGAGCGCTTTACGTAAAGGGTCGACTCTGCCTCCGCCCTCTCGGCGGCTGTCATTAAGCTGGCATCGCGATCCGGAGTGCGGAGGGACGAGACCAGAACTTCAAAACCAAGCTGCCGAAGCAGCCGTACCTCCCGCAGCATGAAAACGTGATTGATAGCCGGGTATTGGCTCAGCAGATACGCGAGGCGAACCGGACTGGAGACGGTGCTCACGGTAGCGGACCGGTCCGGCGGTACAGCGCAAACTCATAAATACAAGGCACCAGCACATGGTCCTTCACCCAGCCCGGGTACCGCCATTCGCGAACCAGGTCACCAGTTAGCCTGGGGTAGTCGCCCATCGGATTCCAGGGAAGTCCCGTGTTACCGGATCCCCACAGGAAGTAAGGCACGCTAGACTCCAACGGATGCAAGAGGTTCGCCGCGTGGCGGCTGGGCGGGGCCACCGGATCTTGTGGCAGCATCATGAGCCGATAGCTCTCGTAGACACCAAGGTTCGGAAAGTTATAAGACTGCATCCGCGAGATCAGAAGCGGACTGCCGGGAGACAGCACGGAGGGCAGCTCTTGGGCCAGCCGCCGCTTCATGTCGAATACCTGCGCGTAGGTGACCGGCACATAACTCATGCCCGTCTGGACGGCCAGATACGTGATCAGCGCCGTAGCCCATGCCACCCGGGCCATGGGACTGGCAAAGAACCGCTCCGCCAGGAAGCCGGACCCGTGAATCACTAAGACCAACACCGGAATGAAGAACGGTATCGTAAACCGTGGATAAAAGACACGCGTCGGAGCGACGGCAACCACATAGTAAGTAAGTAGCGGAATCACTAACACCCAAAACTCCCGTCCGCGGCGCTTACGAAAAAGAAAGACCGCGCCGGCGGCCGCTAAGGCCAGCACGGGAATGGTGAATACTTTCAGCAGCCAGCCCAGGGTGAGCAAGAGAGTCTGCCATTCACCGGAGGGAGAGCGAGGAATGGGTGTCGGTGCTACATCGGCCAGAATGTACAGAAGATGATACCACCAGCGGAGCGGGTGCGGTAGAATCGCAACGGCGGCGTACGACGTCAGAAAGCAAAACGAGAAGAGCGCCGAGTTACAAAACCGCTTGGCAAACGAAGAGACCTGAGGAGTGGAGAATAACATGATGGCGAGGCCGCCGCCTAACACCAGCCCCGCTGCCTGATCCTTGGATCCCAGGGCGCAGCCGGAAGCGATGGCGGCTGGCAGCAGTGAAACGGCAAAAGTCGCGCCTTGAAAAAAATACTTCCATAGGAAGAAAAGTGCGACGGCCCACCAGAAGTTATAAGGAATGTCTAAATTCCCAACTCTACAATAGTACACGAAGACGCCGTTGGTCGCCGCGACTAAGACTCCTGTCCATCCCCAGCTCCTAGAGCGGGCGGCCAGGCGCCAGGCAACGTACAGCATGCACAAACCCATCATGGCCGAGACCAGGTTGCTCAACAAAATGAGAGCGGAAAACAGTGCGGAAACATTATGCATCCCATAAGGCCAAGCGGATGAGAGATGTGAAATACCGCCCATGACCCAATAGACACCGATGGCCGCGGCATACAACGGCAAGAGCAGCAACTGATGAAAGGCCGGATAAATCGTGTCAATCTGGGGATTGTGATACTGCGCGAAAAAGTACAGGGGACCCAGCGGCACGGGTGCGTCGACCTGCGCTGTGACAGCACTCGGTAGCCCCCAAAATAGCCCCGGCACAATGAGCGCGAACGCGATTGCCAGGAGCCAGCGGGGCGATGCAAACCACATGACGGTAGGGTAACATGAGGCATTAAGATGCCCTTTTTCAGATGAGTGACCCGCTGGAGTCCGCGGGTCTGGCCGGCCCATTGGAATTGTCGATCATTGTCCCCACATTCAACGAGCGGGAGAATGTTGAGCCGCTGCTCGCACGGCTGAAGGCGGTTTTGCGCGGCGTCGTCTTCGAGGTGGTGTTCGTCGACGACGATTCGCCGGACGGAACGGCCGGCCTTGTGCGTGAGATTGCGCGCACGGAACCGCGCGTCCGCGTGATCCAGCGCATCGGCCGGCGGGGCCTGGCCTCGGCCGGACTTGAGGGCATGTTGAGCGGCAGCGCACCCTATCTGGCCATGATGGATGCGGACTTGCAGCACGATGAGTCCGTCCTGCCGCGGATGCTAGAAACCATCCGCTCGGGAGAATATGATCTGGTAATCGGCAGCCGCAACATTGCCGGCGGAGGCATGGGTGAGTTTGCGCGCGAGCGCGTGGTATTGAGCCAGTTTGGCCGCCGGATGAGCAAACTGGTTGGCAAACACGAGCTGAGTGATCCCATGAGCGGGTACTTCATGCTCACACGCGGCTTTTTCGAAGAAGTCATGCGGCGCACGACCGGGGTCGGCTTCAAGATTCTGCTGGACCTGGTAGCCTCCTCGCCGCGGCCCGTGCGCTTCGCGGAGATCCCGTATGTCTTCCAGCCGCGTCAGCGCGGACAAAGCAAGCTGGACGTCAACGTGGCCATGGAGTATCTCTACCTGGTGCTAGATAAACTGATCGGAGCATGGCTGCCAGTGCGCTTTGTGCTCTTCTGTTTGGTGGGGCTGGGTGGCGTGGGTGTTTACCTGGGCGCGCTCTGGTTGCTCTACCGCGGGCTGGATCTTTCGTTTTCCTCGGCGCTCATAGGAGCCATCGTGGTCGCCATGGCCGGAAATTTCCTGCTGAATAATATTTTCACCTACAGTGACCGCCGCCGCCGCGGCTGGCGCCTGCTGACCGGATTGCTGCTCTTTTGCGCCGCCTGTTCGGTTGGCAGCCTGTGCAACTATGCGGTTGCGCAATTCCTGCAGACCCGCGGCATCTGGTGGCCCCTGGCGAGCGTCTGCGGCCTGGCCGTGGCGTCGGTCTGGAACTACGGCGCGACCGCCATCGTGACCTGGCGCACGCCGGCGCGCAGGTCCGCCTGACGTTCCAGAATCTGGAAAAAGTCTTTGTCGTATACGATTGTGTAGTGCGCCAGTCTCTCGCGCAACTGCGTGTATTGTGCGGGATTTTTCAACTGAACGGTTTCAAAGCGCAACCGGTAAATCTCTTCCACGAAGATGAAATCGGGCCACCGGCCGGTGTTCAAACCCAGCAGGTGATCGTCCACGAAATGGCCTTGGAAGCCCAGCAGAAAGCCGAGTTCATGGCTGCCTGCAACCAGATCACCAGGCTTGGCATGGGAACGCAGAAACGCGACCGCGGGCAAATACTCCTTGTGAAAGGCATCGCGCCGCAGGCGGTACAAAACGCCGCCAGTTTGAATCGCGAACACTCCACAGAGACACAGCCCGACTGCCGGCCGCGCCCGCGGGTAACGCTGCCAGCACCATCGCGCGAATACCACTGTCACAGCCGTCAAGGGATAGACCAGATAGATCAGGTAGTAGGCGGCTTTGGTTCCTTCCAAGAAGGTGAAAAAAAGAAAGTCAATGCCTATGAACCCCAACAGGACGGCGCTAACAATTCTGCGCCGCAGAGCGCGAATGCCCAGAACCGCCGCGGCGCTGACTGCGTAAGCGGCGAACACCAGGGCTTTCAGAAAGTGCGGGCCATAACTGCCCACGGAGTGTCCGCGCAGGCCCATCATGGTGAGATATCGTTTCACCAGTTCATCCTGCAGCAACGCCCATGGGGAAGTCAGTGTCCGCGACCCGAGTTGATAGCCATACTGCGACACAAAGGCCGCCGGGTCGCGCGCGATATAGGCGCCCCAGCCGATTGCGCCTAAACCGTATGGAATGGCGGCCAAGGCGAAATGCACGGGGCGCAACCGGCGGCGGTCGAGATAGAGCACCAGCCAGAGAACGCCCAGAAAAGACAACATGCCGCCATTCGGATGTGTAAGTCCGCTGGCGACCACCAGAGTCTGGCTTACCAGGATGGCGCGGGACAATCGCTTCTCGCGCCAATGCAGATAGAGACCGAAGGCGGCGGCCTGAAACATAAACGCCATCGCATCGGGGCGGCCGGTCGCGGCGCCGGTGACACTGACGTAGTCACAAGCCATCAGCGCGAGAAAGAGCATAGCGCCCGGGCTATCTTCCGTCAGTCGCCGGAAGACGAACGTCCAGCACAGCATACCAATCAGGCAGCATAGAATGGACAGTGCCCGCATGGAGTCCAGGCTGAATGTGAACAAGCGGTACCAGAGCGCTTGTAACACGGGGTAAATAGGCATGATCCAGTAAGTGTACCGGTCAATATCCTTCAGGCCCGGGTCTACAAAGCAGGGTGTTCCCATGAAGCCGCGGAAGGCCAACGACCATGCGGGCGCGCCGTGCCAACCTTCGTCGATCCATGGCCGCAGTGCATGTGCGGTGCCAGCGCTTAGTGCTGTATAGGCCAGCAAGACAAAAGTGGCGATGATGACAAACTTCCGGCGCTGACCCATGAGTAAGAACCGCTATTGTCGCATGTGGCGTGTTATTCTGCGGGCTGTGGTCAGTGTCGTTATCCCCGCTTATCGCGCCGCAGGCTCGATCGCGGCCACGATCGAATCGGTGCTGGCGCAGAGTTTTGAGGATTACGAGATCATCGTTGTGAACGATGGTTCGCCGGATAGCCGGGAATTGGAGGAGTCGCTGGCGCCATACGCAGACCGGATTACATACATTCGGCAGGATAATCAAGGACCGGCCGGCGCCCGCAACACCGGCATCCTGGCGGCGCGCGGTGAGTACGTGGCGTTGCTCGATGCCGACGACCTGTGGGAGCCGGATCACCTGGCGTCGCAGGTCGGCGTGCTGGATGCCGATCCGTCGATCGACATGGTCTACGCGGATGCGCGTATTTTCGGAGATGCGCTGGAAGGCGGCCGCACGTTGATGGAGCTGTCTCCGTCGGCGGGAGATGTGACCTTCGAGAGTCTGGTCATGCTCCGGTGCACCGTGCAGATCTGTGTCAGCCTGGTGCGCCGGCGGACACTTTTGGATGCCGGCCTGTTCGATCCGGCATTCCGCGGCACGGAAGACATCGACATGTGGCTGCGTATCGTGAAACGCGGTGGCCGCATCGTGTATCAAAGGCGGGTGTTGGGAAGTTACCGGCGGCAGGCGGGCAGCCTGTCGGCCGACTCCGTGCACATGATTGAAGGCTACCTCGCGGTGCTGGCCAAAGCTGACCGGGACCCCAACCTCACTGGAACCGAGCGTCAGGCAATCGAATGGCAATGCGGACACCAGCGCGCCCGCCTGTCGCTTGAAAACGGCAAGCGTGCCTTTCTGGCCGGCGATATGGATGCGGCAATCCGCGATCTGTCCTGGTCGAACCGGCACTTCAAGTCGGTCAGGCTGACGCTGGTAGTGCTATTGCTTCGCGTTTCGCCGCGGTTGCTGCGAAACATCTACCAGTGGCGCTACCGGCATGTCTATAAACTGAAGACGGAACCATGAGCGTTCAGGCGCCGGCGGGACCTGCCGGGGACAGCGGATCTCTGACCGCGCACGTTTCCTGGCTGATGGTGGCCAAGACGCTCGGGTATCTGTTCAACATGGCGCTCCCGGTGCTGGTGGTCCGCCGGTTATCCCTACCCCAGTTTGGCGTCTACAAGCAGCTCTTTCTGATGATCGCCACCTCGGTTACGGTGCTGCAGTTAGGCTTCGGCATGAGCGCGTACTATTTTCTGCCGCGCGAGCCGCGCCGCCGGCCGGAAGTCATCTTCAATATCTTCGCCTTTAACGCGGTCATCGGCTTGCTGGCCTGCGGGTGCCTGATGCTGTGGCCGTCCCTGTTGGGGCGGATATTCGATCAGCCGGTCTTGGCGGGCTACGCCAATCTGATGGGAGTGGTGATCCTGTTGTGGACGATGGCCATGCCCCTCGAGATCATCCCCATAGCGAATGGTGAGATGAAACTGGCCAGCGCCATGATCGTCAGCGTGCAACTCACGCGCACCGCGATGTACTTGGGAGCGGTGATCGTCTTTGGCACGGTACGGGCGCTGATGTGTGCCGCGGTGGTGCAAGGCCTCCTGCAAACGGGTGTGCTGTGGTGGTACCTGCAGTCCCGCTTCGCGGGCTTCTGGAGGCGCCTCGACTTGGGCTTGCTGCGCCACCAGTTGGCCTACGCCGTGCCGCTTGGTTTAGCCGGAATTCTCTATACCGTGCAGACGGATCTGCACAGCTTCTTCGTTTCCAATCGGCTGGGCGCGGCGGCGTTCGCCATCTATGCCATTGGCACGATCCAACTGCCGCTCACTAACCTGTTGCAGGAGGCGACCAATGCGGTCTTGATCCCGCGCGTGAGCTACCTGCAGCATCTGAACGAAACCCGCGAGATCGTTCTGTTGATCGCCCGCGCCACGCGGAAGTTGGCCGCGGCGTACTTCCCGATCTTCGCTATCTTGACCGTAACCGCCAACGAGTTGATCGCCTTCATGTTCACCCGCCGCCTGTTGCCGAGTGTCCCGATTTTCCGCATCAACCTGATCCTGCTGCTGGTCAGCATTCTGCTGCAGGACCCGCTGTTCCGCGCTTATGAGGCCCAGCGGTTTTTCCTGATCCGTCTCAGAATTCTCACCTGCACGCTCCTGGTTGCGGGATTGTGGTTCGGCATCGCCCACTACGGCCCGGTAGGCGCCGTGTCGGCGGTTGTCGCAGTGAGCGTGATCGAGCGAACCATCACCGCCGTCCGCTTTGGCCGTATTCTGGGTGTCGGCTGGCGCGACGTGGCGTTGTTGCAGGACGTGGGAAAACTGGGTATTGCCGCGATTGTGGCGGGCCTGGCGGCCGAAGCCGTGCGGCTCCCTTTGTCGGGCGCTCGTCCGCTGATCGTGCTGATCGTCTGCGGGGTTGTGTTCGCGCTTGCCTACGTGGCCGCCGTATTCGTCGCCCGCATACCTACATCCGAGGAGAAAGATATGGCACGGCGTAAAATGGCCGCGCTGAAGGCGGCATTGGGTCACTGAGCGCCGGCCAGATCGAGCACCGGAACCCCGCTGCGCCGGATCGCTTCGGCCGCTTGCACGGAAGGTCGTTGCGTCACCACCACGTGCCCGGCCCACGCCAGCATCTTCTCCAAATCAGGCTCCAGCAAGTTGGCAATGTGCGGAATGGCCGCCAGCACGAAGCGCTGATTGCTGCCGTAAATCTCTTCCAGGCGGATGTGTGGATCGTGCACCCGGACTTGGCGTCCTTTGCCGATCAGATGCTCGAGCAAGCTGACAACCGGGCTTTCGCGCAGATCGTCGGTATTTTCCTTGAAAGCCAGCCCGAACACGCCCAACCGTTCCGCGGGCAAGTCAAGCACTTTCTGGATGGCCCGGCGCAGATGCTGCTCGTTGCTGGGCAATACCGTCTCCAGTAGAGGCACTTTCAGATCCAGGCGCCCCGCCCGGTAGACCAACGCGCGCAAGTCCTTCGGCAGACACGAGCCGCCAAACGCAAAACCGGGCTTCAGATAGGCGCTGGAAATATTCAATCGGGTGTCACGGCATAAAGTATCCATCACTTCGGCCGCGGAGATGCCCAAGGCGCCGCCGAGCGCGCCCATCTCGTTGGCGAAGGCTACTTTCAGGGCATGAAAAGTGTTGCAGGCGTACTTGATCATCTCCGCCGTGCGCAGAGACACCAGACAGGCATCGGCAGCGAGGCCGGAATACAGTGCCGCGACCCGTTCCACGGCCTCGCGATGGCTGCCGCCCACCACCAGCAGGGAGGGCTCCAGAAAATCGCGTACCGCGTTTCCTTCGCGCAGGAATTCCGGGTTGGAAACCACCGCGAAGCGATCAGCTCCGCCCAGGCATTGCGCCGCCAATTCCTCGCAGGTTCCCGGGAAGACGGTACTGCGTACGGCTACGATCGGCCGAAAGGCCCGGCCAGCGCACAGATCCGCGATCTGGCCGCAGACACGGCGCAATTGATCGAGTCCCAGATTCCCGTTGCGTTCCGATGGCGTCCCCACGCAAATGAGCGCGATATCCGCATCGGCCAGCGCTTGCTCCAGGGAACCGGTGGCCGATAAACGGCCGCCCGCCAGGCCCTCCTCGATCAGCTCGGTCAATCCCGGTTCGTAGAAGGGGGCCTGCCCATTCGCGATACTCTTTACCTTGTGCTCATCCCGGTCTACGCCGGTCACGGGATGGCCCAGGTGCGCCAGGCAGGCAGCCGTGACTGCCCCGACATATCCCAGCCCTAACACGGCGACCCGGACGTCACTATTAGACGCGTTCACGTCCTCAGTATGACATGTGAAGAATGTGGGCCAGCCGGCAGCCGCTAAGGTACCGTGGCAGCCTGCTGCGGGGTGGAACTCAGCACCGCGTTCGATTTGTCGCGGTAACTGACATGATAATACAGAACCCGCTGTGAGATGGCGGGAATCGCGATGGTGCATGTCGCAGAGCACGGCATTCCCTTGGGATTCTCGCTGGCGAACAGAAATGGCGGCGACCCGATCATCGCTGCGCTCGCCATACAGGGATCGTGGCGGCTGGTACAATTGCCGCCGTACTCGGCGTATCCGAATTGCACCACCGCATTATCCGCTTTAACGCCCGCCGGTGGTTGCAAATTCAACACCATGGGCACGAAGGTTCCCCGCCCGATCGAGTCGGGTGATGGATAGGGCGGCAGTTTGGCCATCCACATCTCTTCCCGGTTGTAATTGAGCCACTCGGCGCGGAACAGCAGCCACGAGTTGTCCGGCAGCAACCGGTTGTTCTCGAATCCGCCCACCATGCGCAGCCGCGAGGTGGCCGTCACCAGCGTACGCGTAAAGGCTCCCGCGAAGTCCGTATGGTCCAAAGTGAACTGCCGGACGGCATTTGCCGCGGCGCCGATATTGGACACGCAGATGTCGTTGCCCACGCCCAGCGGGGTGCCGCCATGGATGCCGCTGCCCGTGCAACGATCCCAGATCACACCCGGGCAATTCACGTAAATCTGGCCCGCCGTGCTGTTGGCCAAGCACTCGCCGTTAGCCCGCGCCATGCAATAACTGTAAGAGTTCGATCCATCCGTGGCGATACGGGAACCCGGACCGCTGAGATCGATGAGCGGATGTGAGCCGCAACTGGCGCCCGTGGCCATGAGCTTGCGATTGATGGACGCCACGCCGCCCGAGCTGAAAACGTCGTCCGGATCCGTGACCAGGCCCGGTGTAGCCACGTACAGTTGCTCCCCCACCGCGCTGAAAACCGGATCGAAACTGCCGCCCTGGACCGGCGTATTATCGAAGGCCCGGATGGATTCATTAGCCGGTGCGTTGGCGCCTGCCGCATTCGGATGGCTGCCGGCGTCAAAGCCCCAGGGGATGCCGAAAACCCCAGCAAACGGCGGATTCGCGCTGGTATAATTCACTCCCGCTGCCTGGTTAGGCGTCACATTGCCGAACGGCAGCCCCAGAATTCCGGGAACTGATCCTACAGCGGTTTGGTAATCGGTCGGCCAGCCGTAAATGGGACGGCTCCATGCCGGCACATTCGTCGCCACGGCCTCGCCGCCGTCGCGCCACTCGCCGTGGCCGCTGGTGTTATTCGTATCCTGCAGCAGGCAGTTCCCATGTGGATCGGGTGCGCCGCCGCAGCCATTCACCGGGCTCCAGTATGCTGCCAGTGAAGCGTTGGCGGTCGTGCCTCCGGGAGGGATGCTCGATTGCACACTCATCCACCATAAGGTGACCGGACCCTGGGGGACGGCCAGTTGAGCGCCGTAAGCACTGCGGCGGAAGATCCATTGGCCGCCGGCGTTTTTTTGCAACAGCGTCATCAGTTCATTCGCGCGGCTAGGCCAATTGCAGTTCGCCACGGTGCTCGCGGCGACGCAGGCGGTGTCGCCTGGCTGCGTCGTGCGCAACTCCCCGGGAGCTCCCGTAAATTGAAACTGCCGAAACGAACCCGCCAGATAGGGCTCATATCCGGTCGCGCCGCCGCCAGACGCGCTGTTGATGTTGATCTGTATGCATTCGCCGCCGCCCGGAATGCCGAGGCTGGAACATGTGGAACTGCTGGCGGGGATGTTCGAAATACTGGAAGTGCTGATGGGTGGATAGGGATTCATTTGCAACTGCACCCACCCGGTCTCGCCGGTCTCCGAAACTGCGTGCAGACTGCGCCCCGTGGCGGCAGTCTGAGTCGCGGCCACCGGTCCGTTCGGCGTATTGAAGCTATTGACCGCGCCGATGATTCGTGGACCGCCTGGCTGCCCGGCGTGCGTTGGATCGCCATCGCCCGGCGAGAAGGCGAATATCCACGCCGGGCTGTCGCCGCCCAGCGACAGGCAGTCGAAATAAAAGACGCCGGCGGACATGGCGGCCGGAGCGCAATTCCACCCGTTGGGTCCGGTCTTGAAATAAGCGGCCTGAAACGTCGGATCGAATGCGGCCATCTGGGCCGCCACGCTGCTGGCGGCAGTCACCTGTGGAGTCAAATTGGTAAATGCGAGCCCATTGGTGAAACTGATGGAGTAAGTGTTCGCGGTTTTGACGGCGGCATTGCCGATCTGCGACCCATTGGCGTACGGCGTGGCCGGTTGCTGAATGGACGCTGGATTGAAGACCCCTCGCACCACCAGTGGACCGCCGCCGGCTGGGTCGAAGCCGATGTTGTAAAAAGTGAAGTTGTCCTGAGTCTGATCGATAACCGCGGACTCACCTGCCGGAATTGTTCCGATCGTGCCCCATGGGTTCGCGACCCTGCTGCTGGGCGCGATCATATAGCCGTAGTAGACACTCGTGCCATTCGCCGGATTGATCCAATAAAGGCCGCCATACAAACAGAAGAACCCGCCGGCGACCAGTTTATTGAAACAGGCCGTGCCGGCGCCGTTATCCGGATAGGTGGGTGAAGTGCTTTCGACCGCCGCCATCTCCGCGTATTGCAGATATGCGGTCGAGCCATCGGTCGGCGCCTGGTGCCGCCGCACCATGATCGCGAAATTGTTCGCGCACCAATATAGATTATTTCCAGTGGGCGGCGTACCCGCCACCAGCAGGTGGGTGCCGTCCAGAAACGACGAGATCGTGAATTCCTGCGAAGTTGTGGTTGACGGTGGTGTACTGCATGCATCGTCATTGGCCGATACCCGGACGCGTCCACTGCCGCCGGAATTCCAGTAGAGACTGAACGGGAGGCCGCTGGTCCAGGAAAGGACCGCTTGCGGGGTCGGCGGGTGTCCCGCCGGACTGCGTATATCGTGCAAGGAAACATCGGCTCTGCCTGAATGCGGCGACGATTCCTGTACGTTAAATCGCGGATTGGTATCTAGCAGCCAGGGGAGAATGCCGAACTGTGATGTGTCGGCTTGCCCCACGGTTTGTGCCGCGCTGCTGGCTTTAGAGCCGAGCGTCAGGGTCTGGATCTGGCTGGCGCAAGATGCGCCGCCGTTCAGAGACAGACAAACATCCATCTGACGGTTGCCGGCGGTTGTCGAGTTCACATAGCCCTTGATGTTCACCGCCAGTTGATCCAAAGTCCAACCTTGCCCATAGTCCCAGCTTCCATATCCGGCATTCCAAGCGTTGCCGTTGGCCAGTGGAGCCCGGATCACCAACCAGGCGGTACTGTTGGCTGCTGATGACGACGCCCCGTCGTCGGCGAGAACGCTGCAGGGGTTGCTCCACGGCCCTCCGGAATCACAAGGTAGTTGACCTTGGTTGTAAGCCGTCCCGAAAGGCATGTGGGCCCAATAGCCCCAGTTCTGCCCCCGGGTTCCAATACGCTGCAGCAAAACTCCCGTAAGAGGATCGATGAATGATTCCGGCTGGACGCCTCCAACCGCTTCCGGCCACGGCTGATCGCCTGGATGCGCTGGATCTTGCAGCCATGGATCGCCATAGGTATTGCCCAAAGGGATGTTTGACGTGCTGAACGTAAACGTAGCAGTGTCCGAACCGCAGGCGATACTTGCGTAGTGGGCCGTGAAGGCTTCGAGGGCGCGCGAAAAGTGCCGCACGCCGGCATAAGTTCCAGCCGTAGCCAGCTCCGCCGAACGCTTGCCGATGACTGCCACACGGGCAGTCCCGCCCGTCATGTTACCGGGGCGATTGTCTTGGTCGGAGCCTGCGAAGATAGCCGGATCAACGTCGTGGACCAGAGGCGCCAACGACGCATTCTCGCTCACTTGGATCGTGCATGGATTTTGATCGGGCGCCGTGTAACTGATAATCGCTTGCGTGGCCGTGACACCGTTTACACGCACGTCCGCGATCGCGCCAAAGCCCCGCTCCCCGGCGGCAACCAATAGCACCAGTCCATACGAACAGAAACGCAATGTCTTGGTTGCGCCCACCTGTGGATACTAAACGGATCGCCCGTTTTTCCATGCCAACGCGTTGATGCCGTGTGGCGTACGCGACCGCTTCGGGGCGAAAGCCTGTCGTCGCGGTGGCGCCTCCGGCGGCTTTGTGCTTGTGGGCGCCAACGCTAACTGCGCCGCCACCGCTCGTTCAAACGCCACGCATACGCCCGCCAGCATGGGAAAGTAATAGGCATAGGCATTGCTCGCAAAGATGGCCGTCACGGTGAATGCGATCAGCGCCAGGCGCAGCGAAAAAGCCATCGGCCCTACGGCAGCCAAAGCGGGATTGTTACGCGCGCGCCGCGCGGCCGAAAACACCTCATGAAAACAAAAGAGTAGTGTCAAACAGTAGAGAAACAAGCCAGGCAGGCCATCTTCGCAAGATAGCTGGGTGAATGTATTATGCGTTTCGTGCCAGGCGTTCCAGCTGGGCTGTCCCTTGATTTCCTGCATGTAATCCGCGTTGGCCACCGCGAACATTCCGGGCCCGACCCCAAGCAGGGGATGTCGCATGGTCAACTGCAGGCTCGACAGTAAAAGCTCCCGGCGCAACCCACTGGAGTCCATCGCCGATCTTTCGGAATCGGACAAATGTGCATCACTGGAATCCACGAAAATGGTCTTGTATCGCTCCAGCGCACTCCGCGCTGACCAGGTAATGGCAACCACCGCGAGAATCAAGGCGACCATGCCTGCGGCCAGTTTCTGCCCGGCCGGCAGCGGGAGGAAATACAGCAGGAACATAATCCCCAAAGCTACCAGACCGCCACGCGAGCCAGTCCCCGCTACCGTCACCGGGATTGCCAGAAGAGTGAGCAGACAGGCGAATTTGAGCACCGACAGGCCGGGTTTCGTCCGCAGCACCAGAAGGCAAAACGGCATACCCATCAGCAGCATCATCGCCAGGTAATTTGCATTTCCCAGCGTGCCGCCCAATAATGCCATGCGGCCAGCCTGAACGCGGCCGATCAGGATTGTGAAAAGTTCGATTAACGCGGTGGCGGCTGCCAGTGTATACATCATGCGGCGGCATTGGTCCAGTCCCTGCACCGAGGCAGCTATGATCACAAAAGAGAAAAGCGAAAGGACCCAGAAATCCCGCAGCGCGCGCGCGCTGCCGCCGCGCCAGACGCTGAATGGAACGCAGATACACATCCATGCGGTGAATGCCAGCATGCCCATACCGATTTTGGAGAAAACCGCGCGTATGGCTCCCCCAAATAACAGTGTGGCCAAAAGCGCCAGGACCATCAGGAACCGGGCCAGGTGCAGCGCGGACCCCGTAACCATGTCCAAAATCTCTGGAAATCGCGCATACACCACAAAGACGAAAGCCATTGTGAGGTAAAATGCCGGATGAGCCGGAGACTTACCAGCCGGTTTTGGGGGAGGGGCCGGACCGGCATAAGTAGCGCCGCCGCGCGGCCGTCGATCGGTCGGAATCATGGTATCAGGCGGTTGGACATCGCGTAGACTCAGTTTACCATCCCAGTACATTTTCAATCATATTCCGAAGACCGGAGGGAATTCTCTGCTCGCCATTTGCGGTAACAATCTGGAGCCTTCCCGGATTAGCCCGCACCTGGAGGAGCCCAAGGTCCGCATGTTGACCCCCATGCATTTCGAGCAGTACCAACTCATCACGGGCCATTTCAGCCTCTTGACTCAGGCTGGGTTCTGCCGGAGCCGGTATAGCATGACACTGTTGCGCGATCCCATCCGCCGGATTTTCTCGGCTTATACCTTCTGGCGCGCCGCGGACGAACATAACCCCGTAACTTCAAAAGCCCACGAGCTGTCATTCAGCGATTTCGTGCGCTACTTCATCGACAGCCCGGCCATCGTGCACAATCCTTACACGTGTCACTTTGCGGGTGTCGGTTTCGATTGTCCCGTTTACCCTGGCGGATCATCCGCGATTTTGGCGTTGGCGAAAGACAACCTGGCAGCATTCGATTTCGTGGGTATCTGCGAGGATTTCGGGCGGTCGGCCCGTCTGCTTTGTAAGGAACTGGGTTGGCGCTGTCCGGATCTCATCCCGCATAATAATCGCAGTCGTTCGGAAACCCGGCTCGACGAGATAGATCCGGTAACTATGGATATCCTGCACCAGCGCAACCAGCTCGATCTGGAACTGTACCAATACGCGCGGGAGCTTTTCAAAGCCCACGAGGCGAACGCGGAATCGGAGCGCGCCGGCTGCGTCGAACGGAACCGATTCGTCCCTTTTGTGCATCCGCACAAAATGGACCGGCGAGCCATCATTCAATCGGTATCTGCTGCCTGGCGTCCGGACGAGTCTTCCAAGATGCTGGAGATCGCCGTTGATTTTAGAACTCGTGCGCCCATCGCTGAGCTCACCTTGGGTGTGCAGGTGAATGACGCCCTGGGTCATCTGGTGTGGGGTTCCAGCACAGCCCACGAGAACCTGGAGCTTTACTATGAAGCCGGTCAAGACAGCCAGGCAGCCTTCATTTTGCAATGCGAACTGCCGCGCGGTCTATATTACGTTACGGTATCGCTCGCGGAACCACGCCGCCTGGGATTCCACGAGCATTGGATCGACCATGCCACATCGTTCACCGTCGCGCCGGAACGGGTGGCCAGCTCTCCATACCGGCGAGGTATTACGTCGCGGGAATTTTGGTCGCGCGTGATCCGGGACGTTAACGGCCAGTGACGCTTGACTGGCCGTGCCTGATTTGCGGATGCCCGTATCAGCCTGCCGCCATACCGGCCTTGCTCCAGTGCACAGGTTGCGGCTTTGTTACCGCCGATATCGCGTTGTCGCGTGAAGAATTGGAACGGATTTACGGCGCGCCGTATTTTCGCGGCCAGGAATACCGCGACTATGTAGGTGACCGCGCCGTGCTGGTTCGGCAGTTCCAGCTTCGCCTGCGCACTCTGCTGCGCTTTGTGCCCTCGGAGCGCCGCGGGCGGCTCTTCGAGATCGGCGCAGCCCACGGATTCTTTTTGGATATCGCTCGGAGCCAGTTTCAGCAGGTGAGCGGCATCGATCTATCGCGCGAGGCGGCGGCTCACGCGCGGGATGTAGTCGCCGGCGATTTTCTCGATTATCCGCTCGCGGGCCCGTTGGATGTCGTGTGCATGTGGGACACCGTCGAGCATCTGGCACAGCCGGCGGAATACATCGAGAAAATCGCGGCGCATCTGCAACCGGGAGGCCTGCTGGCGCTGACCACGGGCGACATCGGCAGCCTTCTGGCCCGATGGAGGAAAGCCAAGTGGCGGCAGATCCATCCGCCGAGCCACTTGCACTATTTCTCCAAAAAGACTTTGCGGCTGCTCTTGGCGAAATACGGTTTCGAGGTGTGCTACACCGGCTATGCAGGTTGTTACCGCAGCGCCGACACGGTAGCCTACCTGGTGCTCTCGCTGAAACACGGCATGCCGGATCTCTACCGGAAACTGCGGACGGCTGGCCTGTTGCACTGGAGCTTCTATTCAAACCTCTACGACATCGTCTACATGATCGCCAGAAAGCGCTAGGAGGGCGGCTTGAGCCCCGCCCACCATGGCTTTATGTAAAAATTCAAAATAGATGTGTGGCATCGCAGGATATATAACCCGCGCCCCCGGCTCCTCGCCGGAATCCGTGCTCGTCCGCATGACCGATGCCATCCAGCACCGTGGCCCCGACGCTTCCGGCTACTACCGTGATACGTTCGCCGCCTTGGGCCATCGCCGCCTGAGTATTATTGATGTCCGGGATGGCCATCAGCCCATGTCCAACGAAGATGGCTCGCTGCACATCACTTACAACGGCGAAATATTCAACCACGCCGATTTGCGTCCCGTACTCGAAAAAGCCGGCCACGAATACCGTACCCGCTGCGATACCGAAACCATCCTGCACGCCTACGAGCAGTATGGGCCAGATTGCGTGAGCCGCTTCCGCGGCATGTTCTCGTTCGCCATCTGGGACGCGCAAGCGCGTTCGCTGTTCTGCGCCCGCGACCGTCTCGGCAAGAAGCCGTTCTATTACTATTGGGATGGCCGCCTGTTCGCCTTCGCATCCGAAATCAAGGCGCTCCTGGCGCATCCCGAGATCTCTCCTCGGTTCGAACAATCGCTGCTCTCGGAGTATCTCAACTTCGGCTATTGTTCCGGAGAGCAGACGCTTTTCTCGGGCATTCGCAAATTGATGCCGGGCCATTGGCTGCTGCTATCACTGGCCGAACTTCAGGTCCGCCAGTACTGGGAAGTTCCCTGCCCCGCCGCATCGGAAAAGCGCGATGACCAATCCTGGATCGCGGAATGCCGCACTCGCCTCGAAGACGCGGTCCGCACCCGCCTGATGAGTGACGTGCCTCTCGGCATGTTTCTCTCCGGCGGCGTGGATTCGAGCGCCATCGCGGCGTTGATGAAACCCATGTCCGATAGGCCGGTGAAAACCTTTGCGGTGGGCTATCGCGAGGAGGAGTTCAGCGAACTCGCCTATGCCCGGCAGGTCGCCCACGAGATCGGCACCGAGCATCACGAGGTCGTCATCGGCAAAGACGATTTTTTCAACGCCCTGCCGAATCTCATTTGGCATGAAGATGAGCCGATCAGTTGGCCTTCCAGCGTGTCTCTTTATTTCGTCTCTAAACTGGCCGCCGAACAGGTCAAAGTGGTGCTGACCGGCGAAGGCAGCGACGAGTTATTTGCCGGTTACGCGCGCTATCGCACGTATCTTCTTAACCTGCGGTTGTTGGCGGCTTATCGCCTCGCGCCGCGTCGGCTGCGTGATGCGTTGCGCGCCGGCATCGCCGGATCACGCCTGCTATCCGGCGATATCCGCCGTAAGCTGCAGCATTCCGTGTTGGGGCGTGGCGAGAAGCTGGAAGCCCTCTATCTCGATAATTTCTACGCCGCTTTCTCCCGCGAGGAGCAGCAGCATCTCTTGCAAGCGCCGCTCGGGGCAACCTACGACGCGTATCTGCACTATTGGAACGCCCGGCCGAACACTGACACACTGTCCCGCATGCTCTACGCCGACCAAAAGACCTACCTGGTCGAGTTGCTCATGAAGCAGGACCAGATGAGCATGGCTTGCTCGATCGAAAGCCGTGTGCCGTTCCTGGATCACCAGTTCGTGGAATTCGCCGCCACCGTGCCCGATCGCCTGAGGCTGCGCGGCGCAGTCGGCAAGTACATTCTCAAGCGGGCCGTGGAAAACATGCTTCCGCGTGAAATCGTCTACCGCAAAAAGATGGGCTTCCCCACACCGCTCCGGCAGTGGCTGATGGAACCGGAGGCCGACACTTTGTTCGCCCAACTCCGGGACCGCGACGGCCTGCTGGCGCCATACATCGATTTCACTTACCTGAACGGTCTGCTGTCCCGCCACAAGAGCGGCCGCGAAGACGCCACCGACCGCATCTGGCGTTTGCTGAATCTGCAACTCTGGGGGAAAATCTTCATCACCAACCGAATGCCCGTCGCGTTCGCCTGTTCATGAATCTCGCCCGCCTGCTCCGTGTGCGCCCGGATGAGATCCGCACGCGCGCTCAACAAGCGGTATCCAAACGATGGGCGATGCCGCCGATGCTAAGATTGATTCCGTCCGCGGCCCAGCCTGCCTTCCTCGATCCGCCGCCAGCCGCCGCGCCCGCGCAAGTCGACAAGCTTTGCCGGCATCGTTTTGACCTGCTCGGCTACCAGGACCTGGATTTCGGTTCCCCCATTAACTGGCACCTCGATCCGGTGCACGGCAAGCGTGCGCCGAAGATCCCCTGGTACCGGATTCCGTTTCTGGATTTTGACCGTATCGGCGATCACAAAGTCATCTGGGAGTTAAATCGCCACCAACACCTGGTCACTCTTGCGCAAGCTGGCCTGCGCGACGAAATTCTGGCCCAGTGGACTTACTGGCAAAGCGAGAACCCATACCCTATCGGCATCAACTGGGCCAGCACCTTGGAGGTCGCCTTCCGCGCGCTGTCCTGGCTCTGGGTCCGCAGCATAATCGGCGATTTCCATCCTCACCTGCTCACGGCACTCCACCAGCACGGCTGGCACATCGAGCGATATCTTTCGACGTACTTTTCTCCGAACACACACTTACTGGGCGAAGGCGTAGCGCTGTTTGCCCTCGGAGTGATGTGCCCGCAAATCGCGCAAGCGGCGCGCTGGCAGAAGCGCGGATGGGAGATTGTCCTCCGGCAGGCCGAAGCCCAAGTCCGCCCTGACGGCTTCCACTTCGAGCAGTCCACCTACTATCACATTTATGCGCTGGACTTCTTCCAATTCGGGCGACTTCTGGCGGTAAGGAACGGCGTGCCCATACCGCCGGCATTCGATCGCACAATTGCCAAAATGAAAGACGCCTTGGCAGCTATCTCCCAAGCCGGCCCGCCGCCAAACTTCGGAGACGACGACGGAGGCAGCTTGATAATGCCGCCCGCTCGCCCCCTCGCCCCCTCGCCCGCTCGATCCGTATCGCTAACAAACGCCGGTCTCTATATCATGGCCGCCCCCAACGCCCAGCTCTTCATCGACGCCGGACCGCAAGGCGCCCTCTCCGCCGGACACAGCCATGCAGACGCGTTAAGCATTCAACTCGTTAGGCACGGCCGCCGCGTGTTGATCGATCCCGGCACATTCTGCTACGTCTGCCCCGAACGCGACCGTTTTCGGGGCACCGCCGCTCACAACACCTTACGAGTCGATGGCAGAGATCAATCCGACCCCAGGGGCCCATTCGGTTGGGCCAAACTATCTGAAACCGTCGTCGATCTTTGGCACACGAGCGAAACGTTCGACCTGTTCGCGGGCCATCACAACGGCTACACCCCGTTTATCCATCACCGCTGGGTCTTTGGGCTGAAATCCAAATTTTGGCTGGTGCGCGATCTGGTGACCGGTCCTGGGAAGGGGGCCCCTAGGGCCCGTTTGGACATAAACTGGCACTTCCTGGACGAACGCGATCTCACCATCCTGCCTCCAGCCGGACATACCTGGAACCGGTCCATCGAGCGCTGGGACTGGTCGCCGGTCTATGGCAGAAAAGAATCCGCCTTCGTCCTGCGCTTCAGCAAGGAAACCGTGTTGCCAGCCGAGTTCGCGGTGCTGCTGGTAGCGGATAGTTCCGGCACATTCACGCAAACAGCCCCCGGAACCTACCGCTACCAAGAGTCGCAAGCCACGCACGAATTCGTCTTCGGCGAACGCTTCGTCTACCGCTGCAGGGCCGCGGAGTTCTCCGTATGAAACTCCTATGGGTCAAAGCCGGAGGCCTGCTGCCGCCCGACATGGGCGGCAAAATCCGCAGCTATCAGATCCTGAAACAGCTCGCGCGCCGCCATGAGGTCACGTTGTTCACCTTTTACCAGCAGCACCCGGACGACCAGCACCTCCGCGGCCCGGACGTCTTCTCGAAACTGGTCGCCGTGCCACTCCCGCTCCCGCCGCGCCGCAGTCTCGGAGAATACGCGCGCGCCGCGAGCATCATGGCAGCCGGAAGGCCCGCCACCGTCCACAAATTCCTGTATCCGGAGGTCCGCCGCCGTTACGCGGAGCTCACCGCATCAGCCGCATGCGACGTGATCGTGTGCGACTTCATCGTCCCCGCCCCCCTCATGCATTGGCGCACGTCTCCACCGACTATTCTCTTCACGCACAACGTGGAAGCCCAGATCTGGGAACGCCACTGCAAGATCGCCACCGACCCATTCATGAAAACCGCGTGCTGGCTGGAAGCGCGCGCCCTGGCCCGCACGGAGCGCCACTATGTCGAACTGGCCGACCATGTCCTGACTGTCTCCGATAACGACCGCGCTTTTTTTCTGCGATACGTGCGCCCCGAACGCATCTCTGTAATTCCGACCGGTGTGGACACCGAGTACTTCAAGCCTTCCGTCGAACCGGAACAGCCCGGCACGATGGTCTTCACGGGCAGCATGGATTGGATGCCCAATGAGGATGGAGTGGCCTACTTCGTCGATAAAATTCTGCCGCTGATCCACCGCGAGATTCCGGCAGCGGCGTTTTGGGCAGTCGGCCGTCGTCCGCCACGGCGTGTGCAAAATCTGGCGTCGGACCATGTAGTCGTGACCGGCGCGGTCGACGATATCCGTCCGCATCTTGGCAAAGCTGCGGTTTGCGTCGTGCCGCTGCGCAGCGGAAGCGGAACCCGCATCAAAATCTTCGAAGCCATGGCCATGGGGAAGGCCGTGGTATCGACGACCATGGGGGCTGAAGGTCTGCCCGTGCGGCACGGCGAGAACATCATTCTAGCCGATGAACCTATTGATTTCGCCCGCCAGGTGGTCCAACTCCTGCAGGATCCGTTACGCCGCGCTGAATTGGGGGATGCCGCTCGCCAGTTGGTCGAACAGAACTACAGTTGGGAATCGGTCGCGTCAACTTTCGACCGGATCATGCATACCGTGGTCCATCGCCCGAGATCCTAGAATCTTGCGTGTCGTGCCAGCCTGCAATATTCCTTGAGATTTCATAGCCTGCGTACCAACCTCAGTTTTGAGTGGCGTCTGCTCTGGGCCGCCTTTGATCTCGCGCTTTGCATAAAATACTATTCGTATTCGGTACGCGCCCCGAAGCCATTAAACTCTGCCCTGTGTTGTTAAGCCTGAGGCAGAGCAATCAATTCCAGGCACGCGTCTGCGTGACGGCGCAACATCGCTCCATGCTCGATCAAGTGTTGGCCGCGTTTGGCGTGACCCCCGATTATGACTTGGGCCTGATGCAGTCCGGCCAGACACTGCCGCAGATCACAGCCCGAATCATCGCCGCCCTGGAACCCGTAATAGCAGCCGAGCGCCCCGACTTGTTGCTGGTGCAGGGGGATACCACGACCACGCTGGCCGCCGCCCTGTCCGCTTTCTACCAGCACGTGCCGGTCGGACATGTGGAAGCCGGACTGCGCACCCATGACTCGGCACAGCCGTTTCCCGAAGAAATGAACCGCGTCGTGACGGCCCGTTTGGCCGCCCTGCACTTTGCACCTACGGAAGCCGCGCAGCGCAATCTAATAGCGGAGGGAGTATGCCCGGAATATATTTTCCTCACCGGTAATTCGGGTATCGACGCGGTGCTCTATGTACGCGACGCGCTCGCTTCCGGGCGCCTTCCGGTTGCCGGCTGGAGTCAACTGGATTCATCTAAAAAGTTGATCGTAGTCACCGCGCATCGCCGGGAAAGCTTCGGTGGCGGCTTTGCGCGCATCTGCGAAGCCCTGGCGCGTTTGTCCGCACGCCCGGATATCCAACTGGTCTATCCGGTGCACCGCAATCCAAACGTCATGGACCCTGTCTACGGCCGATTGAACAAACTGCCAAATGTTTTCCTGACTGAGCCTCTTGACTACCTCCCTTTCGTGGATTTAATGCGCAGAGCGTACCTGCTCATCACCGATTCGGGCGGCATTCAGGAAGAAGGTCCGTCGTTGGGGAAGCCGATTCTCGTCATGCGCGAGAAAACGGAACGGCCCGAGGCCGTGGCCGCGGGTACGGTGAAACTGGTGGGCACCAATACGGACCTGATCGTGAGTGAAGCCGAACGTCTGCTGGATGACGCGGCCGAATACAACCACATGGCGCGCATTCATAATCCCTATGGTGATGGACACGCCAGTGATCGCATACGCCAAGCCGTCGCGTCATACCTCCGCTGAGTTTCCAATCCAAGAGCGCGTAAGGTTGTTAGCGGGCTACGATATCCTTTCCTAGGGTGTATCGCAGATCGAGACGGATGGGGCCGGATGGTTGCGGCCCCACGCGGGTATATAGATCGATCCATGGCTGTGCGCCGTTCAGTTTTGGAAACCGCTCCCGCAGTTTCCAGTGTGGGTCGCCCTGGAGAGCCTCCAAAACTCTGTTTTCCAGACGGAAGGCAGCTTCATCCGGCCAAGCCTGGGGGGACCGGGTATCCACAGCCACGGCGTCGATGGGAGCTTGGTCGAGGAAATTACGAATGTCCTGAGAGTTCTCGTATCGTAAGTGGTAGACGGTGCCATACCAGGTGCTGCTGCTCAGGACTTTGGTGGAGCGCAGAACGATATGTCCGGGGCGGGCGTCGTGCATGGCGATCTCGGAAATGAACGCGCCTTCGCCGCGGGCGTGCGAGACCACCAGGAAATTGCCGGCGCTGAATTCCGGGTTCGTCAAAAGGAAACGTGCCGCTTGATCGAAACCTTGATAAGGCTTAGACGGCACGGTCCATGTTTTCGTAGCGAAGAGAGCGGCCGCCAGAGACCCGAGGGCCACGGCGCGAACCCGTAAGGGCAGTGACGGGATCGGGATTCGTTGCACGGTCCAAGCAAATCCGGCTACGGTGAGAACCAGCGCGGGAGGTAGCGCGGCCACCATGTAGCGGGCATCGCCATTGCCGATCAGGCTGTGATAGACCCAGATGCTGATCAGCAGGGCGAATGCGCCGGCGAGTGTCAGGTCGATCGAATTTCGCCGGCAGCGGACCATACAGACAACCATTCCAATCAGGCAAAATGGGACTAGGCCCCAACCCAGCGTTCCCCACAACACTCGCAGATAGGCCATCGCGGTTCCGGCGATCAGATGTAGGGTGACCGCTTCGCCGCCCATGGAGCGGGCGATCATGAAATAGGAAAGCACGGGCCATGGCGCCCCGCAGAGCAGAATGATGGCAGCGGCGTAATACAATCCGCGCGCGCGCAACAGGCGCCATCGCCTTGTCAATGGCACGGCAATTACAGGCAGCAGTACCAAGGCCACCGCATTGGCTTTGGTCGCCATACCCAGGGCGGCCAAAATGCCGAATTGGATCGCGTCCCGTGTGCGTTCGGTTTCGAGATAGCGGATCAAGCAACCCGCCGCCCAAAGGTCGAGCAGTGCAATGAGACCGTCGGCCATGACCGCCGACGTCGAGGTCTGCGTGAGCGGCGCCAGCACATAGAGCAACCCTCCGGCTAATGCCGCGGCCCATGGATAACTTCTGCGAATCCAATGGTAAATCAAAGTGCCCGTAACAGCCGCGATCAACGCCATCAGTAGGAGCACTGAGGCCTTGGACGGTGAGAAAATCAGGGTCCAGATAGCCTCGGTCAGATGAAACAGCGGCGGCCACATCCCCAAGGCGACTTTCGGATAGTGCGCATAGTATTGTTCCGCGTACGCCAAGGGCGAGCCGGACCCGCCGGAGACGAGGTAGTCGCGAATCATCAGGCCAGTTACGTAATGTGCGGATTCGTCCGGATGGCTGGAGAACTCGACCCTGTATGCTCCGGCCTCCCACTGCAGAAAAATAGCCAACGCCCACAGCATGACAAACACAGCCACGTGTTCCAGGACGGTTTGCTTTCTGTCGCGTGAGGGCATGCGATCGCAGTGAACTACCAACTTAACGCGGGAGTGAAATCCCCGCGCGGTTAAAGCGCATCCTCCTCCGCCAGGCGCGCCACGGCCCAGTCGTAAAGTTGGCGGTCCTGTTCGACTGAGCGCAGAAGGAGTGCGCCGACCTCATCGCAGGGTTGGATCCAACCAAGGTCCTCGCGATAGTCGTTGGAGACGTTTTCGACTAGCACCGGATCGGAAGGAAAATCGACGCCGGCTAGGCGTGCATGCCCTCGCAGTTTGGCCATGCTCTCTTCCATCCTTTCCGTGATGCCGACGAAGAAAAACTCGCTCAGTGCTGCCTTCGCCGCTTCCAACCGGTCGGGTGCGCCGGGGTGGCTGTGCCGGGCAAAGAAATTCACATTGTGGTTTTCGCGGAACGGGATATCCTGTTCCTGGGTGAGAAGCCAGCGCGCGAACTCGCGCAAGGAAAGTTTTGGAGCGTCCGGTGGCACGGATTCCAGCAGATTTTGGGCCGTGATCCTGGAGTAATGCTTCTTGATATGCGTCATGTAAGAGACGAATTGCTCAATAGGGTCGCGTAAGAATGTCATATACAAGATCCGCCGCCCGCCCAGCCAACGCGGGAATGTCCGTACATGGTGTGAGCTGAATCCGGCTATGCGCGGGTCTCGGAGCAGGTAATTACGCAGCGTTTCGAGGCCGTACACAAAATACGTGTCGTCCACGTACAGGCGCAAATAGTGGGGCCCGTAGTATCTTTCCAGAACGGCCCGGAGCGAGGTTCCGGCGCACTTCGGCACGTGGATGTGCGCCAGCACGGGAACCGGCTCCGCGGGCTCAATACCTGCCCCGCCAATAGCAAAGAGTTGCGGCAGCGATTCCAGCCGCATTCCAGGAGCCGGCGTGCCGGCTATAACCAAGTCCGCGTCCGGCGGCGGCAGCTCCGGCGATGTCAATTCGCCGAACGGGATCTTCGCGCGGATGAGCAGCCCCTCGAAATCCTGCGCTCCGGCGCCCAGCCAACAGACGCGATCCCCTGGCTGAAAGTCGTGGTAGGATTCCAGTGCCGCGAGCAAAGCGCCCTCCGCTTCGGAAATACCCTCCCGCCGCACTACCCAGTTGCCACTGCCGCTGGGAACCTGCAGACCCGTGCCCGCATACCGTACTTCCAGGCGGTTGCGGCCGGGCCTCAAATACGCGCTCGGATCGAATTGAAATCCCTTGCAGCCGTTGCCAATGCCCGCCAGCCGCAAGTCCTCGCGATAATCCGTGCAGGGCACCGTGGCGATCACCTGGGAATTTACCGCTATGTCGACAGAAATATCGCGCGCCGGGTCTTGATCCTCGGAGGCCCATCCGGCAATCCAGGCGCCCGTAAGCGCATCTACGCAGCCGATCAAGCTCATGGCGTGCGAGCCTCAGTCGATAGCCAGGCTGAAGTCTTCTTTGCGGCGGGTGAGATTGGGGTTGTAGTAAGGATCGTCCGCAATATACTTGGCCCACTTTTGTTTCATAAACGCATCTTCGCCCGGATCAGGGATCTTATCTTTGTCAGTCTTGGTGGCCGATTCAAAGTGATAGAGTTTGGCATACGGCGTATAAACGTTGCGAAGTCCCAATTCAAGCAGCTTCAGGCAAAGATCCACGTCCTGGAATGCAACGGCCAGATTGACCTCGTCAAACGCCCCGGCCTGTAGAAATTTCTGGCGCGCGACAAGCAGGCATGCACCGGTGACCGCGCTGCAGTTGCGGATCAGGTTCGGAAAATCAAAATAAAATGGCGCGTCCCCCGGCAGGCCCTTGAATGCGTGGCTGCAGTTTCCAAAAATCCCCATGACCACTCCGGCATGTTGGATTGTGTCGTTGGGATACCACAGTTGCGCCCCGACCGCTCCGGTCTCCGGCCGCTGCGCGTGCTCCAGCATGGCTTCCAGCCAGTCGTTCGTGATAACAGCCGTGTCATCGTTCAGGAACAGAACATATGGTGAATCGGTGGAGCGGACGCCCGCGTTATTCATGGCGGAAAAATTGAACGGCTTGTGCCGCCAATCCAGATATTGCACAGGCGCTTGACGGCTGGCGAGGCGGCCGGCGTAATCCGCGATACGGTTGGACGGCGAATTGTCGATCAGTACCACCTCATAATTTCTGTATGATGTTTTCTGCAGCAGCTCGTCAACGGCGCGGAAGATATTCTTGTGCCCGCCGGAAGGGATTAGAATGCTGACCCGCGGACTGCCGGCAATTGGGTAACGGACGCGATAGCGGGACGGTCCGACTTCGTCTGCGCTGGCGCCCGGCGCATTCCGGTGCAGATACGAGGTCAACGCCCGCTGGCCATCGGCACTGGCGCTGGGCTTCTCCGCGGGAGCTTTGGCGGCGGAGCCTTCGATGGCGCGCCAATGATACAGAAGCTTTGGAATTCTGCGTATCTTCTGCGTGCGCTCGCTGGCGCGCAGCAGAAACTCGTAATCCTGCGAACCGCTGTGCGACGCATCCAGACCGCCCGTGCGGTCCAAAAGAGACCGTTTCATCACGATGAAGTGACAAAGATAGTTGCACGCGCGAAACAGATCCGGGGACCAGTCCGGTTTGAAAAACGCATCGTACCGGCGGCCCTGCTCGTCGATTTTGTCCTCGTCGGAATAGAATAGTTCGATGTCCGGCTGATCGTTAATGGCACGCACAACTTCAAATAAGGCGAACGGGGCCAACTCGTCGTCATGATCCAGGAAGGCGGCATAGTCGCCGGCGCAAAGTTTTAGAGCGGCATTGGTAGCGCCGGAGATCCCCAGGTTCTCCGGCAGGGTTACCAGCTTGATCCGTGGATCGGAGTGCGCGTATTCGTTAAGCACGGCCGTGAGGCGCGGATCCTGGGACCCATCGTCAGCCAGGCAGAGTTCCCAGTCCGCATAAGTTTGCGCAAGCACGGAGTCGACGCAACGTTTCAACAATTCTGCCGGTGTGTGATAGACAGGCACGGCGATGCTGATCCGGGGCCGCAAAGGGAAGCGGTTGGCTTCCAGGCGCTGTTGCTTGAGTTCCGCGGCGCCAGGCTCGTTGCGGGTAATCCACAAGCCGTAATCCGGAGGCGTCTTCAAATCCACCCGAACGCGACAGGTCAATTCGCGGTTCTGTCCGCCATTGGAAATGGCTGTCACACGGACGCTGCAAGCCCCCTCCGGCAGACTGCTGGTGTCCCAAAAGAAGCGGAATCCGGAATGCTCCGCTTCGAGCATTTGGGGGTAATGTCGGGCGACGTCGGGACGAGGCACACCGTAGGTCGCGCTTAGCGGAGGCTCTTCTCCAATCTGGACGGTGACTCGCTGAATCCCGCTTGGAGCTAGAGCCCAGCCGCGGATCTCCACTACATCGCGCACCGGTAAAGTACCGTCGACGCCCGGGTAGTCGCAGACTAACTCCAGAGCCTCTTCCGTCGAAGGCGAGCGCCAGGCAGGTGGCATCTCCCGCTGCGGCGGGCTTCCGCGAAACGAACCACTGGGGCCGCGCGAGCCGCGGCCGGTCGCGCGCAGGAGCCAGCCGCCGGCGCCGGAAAGCGCCTTCCAGATGCGGCTGTCGTAAATCGCCTGAATGGCGCGTTTGTTGGTGACCAGTCCGATCTCCAGATCGCGCATACGCCCATCCAGGCGAGTGTTGAGATCCATTTGGCGGCGCAGCCCGCTGATCTGCTCGGCGATGCGCCCCAACTGGCTGCCTAGCTCGGAGAGGCGGGCCTCCATTTCGGTTTGTTCCCGCGCCCGCCGCCGCGCGGCGGCGTCCAGCAGCCCGGATATGCGCTCGAAGGGCCATTCCGCGGGTGTCTCGGGAGATCCGGAGGTGTTTGGCCGGCCAGCCAGCCAGTCCTCAAAATGCCGCAATACGCCGGCCGCAGCGTGCCATTTCTCCTTGTACGTGCGCGCATCTTCGAGCGCCGCCTCTATATTTTGGATGTGCCGATCCTTGTCCACCGCGATGCGGCCATTCTGCGCGATGCCCAAGAACAGTTGGCACAATGACAAAACGCCCTGCAGATCGGCCCTTCGTTCGGAAGAGGCCAAAGAGGATTGCAGCGCCTCCAGGTCTATGACACTGTGCGCCTTAGAAAGCAGATATCCCGCGCGATAGCAGGGCTCCGCCCAGTCTTGCGCCGCGTACACCTGGTTGAAACGCCGGTTCAGCTCGCGCACGAAATCGCCGCCCGCCAGCCGGAGGCTATGGTACGTCAACATCATCAACAGCCACACGTCGGTATTGCCTTGGACGAATCCTACCCACGTATGCGGCAATCTGGCAAAGGCGCTGTTGACGCTGTCGCGATCCGGCAGGCCAAATTGCTTGTGCTCCAGCAATGCCGGCACGGCGTCCTTCAGCGCGACCCTGGTGTATTCGACCACCAGGGACTCCGCCCATCGGTTACTCGCGGAGTCGAACGGAAAAGCCAGATACAAACCATCGCGCGTCACTCGCAGCAGTTCGGCCAGGAATCCGGACCGGTTTTCGGGAGGTATGTGTTCCAGAGTATCCATGGAACACACCAGGTCGAATGTGCCGTCGCAGAACGGCAGCGCCCAACCACTGGCCCGCACGTAGTTGCGCAGTTCCCCGGTTGCGTGCATGTCCACAACCGTCACCGAGGCATCCGGAATCACTTCGCCCGCCAGTGATGAAAATCCGGGCCAAAGTGACGGCGTGTGCCCGCCCACATCCAGCACGCGATACCCGGGTTCCATCGGCCGGAACAGCTTGGCAATGTGTTCCAACAGGCTGTATCGTTCAAAGAGATCAAATGCAATTTCAGGCAGAAGATCGTTTTGGCTCATGAGACGCGGCTGGCCGCGGATGGCTCCGTCGTGGATTGAACGATCCAGTCTAGCAGGTTGCGAAAAATGGCCTTACGGGCCGGCATGCCGGGCCGGGACAGGCGCAAGACCTTCGCCGGTTGAAGCTGCCCAACGTGTTATACTCGGGGTTTTCCAATGGCCCGGCAATGTGGCGTGGCGATTCCTTTTTCCTCTTATCCAGCCTGATCCTCAAGGACTTCAAGATCCGCTATCGGAACATGTCACTAGGCGTGTTTTGGTCGCTTCTGAATCCCTTGATAATGATGGGTGTACTTACGTTCGTTTTCACTAAGATACTCAGGAACCCCAATCCGGATTACGCCCTGTTTGTAATGTGTGGTTTAGTACCATTCAATTTCTTCACGATCGCATGGCTTTCCGGAACCACCTCCGTGGTGGACAATGCCGGCCTCATTAAGCGCGTCCCGGCGCCGCGAGAGATTATCCCAATGGCCGCGGTGCTTTCGAATTGCGTCCATCTATTCATTCAGATAGCTCTCTTATTCGGGCTTGTGTTCCTGTTTGGGAAGACCCCCAACCGCCACTGGTTCTGGCTGCCGGTAATCTGGAGCCTGGAAGTGATTTTCGTGTGCGGGCTGTCTTTGATCACTTCGGCCCTGAACGTATATATACGGGATATGCGGTATCTAGTCGAATCGGCCAACACCGTTCTGTTCTGGATGGTGCCGGTGGTTTACTCATTTTCGATTATTCCCGCGAGTTACAAGGGCATTTATCAATTGAACCCGCTGGCGGCGCTGGTCATGGCAATGCGCGATATCCTGATCGACGGCGTCGGACCCGGAGGTACGCTCCTGGTAAAGCTCACGGCGGTCTCGTTCATCATGCTGGCGACAGGCTTGCTTACCTTTCGCGGTCTGAAGCCGCGCTTTTCCGATCACTTGTGAGCTCATATGAACGTGATTGAGTTTCACAACGTCTCCAAAAAGTATCACCGCCATGCCGGACAGATGCTGCTGCGCAATTATCTTACCCGGCTCGTCACACGGCGGCGCGAGGTTCCTTTTTGGGCGCTGAAACAGGTTTCCTTTCGATTGGAGCGCGGGGAGAGCCTGGCGGTGGTCGGTAGCAATGGAGCCGGGAAAAGCACCTTGCTCGGACTGGTGGCGGGAGTCTCCAAACCGGACGGCGGCACAGTGTCGGTCGACGGTCAGGTCTCTGCCCTGCTCGAGCTGGGATCGGGTTTTCATCCCGACCTTACGGGGCGGGAGAACGTCCGGTTAAACGCCGCCTTGTTGGGTTTATCGCGTAAACAGACGGTTTCGGCATTCGAAGCGATCGTGGAGTTCTCCGGTATACGCGACTTCATCGATGAACCGCTGCGCACCTACTCCACGGGGATGATGATGCGCCTGGCATTCTCGGTGGCCATCAACCGCGATCCCGAGATTCTTCTGATCGACGAGATCCTGGCGGTGGGGGACGCGTCGTTTCAGGCTAGGTGCGTCGACAGAATTCATGACTTGCGCAGGGCCGGCAAGACCCTGTTATGTGTGTCGCACACCACCATAATCCGGGAGTTATGTGACCGGGCATTGTGGCTGGATCATGGGGAATTGATCCTTGACGGGCCCGTGGCCGAAGTATCGGCAGCCTATGCGGAGCGGCAGATCGCTCCGGCGTAATGTGGGGGACGCCTGGCCGCAAACATTACCCAGCTTCGTAAGGCGGTAGCGGAGCTACAGGAAGCTCTGCGCCGCGCGGACGCGCCGCCCGCACGGCAGGAACTGCTTAAACTCGCCGCGCTCCTGGAAGACGCTTTAGTGAGCATGGAGGCGTCCGAGAAGCAGTCGGTGCGCCATTACTCTGAGTTGGAGCGGCGGCTGCTGGATATCGAAAACAGCCGGTTCCTGCGTGCCCTCCAGTGGCCCGGCCGGTTCTTGGGAGACTGGAAGGGAAGGCTGGGGCAGTTGCTCCTGCATTCCCCTCTGCATCCGATTTACCTCAAGCTCATCAACCCGCGCTTTGCGGAAGACCGTTACCGGCAGTGGGTGGAAAGTGAACTGCGTCCGGGCGATCGGAGATTTTCCAGAAACCCCCTCATCAGCGTGATCATGCCGGTTCACAATCCGCGCAGGGACTGGCTGGATGCGGCCGTGGCCTCGGTCGTCAACCAGACGTATGGCTGCTGGCAGCTCTGTGTTTGCGACGACGCCTCCGACCAGGAGTGGGTGACGGAGTATTTCACCGCGCGCGGCAAGACTGAACCGCGTATCCGCTTTGTGCGATCACGCGAGCGTTTGGGCATCTCGGATGCGTTGAATCAGGCTGCCGGCCTGGCCGCCGGAGAATATGCCGGTTTCCTGGACCAGGACGATCTGCTGGCCCCCCACGCGCTCGATTGCGTGGCCGCGGCCGTCCAGGACAGCCAGCCCGATCTGCTATACACCGACGAGGATTATCTGGATCGCCAGGGCAGCCGCGTGCAGCCGATTTTCAAGCCGGCCTTCTCTCCGGATCTGCTGAACTGCGGTATGTATATGGGGCATCTCCTGGTTGTGCGCACTACTAGATTGCGGGAGTTGGGCGGATTTCGCAGGGAATGCGATGGCAGCCAGGACTATGATCTGGTTTTGCGCCTGGCAGGAGAGTGCCCGCTGGGGCCATCCGCGATCCGTCACATTCCGCGGGTCCTGTATCATTGGCGGCAGCACCCGGATTCGACGGCCCAACACGCGGCGGCCAAACCGTATACGCAAGCCGCGGGATTGCAGGCGCTCTCCGACGCCGTCGCCAGGCGCGATGCGGGCGCGGTGGTGACGGCAGGCGCTTCTCCGAACACCTATCGCGTGCGCTGGCCTGTTCCGGCAGGCCTCAAAGCCAGCCTGATTATTTGCTCCCGGGATGCCCTGTTGTTGAAGCGCTGTCTGGAGGCCGTCGCCCGGCATACGGCATACGCCAACCGGGAAATCGTAATCGTGCAGCATCGTACCGGTGACATCGCCGCTATGGATCAGCTTCTCAACAGTTGCAACTGCGTGCGCGTATCTTACACGGGGCCGTTTAATTTCGCCGCCATGAACAATCTGGGTGCGAGCTATGCCGGCGGCGACGTTTTGGTCTTCATGAATGACGATGTCGAACCACTCGATCCTGAGTGGCTCGGCGCTTTGCTGGCGCACGCCCATCGGAGTGAGGTGGCTGCGGTGGGCGCAAAGCTGGTGTATCCGTCCGGCGCCGTCCAGCATGCGGGCATTGTCATCGGGATCATGGAAGGCGCCGGACACCTCCATAGAAACACCTTCGGCTCGCCGTATTGGAACTGGCTGCCATTCACGCGCAATGTCTGCGCGGTGACCGGCGCTTGCCTCGCAATCCGCCGCACCGTTTTCCAGAACCTCGAGGGTTTCGACGAGTCCTTCCCCGTGAACTACAACGACGTCGATCTGTGCCTCCGGGCCAGACAAGCCGGTTATCAGGTGATCATCGAACCGGCGGCGCTGCTGCGCCATTACGAGTGTCAGTCGCGCCAGGCGGGCGTGCGGCTGGAAGAGCGCTACCTCTTCGAACAGCGTTGGGCAGCCTGGCTCGAACGTGGCGATCTATTTTACAGTCCGCATCTCAAACGCACCACCGAGGACGCCGGCTTGGAGTTGCAGGATCTGGCGGAGCCGCCGTGCTGGCGATAGGTTGGCTCTCCAGGCATCAGACCATCCTGGCTGTGTTGATCCTCGTGCTCGTTTTACACGTCTGCTTCCTGCCGTTCATTTGGGGAAACCGAACACTGTTGCTAAGCGCGCGCGGAGTGCCCAGCGTCATGCCAAACGGCGCCTGGTACGGTGACCCTCAGGGGCCTGATATCTACCGGGGCAACGACGTCGGCGGCTCAGCCTGGCAGCTAGAGACGTATGCGCCATTGGCCGGGCGCCAGTACCTGCGCGAAAGACACTTGCCGCTTTGGAATCCGTACCAGGCGTTCGGTACGCCGCTCGCGGCTAACATGCATTCCCAGCCGTTCTATCCGCTGTTCCTGCCCTTCGCGCTCGACCCCGGTCCGCGGACCTGGAATTATTTCGTGCTCGCCCATTTCCTGATCGCCGGCCTGGGTGCTTATCTTTACCTGCGCCTGTTTCTGATGTTTGTGCCATCCATCGGCGGCGCCATTGTGTTCATGTTGTCCGGTTATTTCATTCTGTTTTTCAACATGCCCCACCTGAGCGTCGAGATTCTGGTTCCCGCGCTGTTCTTCGCCACGGAGCGATTGCTCCACCAGAAGAGTATCCGAAACGTGGCATTGGTCATGTCGGTGGTCTTCCTGGCGATTGTTGGCGGCATGCCGGAGAGCACTCTGCTGGTCCTGGCATTCGGCTCCGCCTACTTCTTATTCCGGCTGTTCAGTGAAAGCGAAATCCGGACGAGCGCGGTACGGAATGCGGCATATTTCATCTTCTCGACTGGTCTCGGAGTAGCGCTGGCGGCCTTTCTTCTGCTGCCCTTTATCGAGTTCTTGCACTTCTCCTTCGACACCCACCAGATCAAAAACGTCGGCAGCATCCCGGGCCTGGAGCATGACAATCCGGGCATTTCCATCTTTACTTATGTGTTGCCCATGCTGTTCGGAACGGCCTGGCATCCGGTAGCGCCCGCTCTGGGTGGCTATGAAGCTCTGCGCGGGTTCTTCGGTATCCTCCCTCTCCTGCTGGCCATCGTCGCGGTGGGCGGTTTGTGGGCCAAACCCCGCCATCGCCGTCTCATCGGCTTCTTTCTGGCATCCGTGGTCGTCTTGCTTCTGAAAAGGTACGGCGCGCCCGTCGTCAACTGGACCGGGCATCTGCCGCTCTTCCAGTTAGTCTTGTTCCCGAAATACGAAGAACCCCTGTTGGCGTTTGCGGTCGCCTCGCTGGCGGCTTTCGGCCTCGATCAGATTCTGGCAGGCGCCGTCAGTCGCCGCCGTCTGGCGGTCTCGTTGGCCATCGCCTTAGCCCTGCTGGCCTCGATCGCGGCGCTGGCTCTGCCGGCTGTCGCGGCGGTCAAAGGCTCGCCCCAGCAGTCTTACTTGAGCCTGGTGGGAACGGCTGCTGTTTTGTCGATCGCGGCGTTCCTCCTGATGCGGCCCCGTAGAGGGCTCCCAGGCTTACTCGTAGCCTTGCTGATCTGCGAAATGTCCGGCGATTACATCTACCCGGTTTACTATTTCATGACCAGTTCGGCAACGGTGGGGACCAATCCCTACCGCGGCGCTCCGTACATCGAGTTCTTGCAAGCACATACTACCGGAAATGAACGAATCTTCGGACGCGATTTCATCCTGTTTCCGAACTGGGCCGGCGTTTTTCAGCTTTTCGATATCAGGGATCTGGACGCCATTTTTTACTGGAAGTATCTGCGCTTGGTGCGGCGCTTTCTAGGCGACGAGGTGCCGCATGGGCCGCGCGGCGATGGCGTCAACCGGTTTACCGGCCACCTCGAGCATACCTTCGACACGCCCCTGAAGAAGCGCCTGTTGCAACTCTCTTCGGTACGTTATCTGCTCTCCATCCGGCCATTCGCAGCGGACTCGCCAGTCATACAGGACGTCATGGATCAGAACAAAGGGCGCTTGGCAGCCGGGCGCGAAAACTTGATCGAGACGCGCCAGTTCACAATCGGCGGCGCGTCGAAGAGAGTCCTCTACGAGCATCCGCCCTATGACCGTCTGCCGTTTGCCACCCGGGTCACCCCCTCCCGTCGTCAGTTCCTTTTCAGTATCGCCATGGATCCCGCGGTGTATGACGGGTCCCATCCCATCTGTGGCGCCGGCGTCGAGTTTCGCTTGGAAGTTCGCGGCAGTGACGGGCCGATCGTGCCGCTATATGACCGCTACATCGACCCGAAACATGACCCAGCCGAGCGGCGCTGGTTGGAAGGATCGGTCGATCTTACCAAATACTTGGGCCAGAACGTGACATTGTTCTTTACAACCGCTCCCGGACCGGCGCGCGATACCTGCATGGGTTGGGCCGGTTGGGGCGATCTGCACTTCAGCCAGGAACCGGCCGGGCACACGGCTTTTGGCCTGGTTTACGACCGTGAGATCAAGATTTACGAATATCCGAACGTACTGCCGCGAGCGGCATTGTTTTCTTCGGCGGAACTGGCCTCGGATGATAGTGCGGCCCTGGCGCGGCTCGGGTCGCCCGCGCTAGACCTCTTTACTACGGCGGTGGTGACGGCCCAGGGTATGGACGCTACGAACGTCGCAGCCATCGCCAAATTGAATCAGCTCCCCGCCGATCGCGTGCGCGCCGCGCAGATTCTCTCGTATTCGTCGCAGGAAGTGAAGATCGATGCGTTGGCCGATCGGAGCGCACTGTTGGTGCTCAACGACAGCGATTATCCCGGATGGAATGTGTACGTCGACGGACGGCGATCGCATTGGATCACCGCGAATTACATGTTCCGCGGCGTTCTACTGGAGCCGGGTAGGCACCTCGTAAGGTTCGCTTATGAACCGCAGTCGTTTGCCACCGGGGCTGCGATTTCTGCCGCCGCGCTGTTGTGCTGGGCAGGCTTTGTGGTGTGGCGCCGTCGTACTGCGCGCTCAGGCGTTGCCGAAACGCACCTTGTGCATTAGCCAGCGTCGCTCCAATTCGCGCCGTTCGGCGTCTCGCAAGATGGATTGGCCGCCCTTTTGTGCCAGCAGATAATCGAGCAATTGCGAAACGGGTACAAACCATCCGCGGCGCCGCGCCAGGCTGGTCATCCGCTCCACAAATTGCCGCTTCAGCCGGCCATCCCAGAAGCCCAGGCCGAAATGCGTATACATGATGCACGCTCCGCCGTCCGCTTCAAGTTGATCTAATTTTGCCTCACTGATGCGCTCCAGGAACGCTGGCGCTTGCGCCCCTTCCGCGGAAGCGAACCAGTAATTCACAAACGGCCGGTCCGGATCGTGGTACGGCATGTAAGGGCAAGCACGAAGCGTGTTGGTCTCGGCGAACGTGAAGTTCCGCATGTAGCGAATCCGCTGCCGGCACAGGTCGCCCCAAAATTCGGCGTGCCCTTCGATATGGCCGTGCGAGCGATTGCGGTTCTTGCCGCGCGTTAGCGCGCCATAGAGCAACCGGTGCACCCCACTCACCCGCCGCTCGCCCCAGTAGATGTTCTCGTCGCAATAGTAATGCTGGGCCATCGCGATGGGGCCGGCGCCGAAGTACTCCGCGAATTTCTCCAGGCCGCGCCGGGTCTCCTCGCGCGTGGATGTGTGCAGCGTGGCATTATGCAACCCGATTTCAAATCCCTTGCGCTGCAGTTCCTGCACCCACGCGCGGTAGTCCGGTTCGGCGCAAGTTCCGCCGTGATCGGATGGCTTCGCCGCTCCGCGAATCGGCCAGACGCCTTTGGTGGTTCGAAAGCCAAGGTCGGCCAGCATCGCATAGACCGCCCGGCCGCCTTCCACGGTCTGCGAGTCCGGATCGTCGAAAATGGTAAAGGCGAATGACTTGCCGTCAGGCCAATGCATTAGCTAAACCTCGGGCTCCCGGCCCCTGTAGTCGATACAATCGCACGGGTCGATTGCCCCCCAGCTATCCGTTCAAATTCACCGAAGTCATTGCCAATGGCCATGGCCAGTGCCAATAACCGTTGCAGTGCCTCGCTGGGCGACGAAAACGAGATCGAGATGTTCCCTGGCAATACGGTTACTCCCTCAGGCAGATCGGCGAACTGCTGGCCGACGATGGTACTCGGTGCCTCCACCAGCACCTTCGGCTGCGCTAATGCCGCCTGGCGCAGTTGCTCCATCGTCTGGGCGAGTCTCTGGCGGCGCCGCCGCTCATAGTGAACATCTTCCCCCGCTGCCAGGCGTCGCAGATGCGCGATCAGTTCCTCTCTGTTAGCCATACCGCTGGTCCCGATCTGGCGCGTCACGCAAGGCCGCAGCACTTGCTGGGCTCGCCTGCGGCCCACTTGCAGCAGCGTCTGGAGAGTCTCGCAGTCGACCCAAGGCCAAGCAAGCCCGTTCAACTCGCCGATGATTTCGTCTAAACGCCCGTACCACAGGGGCTTGTCCGGCATTGCAACAACCTACCATAACTAGAGCGATTATGCGTAATCACGAAATATAGTCCAGATTACACTTCTGATAATGGAAGCTTATCAGAAGTATGCTAGAATTCGCCCCATGGCGGATACCACGGCGCTACAAATCGCCTCTCTAGGCCGGCAGGCCCGCGAATTTGCCGCCTCCGCCAAGGCTCCCAACACCCGCCGCGCTTACCAGGCCGACTGGAGCGACTTCCAGGAGTGGTGCCAGATCCATCAAGTGCCTTCCTTGCCCGCCGCCGCCCAGACGGTAGCGCTGTACTTGACCGACCGCGCCGAAACGCGCAAAACTTCCAGCCTGGCGCGCCGCCTGACCACCATTAACCGGGCGCACCAGGTGGCCGGATGCCCGTCGCCGGCAACTATGCAGAACGCCCTCGTAAGTGAGGTCTGGAAAGGCATTCGCCGCACCAAAGGAATCGCTCAAGAAGGCAAAAAACCGCTGCTCACCTCCGACCTGCGGCTCGTGATCGCGGCTCTTCCCGATGACCTGCGTGGATGGCGCGACCGCGCCCTGTTGCTGGTCGGCTTCGCGGGCGGCTTCCGCCGGTCCGAGTTGGCGGCGATACGCATGGAAGATCTCGAATCGACGCCGGAAGGTATCATCGTGCGCCTGCGCCGCTCGAAGACCGACCCCGAAGGGTACGGCAGGCCCGTGGCCTTGCCCTACGGCTCCGATCCCCTCACCTGCCCGGTGCGTACCTTGCGCTCGTGGCTCGAGCGGGCCCGCATCACGACTGGACCATTGTTCCGCGCGGTCAGCCGCCTGGGCGTCGTGAGCCGGCGGCCCCTCAATTCCGACTCGGTCGCCTACCTGGTGAAACGCGCTACCGCCGCTGCCGGCCTCGAAGCCGCGGGCTACGCCGGTCATAGCCTGCGCGCTGGGTTGGCCACCCAAGCCGCCATGAATGGCGCCAACGAATGGGCCATCATGAAACAGACCGGACATCGGTCACTCACCACCGTCCGAAAGTATATCCGCGAGGGTACGCTCTTCCGCGACAACGCCGCCGCCAAGCTCGGGCTTTAAGTGGCGCAGGCCGTGCTCCGCCGGCGAACCGCGGCTAAGAATTAAGAGATAACTATACCTGGTTTTCCTACTAACAAGTTCTCTAGCGCCTTGAATTGCGATGTGGCAACAAATATACTCGCATCTGCCTATCTCTCTGCAACATGCAGGCGTGACCGCCCAGGGCGCCAGATATCACCATTGGCGGTATGGAGGCATATTCCAGGACTATCTGGAAATGCTAAAAGAAACCGAATTCCTGCCTGCTGACCAACTGCACCAGTTGCAATCGGAAGAGCTAAACCGGCTGCTGCAATTCGCCTCCACACAAGTCCCCCACTACCGCAAGCACGGTGTCACCGCACTCATAGGCAAAGACCAAATCCGCGAACAGCCCGGCGATTTTCTGGCCGACGGTTTCGAGCACGATACGCTGGTTCCCTGGCATACCAGCGGCACAACCGGCAAGCCTCTGACGGTCTACTACAACCGCAACGCCATGCGCAAAATGTGGGCCTTCGTGGAACTATATAGAAATACCGCCGGTGTAAGCCGGCATCACCGCCGCGGTCAGTTTACCGGCAAATTGGTCGTACCGCCGGCGCAGTCCGTATCCAAGCGAGTCTTCTGGCGTCACGATCTGGCAAATCGCGCCCTCCTGCTCTCGACCGTGCATCTTTCCCCGGAGAACTTCCCCGCGTACGCCGAAGCTCTGGAGCGTTTCCGGCCCGTCTACTTCTCCGGCTACTCCTCGTCCATGTGCGTGCTGGCGGAATACTACCGTCAATCGGGCCGGCCCGCGCCGCGCCTTACCGCCGCGCTAACCTCCGCCGAGACCCTCCTCCATCACCAACGGCACGCCATCGAAGAGACTTTCTCCACGCGCGTCTTCGATCAGTACGGCCAAGCCGAAATGCAGAGCTTCTGGTATGCATGCGAAGCCGGTCGTATGCATGCACATCCGTTGGCGGGAATAACCCGGATTCTGGGGCCCGACGGCACGCCGGCTGCGCCCGGTGAGATGGGTGAAGTCGTGCTGACTGGGTTGGTCAATTACGCCATGCCCCTCATCAATTACCGCGTCGGCGATACCGCCCGCTTCAGCCCGGCCTCCTGCCCGTGCGGCCGGACCATGCCGGTAATTGAAGAGATCGGCGGCCGGGTGGATGACATCGTCTACACCCGTGAGCGCGGCGCCCTCGGCCGTCTGGATCCCGTACTAAAAGGCGTTCACAATATTGTCGAAAGCCAGATCGAGCAGGAGTCCCTTGACCTGTTGCGTATCCGATTTGTGCCCGCGCCGCGCTTCACCCCGGAAGATCTGCAGGTTCTAGAAACCAATCTCCGCGCCCGCGTCGGCCGCGGCATCCATCTGGAGTTTGAATGCACCAATCGCATTCCACGCTCGGCGAACGGGAAGTTCCAGTTCGTGATTTCGCGCCTGGACCGGAGCAACCGAAAATCGTTCGTATCATCACGCGGCTGAATATCGGCGGCCCCTCCATTCACACGCTGCTTCTGACGCGGGAACTGAGGGCATGCCCATACCGCACCGTGCTGCTTGCGGGCAGTTGTGATCCCGGGGAAGGCGACATGCGCTACCTGGTGCGGTCCGACGATCCCGTGTGTTGGGTGCCGGAACTATCGCGCTCCGTGCGGCCGATGCGCAATCTGAAAGCCCTGTGGCGGTTGTGGCGACTGCTGCGGCGCGAGAGGCCCGCCATCGTTCACACGCATACCGCCATGGCCGGGTGCCTTGGCCGTTTGGCCGCGCTGCTGAGCGGCGTGCCGATCGTGATTCACACCTTCCATGGCAATAGCCTGGCCGAGTACTTCTCGCCTGTCCCCGCTGCGGTTTTCCGCCGCATCGAGCAGTTCCTGGCGCGTTTCACCGACATCTTGTGCGTGGTGTCGCCCCAGCAGGCCCACGAACTCGCCGCCAAGTTCCACATCGCCCCGGCGCGCAAATTCCGCGTCATACCGCTGGGTCTGGACCTGGATGATTACGTCGCCCTGCGCCCGCCCAAACCGGACGGTCTGCTCGTGGTGGGTTGGTTCGGCCGCATGGTTCCGGTCAAGAATGTGCCTTTGTTGGCGGCCACAATGCAAGAGATCCTCGCCCGCCGCCCGGACATACGCTTCCTCATCGCTGGTGACGGGCCGGAACGCCATGCCTTGGATGCGGTTCTCGCCCGCCATCCCGATCGCGCCCGATGGCTCGGCTGGCAGCACGAAATTCTTCCGGTTATGGCGCGCTGCCACGTGGTGCTGCAGACGTCACGCAACGAAGGCACCCCCGTTGCCCTGATTCAGGGTATGGCCGCCGCGCGCCCCTTCGTATCCACAGCCGTCGGCGGTGTAGTCGACATGGTCGCCGGAGTCTCCCCGCGGCAAACTCCCGGCGCAAGCTGGCATGCCAATGGCGTGCTGGCCAACTCCGATGCCGGCGCCTTAGCCGATGCCCTGGCCGCGTTAGCCGATGATCGAGCGCTGTCGTCGCGCATGGGACTGGCGGCCCGCGCCTTCGCCGCCGAACAATATCGCAAGGAAACAATCGTGAAAAATATGGATGCCTTGTACCGTGAGCTTTTGCAATCGAGGAGAAAACCATGAATGTCTTAATCACCGGCGGAGCGGGCTTTATCGGATCGCATCTGGCCGAGCGCTGTCTCGCCGAAGGATGGCATGTCGCCATTCTCGACGATCTTTCGACGGGCGCATTCCCGAATATCGCGCACTTGAAAACCCGGCCCGCGTTCTCTTACCACATCGATTCCGTCTTCAATGCGCCCGTGGTAGCCGAAATGGTCGACTGCGCCGACATGATCTTCCACTTGGCTGCGGCGGTGGGCGTGAAGCTCATCGTGGAGAGCCCCGTGCGCACCATCGAAACCAATGTGCATGGCACTGAAGTCGTGCTGCAGTGCGCCGCCAAGAAAGGCAAGCCCGTCATGCTGGCCTCAACCTCGGAGGTCTATGGTAAGAGCACGCGCGTTCCGTTTCGTGAAAGCGATGACTTGGTCCTTGGCCCAACCGATATCGGCCGTTGGAGCTACGCTGCTTCAAAAGCCTTGGATGAATGGCTCGCGTTAGCCTACTGGCGCGAGCGGAACCTGCCCCTGACCGTACTGCGCTTCTTCAATACCGTCGGCCCACGTCAGACCGGCCGCTACGGGATGGTGCTGCCCACCTTCGTCCGTCAGGCTCTGTGCGGCGAGCCGCTGACCGTCCACGACAAGGGCGAGCAGCGGCGCTGCTTTTCTTACGTGGGAGATGTTGTGGAAGCCTTAGTCCGGTTGGCCCAAGTCCCTGAGGCCGTCGGCGAGGTCGTCAATATTGGAAACGACCAGGAGATCACCATCAATGAACTGGCCGTGATGGTCAAGGAGATCACCGGCTCTACATCTCCCATTCAGTATGTTTCCTACGCTGAAGCTTACGGCCCCGGCTTCGAAGATATGCCCCGCCGCGTCCCCTGTCTCGATAAGCTGGAACGGCTGTTGCATTACCGTCCCAATACGTCACTGGAAACCATCGTCCGTCGCGTAGTGGATTACGAGTGGGTCCATATGCCCAAGCGTTCCTTGGCGGTAGCGGTTTAGTACCCAAACGAAATGCCCATTCTTCTCGCTGGCCTGCTATCGGCCCTTCTTACCCGCCTGCAAATCGGCTTGAACTCTCGCCTGCGCCTGACGGCGGCCCCTCGCGCCGATCGCTGGCACATCGTGCCGACCCCCTCGAGCGGCGGGCTGGCTATCTTCGTAAGCTGCGGCGCCGCCTATCTTCTTGCCTGCCCAGGCCGGCACTCGCGTATCGCGATCTCGGTGGCGGCGCTCTGGATCTTTGGATTCCTGGACGATCGCCTGCGTCTGCCGCCCTGGCTGAAACTCACCGCGCAGATCGCCGCCGCCGCCTTCGTGGTGCTCGGCGGCGTGATCTTCCCATTGACGTCGTCGTACCTGTTCAATGTGGCGCTCAGCATGTTCTGGATCGTGATGATCACCAACGCCTTCAACCTGATCGACAATATGGACGGTCTCTGCGCCGGCGTGGTGATCATTATCTGTCTGTTCCGTTCCGGCCTGCTGGCCACGGAGGGATACGCCGCCGATGCCGGGTTGTGCGCCATCATCGGGGCGGCCTTCGCCGGCTTCTTGCTATTTAACTACCACCCCGCCCGCATTTTCATGGGAGACTGCGGCAGTCTTCCGGTTGGCTTTGCACTGGGCGCGCTAACCCTCGCCGGACCAGCGCCTCACAAAAGTCTTCTGCTGGCCGGTTTCTTCTACCCGGCACTCACTTTCACATACCCCATCTTCGACACCGCCTTCGTCGCGGTCTTGCGGAAACTCTCCGGACGTCCCATTTCCCAGGGCGGCCGTGACCATAGCTCTCACCGCCTCGTTTCCCTGGGGATCGGACAGCGGCGAGCGGTCTGGATTCTCTGGCTACTCACCGCCATCGGGTCCAGCCTGGGCCTGACCATCCAGTTGGCACCCGGATACCTGTTCGCCGTCGGAGCATCCCTGCTGTGCATACTCTGCGTCTTCGGCCTCTTGCTGGCCACCACGGGCCGTATCGGTGACCACCCCGTTATGCCTAGCAACTGATTAACCTTCAGCAGTCTGCGTTCCCCGAACCGCGTCCCGGACCCGCCACCGCGCTCTGATGGAACCAGGGGATGGGCTCCCGCGCAGCGGCGTGGCCTCCGGCGTGAATTGGTTTTGCCATTTTTTCAGACCATTGACAAATCGGGACTTATTGGGTTCGTTCGTAATTTTCCCATTCAGCCCGCCTGCCGGATCGGCAGTACCAAACGCACCCGCGGGATGGTCCCCCGTGGCCCGCATTCGCTTGATTCTACGGTAACTTTTATGTTAGTGTCGGAGAACACCGGGCGTAAAACCAACGAATCTCATGGAAGCAGCATGCAGCGCGCCAACAGCATCGCCACGCTGAACCATCTTTTCTTCCACCACCTGGATCACTATCGCTTTGACCGTCTTTTGAGCTATCAAAACCACGGCGAGTTGATGGTCTGGTCCACGGAGCAGTTCTCGCGCGCGGTTTATTCGCTGCGCCACTTTTTGCTGAATTCCGGACTCGTCCCCGGCGACCGGGTCGCCATCTTTTCGGAAAACCGTCCGGAGTGGCACATCGCTGATTTTGCCCTATTGCTCTCGCGTTTGGTGGTGGTCCCTATATACAACACCCTGGCGCCTTCGCAGATCGCATACCTTTTGCAGCACAGTGCCTGCCGCGCCGCCATCATCGCCGGTGCGCCCCAAAAGGAAATCCTGGACTCTCTGCCTTCGTTGCCGGATCTCAAAACTATCATCGCCATGGAAGAGACCGCCGGCGTATCCACTTCCCTGCCCCGTATCATTGCGGAAACCCAAGAATTTGACGACGTAGCCATACACCGCATCCGTGTCGCGGCCCTGACCGTGCAACCGCAAGATCTCGCGACCATCGTATACACTTCGGGCACGACGGGGACTCCCAAAGGCGTCATGCTATCGCATGGCAACATCGTGGCCGACCTGCTCGGCAGCTTGTCCCGGGTCCCATCCAACACGGCGCACCAGGCGCTCTCGGTTCTGCCCCTGCCGCACGTTTTGGAGCGTACCCTCAGCTATGGCTACTTCCATGAAGGCGTAAAAATCGCTTACGGAGATCCGCACGATTTAAAGGAATTGCTGCCTGTCCACCAGCCCGATATCGTCGGCGTGGTGCCGCGTATTCTGGAAAAAGTCAAAGAAGCCGTCGAAGCCGAGATCGGCAAACTGCTGCCCCACCGGCGCTTCATCGGACGCAAACTGCTGGCCGCGGCGCTGGCTCAGACGCGTGCGCAACTGCTGGGTGAACCCGCCCCGCGTTCCGCGCGGCTGCTGGCGCCGCTGGCCGGCAAACTGGTTTTCCCCAAGGTTCATCGTCAATTGCGCGGCCTGAAATACTTCATTTCGGGTGGCGCCTGGCTGAACCCCGACGTGGAGCTGTTCTTCCGCGCGGCGGGCTTCGAGGTCCTGCAAGGTTACGGCATGACCGAAACCTCGCCGGTAATCACGCTGAACGAATTTCACCGCGAAAAGATCGGCTCCGTGGGCCCCGCCCTTCCGGAAGTTGACCTCCGTATCAGCGAGGACGGCGAGATCCTCACCCGAGGACCGCATGTCATGCTGGGTTATTACAAAGATGAAACCAACAGCAGCCATGCCTTCGCCGGCGACGGCTGGTTGCACACCGGCGATCTGGGCAGTATCGATGCCGACGGCTATCTCACCATCACCGGCCGGCGCAAAGAGATTCTGGTTCTCTCCAACGGCAAGAACATCGCCTGTGCCGCCCTGGAACATGCCCTGCTGCACAGCCCCTACATTCAGCAGGTGCTGATCGTGGGCGAAGGCCGCAGATTCGTCAGCGCCATGATCGTGGCCCATATCGAAAACGTAACGCACGCCGTCGGCCACCATGGCCACGCGTTCCGCAGCCACGAGGAATTGCTGCTCTCGCCGGCTGTCGTGGCGCTGTTTCGCAACGAACTGGCCACTCTGCAGACCGAGTTTTCCTCGTTCGAGCGGGTCAAGCGATTCTGCTTCCTCACAGAAGACGCCCTGCTCGATCCGGAACTGGTCACGCCCACGCTCAAAGTCCGCCGTTCCGTGCTGGAGCACAAGTATGCGGACTGGATCCGGCAGATGTACCAGCAGGAAGATCCCCTGGTGATTCCGTTATTCGAACAGGCCACGCCCGCCGTCACTTATACAACGTAAGGAAG
>JBEKYC010000011.1:0-117869 GCA_049511415.1 Bryobacteraceae bacterium | reverse complement strand
GAGGCGCGCCAGGCGCAGGCCATGCTGGCGGGCGCACCCCACAAGTCCGGCAAGATCGTCCTCCAGATCGGGCACCCGCAGCAAAACCGATCTGCGCAGCAAAGTTTGTAGTCCTCCTAAAAACGGGGTTTTCGGCAACTCCGGATCGCATGCCCCTTTTTGTCTCGAAATGGGTAAGTTTGGGGACGAAAAGCGGCCCTCCCCAATGAAACCGGGGCTTGCAGAGTCCCGTTTTGTTGTTCCGTCGCTTGACTTTATTGGACGATAAGGTGCGTAATCGCCTATCAAACGGCAGATTGCTTGGGCTGCTTAAAGCGGCGAAGCCGCCCCCTTCCTACTCGATCACCAGCAAAAGGTCCTTCGCTTCCACGTGCCGTCCCGGCTGCACCAGAACTTGGGTGACCTTGCCGCCCACGGGAGCATACACGGTGCTCTGCATCTTCATGGCTTCCATCACCAGCAGGCGGTCGCCCTTCTTCACCGCCTGATTCAGCTCCATGGCAACCGTCGAAACCACGCCGGGAATCGGCGCGCCGATCTCTCCCGGCTTGGCGGGGTCGGCTTTGGGCCGCGCGGCGACCTTCACTTCCAGGCTCTTGTCGCGAATATTAACCTCGCGCGGTTGCCCGTTCAGTTCGAAGAACACCGTGCGAAAGCCTTCCGGATGCGGCTCTCCCACCGTCAGAAACTTGATCACCAGGGCCTTGCCCGGCTCCAGTTCCACGGCGATCTCATCACCCTTCTGCATGCCGTAATAGAACTGCGGCGTAGGCAGCACTTCAACGTTGCCGTAGCTTTGGCGCGCCTTGACGAATTTCAGAAACACGTCCGGATACATGAGGAAGCTCAGCACCTCGTCCGGCACCGAAGCCCGGCCGATCTTTCGGTTCAGAGTGGCGGCAGTCTCCTCGAAATTTACTGGCGTCAAATGCGCGCCGGGCCGGCCGCGCTGCGGCTTGGCCCCCTTCAAAATGGCCTTCTGCAGGCGCTTGGGCCAGCCGCCCTCGGGCTCTCCAAGGGCGCCGCTAAGCATCTCGATCACGGAAGCGGGCAACGTCAGGTTGTGGTCCGGCCCCAGCCGCTCGAACTGTTGCACCGTCATGTTGTGGTTTACCAGGAAGATGGCCAAATCTCCCACCGCCTTGCTGGAGGGAGTCACTTTGACAATATCTCCCAATGCGGCATTGGCCTCCGTATACGTGTGGGCGATCTCGCGCCAACGCGCGCCCAAGCCCATGGCTTCAGCCTGTTCGCGCAGGTTGGTGTATTGCCCGCCGGGCATTTCGTGCAGGTACACCTCGGCGGTGCCGGATTTGGGACCGGTGTCGAATGGCGCGTAGTAAGTCCGCACGGTCTCCCAGTAATCCGCGCATTGATTCAAGGCGTCCAGGTCGGCGCGGCTATCGCGTGGCGTGTTGCGCAGTGCGGCCACAATGGAGTTCAGATTCGGCTGGCTGGTTGTGCCGCTCATGGAAGCTATGGCCCCGTCGGCTACGTGCACGCCGGCTTCGGCGGCTTTCAGCACCGAGGCCGCATTGATCCCGCTGGTGTCGTGCGTGTGGAAGTGGATCGGAATGCCAACCTCCTGGCGCAGCGTGCTGACGAGCTTTTCCGCCGCGTAAGGCTTGCACAGGCCGGCCATGTCCTTGATGGCCAGCACGTGCGCTCCCATACGCTCCAGCTCGCGCGCCATCTTCACGTAATAGGCCAGCGAATATTTGTCCCGGCGCGGATCGAGAATATCTCCCGTATAGCAAACCGCGGCCTCGCAGATGCTGGACGTCTGGCGCACGGCTTCCATGGCCACCTTCATGTTCGGCAGCCAGTTCAACGAGTCGAAGATGCGGAAAATATCAATTCCTTGCCCCGATGCTTCGTCGATGAACTGCTCGACCACATTGTCCGGATAGGCCGTATAGCCAACCGCGTTCGAGGCGCGCAACAGCATCTGGAAACAGATGTTCGGAATGGCCTGGCGCAACTGCCGCAAGCGCACCCATGGGTCTTCGTGGAGGAATCGCATGGCCACGTCAAAGGTAGCGCCACCCCACATCTCCAGGCTGTACAGGTTGTGCAGCCGGTGTGCCACCATGTTGGCGATGCGCAGCATGTCGTAACTGCGCACGCGAGTCGCCAGCAGCGACTGATGCGCGTCCCGGAAGGTGGTGTCGGTAAGCAGCAAGCGCTGCTGCGAGCCGGTCCACTGGGCGAATTTTACCGGTCCCAGTTCCGCCAGCAGTTGACGCGTGCCCGCCGGGGGCGCGGCGGCGTCGTATGGCGGCACGGGCGCCGCATCGATACGCGCCGGCTGAGCCTTGTCCGCCACCGTCGGGTTCTGGTTCACGATCACCTCACCCAGATATGTCAGCAGTTTGGTGGCGCGATCCTTTCGCGGGGAAAAGCGGACCAGCTCCGGCGTCTGCTCCAACCACGCCGTGGTGACTTGCCCCGCGCGGAAGTCGGGGTGTTTCACCACGTTCTCCAGGAACGGGATATTGGTCTTAACGCCACGCACGCGGAATTCGCGCAGGGCCCGGTCCATGCGCTCGCAGGCATGCCCGAACTCGCGGCCCCAGGCGGTGGTCTTCACCAGCAAGGAGTCGTAGTAGGGCGTGATCACCGCGCCGCTGTAGGCCGATCCGCCGTCCAGCCGGATGCCGAACCCCGCGGGCGAGCGGTAGGTATGGATCTTGCCATAATCGGGCACGAAATGGTTGGCCGGATCTTCAGTGGTGATCCGGCATTGCAAGGCAAATCCGTAGAGCGGGATCTGGTCCTGAGATGGAAGATGGATCTCCGGCCCGAACAGGGTATGCCCCTGCGCCACCTGAATCTGACAGCGCACCAGATCGATTCCGGTGACCATCTCGGTGACGGTATGCTCCACCTGGATGCGCGGATTCACTTCGATGAAGTACCATGCGCCCGAATCGGCGTCTACCAGGAACTCGACTGTTCCGGCGTTATAGTATCCCGCCGACTGTGCCAGTTGCACAGCGGCACTGGCGAGCGACGCCCGGATGGAATCATCCAGGCCCACGGCCGGCGCGACTTCGACGACCTTTTGATGCCTTCGCTGCACGGAGCAGTCCCGCTCATAAAGATGCAAGATATTGCCGGCACGATCGCCCAGGATCTGTACTTCAATGTGGCGCGCGCGCTCCACGTAACGCTCCAGGAAGACGGCATCATTCCCGAAAGCCGCGCCCGCTTCGCGCCGGGCCTCGGCCAACCGCTCGCCGAACTCGCCCGCGGACCGTACCACACGCATGCCGCGGCCGCCGCCTCCGAAAGCGGCTTTGACGATTAACGGGAAACCGATGTGCCGGGCAGCACGTTCCGCCTGTTTCGGGTCGCTGATAGGATCCTCAGTACCTGGGACGGTAGGGATGCCGGCCTGATGCGCCAGTTGCCGGGCGGCCCGTTTGTCCCCTAACAATTCCAGTAATTCCGCGCCCGGCCCAATAAATGTAATACCCGCCGCCTGACAGGCGCGGGGAAGTGCGGGATTCTCGGAAAGAAAACCGTAACCCGGGTGGATTGCCTCCACGCCTTTTTCGCGCGCCAGCGCCACAATGCCATCCACATCCAGGTACGCTTCCACCGGTCCCTTGCCTTCGCCGATGAGATAGGCTTCGTCCGCCTTGAAGCGGTGCAGGGCCAGCCGGTCCTCCTGCGAATAGATAGCCACCGTGCGGATCCCAAGCTCATTGGCCGCCCGCAGGATGCGTATGGCGATTTCGCCGCGGTTCAGTGCTAACAGCTTTTTCATTGTCTGGGAATATTTTTGAGGATAGCAGGCGGACGCGTTCCGGTGATCCGGTTCTATTCAGACCTGTCACGTTTCCGTAAACCAGTTTATAATCGGGTGAGGGTTGGCGGCTTAGCCGTTGTATCCCATTTTATATGAAGCAGGTCGCACCAAGCATGATTGCACTGATACTCCAGAAAGGGGGGCCACCCGCGTGAGCGTTTGGAACAAGCAGCGCAGGGAGGAAGAACTTCCCAGGCCCATCAATACGAACACCCTCAGGCCGGCGCCGGTGGCGCCGCCTGTTGAAACCAAGAAGGAGGCTACAACTTTGTCCAGCATGTCCAGCATGCCGGTGGGGAGAACGGATTCGGACTCGCGCGGCGGGTCGGCCAGCATCGGCAAGGCCGTCAAAATCGCCGGCCAGATCTTCAGCCGGGAGGATCTGTATGTGGATGGTGATGTCGAGGGGACCATCGAACTGATGGACCACAAGCTCACCATAGGACCGAACGGCAAGGTCCACGCTGGTATAAAGGCCCGCGAAGTAGTCGCATTGGGGGCTATTCAGGGCAACGTGGAGGCTAGCGAGCGGATCGAGATTCGTAAGGACGCCAAACTCGTGGGCGATATCAAAACCGCGCGCATCATCATCGAAGACGGCGCCTACTTCAAAGGCAGCATCGACATAGTCAAATCCGAGCCGAAAGTGACATCCAGCCAGCCGCACCCCAAGCCGGCGGTTGCCGCACCCCCGGTGGCGCCCGTAGTTGCGGCAGCCGGCGCAACGGATGTAAAACGCTAGGCCCGCCCAGGGGGCTGCCATGAGGAAGTGGAGTTGCTGGAACGGCTGAAGGACATTCTGCGCGGCGCGCGCTCCGTCGCGGAGAATGTTCCGCCGGCTCCGGATAAGAATTCGTCGCGCCCGGCTCGCGGTAACCGCGGGAAGGACGTGTTGGACACCCGCCAAAGCCGAGGCCTCGAGCAGTTTTTCGCTTCTTTCCGCGAACAGACGGGTTTGTCGATATTGGACCTCGGGGGCGCCCGCCAGGAGAATATCAACTTCGTGACCAGCCTGGGGCATAAATTCTATTCGGAAGACTGCCTGCGCATTTTTCAGGAGACCTTTGGCCACGATGTTGCCGATCAAGCCAATCCGGGCCGGATTGACTATTTCCTGCGGCAGAGCCTGGATTATCCCGAAGAGCAATTCGATGGTGTGCTGGCCTGGGATGTTCTGGAGTACATGGAGCCGCCCCTGCTGCTGGCGACCGCCGAGCGCCTCTGGCGGGTGCTAAAGCCCCATGGATACTTACTGGCCTTCTTCCAGTCAGCTGACCGCAAGGAAACCGTGCCGGGCTACGACTTTCGTATTCAAGACCTGCGCACCCTGCAGGTCAGCCGGCATGACGAGCACTTGCCGACTCAGCAATTGTTTAACAACCGCAGCCTCGAAAGGCTCTTCCAGAAATTCGAGTCGGTCAAATTCTTCCTGACGCGCGATCATCTCCGGGAAGTAATCGTGCGCAAGTAAGGCGCTTACCTTAAGTTTCTGCTTGAGAAATCTAAAGTTTCAGTTTAGAATTCTCATATGCGCTTCGTGCCTCGAATTCTCCAAGCGGACGTCCTGGAGGCCGCCCGCAGCTTCCCCGCCGTAGTGGTGACCGGCCCGCGCCGGACCGGCAAAACCACTCTGCTGCGCCGGCTTTTTCCGCGCGCCGAATACGTGATCCTGGAGGATCCGGACATGCAGGCCCGCGCGCGTTCCGATCCCCGGGCCCTGATCGAGGAGATGCATGTCCCCGTCCTGTTCGACGAGATCCAGAACGTGCCCGAACTCTTCGCATACATTCGCACGCGTGTGGATCAGAAGCCTCGCGCCACCGGCCGGTGGCTGTTCACCGGTTCTCAGGAGGCCCCCTTGATGCAGGGAGTCAGCGAGTCGATGGCCGGTCGCGCCGCCATCCTGCAGCTACTGCCGTTCAGCCGCGCCGAGACGGATCGCGTCAATCTGCTTCACGGCGGCTATCCGGAAGTGCTGGCGCGTCCGGGAGCGCGCGCGTTGTGGTTCAGCTCGTACATCCAGACGTATTTGGAACGGGACGTCCGCGCCGTCACCAACATCCGCGACCTGGGGACGTTCCGCCGTTTCCTGGCTTTGCTGGCCAGCCGCCACGGGCAGGTCCTCAACAAAACGGATCTGGCGGCTCCGCTAGGCGTCTCCGTTCCTACGATCGGCGACTGGCTGCACGTGCTGGAGATCACCGGCCAAGTCATCCTGGTTCCACCTTACTTTGAAAACTTCGGGAAACGCCTGATCAAGTCACCTAAAGTCTATATAGGAGACTCGGGCCTAGCCTGCTATCTGCTCGGCATTACTACGCAAGCCGAGTTGGACCGCTCGCCGTTCCTCGGTCCACTGTTCGAGGGATTTGCCGCCGCTGAGATCGTGAAGAGCCAGGTCAACCGCGGGCAGCGCAAAGAACTCTACCATTTCCGCGATCAGCAGGGGCTGGAGGTGGACTTTCTTTTTCCCGACCGCCAGGGGGGGCTGTGGATGGCGGAGTGTAAGGCATCCAAGACTGTTAAACCGGACATGGCCGGAACCCTGTTATCTTTGCGTCGCGCCATGGACGGCCATGGGCCCGTGCGCATGAGCGTGGTGCATCGCGAATCCACCTCAGCGCCGCTGAGCCGCGGTGTGGCCCCCGGCGTCGAGGCGATCGACCTGCCGGCCTTTGTGGAAGCGCTCAACACCAAAGTGGCACTGGTGAAAGGCGCCCAGCGGCCGTGAAAGGCGGCGCTATCCTCTGACCACGATGTTGACCAGCTTATCCCGCACCGCGATCACCTTCACAATCTGCTTGCCTTCCACTAACGCACGGATCTTCGCATCGGCGAGCGCGCCGGCTTTCAATTCATCTTCTGCCGTGCCGAACGGCAGATGAACGTGGCTGCGCAGCTTGCCGTTAACCTGCACCACAATCTCCGCCAGCTCTTCCTTGGCTAACTCCGGATCGAAAGCCGGCCACGGCCGGCGGAACACGGGACCTTCGCGCCCCAACTCCTCCCAGATCTCCTGGGCCAGATAAGGTGCGAACGGTCCCAACAACAGCGTGAGCTTTTCCAGCACCTCCGCCACGGTGCCGCTGGAAAGATGCGGCTCTTCGGCGTACAGATCGTTCACCAGCTCCATGATGCCCGAAATCGAGGTATTGAAGTGCCACCGCGATTCGAAATCCTCGGTCAACTTGCGAATGGTTTGATGCAGCTTGCGGATGATCCTGCGGTCTGCCTCGGGGGCGCTGGCAACGCCGTCTCCTTGTGCGCGGTCCAGGTTGTGCGGAATGTTGCGCGTGGCGAAGCGATAGACTCGCCCGAGGAAGCGATAGATGCCCTCGGCCCGTTCGTCGCGCCAGTCCACTTCCTTCTCCGGAGGGCCGGCGAAGAGAATGAACAGGCGCGCCGTGTCCGCGCCGTAGCGGTCGGCGAGCGAGTCGGCGCCAACTACGTTGCCCTTCGATTTCGACATCTTCCTGCCATCGGCGATCACCATGCCCTGCGTGAACAACCGCTTTACGGGTTCGTCGTTCTTCACCAGCCCGATATCGCGCATCACCTTCGTGAAGAAGCGCGAATAGATCAGGTGCAAAATGGCGTGCTCCACGCCGCCGATATATTGATCGATCTCGAACCAGTAAGCGACCTTCGCCGGGTCGAACGGCATGCGATCGTTGTGCGCGTCGCAGTAGCGGTAGAAATACCAGGACGAATCCACGAACGTGTCCATGGTATCGGTCTCGCGCCGCGCCGCGCCCCCGCACTTGGGACATGCCACGTTCACGAATTCGGGCACTTCCTCCAGCGGCGAGCGGCCTTTGCCGGTGAATTGCACATTCAGCGGCAGCACCACGGGCAGATCGCTCTCCGGTACCGGAACCACGCCACAACTTGGGCAGTGGATCACCGGAATCGGCGTGCCCCAATATCGCTGCCGCGAAACGCCCCAATCCTTAATGCGAAACGTGACCGCGCCCTTGCCGAAGCCTTCCGCCTCGGCCTTGGCCGTCATCTGCCGTCGGGCTTCGGCGCTCCCGAGGCCCGACCACTCGCCGGAATTCTCCACCACGCCGTCGTCAGTGAACGCGGTCCCGATCGCGTCCAGCGCCGGTAATGCGCCATCTACGGGCCGGATCACGGAACGAACCGGAATGCCGTACTTCGTGCAGAATTCGAAGTCCCGCTCGTCGTGCGCCGGCACGGCCATAATGGCGCCCGTGCCATAAGTCATCAGGACAAAGTTACCGACCCACACCGGAACCCGTTCCCCGCTGTAGGGATTGATCGCGTAGCTGCCGGTGAAGAAGCCTTCCTTGATCACGTCGCCCGGACCCTGGGCCGCGCGCGCATCGATCATGGCCTTGGCGCGAGCCTGCCCCTCGGCATCCGCCAATTGCGAGACCAGCGGGTGCTCCGGCGCCAGAATCGCGCACGTGGCCCCGTAGATCGTATCCACGCGGGTTGTGAAAACGCGAATCGCGCCGCCCGCGCCCTCCAACCGGAAGTCGGCCTCCGTGCCTTCGGAACGGCCGATCCAGTTGCGCTGCATGGTGAGCACGCGCTCGGGCCAGCCGCCTTCGAGCTTGTCGATATCCCGCAGCAGTTCATCCGCGTATTTGGTGATGCGGAGAAACCATTGCTCCAGGGCACGCTGCTCCACGGGCGTGTCCTCATGCCGCCAGCAGCAGCCGTTCACCACCTGCTCGTTCGCCAGCACTGTGCAACACTTCGGGCACCAGTTCACCAGCGCCTTCTTGCGATAGGCCATGCCCCGCTCGAGCATCTTCAAGAAGAACCACTGGTTCCAACGATAATATTCCGGTTCGCAGGTGGAGACTTCGCGATCCCAATCGTAACTGAAGGCAAACCGGCGGTGAGTCTTCTTCATCGCTGCGATATTCTGCAGCGTCCATTCGCGCGGATGCCGCTGGTTGGCAATGGCGGCGTTCTCCGCGGGCAGGCCGAAAGCATCCCACCCCATAGGATGCAGCACGTTGAATCCGCGCATCCATTTGTAGCGCGCCAACGCATCGCCGATGGCATAGTTTCGAATGTGGCCGATGTGCAGCGTGCCGCTGGGATAGGGCAGCATCTCCAGCACGTAATATTTCGGCCGCGAGGAATTCTCCTCGGCCTTGTAGAAGGTGGCGTCTTCCCACCGCGCGTGCCATTTCAGCTCGATTTGGTTATGGTCGTACGGCTTTTCGGGCATAGCTTCTTTAAGTTTTCCAGATTCCGGCGGTCGTCGCCATCCTGTTCTACCGGAGTTTCCAGGATGAACGGCTTGGATCGCAGTTTCGGGTGCGCCAGTATCCGGCGGAATCCAGCGCTGCCGATATATCCGTTTCCAATGTTCTCATGCCGGTCAAGGTGCGATCCCAACGGCGCCTTCGAATCGTTGGCGTGTATCAGCCTCACATGTGTCATGCCCAGCACACGCTCCGCCTGCCGCATGGTCGCGCGCAGTCCATCCTCGCTAGACACATCGTAGCCGGCGGCCAGTAAGTGGCAGGTGTCCAGACAATAGCCCACCCGCAGATCCGTAAGTTCCAGGGCGCGCTCGCGGATTGCCCGCAGTTCTTCGAACCGGCCGCCGATTTGCGCTCCACAACCGGCCGTATTTTCCAATAAAACCGTCGGCGATTTGCGGTCGATCCCATCCGCCGCGTGCCGCAAGCCGTCCGCGAACGCGGTGATCCCCTCTTCCGGCGTTTGCCCCTTGTAACTGCCCGGATGCGCCACCAGGAATTCCGCGCCGAGGAGCGCCGCTCGCTCCAACTCGCTGCGAAATGCCGCGATGGAACGCGCGCGGATCACCGCATCGGGCGACGCCAGATTGACCAGATAGTTGCAATGCACGGCCAGCGGGTACAAATCCAACCGTTCCCGCGCACGGCAAAGCAACCGAACCTGCTCGACACCGGGCACGGATGCACGCCACATTCGCGGGCTGGATGAAAAAATCTGGAACGTATTGGCCCCGAGCTCCGATGCCTTAAGCGCGGCGCTTTCAAATGAAGCCGCTATGGAAGTGTGAATCCCGATCCGCAGATTTCTATGGTATCAGGAGCGGCCGCTCCATCACCACTGGATGAAGGTTACGCTGTATGGACGAACGAAAACCGGATTACTCGAAGCGCCGGTTTGGATCTGCAAAGTCGTGGTCGCCTGCGCGGTGTTCGCGATCGTGGGGCTGTTATTCCAGACGTAAGTCAGATTCATGGTGCTCGAAACCTTCGTCCCGTTGACGGAAACCGATATATTCTGGCCTTGTCCGGATTTGTTGGTCACCAGCAGATAATGGCTCCCGTTGTTAGCCGCGTAGCCCTGTGCGAAAACGGCGGGTATCGGTCCTCCGATGAATCCGGAAGTTGGAACTGTCGGCCCGGCGCCCACAGTCGTTGTCCAGGTAGCCGAACTGTTGTTGATCGCCTGGTTGGCGACCGCGACCGCCAGCCCAGGCGCTGAAACATAGAATTGAAACTGCGTGTTGGGATCCGTAGCCGTGTCTGTCGAGTAGTTCGCATTTGCCGCCAATTGCGCAAGCAAATAACTCTCAATTGTATTCCCGTTCACCGATTGAATCATTCCATGATAGTCGTTGTTATCGGAGTACATCGCGTGCACGCCCACCGCTTTTATGTTCGGCACGCTGGAGAGGCGCGCGATGTATTCGGCAAGAAAGATCCCGTTATACAAGCAAGTCAGGAACTTGTCGTTGTAAGGCAGACCCGAATTGAATTCAGTCACATAAATCGGCGTGCGCGGGCCCACGAAGGGCACCAGGTAAGACAGGATGTAAGCGGAGCTCGCATATCCGAGGATGCCGTTTAGGGCTTCCATGGTCTCTTCATTCGGCGCCGTCGTCGTGACCGGATAGATATGGGTGGACCCCGCGTTCCAGTATGGCGGAGTGTAAGTCGCCAGTTGCGGGTCCCAATTCGAAACTGCCTGCGGAGATCCGGTGTATAGACCAGCGGAGAATAATCCGACCGTCGCCGTCGGCGCGCCCGTCATCAGGTCGAGATAATAAGGATTGTACGAGGATGTCGCGTATAATAGCGGATTGGCCTGATTGGATCCTAGCGTCGGGTAGATTGCCGGATAGAGATACGCCTCATTACCAAATTCCCACTCCAGCACATTGAGTCCCAGGCTTTGCGCTGCCTGCGCCATCTGGGTGGCGCTGCCTGCGTTGTTGTCAGTGAAAGTATTGAAGCAAATGATTGCGGCGGCGCTCAAAGTCTGCGCGAAATTGGCGAAATCCGAGAGAAATACACCGCCCTTTGCTTGGGTGTACTGTTGCGAAGAAGTGAGAATGCTTGCCGGCTGGCCGGTCACCAGCGGCGGGTCGCCCGTGACCAGCGAATTCATCCAGGCGATGTTGATGTGTCCCCCGGACGGATTGGCCGGATTCCAGTCAAATGCCATCGACGCCGTGCCGCCCGGGAACCGCACCCACCCTGGCTTCAATTGCGATACCGCCGCCACGATCTTCGGATCGTAGTATTCGACGCCATTCTTCGGTTGCGGCGCGTTGAGGCCGCTGAATCCGGCCGTCAACGGCACAGGCGTGTTTGTGTTGATGTTGATGGTCACGGGTGTCGCGGCGACCGCGGCGGAACAAAACGCCAGGACCATCGCCGCGACCCCAAAAAGCGGCAAAGCCCCTCCGAAAAACCTTTTTAAGAAATGGCGCAGCATAAGGCTCATCCCACCGCAGCGTCTCGCCACAGTGTCCTCCTTGTGCAGTTTGGGAATAGGTATACCATGCTAGCGATAGCCTGGTCAAGGAAAATAAGTTCGCGATCCAAGATTCATCAGGCGCCCCTCTATGTGGGCGAAGGTGCATACCGATTTCGTCAAAATCGGCCGCTGAAAACATGGCGCCAATAGGTGAACATTGTCAAAAATTGATCTCGTGATTGGCGGAACATTCTTCTATTCGTCGTCCTCCATTTTGGGCCTCCATGCCATCGGACTTGGGCGGTTTGACCCGAATGCTGGGAAACGAATGTCGGCCCCGCTCCGTCGCCCATAGTGATGACAAGGAGAGCTAGTCTTCCGGTACTATTGGTCCTGTGCGTCGGCGCGATCACTCCCCTGCGTGGTGCAGCCGCTCTCTTTTTGGAGGAGCCATACGGTGCGTTCGGGCACATGAATCCGACAGGCCACGCCGCCGTTTACCTTTCCCGGATCTGCGTCGCTTCACCGGTCCACTTGCGTCCCTGTGAAGCCGGCGAGAGCGGTGTGGTGATCAGCAGGTATTATCATGTCGGCGGCTACGATTGGATCGCCATCCCCCTAATCCCCTACCTTTATGCCGTGGACCGGCCCGAGCAGGTCCCCTTATATGCGAACGCCGAGATGGTCGCCAGCCTCCGCGATAATTACCGCCGGACACACCTGGAATCCATCACGCCCGACACCGCCGACGGCAGCGTGCCGGATGGCGAATGGACGCAACTGGTGGGTGCTGTATATGACCGCACGATTTACAGTTTTGAGATCGAAACCACCGGCCAGCAGGACCAGATGCTCATCGACAAGCTGAACTCGGGCCCCAACAAGAGCCATTTCAACCTGATCTTTCACAATTGCGCCGACTTCTCGCGCGGCGTAATCAACACCTTTTACCCACACGCCACCCATCGCAGTTGGCTCGCTGATCAGGGAATTACCACTCCGAAACAGGTCGCCAAGTCGCTGATGCGATACGCTAAACATCACACCGACATCCCGTTCTGGTGCTTTGAAATTACCCAGGTCCCGGGCACTCTGCCGCGCAGCGGCGCAGTGCGTGGGGTATTCGAGTCTTTTCTGAAGTCGAAGAAGTACGTGCTGCCCGTCGCCGCCCTGCACCCGCTCGTCACGGGCGGTATGGTCGTGGCGTATCTGACCATGAGGTGCTGTGACAGGAGCCGCAATTTCGTTAAGTACTTCGATCACGAGTCGCAGCCCACGGCCATACTTGCTGACCTGCAATCCGATGGCGTCGTTCTGACGGCGGCCGCTCCAGTATCCGTTCGGACCGAGCCATAGGACCCGGGCGCGCCAGGTACTATCTGCGATAAACCACCTTCCCATCAAGAACCGTCATCTCGACGCGTGTCTTCTCGATCTCTGCGGGCGCAATGTTCAGAATATCCTCGGACACCACGACCATGTCCGCCAGCTTTCCCGCCTCGATCGACCCCTTGATTCCGTCTTCGAAACTGGCATAGGCCGAACCCATGGTGTACGCGCGAATCGCTTCCGCTACCGTGATCTTTTGCTCCGGCACCCAACCCTCCGGATGTTTGCCATCCAGTGTACGGCGAGTGGCGGCGGCGTAAATGCCCATTAGGGGGACCATCGGTGCCACCGGCCAATCCGACCCGAAAGCCAGCACCGCACCCGTGTCGAGGAGGGTCCGGAAAGCATAAGTAGTCTTGGCGCGCTCCGGTCCGATGCGCTTCTCGGCCCAGCGGCCATCGTCGATGCAATGGTACGGCTGCATGGAGGCGATGACGTGCAGTTTGCCGAAGCGCGGGATGTCGTCGGGGCGCAAGTGCTGCGCGTGCTCGATGCGGAAACGCCGGTCGCGCGGCCCGTTGCGGCGATCGGCCTCTTCGTACATGCCCAGGATGATGTGGTTGGCCTTGTCGCCGATGGCGTGCACGGCCACCTGCAGCCCGGCACGGTCCGCGCCCAGGATGTGATCCAACATCTTGCTCTCCGGGATCATCTCACTGCCGGCCAGTCCGGACGTATTCGGAGCGTCCAGATAAGGTTCGAAAAACAGCGCGGTGGTCGATCCGAGCGAGCCATCGGCGAAACCTTTCAGTCCGCCGACGTGCAGCTTTTCGCCGCCAAAATCCGCACGCAGGCCGACCGCCGCCAGACGCCCCCAAGTGGCCAGGGGCTGGTGTCCGGAGATGCGCACGGTGAGTTCGCCGCGCGCCAGCAAGGTTTCATAAACGCGCAGAGTGTCCGGACCGGCGGACATGTCCTGCACGCTGGTGACGCCGTTTTCCGCGGCGTAACGCATGCCGGCGTGGACGGCTTCGGCGGCTTGGTCGGGCGTGGGCGCCGGCATGACGCGATACACACCGACCATAGCGGCGTCTTTCAACACGCCGGTCGGCTCGCCGGATGCGTCTCGCACGATCGTACCGCCCGGCGGGTCGGGCGTATCGCGCGTGATGCCCGCCAGCTTCAATACTTGCGAATTAGCCAGCGCCATGTGGCCGTCCAGCCGTTCGACGAAGACCGGATGGCCGGCGCTGACGTCGTCGATCAACTGGCGCGTGGGCAGACGCGCGGGTATCCAGTTCTCGTGGTCCCAATCGCCTCCGGTGATCCAGCGGCCGGCGGGCTGCTTGGCGGCGAACTCCGCGATGCGCGCGCGGAACTCGGCTTCGGACTTGGTGGTGCGCAGTTGGACGCTCGCCAGGTTTTGCCCGCCATCCAGGAAATGCACGTGCGCGTCGTTGAATCCGGGCAACACCAGTTTGCCCGCCAGGTCGATCACCTGGGTCGAGGGCCCGATCCACTTGCGGATCTCGTTGCTCGATCCCACGGCCACAATCCGGCTGCCCAGGCACGCCACGGCCTCCGTTTGCGGCTGCGCTTCATTAACCGTCCAAATCTTGCCGTTTAGCATCACCAGGGTGGCCGCGGGCTGCGCGCGAGCAATATAAGCGGTGGCGATGAGAAGCATGGCAGCTACACCCGTACGAATTGCGAGCATCCTTTGATTGTATTCGAGGCATGCGAGAATACTCTCATGACGAAGGTCTTTCACTTCGATTCTCCGCGCGGACACTACCAGAGCGGCGCGGCGGTGGTCTGGTGCTTCGACCACCGCTTTCATTTGGGGTTTGACAAATTCCTCAAACGCAACGGAATCTCGAATCCGGATGTGATCAAGGTTGCGGGAGGCGCCAAATGTCTGGCATCGTCGGAGCGCGAGACGGACCGTAGCTTTGTGCTGGACCAGATTCAGAAGTCGATCCGCCTGCACGGCACCAAGCGGGTCATCTTGATGGTGCATTCCGATTGCGGCGCCTACGGCGGACTGGCCGCCTTTAAAGGCGATGCAGCATCGGAAGCTGCCCATCATCAAGACGAGCTACAGCGCGCGGCGGAGTGTGTTTCGCAGGCTGCGCCGGGGATTCAGGTACAGAAATACTTCGTAGATTTTGAAGGCGTCTGGTCTGTTGAATGAGCCGGATCAGGCGTGCGCCAGGGTACTGCGTTCCTGCTGCGCGACCGCCAGCGCCGGAGCGACATCCGCGAACACCTGTAAATGCTCGTCTATATCCTTCTCGGTGTGCTGCATCGAGATGGTCCACTGTTCATCCCACCAGTAAGGCTGCGCCAGCACACCGCGATTCACCATGGCGAACCAGTAGTGCGTCCACAGATCCTCGTCTACGTGATACCAGTCGCGGTAATTGCGGATACGCTGCGGATAGAAGAGCAGCGCGCCATTGGCGCCCGCGCCGTCGGCATAGGCCACCAAACCGTTCCTCCCGATGATTGCCTGGTAGCCATCCACCAGCTTGCGATTCAAACGGTCGATGTGTGCGTAAGCGTCGCGTGTGAGCACCTGCCGGAATGTGGCCAGACCCGCGGCCATCACTACCGGATTGGTGTTATAGGTCCCCGCGTGAAACATCTTCTGCGTTGCGATCACATCCATGATCTCGCGGCTGGCCGCAAACGCCGCCAGCGAAAAACCGCCGCCGATGGATTTGCCCAGGCAGATGATGTCGGGCTTCACGCTGAAATACTCGCAGGCGCCGCCCCAAGCCAGCTTCGCGCCGGTTTTCACTTCGTCCATGATCAGCAGCGCGCCGTGCTTGTGGGCCAGTTCCAGCAGACCGTGAATGTAGCCTTCATCAGGCATGCAGAACGCGATGTTCATCATGATGGGCTCGATGATGATGCCCGCGATCTCGCCCGGATGCGCGACGAACAGCCGCTCCACGGCCGGCAGATTGTTGAACGGCGCGACCAGCGTGGCGTCCGAAGTGCCCTTCAGCACGCCCGCGCTCGATACCACCGGCGTGGGATTTTCCGGATCGCCGAACTCGCTCCCCTTGGGTTTCACGCTCACCGAGATGGCGTCGTGGCCGCCGTGATAGCCGCCTTCCATCTTGATGATCTTGCTGCGGCCCGTAGCGGCGCGCGCCAGGCGCAGCGAATGCATCGTGACTTCCGATCCGCTATTACCGAAGCGCACCATGTCCACCGGGTAGCGCGCGCAGATCTCGTCGGCCAGTTCCAGTTCCATGCCGTGCGGCATGCCGAACAGGGTGCCGAGATGCAGGCGCTCTTCGACCGCTTTCATCACCGCCGGATGACAGTGCCCGGCCATCAGCGCGCCGTAGCACAGGTTGTGATCGATGTATTCGTTGCCATCCAGGTCGTGGATGCGCGAGCCATGACCGTCGCGCACGAACAGAGGATAGGGCGGATAGTAGCGGTAGTTGCTGGCTACGCCCAGAGGGACGCGATACACGGCTCGCTCGTGCGCGGCGCGCGATTTGGGGGTGCGTTTTTCGTAGGTTTGGATCTCTTGCTGCAAAGCTGGATACATCTTGGGAAACGGTCCTTTGGAGTCGTCAAGTTTGAACTTCGGTGCAGTTTTTAGTATGCCACGGCGAGCCCCATCGGCCATGGGCTCCCGTCAAGCGGCTTCGCGTTTGCGCACAGTCTTGGCGATTTCCTCGCCTACTGCCCGGCGCGCGACGCGCAGATCATAAGCCGTCTGCAGGTTGAGCCAAGTCTCCGGAGACACACCGAAATAAAGGCCCAGCCGTAGCGCCGTATCCGCGGTGATGGTCCGGATTCCATGGACGATTCCATGAATGCGATTGGGGGGAACGTGCAGGTCACGGGCCAGACGGTTGATGCTGATGCCCAGCGGCTTCATGAACTCCTCGTTCAGAATCTCGCCGGGATGGATCGGATCGAGCAGTTTCATACTATTGGCCATAAGCATTTCAATGATAGTCCACGATCCCGACTTCGTGCGCCTCGTTATCGCGCCTGTCCCTTCAGCGCCCGCGGCGCTGCAATTTCATGAAAATGTCGTTCGCCGGCTGTGGGGCAGGCTCTCAGCCTGCGGCGGCCTCTCAGGCCGCCATCCCCCGCGTTTTCGACGCTGCCGACATCGGAATGACCGGATCGAGATTTATGCTACTACGTCACGAGTATTCCGTCAAGCGGAATAGCTGTTGGACGATGCGGCGTGGGATTGTCACCATGCTACATTCGACTTGTGTTCCGCCGCGTCATCTGGATCGTGCTCGACAGCGTGGGCATCGGCGAGATGCCGGACGCCGCGGCGTATGGCGACGTAGGCAGCGACACGTTGGGCAACATCGCCCGCCAGCGGCCTATGCAACTACCCAACCTCTGCAAGCTGGGACTCGGTAACATCAAGCCATTAACCGGGCTGCCACCAGCCGCCGAACCCGCTGGAGCCTTCGGACGTTGCGCCTTGGCCTCGCCCGGAAAAGACACCACCACGGGCCACTGGGAGATGGCGGGCATTCATCTTGAGAAACCGTTTCCGCTCTTTCCGCACGGTTTCCCGCGCGAGATCATGGACGAGTTCGAGAGCCGCATCGCCCGCCGTACGCTCGGCAACAAGGCCGCCTCGGGCACCGAAATCATCGAGGAACTCGGCGCCGAGCATATGCGCACAGGCTCGCCCATCGTCTACACTTCGGCGGACAGCGTCTTCCAGGTGGCCGCGCACGAAGAAGTCATCCCGCTGTGGGAACTGTACAAAATCTGCGAGACCGCGCGTCAAATACTGCGCGGGCCGTTTGAATTGGGGCGGGTGATCGCGCGGCCGTTTACCGGTTCTCCCAGATCGTTCACGCGCACGTCCAATCGCAAAGACTACGCGGTGCCGCCGCCGCGCGGCATGCTGCTGGACGTGCTCGACGGTGCGGGCGTACCCGTGCACAGCGTGGGCAAGATCTTCGATGTGTTCCTGGGCCGCGGCATACGCGACTACTCCAAGACCAAGAACAACGCCGACGGTATGGCCCACACGCTCGAAGCCATGCAGGCGGCCGATGCCGGCCTGATCTTCGTCAACTTGGTGGATTTCGATCAGCAATACGGCCATCGCAACGACGTAGAAGGTTACGCCGCCGCGTTGGAGCAGTTCGACGCTTGGCTCCCGCAATTGTACGCCGAGGAACGCGAGAGCGACCTCGCCATCCTGACCGCCGACCACGGCTGCGATCCCACCACGCCCTCCACCGACCATAGCCGCGAGTATGTTCCGCTGCTGGTGAGCGGGCCGCACGCGCGCCGCGGAGTCGACCTTGGCCTCCGCGCATCGCTTTCCGATATCGGACAAACCGTGGCTGAGAATTTTGGCGCGCGGATCGCACAAGGTTCCAGCTTTTTACCGCAAATCATATGAGAAAACCAGTAATGGCGGGCAATTGGAAGATGTACAAGACGCCCGCTGAAACCACCACATTTTTCGAAAAGTTCCGTCCTCTGGTCGAGAAGGCGGAGCATTGCGAGGTCGTCATATGCCCTCCGTACACGGACATTGCCGCGGCCGTCGCTGCCGCCCATGGCACGCGCATCGGCATCGGTGGGCAGGATCTGTATTGGGCCAAGGAGGGCGCATTCACGGGCGAGGTCTCCGGGCCGATGTTGAAGTCCTCCGGTTGCTCGCATGTGATCGTAGGTCACAGCGAGCGGCGTCAATACTTCGAGGAGACGAATGCGACTGTTTTGCAGCGGACCGTGGCGGCGCTGGATGCCGGCCTTACGCCTATCGTGTGTGTCGGCGAGCGCCTGGCGGACCGCGAATCCGGCGAGACGGAGGCGGTGCTCGAACTGCAATTTAAAGCGGGTATCAGCCTGCTGAGCCCGGAGCAGTTCGCGCGCATCGTCATCGCCTATGAACCGGTGTGGGCCATCGGCACCGGCAAGACCGCCACACCGGACATCGCCGCGGACGCGCATCGCGTGCTGCGCGGACAGGTGCGCGGGCATTACGGGGCGGCAGCGGCTGACGCCGTACGCATCCTCTACGGCGGTAGCGTCAAACCGGACAACGTGCGCAGCCTGATGGCGCAACCGGAGATCGACGGCACGCTAGTGGGCGGTGCCAGCCTGGACGCGAACTCGTTCGCCGGCATCGTGAATTTCTAAGCGGCCAGCTAGGCTCTCGCAGACGGGACAAGAGTTCAATCCCAACAAGACATTTTTTTCTTGACAACAGGCCAACCTCGCTATATCAGATATAGATGAGACCAGCCTATGCTGGTGAAGAGACGAGAGCAGGCTTTGCGCGCGGATGTGTCGCTTCGGAGCGCAAATTGCAGACAGAAAAAACGGAACGCCGGCCGCATCGTGGAGCCCCGATTCCGGCGTGATCGAAATCTCTTACAGAGTTGGCATGCAAGAAGAGACCCAGGCAACCGAGCAGGCCACGGATACCATGGCGCGCACCGAACCGGAACCGAAATCGCCAGCGCCCGCCGGAGCCGCGATAGACCCAGCTCGTGATATTGTTTTGACACTGGCGAAGGCCGAACTTGACCCGGAACTTGGTTTCGTTTCTCTGAAGTGGTTTCGCGATAGCTATCTGCCACTGCAGGGTCACTCGTGGGCGGCCGTGCCTGACCAGCGCGAACGCGTGCTGGTCAATGCGATTGAACGTAAGTGGATTCTAACCAGCAAGGTAGAGAATCCGAAGAATCCGCAGTTTCCGGTTACGGCGATCCAGCTCAACCGGCCGCTGGCTGAAGTCCGTGCAATACTGGATTCCGATCCCGGTTTTCGTTCCACGTTCAACCCGATCGTAATGACAGGTGAGCCTTTATCCGAGACCGTTTTACGTGAGCGAAGGTAGTTTTGAGCGTCTACTATCTGGACACTAGCGCGCTCGTCAAATTATATGTTCGCGAGCCGGGCACCGAACGGATGCTCCGGCTCGCGGATCCAGCCGGCGGGCATACCCTCGCTGTTCTCGGACTTGCGCGTGTGGAGTTCCATGCCGCAATCCGGCTGCGGGAGCGGCTCGGTGACGTGACCCACGAGATCGCCGGCCAAGTGCTTGGCGCGATGGAGGAGCGCGGGGCCAAACTTTTATTCAATTCAACCGCTTCCGGATTTGGTGATTGAAGATGCGGTTGCGCTGGTTGGCCGCCATGCGCTCAAGGCTTACGACGCAGTGCAACTGGCTGGCCACATACTGCTGCGTGCGAGGTTGGGCCGGCCTGCGACCTTCGTTTGCTCGGATCGCCAACTCTTGAAGGCCGCCGCGGACGAAGGTATGTCGGTGTTAGATCCGACTTCGGAAACTGGCGGCCTTTAGCGCTGCGCTACGCCGCGGCTTCGAGCGGCACGCTTTCCTCCCGCGTCAGCGTGCGGCACGTCAACTCCTCCACGCGGCCGATCCACAACGTCATGTCGTCATAGCGCGGGCCGCCCGACGCGAACGATTCTGCGGCTTCCAACACCCGCTCCACGATATCCCGTGACTTGCGATAGCTTGCCGACTGGATGGCCGCGAGCAGGCGCTGGAATCCCCATTCTTCACCCCGTGAGTTAGGAGTCTCACACAAACCATCCGTGTAGGCCACCAGCATGTCGCCTGGCGCCAAAGAAATTACGCCTTCGTCGAATGCCGATTTGCGGAGCATGCCGATCACTGGGCCGGTCGGCTCCAGTTCCACCGGCCAGTAGCCGCGGGCCGTCTTGCGCAGCACCATCGGCGGCTCATGTCCCGCATTGACGTAATGTAGAAGGCTGCGGTCGGGATCATAGCGCGCGACGAACATCGTGGCGTAAGAGCTGTCCGGACAAACTTCGTAGAAGAGCGCGTCGATCGACGACGCCAAGTCCGCCAGGCTGCCGTAGCCGTGCCGTAGCGCGCGTGCCAGCCCATGTAAAGAAGATGTGAGCAGCGCGGCCGCCAGCCCTTTTCCCGCTACGTCGCCAATTGCCAGACCCAGATTGCCGTGCGGCAATTCGAAGTAGTCCAGATAGTCCCTGCCGAGCCCATCCGCGGGCCGCCAGTCGCTGTAATAGTCCAATCCGGCAATATAAGGATGGCCCGTGGGGAACGATCGATGCTGGACCTCGCGTGCCATTTCCCACTCGCGCCAATTCGGGCCGGGAGCCAAGCCGTATTCATGAAGTTGTTGGATGCCGATCATCATAAAAATTAAATTCCTTACATTTCGACTGACGGCCTGACCATCCAAAGCGGGCACGCACTTAACAAAACTTTAGAGATTTCCCGTACTGTGTGCCGCGCCGTCCACACTGGGCGATCGAGCGTTCACAGATTTTGCGAAATCCTTCCAGGCTTTCTTTTGAATCGATTGCAACAATCAGATCCGCCGCTTGCCGGGACCGTGTGGCTTACCGTGTAGGTGAAGAACGTTTATGTCACCGACACAACCTGCACAACCAAATCAACCGCAATATCAGATCTCGGCATTGGATCTGTTCCCCGTTTATTCCACCCGCGCCGCGTACCAACAGGCCGGTGGACAGCAGGCGCCGCCGTTTGACGCCACACAGCCAGTCAAGGGATGGGCTGACCCCGCGCCGTCCGGACAGCCGTACCTGGTGTTTGATTCCACCGCGGCATCCACCGGCTATCTCAGCCAACTTACCGTCGTGCCGGCTCAAGCGTCCCGTTTGAACCTGCCCGGTGCCTATAACTACGCGCCGTATGTCCCTGCGCCCACCAGCGCGATGGAGGTGGGACCGTTCGGACCGGTGGGCGCCGCCAGCCCCGATATGATCTGCCTGCAAGCCGACGCGCAGACCGTCGCCGCCGGCATGGCGTCCCTTTTTCCCGGCCAGACGCTGAACGTGTTCGAGACCATGAAGCAGGGCCAGGCCATGTATTATTACTCCTACCCGGCGGATGAACTGCGCCGCGCCTGGGCTTTTCAGGTAACCACCGGCGGCTGTACCACGACCTTGTTCGCGCAGCAGTTAATCGAGGCGCAAAACGTACATGGAGTCGGCGCTCCGGGGCACTGGACCCTCGGCACGGCCGGACCGAACTGGGTGTATGACGCACCCGTGACGGCAGCTCCCGCGAATGCCGTCACGCTCCCTGCCCCCGTCCGCCCCTTGTTGCCAAACGAACAGATTGTGCATCTCGCGGGCACCGCTTTCAACCCGGCGGGAACCTGGCTGGTGGAGCGCACGGACCTGCCGCAACCTGCGCCCGAAACTTCCGATCAGCAACTCGCGGACCTGCAGGCCTCCGTGGCGGCCATGCAGACTGCCTTGGCCGCCATCGAAGCCAAGCTGGGCATTCAATGAATTAGCAATCGAGCCAATCATGACACCAACACCGACAACTACAACAACCCCCTCCACGCAGCCCGTGCCGGCGCTGATCGTGGCCGTGCCGTCCGATCCCGCCAGTGCCGCGGCGTTCGCGGCCGGCAATCTGTTCGTCTTCCTCTGCACACCCGTAGGGCAAACCATAGCCACCGACGCCCAGACCGCGGGCAAAGCGATCGCCGACGTCGTCAAAGGCTTGGCACAGGATGTAATCGATATTTTCCGCGGCATTCACCTTTAAACCCTTTGCGGCAGGTCACGGTGTTCCGTGGCCTGCCAACCTGACGGATCGTCTGCGCCATGCGGGATAATAAAGAGTCCCCGCATGACCAAGGTCTTCCCCTGCTACTCCACCGCCGACCGCCAGATTGCCCACGAACTCGCCGAATTCCTGGAGCGTGGCGTCGGCGCCGATGTTCTGCTCGAGGAGGGCGAGATCCCCGCCTGCGGCGACTTGATCGCCAAAGTCGAGGAAGCCCTCGCCGCCAATGTGGTCCTCGTGTTACTCTCTCCGGATTCCGTCCCCAACCGCTGGATTCTGGAGCGATGGAAATCCGCCTTCTGGGAACAGGCCGCCGAATTCGGCACTTCTCTCGCCACCGTCCTCTGCCGCGACTCCAAATTCCCCGACCTCTTGCGCCGAAAACACTTCTTCGATTTGCGGCAGAACCGTCTGGCGGGCTTTCGCAACGTCAAACGCTGGATCATGGCCCTCACGCCGCCTGCCCAAAAACCTCCCTTCGTTCCGGCCGCGCAACCCTCCTTCAGTGGACGCGCTGCCGAGATTGAAGACCTTGCCACCGTTCTGGCGGATGCTCCAGGAATTGCCGTCCTCGTGGGCCCTCCTTGTTCCGGCAAAACGGCGCTGGCTCTGGAGTTTGCCCGCCGCCATCAGCAGGACTTCGATGCCATCCTCTGGCTGGCCTGCGGATCGCGCACTCTGCCCGCGCTGGCCGGCGACCTCGCCGTGCAATTGGGCGTGCGGCTCGACCGTGATCTGGAATCCAACCTCAATGAATTGCGCCGTCTCTGTGCGCAACACCGCTGCCTGCTGGTCCTCGACGATGCGGACGCCGCGACCGCGGCTTTACTGGCGCAGCGTGGCCGGACCTCCGTCCTCATCACCACACGCCACCCCGATCTAGCCGCCGCGCTTTCCGCCGGCGAGCATCCGCTCGACGGTCAGTTTCCGAAAGATCCGGAACAAGTCGCCGAAACCATCCGCAAACTGGATGGCGCCGAGCAGCGCCTGCTTGCCGCCATGTGCGCCTGCGCCCCTAACGGCTTTTCCCTCGATCTCGCCGTCCGCACCGCCGATGCCGAACTCGAGGAAGCGCGCGACATAGTCGCTTGGTTCGTCTCGAAGGATCTGCTGGCGCCGCTGGACGATAACGGCCCGCGTTTTATGGTGCCGGCGCTCGTGCATGACCGCAACGCCTTGCGAGGGGATGCGGAACGATGGGCCCGCCACCATGCCTTGGCTGTATCAGAATTATTCGGTGCGCCAACGCCCGACGGCTCGGATCTGAACGCCGCCTGGCCGGATTTCCATCACGCCTTCCGCCGGGCCCTCTCGGCCGATTGGCCCACCGCTTCCAAACTGGCCCGCCGCGGCCTGATTTGGGCCAAATCCCAGGATCGCCTGGCGGAGGCCTTCGAAATCCTGCAGCACTGGTCTCGCGTCGCTACCGAGCGGGGCGACCGCCGGGTGCTGGAAGATTGTGCTTGGGAGCAGGTCTGGATTCTGGAACATTGGGGCCACGATGTTGCGGCCCGGGAGTTAGACGAGGTCCGGCGCGAGAGCTTCGCCGATCAGATGTCTCTCAGTTTCGATTGATCCAAGCCCGCCGTCAGTCGTAGACGAAGTGCAGCACTTTTTTCAGGTCTTCCCACGCCTCGCGCTTCGGTCCTGTGTTATAAGCACGCAGCAGATAAGACGGGTGATACGTCACCATCAGCGGAATTTCGTTCCATTTATACCAGTTGCCCCGCATGCGCGTAACGCCCTCTTTGCTGTGTGTCAAAAACTTGGCTGCGGTTGAACCTAATGCGCAGATAGCCTTGGGCCGGATCGACAGCAACTGGCGCGTCAGAAACTGCCCGCAGATTTCCATCTCGTCCGGTTGCGGCGTGCGATTCTCCGGCGGCCGGCATTTCACCACGTTGCAGATGTAAACATCCTTGCGCAGCAGCGGAATGCCTTCCTTCTTGGCCGTGCCCTCGATCATCTGCGTCAGCAATTGGCCGGCCCGGCCTACAAACGGGATACCTTGGGCATCCTCATCCGCGCCCGGACCTTCGCCCACAAACACCAGCTTGGCCTGTTCGTCGCCCACCCCGAACACGATCCGGTTGCGATGTTCGTGCAGGCGGCAACGCTTGCAATCCCCGATGTCTTCCAGAATGCGGAACAGCGGTTCCGCTGATAGGACCGCCTCCGGCGCCGGCGCCTGGACCTGCGGCATCTCCCTGGCGGGCGCAGCCCGGCGGTAAAGCGTCTTAATCCCCAAGTCCTGGTAATACTCCAGACACTGTCGTAGGGTTTCAGCGTCCATTGGTGGCGTATAGATGCAGGCGCAGCTTCAGGATCTCGTCGAAAACGCGGTCGGCCACCTCGCGTTTGGAGGTGCGCGGCACCGCGATCAGCTCGCCGCCGCGCAAAGCCAGCAGCACTTCATTCTCATCGGATTCGAACGCGCCATCTTCCCCGCTGACCAGGTTGCCCACCACCATGTCGCAATTCTTGGCTTCCAGTTTGCGGCGCGTCTCCTGCTGCAGGTTTTCGGTTTCCGCCGCGAATCCCACCAGCAGGCGGTCGCCCTTCTTGCGGCCCAGTTCGGCCAGAATATCGGGTGTCGGATCGAGTTCCAGCGATAGCCGTGCCGCGGTCTTCTTCATCTTCTGTTGCGGCACTTTCGTTAGGTGGAAGTCCGCCACCGCCGCCGCCTTGATGATGATGGTGGCCGGTTGCAGATTTTCAAAAACCCGGTCGCGCATTTCGCGCGCCGTATGTACGGCAACGACCGTGCACCCGCGCGGTGGCGTCAGGTTCACGGGGCCCGATACCAGAATCACCTTGGCGCCGCGCGCGGCCGCCGCCTCCGCCAGCGCGTAACCCATCTTGCCGCTCGATCGGTTGGAAATGTAACGGACCGGGTCCAGCGGTTCCTGGGTCGGCCCCGCCGTGATCAAAACCGTCTCGCTGTCTAAGTCCTGGCGCCGCCGGATCTCCGCCGCGACTGCCGCGGCGATTTGCTCCGCAGCCGCCAACCGTCCGGTTCCCACCATGCCGCAAGCCAATTCGCCTTCCTCGGGATCGACTATCCGGTGGCCCCGCCGCTGCAGCGTCTCCAGATTGCTCTGCGTCGCCGCATGCAGCCACATATTGGTGTTCATCGCCGGAGCTAACACCACCGGACCCGTAAAGGCCAGGTACATGGTTGTCAGGAAGTCGTCCGCCAGGCCGTGTGCGAGTTTGGCCAGCAGATCGGCCGTGGCTGGTGCGATCACTAGCAGGTCGTTTTCCTGCGCCACGCCGATATGCTCGACCGCGCTAGACAGTGTGCCCTCCGGTTCGCCCGAGGCGAACAGGCCGGTAATCACCTTGCGTCCGGTAAGAGCGGCAAATGTCAGCGGCCGGACAAATTCCTGCGCGCCGGCCGTCATCACCACTTGTACAGAGTGCCCCTGCTGCATCAACAGGCGCGCCAGTTCTGCGGACTTGTACGCCGCGATGCCGCCGCCCACGCCCAGGACGATGTTCATCGCCGCTTCTTACAGAACGGTTTCAGGCGCCGGAGCTTCTTCAATCGGCACGATGGGGGGGATTTCGTACTTCACCAATCCGCGCCGCACTTCTTCCATGGCGATGATGGTGGGTTTCTTCGATGACGTTGGCAGCACTGGGCGTGCGCCGCCCTGCAACTGGCGGGCGCGCTTCGCGGCCACGATGATGAAACGATAAGTGCTCTGTTCCGGATCGTCCGGGATGGTGCAATGCGCGTTATTACGTGGAATCTTGTCGCCCATGCTTGCTTAATCCTTTGCTCGTTCTTCGAAAGTTCCCAAAATTGGCCGGACTTGATCTTCCATCCGGTCCCGCCGGACCCGTTCTCCACGCACAATTGCCGCTAACGTCTGATCCGACTCGTTCAGTTCCTTGTTAATCACCACGTAGTCGTACGCGCTGTAGTTCCGAATTTCTTCCGCTGCGTCGCGCAGCCGCCGATCAATAACCGCATCTGAATCTTCACCGCGCGCGCGCAATCGCTGTTCGAGCACTCCCCGGGACGGTGGCAAAATGAAGATTGTTACCGCTTCTGGAATCTTACCCTTTAATTGTCGCGCACCTTGCACGTCAATGTCGAGTACCAGATCCAGTCCCCGCAGCCGCGCCTGCTCCAGCACGCCACGGTGGGTGCCGTAATAATTGCCAAAAACCTCGGCGTGCTCCAGGAATTCGTCGCGCGCCACGCACGCCTTAAACTCCTCCCGCGAGATGAAATGATAGCTGCCGCCTTGCGTTTCTGTCCCCCGCCGCGCGCGCGTAGTATAAGACACCGAAAACATCAGCCCCGGCACGCCGGCCAGAAGCAGTCCCACCAGGGTGGACTTGCCCGACCCGGACGGCGCGGAAATAATAAAAACCGTAGTCATAATGGGGCCACCGATGAACACAGATAAACACAGATGAAAACTCGGCCGCTGCTTTTCTTATTCGTGTTCATCTGTGCCCATCCGTGGCCAATATAAGTTATTCCAGATTCAGCGATTGCTCCCGCATCTTATCGATCTCCGCCTTCGCCGCCAGCGCCAGATCCGTAATCGTTAGCCCCAGATCGCCCAGCCCGCCGGTCTTGGACAGAATCGTGTTCGCCTCCCGGTTCATCTCCTGCAACAAAAAATCCAGCCGTTTGCCGGACTCGCCGCTCGAATCGAGCAGCTTCTGCAACTGGCCGGCGTGCGTCTTCAGCCGTACCAGTTCCTCGCTGATATCGCTGCGCTCCGCCAGCAGCGCGGCCTCCTGCGCCAGGCGCTGCGGTTCCAGGCCGGCGCCGCGCAGCAATTCGCGCAACCGCTCCTGCAGGCGCTTTTGAAATGCTTGCGTCGCCCGCGCGCGGATCTGCTCCATCTGGCTCGCCAATTCGCAAACCGACACGCATCGCTCCCGCACCTCGGCCGCCATGGCCGCGCCCTCCCGCTCGCGAAACTGGTTGAGCGCGTCCAGCGCCTCGTGGGTTGCATCCACCAGAATCTGCTCCAATCCGGCATCCGGATCGCCCGATTCGGCCACCTGGAACATTCCGGGAAGACGCAACGCCGTATTCAGATCCGGCCGTTCATCCAGGCCAAATTCATGGGACGCCTGTCGAAACGCCTCCAGATAGGCCTGCAGCAAAGGCCGGTTCAAGCCCGCCGCGCTGGCCGATGGGGCCCGGTTGAGCATCACATGGATCTGCAGATGTCCGCGCGCCACCTTAGATTTCACCGCATTCCGGATGGCCCCTTCGAAAGGATCCATTTCCGCGGCCAGATGGAAATGCATGTCCAGGCCCCGATGGTTGACGCTCTTAATGCTCACCACCAACTCGCCCTCCGGTGCGGCCTTTCGCACGCGGGCGAATCCGGTCATACTACGCGCGCTCATAGATCCATTACGCTCCCTGCTTCCACGAACTGCAGCTCATGCAGACGCTGATAGATTCCGCCGCCATTCACCAGTTCCTCGTGTGTGCCCGTTTCAAAGATGCCACCCCGCTCCAGCACCACGATTTTATCGGCCCGCCGTATAGTGGAGAGCCGGTGCGCGATCACAATCACCGTGCGGCCCGACATCAGGTTGGCCAGCGCGCTCTGCACCAGCATCTCGGACTCGGTGTCCAGGTGCGAAGTGGCCTCGTCCAAAATCAAAATCGGTGCGTTCTTCAACAGCGCGCGCGCGATGGCGATGCGCTGCCGCTGCCCCCCGCTGAGCTTCACGCCGCGTTCGCCCAGGATGGTGTTGTAGCCATCCGGCAATTTGTTGATGAACTCGTCCGCCAGTGCCGCCCGCGCGGCCTCACGAATCTGGCCGAGCGATGTGCCCGGCCGCCCATACGCGATGTTGTGCGCCGCCGTGTCGTTGAAAAGGAAAGTATCCTGCGCCACGATTCCCACCACCGACCGCAGCGAGGCCAGATCGAAATCCCGCACGTCTCGTCCGTCAATGCGCACCGCGCCCGAGGTGACGTCATAAAATCGCGGCACCAGGTTCACCAGCGTGGTCTTGCCCGCGCCGCTCGGTCCCACCACCGCCACCACCTCGCCCGCTTTCACTTCCCAAGTCAGACCATGTAACTGGAACCCGTTGGGCGAAAGCGGATAGCGGAACGCCACATTGTCGAACCGGATGGCTTGCGTAAATCGCTCCAGCTTAACGGCGCCCGGCTTCTCTTGCACTTCCTCCGCATGCGCCAGGTACTCGAACACTTTTTGCGAGGCCCCGATCGCCTGCTCGAAAATGTTGTGTATCCCCGTCAGCCGCTTCACCGGTTCGTACATCATCAACAGCGCGATGATGAAACTGGTAAACTCGCCCGCGGTCAGCGTGTGGGTCTTGATCTGCGTGCGCGCATAAGTCAGCAACGCGACGATGGTCAGCGCGGCGAAAATCTCGATCAGCGGCGACGCCAGCGCCTGTTGCCGCACGTACCGCAGATTGCTTTTCAGCAGTTGCTGCGCCGTGTGGCGGAAGCGCCGCGATTCGAATTGCTCGGTGCCGAACGCCTTCACCACCTGGTGGCCGCTCAGCGTTTCTTGCAGAATCTCGTTCAATTCGGCGGCATGATCCTGGCTGCGGCGGCTGGTGCGGCGGATGCGGCGGCCGATACGCGCCGTGGGGATCAGCACGAAGGGCAGCACCGTGAGGCTGACCAGCGCCAGCTTCCAGTCCATATTTAGAATCACGAAAAGCAGTCCCAGCACCACGAAGGTTTGGCGCAGCAGGTCCGCCAGGATGTGCGAGACGGCTACCTGGATCTTCTCGATATCGTTCATGACCGACGACATCAGCCGCCCGGTGGAGTGCGCTTCAAAGAATTGCGCGCCCTGCCGGACCACCTTGTCGAAGACCGTGTTGCGTAGGTCCGTCACCGCGGAACAGCCTACGTAATTTACCAGGTAATTCGCCAGGTAATCGCACACGCCCTTGGTGATGAATACGGCCATAATGGCAAAGGCCACCATGGTCCAGATGCTGCGGTTGTGCATGGCGCCTGGCACGATGTGGCTCAGGTAAACGGGGTGGTGGAAAAAGGGGTCGGTAAACAGCAACACCGGCGTATCGGCGGCCGCCGGGTTCAGCACGCGATCGAACACCGGTCTGATCAGCAGCGCGATCATGCCGTGCGCCGCGCCCACGCAGGCCATCAGCACAACGGAAACCAACAGATAGGCCCAATACTTTTTCGCGAATCCCAGCAGGCGCAGCAGGTCTCTCATGCGTGCACTCGCATGCGCTCCAGCGCTTCGATGACCTGGCGCTCGGTGGCGTTTTGTAAGACTACCGATGGCGTACGCCACGGGCGCCAGATGGCCGGATCGGAGGCGCCGAAGATGACTACCACCGGGAGACCAAAAGCCGCGGCCATATGGGCCGGTCCGGAATCGTTGCCCAGAAACAGCGATGCGCTGCGCAGCAGGGACTTGATCTCGCCGAGCGGTGCGCCCGCCAGCGTGCGGAAATCGCCATAGGCCGACAGATCCTCGCCCGCACCCGCAATGAAGACCGGATCGAGGCCCAGGGATTCGCGCAGGAACCGCGCGGCGCTCAGGAAACCGGCCGCAGGCCACGTCTTGCCTGGGGCAGACGCGAATGGGTGGATGACAGCCGTGGGGCAGGCGGTCCCGCCTGCGGGTGTTGCGAACAACTTAGCGCGCGGAATCTCCATCCGCGGCGCTCCCAAATAAAACACCGCCGATGCCAGATGTTCCGCCGTATGCACGATGCGCTCTGCGCCGAGAATTTCCTGCGCGCGCGGAATGCGTATGTTATACACCGCTTGCCAGCGATAGTGCGCGAATCCCGCCCGCCACCGGGCGCCGCAGAATGCCGTCAGGCGCGCACTGGCGTTGCCGCCGTGCAGGTTCAAACAAACAGCCGGCCGCCACGAACGTAGATCCCGCAGCCCAGGACCGAGCAAGGCGTCGATATCGGGATTGCCTTCAAACACCGCCCGCCACCGGTCCTCCACCACTACCGCGATTTCGAGATCGGGACGCGCGCGCTTCCAGATCTCCAGTGCCGGCGTGGTCAGCACGCAGTCGCCCAGCGAGCGCAGCCGGATCACGGCCACGCGGCAGCCGTGGGGCAGTTCCGTCACTCTTCGATCTTAGCCTCGTCCACCAGCATCACCGGAATATCGTCCCGGATCGGATAGACGCGATGACACTGCACGCACTTCAGCCCGCTGTTATCCGGCTTCAGATCCAGGTTCGCCTTGCACAAGGGGCACACCAGGATCTCCAACAGATCTTTGCTCAACGCCATATTGATTCTATAGTTTAGCAGGCGGGACGGCGATGGAATGGAAAAGTTTGCCACTCCCTACTGCCCAGTCCAGCCTGAATATACTAAGAAACCGGTATGGGAGACATCCCCATACTTTCCTACAATCGTATGCGAAGACCCACTGGACCAGGGACTGCCGTTGGCCCTCTTTTATGCCTCCTACAAAGCTCCTGTCAGCCGGCGAGTTCGACAAATTGCGCCAATTAGATACTTGCACCGTTTCCAATGCAATCGAGCGATTCGATGTGCGTCCTCGCAACGAGGGCTTCATCTACCGGGCGATCCGCTGCCGCTTCCCGAACTTTTCGCCGATGCTCGGCTACGCCGTCACGGCCCGCCTGCGGTCCTCCTCGCCGCCTGCGACTTCACCACCCATCACGCGCGGCTGTTACTACGACCGCATGGATTTTTGGAGGTATCTCGTTACCGTGCCGGAGCCGCGGGTGATGGTATTGCAGGACGCGGACCACTCCCCGGGATTCGGCGCGTTCGTCGGAGAGGTCCACGCCCGGATCGCGCTGGCGTTGCATTGCGTGGGTTGTGTCACAAATGGCGCTGTCCGTGACTTGCCGGCAGTGGAGGACGCCGGTTTTCACTTATTTTCCGGCAACCTTTCGGTCTCGCATGCGTATGCGCATATAGTCGATTTTGGAGAGCCTGTCGAAATCGGGGGGCTTAAGATTTATGCAGGAGACCTGGTTCACGGTGACCGCCATGGGGTGCATACGATTCCGCTTGGCATCGCGGCGGAGATCCCCAAGATGGCTGCCGTATGGGCCGCGAAAGAGGGCGAACTGATCGCTTTCTGTCAATCGCCGGGGTTAACCATGGATTCGTTGGCCGCCAAGCTGTCCAGCACGTCTCATTCTGATCTCGACCTGTGCGTAAAATGACATTAACATGCAGCCCTATCCGCCCAGTGCTCGCGCTTGCGCTGATTTGCGGCTTAAGTGCGTGCGGTAAGCACGACAAGGTGCATGCCGACAGTGAAGATGCCGTCACTCCGGCCGTCGGAGTTTCAAAGGTAATCCGGAAGACGCTCCAGAGTCAGTTGACTGTCTCGTCGGAACTGGTTCCATTCCAGGAAATCGATGTTTACGCCAAGGAATCCGGCTTTGTCCATGAACTTCTGGTGGACTACGGCACACGCGTGAAACAGGGGCAATTAATGGCGGTCCTTGAAATTCCGGAGTTAGTAGCCCAAATACAACAGGACGCCGCCGCCATCCGGAACGCCTCCGATATGGTGACTCACGCCGAGCATGAATTGAATCGGATCGAGGCGCAGCACCAGGTTTTGCACCTGCAGTTCCAGCGCCTCAACGGAGTCGCGCAATCCAAGCCGGGCCTGGTAGCGCAGCAGGAGGTGGACGATTCACAAGGCCGCGATCTGGCGGCGGAAGCCCAGGTGGAAGCCGGCGAGTCCTCGCTTCAAGGCGCTCAGAGCCTGCTGCAAGCGGCCGAGGCGAAGAAGGAACACGACAGTGTGCTGCTCGATTACGCGAAAATCACGGCGCCGTTTGCCGGTGTGGTGACCCAACGTTATGCGAATTTCGGCACCCTGATGCAGGCCGGCACCGGTTCCAGCACGAATGTGATTCCGCTGGTGCGCCTGTCGCAAGACGACAAGTTCCGCCTGGTGATCCCGGTACCCGAGTCATACGTGAAATACATCAGAATTGGCGAACCCGTCAACGTGCAAGTCACTTCCCTAGGGCGGACGTTCCCGGGCACGGTCGCCCGTTTCTCGGTGGACGTGAAGGAAGAGACCCGCACCATGCACACGGAAGTCGACGTGCAGAATCCTGGGCACGTTCTGGTGCCGGGTATGTACGCCGAAGCCACCCTGGTTCTGCAACAGAAGGAGAACGCGTTAGCCGTGCCGCTGCAGGCCATTGACCGGAGCGGCGACGCTGCAACAGTGGACGTTCTGACTCCGAATCACAAGATCGAAATCCGCAGCGTCAAGCTCGGCATGGAAAACACCACTTATGCCGAGGTTCTCGGCGGATTAGCCGAGGGCGAACTGGTTGTGGTAGGCGACCGCAGCGGCTTGAAGGCCGGCCAATCCGCGCGCCCGCAAGAGGTCCCCTTAGTTACCTACGAGAGCCAATAGGATCTATGCCGCGCTTCTCGATTCGCAACCCATATTTCATCATTGTCCTCTGCCTGGCCGTAATGGTGATCGGCGTCAATAGTTATTTCCGCATGGCGGTCGACCTGTTTCCCACGATCAATATTCCGGAGGTGGTGGTCGCTACCTTCTATTCGGGAATGCCGCCGGAAGATATCGAAGTGGACATTACCAATCCGCTGGAACGCTTCTTTACCCTGGCCAGCGGCGTGGACCACAGCGAATCGCGCTCGCTGCTGGGCGTCAGCATCATCAAAGTGATGTTCCAGCCGGGAACCAATGCCGACTCGGACGTGACGCAGCTCTCCAATCTCGCTCTGGCGGATTTAAAGCGCCTGCCGCCCGGAACGCTTCCGCCGGTGGTTCTGAAATTCGATGCCTCCAGCCTGCCGGTATGCCTGGTTACCGTCAAGGGACAGGGGCTGGACGAGACCACTCTGCACGATCAGGCCCAATTCACGATCCGCAATCAGATCGCCGTGGTGAAGGGAGCGGAGATTCCCCCGCCGTTCGGGGGCAAGTATCGCCAGGCGATGGTCTACCTGGATCCGTATAAGCTGTTGTCGCGGCAGATGAGTGTGATGGATGTCGTGAAGGCTGTGAATGACAGCAACGTGATCCTGCCCGCCGGCGATGTTAAGATCGGCCCGACTGACTATTACGTTTACTCCAACAGCTTGGTTAAAAAGGTGGAGGACTTGAATAACCTGCCGCTGAAGACCGTCGGCACAAGCTCGGTGCGGGTCTCGGATGTCGGGGAGGCCAAGGATGCGGCTCAGTTGCAGTACAACATCGTGCGCATCGACGGCCAGAAGTCGGCCTACATTCCCATTATGAAGCAGGGCGGAGATACCAATACCATCCAGGTCGTGGACGACGTGAACAAACTGGTTCACCACCTGTTCGACGTGCCTCCGCAGCTCAAGGCCGATATTGCGTTCGATCAGTCCGTGTTCGTCAAGGAGGCCATCAAGACCGTCTTTCATGAAGGCTCCATCGGCCTGCTGCTTACCAGCATCATGATCCTGATCTTCCTGGGCAGCCTGCGCGCCACTGTCGCGGTACTGCTCTCCATCCCGCTGTCGATCATGGTGGCATTCGTGTGCCTTTACATGTTCGGCAGCACGATTAACACCATGATCCTGGGCGGAATCGCGCTGGCGTTGTCGCGGGTCATCGATAACTCGGTCATCTCACTGGAGAACATATACAGGCACCTGGAAATGGGATCTTCGCCGGCGGTGGCTGCCGAGCAAGGCGGCGCCGAGGTCAACCTGGCGGTGCTGGCGGCAACTCTGGTCGACGTGGTCGATTTCTTCCCTGTCACCTTTCTTTACGGCGTCAGTAAGTTCTTGTTCTCCGCGCTGGCGATGGCGTTCTGTCTTTCTTTGATGGCTTCATTCGTGGTGGCCATGACCGTGGTTCCGCTATTCTGCTCCAAGTACCTCAAAGGCGTGCATCACGAGATTCCCGCTCAGGGTTCCGAAGAAGGCTCGGCAGGCGAGGAGCATCTTACAGCCGGCGCGCGTTTCAACGCCTGGTTCAACCGGATGTTCAATCACTTACTGGACCGCTACGAGCGCTGGGTACGGGTGGCCCTGAAGCGGCCTGCGCTAACGGTGATTGCCCTCCTGGGCCTCTTCGTCGTCAGTTTCGCGATCTATCCATTCCTGGGCCTGGCATTCTTTCCGCGAACGGATGCCGGCCAGTTTACCATCAACCTGAAAGCCCCCACCGGAACGCGCATCGAAGCCACCGATCAGTATGTGGCCCGCGTGGAGGACCTGATCCATCACGACGTAGCGCCGCGTGATTTTCGGACGATCGTATCCAACATAGGCGTGGTGGATGACTTTTCGTCTTTGTACACGACAAACTCGGGTGAGTACACTGCGACCATTCAGACACAACTCAGCGACGATCACGCGGTTTCCAGCCAGGAGTACATGGACAAGGTGCGGGATGACATCGGCGCCAAGTATCCCGACCTGCGCACCTTCTTCCAAAGCGGCTCCATGGTGGACGCCATTCTGAACAGCGGCATGCCGGCGCCCATCGACGTGCAGGTTTCGAGCCGCCACCTGCGAGTCGCCTATCACGTTGCGCAGGACCTCGCCGGCCGCATCCGCGGATTGAAGGGTGTTGGCAACGTCTACATCCCGCAAGACATGAACTATCCTGCCTTGCGTCTGAACATCGACCGCGTGCATGCCGCCGAGTTAGGTCTTAGCCAGAAAGACGTAGTGGAAAACGTGATTACAGCACTCAACTCAAATATCATGATCGCACCCAATTACTGGGTGGATTACGAGAGCGGCAATGACTACTTTCTCACGGCACAATATTACGAGCACGGGCAGCCGGCCGTCCATAACCTGGTGGACTTGAAACAGATCCCGCTGCGCGCTCCCAATCTGACGCAGCCGACTACGTTGGATTCCGTCGTCAAGGTGGAGAGCACGCAATCGCCCACCGAAGTGGACCATTATGCGATCCAGCGCGTCGTAGACGTCTATGTCACACCCTCCGGCGAAGATCTCGGCAAAATCAGCCGGGAGATTCACAGGATGGTCGATGACCCCAAGCAATTGCCGCCAAATGTGCGCGTCGATCTGCGCGGAATGGTCAACGGCATGAATGAGTCCTTCAAGAGCTTCGGGATCGGCTTCACATTCTCGTTTGTCCTTTTGTTCCTGATTCTGATCGCGCAGTTCCGCTCCTTCATCGACCCATTCCTGATCATGCTCGCCATCCCGATGGGCTTTATCGGTGTGCTGATTATTCTGCCGCTCACGCACACCACGCTGAATGTTATGTCGCTGATGGGCGTATTGATGCTGATCGGCATCGCGGACTCGAACAGCATTCTGATCGTGGATTTCGCCCATAGGCTCGAACAGCAGGGCATGCCGGTGATGGATGCCGCGGTGACCGCCTGCCGCGTCCGCCTGCGTCCGATCCTGATGACCTCGCTGGCCACTATCATCGGCATGATCCCCATGGCTATGAAGCTCGGCACCGGCGGCGAACAGTACACGCCTATGGCGCGCGCGATTATCGGCGGCCTCACGACTTCGGTGCTTCTTACTGTCTTCATCGTCCCGGCCGCCTATGTGCTCGTCTATGGAAGGAGGAACCGCAATGCGTAGACTGACAGGTTACGCCGCGCTGGCGTGCTCGGCGGCGCTGCACGCTCTAGCTCAGCCAACTCCGGCAACGCCCACCGCGCTCACCTTGAGAGATGCGGAGGCGCTGGCTCTGAAGAATCACCCGCAGGTTCTGGCGGCGCGGAACGAAGTGAGCTTCGCCAAAGAGCAAATCGTGGAGAGCCGCTCGGCGTACTTTCCGACGGTTGACGCCGACTTGACCGGTTCGGTCGCCAACAACGAGGCGCGCATCGGCGCCGGTTATTTGACGGATTCGCGGCTCTTCAACCGCTTCGGGAATGGCTTGGCCGTATCGCAACTCATCACCGACTCGGGCCGAACCCCCAACCTGGTGGCCAATTCCCGGTTGCAGGCGCATGCCAGCGAGCAGAACTACCAGGCCAGCCGTTATGACGTCCTGCTCAGCGTAAACCGCGCTTACTATGACGCTCTGCATGCCCAGGCGGTAGTGCGCGTGGCACAGGAAACCGTAGCCGCCCGGCAGCTTCTGTTCGACCAAGTCAACGAACTCGCCAAGAACAAACTGAAGTCACAACTCGATGTCAGTTTCGCGGACGTGAACGTATCGGAGGCCAAACTCCTGCTCCTGCGTGCCCAGGACACCTTGCAACAATCTTTCGCGGAACTCGCGCGCGCTATCGGTTCCGAACAAGTGACCGGCTATAAGCTCTCCGAGGAGGATCTTCCGCCAAGCCCTCCGGCGACATCCGATGACTTGGTCGCCCAGGCTATTTCCAACCGGCCGGAACTGGCGGGCTTGCGCTATTCACGCGAAGCCGCTTACAAGTTCGCGGCGGCCGAAAGGGATCTGGCTCGGCCCAACGTCAGCCTGGTAGGTGTGGCCGGCTACATACCTTATATCGCCAAACTCACCTCACAAGCTATACCGCCTGAGTACGGAGCCGCGGCGCTGAATGTGCAGATCCCGGTTTTCAATGGCCAACTTTTCTCCGCCCGTCGCGAGGCGGCCCATTACAAGGCGCTCGAAGCCGATCAAAATCTTCGCAATGAGCAGGAGCGCATCGCACGAGATGTGCGTGTGGCCTGGGCCAGCGTTACGACGGCCTTTCAGCGGATCGATGTCACGGCTCAGTACATGCGAGAGGCCAGCCTAGCCCTGGAGTTGGCACAGGGGCGTTATAACCTGGGTTTATCATCCATCGTGGAACTTACGCAGGCCCAGTTGAGCCTCACTCAAGCCGAGATCGAGAACCTCAGTGCGAAGTACGATTATCAGAGCCAGCATGCGGTGCTCCAATACGCTATCGGAATGCTGCGATGAGCCGTGCGGCGCCGCTGCTCTTCCATGAGACGCAGTCCTTTCGCTTGCAGCGCGTCCGCCTGATGGTGGCGATCCTGCCGGCGGCGATGTCGCTGCTTCTGATCTGGCAGGTCATCCTGGGCCATCCTTGGGGAAAGCAGCCGATGTCCAACGGCAACATCATTGGCTGGACGGTCTTCCTTTGGCTGGTTTATCTGCGCCTGATGACCGTTCGGCTGGTGACGGATGTCAGTCCGGCAGAGCTGCGGGTAACCATGCGCGGCCTCTGGCGGCAGCGGCACATCGTGCGGAGCGACATCAAAACGGCCGAGATTGTCACTTTTGATGCCGCCCGCGACTGGGGCGGTTACGGTCTTCGCAACACACGGCGCGGTGCGGCCTACATCGCGGACGGCGACCGTGGCGTGATGCTGAAGCTCGTCAAAGGCGGCGCCATTCTCATTGGCTCCGCACGCCCCGAGGAGCTCCGGTCGGCGTTAAGCGTGCCTACGGCTCAGTGAATCCGACCGAAAGATCCCGCCTTTGGATTGGCTAGCCGGTAGCTATTCGGCGGTGCGCTTTCTTTGGCACACTACTGCGAAATAAGTTACTTGCATTCCTTACTACCTATGCTATAAGTGTCCTATATGAAACCTGTCTTGGGCACATTGCTTTTCATTTCGGTGATTCCAGCATACGGATCCATGATTGTCGTAAGTGGTGTCACTCTTTTGTCGAATCCGCCCGCATCTGTGCAGGTGGGGCAGATGTTGAGTAACACAACGATCTACGGTTTCTCTGAACAGACGGACCTTACGCTCCTGTCGCCGGTGAACGTGGGTATTATGGAACCGGGAACGTGGCCATGTTGTTCGGGCCTCCCGTCCGGAATCATTCCCGCCGGAATCACCGTCAACAGCTACCTGCTGCGTGCGGCGCCCGTGTCGAACACAAAGTGCGTAAGCGGCACGTGCTATACCGATTTCGTCGGTGAAATTACCTTTAGCCCAGGCGAGAAGATTCTGGGAATCATTCTGGGCTATTCCAACCTGGCTGCCACCGACCAAACGCTCGGATTTCCCGGCACGCAATACCCGCCCGCCGGCTATCAGAACGGTGGCCTGCAAACCGGCGACGAAGTAATCCTGTCGGGTAACATGGAAACGCTGGTGGTGGACTTCCGGGTAACGGCTGGAAATAGCAACATGATCCGTATTCTTACGGAGAGCCCCGAACCGGCTGCCTTCGTCCTGCTGGGTTCCGGTCTGCTGCTCCTGGCGGGCTGCCGCCGGTTCTCCTCTGTTCACCGCGGCCGATCGTCCGACTAATCTTTTGAGTCCCACCATTCGGTCATGGCTGGCTGTCACCCACCGGACGATCTGACAACCGCCGCTATCTTCCGAGGGTATCTTTTGATATGCGTCTTGGCTCGACAAAGCGCGGGATAATCGATAAGTTCGCTCATGATACCATTGGACCGGCTGTGGGATCTGCGGAACCGCACACGTGTTTTGACAGTCAGTGCCATCATCGTGCTCGTGGTCGCCGTTGTGGATTGGCGGACCGAGCCCTATGTCTCTCTGGGGTTCCTGTATTTATTCCCCATCATGCTTTCGGCTGCCTTTCTTCCGCGATGGCTGGTCGCGTTGTTGGGCTTCGCCTGTGCAGGCTTGGCCGAAGTCTTCAGCTCCCTCAATCAATCGTTCGTTCGGCTGGCTTTCGAAACGCTGGCCTTGGCCGGCTGCGGCCTGTTCGTTGGAGAACTGGTTCGTAACCGCCGCTTCAGCACGCAGGCCCAGGCAAGGCTCAAAGCGTTGGTCGAAACCAGCCCCGCGGCCATTGTCACCGTGGACGAGCGCGGCTTCATCGAACTGGCCAACCGCGCCGCGTTCGATTTGATGGCGCCGCGCAACGGACAACTGATCGGCAATCCCATCGCCGCCTTTTTGCCGGAGCTGCACCACGCCCTGCGCTGGGAGGAGGCCCCCCAGTTCCGCGCGTCCATGCAGTGCCGCGGTCACCGCGGCAACGGCGAGTCTTTCACGGCCGACGTATGGTTTTCCACATATAAGGAAGGCCCGGCTCCAAAGGTCGCTGCCATCATCGCGACGGGCGCGGAGGAGGAAGCCGCGGCTCTGTCGAACGCGCCCTCGGCCGAGACCCGAGACGGCGCGGTGTTGACCAATCGCGAGACCGAAGTCGTACGCTTGCTTGTGCAAGGCTTGGCCAATAAAGAAATCGCCGCCCGCATGGAGATCTCCGAGAGCGCCGTCAAAAACACCCTCCAGCAATTGTTCGCCAAGACTGGCGTCCGCACACGCAGCCAGCTTGTCCGTGTCGCCATCGAGCAATACCGGAGTATTCTGTAACCCACTCGATTTTAGGCCGTAATCAAATGACTATCCGGTTGATTGCCGGTTGGCGAAGCCGCGCTCGCTTCAAGTTCTGCTAACTGCCTTGGTTTCCACAACGAGCCCTGTAGCGTCACGCGCACCAATTGGCTCCGTGTCCTCACTCCGGCTTTGGCGAATAAGCCCTGCAGTAGGTTTTTCACGGATCCCTCGGAAAGGGCCATGCTTCCGGCGATCTTCTTATTTGTAAGACCGCCGATCACACCCTGTAATACCCGTCGTTCCCGATCGCTCAAATCCCGGTACCTTCGCTCGCTGGAGGTCGGAGGTTGGTCGGAAATAAACCGGTCCGCCAGACGCTGCAAGACTCGCTGGTCCAGCCATAGAGCTCCGCCGGCCACATACCGGATGGCTCGCACCAACCGTTCGGGTGGCTCCGATTTTAGAAAAATGCCGGATGCCCCCAACTTCAAGGCGCGTGCTGAGTCTTCCATAACATCCGACGTGCCGGCCACGATCAAGAACCGGCCCCGATAACCGGCCGCGCGCGCCGCCGCCATAAACCCTTCGTCTTCATTGACGCCGAGGTCAAAGTCCAACAAGATGAGGTCCGCGGTACTACTGCGCAATACTTCCATCGCCTCAATTGGCGAGCCGTACTCACCGACCACTTCGAAACCGGGTTCCGCGGCTAACAGCCGGGCGATGCCCGCCCGAAGCAGCACCTGATCGTCGAGCAGGACGAGCCGAATCGAATCTTTATCTGTTGGATCCTTCATAGCCGAGTCCCATTCGTGGCGGCAAACTCGCGTGCCTCTCATACTACGCCACGCCCCCGCGCCCGCCAATATCCCTGTCCGAAAGATCGCGCGCCTGTCGCAACGACTGATCGTTCGACTGGCGACGGTTGGCCCCAGTCGAAAGAATGTCCCGCCGGGGACATAAGATATCCTGCCTTTGCCTTCCGGGCGAGTTATCGTCGTGAACGTGCCGAAACTGACGGCGTTTCTTGTCACCGCGAGTATTCCAGCAGCTCTCTATGCCCAAACCGCGCTTACTTGGCAGCAGGTCAAGGATAAATTTGAAGCAGCCAATCCAACTTTGAAGGCTGCCCAACTCAATATCGATGAATCCAAGGCCGAGGAAGTCACCGCATACCTTCGCCCAAACCCGGATTTTTCGGCGACGCTCGATCAGATCAACCCTTTTAGCAAGCAAGCTCCACCCAGCGGCGGCGCGGACGCCTACGCTCCGTTCGCGTACGCCCTGCCCAGCGCTTCGTTCAGCTATCTGCACGAGCGCCGCCATAAGCGCGAGTTGCGCCTCGAAAGCGCCAAGGAAACCACCGATATCACCGCCTCCACCTACCACGATCAGGAACGCGGTTTGATCTTCAATTTGCGTAGCGCCTTCGTGCAGACCCTGCAGGCCAAGGCGGTCCTCGAAAACGCTAAACAGAACCTCGAATATTGGGACCACGAGCTCAGCGTAAGCCGCGCCCGCTTCAAAGCCGGTGACCTGGCGCAAGTGGATCTCGACCGTCTGGAACTGCAGCGCGTCCAATTCGAATCCGACTTCGAAACAGCCATAGTCAATCTCCGGACCTCCAAAATTCAGGTTCTGCTGCTTCTGAACGATCGCACCCCCATCGAGCAGTTCGATGTGTCCGGTCCGTTTGACTTCACTGACCAATTGATGCCCATGCAGGAGTTCCGGAACATCGCCCTCGACACCCGGCCGGATCTGAAGGCCGCCGTGCAATCGGTAACGCTGGCCAAGACCAACTACGATCTGGCCGTCGCCAACGGTTCCACCGATCCCACTTTCAGCGTCGATTTCGCGCGCAATCCGCCCATTCCGGTCTACATGGGAGTGAGCGTTTCCATTCCACTGCGCATCTTCGATCGCAACCAGGGCGAGAAGGCGCGCACCCGGATCGATATCGGCCGTAACGAGCGGCTCCTCGATGCCGCCCGGGCGCAGGTATTCAGCGACGTCGATTCCGCTTATGTCACGTTGATCAGCGCGGTGAACCTGTTACGGCCATACAAAGACAGGTACCTGAAGCTGGCCGAAGATACGCGCGACCGCGTCACCTTCTCTTACCGCAACGGCGGCGCCTCTCTATTGGATTACCTGGACGCGGAAAAGGCTTATCGGGATGTTCGCCTGGCGTATCTGAATCTGATTGGCTCTTATTTGACAGCGGCGGCCCAAATGAACATGGCGGCCGGCCGGGAGGTTATACAATGAATCGCTGGTTTATCTTGGAAGCCAGTCTGTGTTTGTCTGTGCTGGTTTCCTTTACCGGGTGCGACCGGAAAGTCGCGGCGGCCACGCAGGGCGGCGCGCCCCCGGCAGCCGTGGTCGAGCCCGAGATCGACGTAAATAACTTCAAGGTGGATCACCCGGAGCACTTTCCCTTCACCACCGCCGGCGAGCACGTCGCCTCCCCGGAATTGAACGTGACCGGCGTAGTGAGCGCCGACGTGTCCCGTCAGGTGCCCGTGATTTCGCTCGGTTCGGGACGGGTAGTTGAGATCGACGCCCGCCTCGGCGACGAAGTCAAAAAGGGCCAGCTTCTCTTCAAGCTGCGCAGCACGGATATATCCGGCGCGTTCTCCGATTACCGGCAAGCCGTAGCTAATGAAAAGCTGACCAAGGTACAACTCAATCGCTCGAAGATTCTGTACGATGGCGGCGCGATCCCCAAAAGTGCCCTGGAGGTCGCGGAAAACGCCGAGGACGACGCGATTGTGGTTCTGCAGACCGCGGAGGAGCACCTGCACCAGCTCGGCGCCGATCCGGATCATCCGGACGGGTCGGTCTCTATTTTCGCCCCGGCCACAGGCGTGATCACGGATCAGGAGATCACCATCTCATCGGGGGTCCAGGCGCTCACTCCACCGAATCCGTTCACCATATCCGACCTGTCGCATGTGTGGATCATCTGCGATGTATACGAGAACGATATGGGCCAGGTCCATCTCAACGAATACGCCGATATCCATCTGAATGCCTTTCCCAACCGCGTCCTGAAAGCTCGCATCGGCAACATCGGACCTATTCTCGACCCGAATATTCGCACCGCCAAGGTCCGGCTGGAGGTGGAGAATCCCAGCCTCATGCGCCTCGGCATGTTCGTCACGGCCACGTTCCATGGAGCGGTGGCCGAGAAGCATGCCGTAGTGCCGGCCACCGCCATCTTGCATCTGCACGACCGCGAATGGGTTTACACACCGGCCGGAAACGGGCATTTCCGGCGCCTGGAGGTCTCTAGCGGCATTATGCTGCCGGGCGATATGCAGGAAGTGGTTTCGGGTCTCAAGCCGGGCGAGCCGGTAGTTACCAATGCGCTCGTCTTGCAAAACACAGCGGAGCAATAAATGATTCGCCGGGCTGTCGACTTCGCGCTGAACAAGCGCTTCTTCGTTTTGGCATTCGCGCTTTTGTTGGTGGCGGGAGGCGTTGTCTCGTTTCATGCCCTCCCCATCGACGCCTATCCCGACGTGGCCGATAACTACGTCGAGATTGTCACCCAGTGGGCCGGTATCTCCGCCGAGCAGATGGAGCAGCAGGTGACCATTCCGCTTGAGATCGCCATGAACGGCATCCCCGAGCTGGTTCACCTGCGCTCCTTCTCGCTGTTCGGGCTCTCCGACATCAAGCTGATCTTCGAAGATGGTTCCGACAACAACTGGAATCGCGAGCGCGCCCTCGAACGGATTTCCCAGGTCAACCTCCCGCCCGCCGCCGTGGCCGCCGGCGTAGCGCCCCAACTGCAAACCGACTGGAGTCCCGCCGGCCAGATCTACTTCTTCACCCTGCGCACCACCAATCCGCAATATGACCCGATGGACCTGAAATCCATCGAGGATTGGATCGTCGAAAAGAACTTCAAGCAGGTGCCCAATGTGGTGGACGTGGCCAGCTTCGGAGGTCCCACGCGGGAATATCAGGTCCGCATCGATCCGGATAAGCTCATCTCCTACGGCTTGAGCCTGTCACAGGTGGAACAGCAGATCACCAATAACAACGTGAATGCGGGAGGCAGTTTCATCGACCAGGGTTTGCAACAGGTCAACGTGCGCGAGGTCGGTCTCGTCGGCAACGTGCGCGATATCGAAAACACAGTGATCCTCACCAAGGCCGGAACCGCCTTGCGCATGCGGGACATCGCCGTTGTTTCCCAAGGCCCCAAGATCCGCCTCGGCCAGTTCGCGCGCGCCTATCACCGCGAAGACGGCAAAATCGTCGATAACGACGACGTGGTCTCCGGGATCGTGCTCCTGCGCAAAGGAGCCGATGCGGACACCGCCCTCAAAGGCATCCACAAGAAGGTCGAGGAGCTCAACAGCTACATCCTGCCGCCGGGCGTGAAGGTGGCTCCCATGATCGACCGCAGCGATCTGGTGCACTTCACCACCCATACCGTGCTGCACAATCTCACCGAAGGCTTCCTGCTGGTGACAATCGTGCTCATGCTGTTTCTGGGCAACATCCGCGGCGCCATCATCGTGGCTCTCACCATCCCGTTCTCTCTGCTGTTCGCATCCATTCTTCTCAACGCCAGTCATATCCCGGCGAATCTTCTCTCCCTCGGAGCCTTGGATTTCGGCATGGTGGTTGACGGAGCCGTCGTCATGGTGGAAAACATCGTGCGCCACCTGGGTCATCACGAGGAAACCACCAAGTCGATACCCGACAGAATTCGCGCTTCCGCGCACGAAGTGCAGCGGCCCGTCTTCTACGCCATCACCATCATCATTACGGCTTACCTGCCCATCTTCACCCTGCAGCGCGTGGAAGGCAGGCTCTTCCGCCCCATGGCCTGGACGGTGGCCTTCGCGTTGTTGGGAGCGGTAATCTTCTCCATGACAGTTGCGCCGGTGCTGGCGAGTTTCATGTTCCGCAAGGAGACGCCTGAATGGCAGAATCCCGTGCTGGTCTGGATCACCCGAATCTACCAACACGCCGTCACCTGGACTGTCCGCCACCGCTGGGTGATGGTGGCCGCCTCCCTGTGTGCGGTCGCTTGCAGCCTATGGCTCTTGGAAGGTGAACGGATTGGCTCGGAGTTCCTGCCGCACCTCGACGAAGGCGCGCTCTGGGTGCGCGGCACTCTGGCGCCCAGCACTTCCGCGGCGGAGGCCATCCGTGTATCGAATCGCGCCCGCATTACGCTGTGCTCTTTTCCGGAAGTGCCGCAATGCTCCAGCCAGGAAGGGCGTCCCGACGACGGCTCCGACACCACCAGTTTCTTCAACACCGAGTACTTCGTCGACCTCAAACCCAAGGAACAGTGGCGCCCGGTATTCCACGAAAACAAAGACGCCCTCATCGCCGCCATGAACCACGAGTTGGAGAAGATACCGGGCGCCATCTGGAACTTCTCGCAACCGATCTCCGACAACATGGAAGAAGCCGTCAGCGGCGTCAAGGGGCAGCTTTCCACCAAAGTGTACGGCGACGATCTGCATCTCCTGGAGGAAAAAGGCGAGCAGATCGTCAACATCATGCGCTCCGTAAAAGGCATCGAAGATCTTGGACTCTTTCACGTGCTCGGACAGCCGAACCTGAACGTCACCGTGGACCGCCCGCAGGCCGCCCGCTACCAGATCAACGTGGCGGATGTGCAGGACGCCATTCAGACGGCCGTCGGCGGCAATGCTCTCACTCAGGTCCTGCAGGGGGAGCAGCGCTACGACCTGGTAATGCGCTATCTGCCGCAGTATCGCAGTACCCGCGAAGCCATTCGCGACATCCGTCTGTTGGCGCCCTCCGGCGAACGTGTCTCGCTCGCCCAACTTACCCGCATGGACGAGCCCGACGGGGGTTCGGAGATCTACCGCGAAGCCAGCCAGCGCTACGTGCCCATCAAGTACAGCGTCCGCGGGCGCGACCTCGGCGGCGCTGTCGAGGAAGCCATCCGCAAGGTCAACGCCCAGGTGAAACTCCCGCCCGGTTACCACATCAATTGGGAAGGCGAATACGAAAGTCAGAAGCGGGCCGAGGCACGTTTGTTCATCATCGTGCCCCTGACGATATTCTTCATCTTCATGATCATTTACGCCGCTTTCGGTTCTGCCAAGTGGGCCTGCCTGCACCTGGTCAACGTGGGCGTGGCGCGTGTCGGCGGACTGCTGGCGCTCTATATTACGGGCACGCATTTCAGCGTCTCCGCCGGTGTCGGATTCATGGCCCTGTTTGGAGCATCGGTGCAAACGGGCGTAATCATGGTGGAGTACATCAACCAGTTGCGCGCCCGCGGTCTCTCCATCGAGGAGGCGGCCATTCGTGGCGCTGTACGGCGGCTGCGGCCCATCATGATGACCATGCTGGTGGCTACCCTGGGCCTCTTGCCCGCGGCTCTTTCTCACGCCATTGGCTCCGACTCCCAGCGCCCCTTCGCCATCGTCATCGTGGGCGGCTTGATCGTCGATCTGGTGATGAGCACGTTCCTCCTGCCGACATTCTATGTGTGGTGGGCTCGACCCACCGACCATCTGCCCTCGCTGGATGAGGCCCGCAGCGTGCTCGATTCTGACGCTCCCGCGGAAATCTAGCTGTTGGTGTTAGAATGCGCGGGTGGCATCCCGCGCCGTCCTTTGGGACCTGGATGGAACACTCGTCGATTCCGAACAGCAGCACTGGCTCGCCTGGCGCGACACCATGTCCGCCGAAGGTGTCGCCCTGACCTTCGATCAGTTTCGCGCCACCTTCGGTTGGCGCAACGATGCCATCCTGAAAAGCTGGCTCGGCCCGGATATCGACTCGCAGCGCATCGCCCGCATCGGCGACGCCAAGGAAGAGTTGTATCGCAACCTCGTGCGCCGCGATCATATCGAACCCCTGCCCGGCGCCGCCGAATGGGTCCGCCGCCTGCACACGGACGGCTGGTTGCAAGCCGTAGCCTCATCGGCTCCTCGCCTGAACATTGATGTCGTCATGGAGGCCATTGGGTTGGCGGATCAGTTCCAGGCCACCGCTTCAGCCGAGGACGTGCAGCGCGGCAAACCCGATCCGCAGGTCTTCCTTCTCGCCGCCTCGCGGCTGGGCGTGCCGCCTGCGCGCTCCATCGTGGTCGAAGACGCCCCCGCCGGCATCGAAGCCGCGCGCCGTGCCGGAATGCACAGCATCGGCGTGCGCCGCGACGGCCTGCAACTGCCCGCGGATATCGCCGCGTCCTCCCTCGCCGACCTGCCCCCGGACGCCTTCACCAGCCTGATACGGTAGTCTGTAACTTGGTATGAAACTACGCGAAATCGCCGCGCGCCTGGGTTGCGTACTTTCGGGCGACGGAGAAATCGAAATCACGGGCGTGGCCGGCATCGAGCATGCAGGCCCGGCCGATCTCACCTTCCTGGCGAATCCCAAGTATGCCCACAAGGTCAAACACTCGCGCGCCGCGGCCATCCTGGTTTCCGCGCCCGTGCCCGACTCGCCGGCTGCCAGCCTCGTCTCCCAAAATCCTTACCTCGATTTTGCCCGCGCTCTGGAGCTGTTCTATCAGCCGCCGCGCCCCGCGCCGGGAATCCATCCCCTGGCCTTCGTAGCGCCCACCGCGGAGGTCGCCGAGGGCGCTTCCATCGGACCCTTTGCCGTGGTCGGCGAACGCGTCCGCCTCGGCCGCCATGCCGTGCTCCATCCCCACGTCGTGATCTACGAAGGCGCCCAGGTCGGCGACGATTTCCTGGCCCATTCCCATGCCGTCGTGCGCGAACACTGCCGCATCGGCAACCGCGTGATTTTGCAAAATGGTGTGGTGGTGGGGGGCGACGGCTTCGGATTCGCCAAGCGCGCCGACGGCACGCATTATAAAATTGTGCAATCGGGCGTCACCGTGATTGAGGACGATGTCGAAGTGCAAAGCCTGACCTCCGTGGATCGCGCCACCGTCGGCGAGACCCGCGTCAAACGCGGAGCCAAAATCGACAGTCTCGTTCAAATCGGCCATGCCTGCGTCGTCGGCGAGGACAATATCATTTGTGCCCAAACCGGCTTGGCCGGCAGTTCCATTCTGGAGCGCAACGTATTGCTCGCCGGACAGGTCGGCATATCCGGCCATCTGACGATCCATGATGATGTCATCGTCTACGCGCAAAGCGGCGTGGGCGGCGACGTGCCCGCCGGATCGCGCATCTCCGGCTCTCCGGCTTTCGCCGCCACCGAATGGTTGCGCGCCATCACCGCCTTTCCCAAACTGCCGGAGATTCTGAAGACCGTGCGCGAACTTAGAAAGCGAATCGAGCAACTGGAACATGCCAAACGACAAGATTCCTGACGGCCGCAAACCGCTGGCTTACCTCAATCAAGATTTTCTCAATAGCCCCGACGCCCGTGCCATCCGCCTGCTGGCCGAGTATATCGAGCCGCTCTCCGTGTTTCGCCACCAGAAGATTCGCGACACCGTGGTGTTCTTCGGCTCCGCCCGCATCCGCGAGGAGGGTCCGCTGGGCCAGTATTATAAGGACGCACGCACGCTCGCCCGCTTGATCACCGAATGGGCCGCGCAGTTTATCACCAACGGCACGCATCGGTTCGTGGTCTGCTCCGGCGGCGGCCCGGGCATCATGGAGGCGGCCAATCGCGGCGCGGCGGACGCCGGAGGCAAGACCGTGGGCCTGAACATCGGTCTGCCGTTCGAGCAGCTCCCCAACCCCTATATCTCGCCCGAACTCAGCTTCGAGTTTCATTACTTCTTCATGCGGAAGTTATGGTTCGCGTACTTGTCCAAGGCCTTGATCGTCTTTCCCGGCGGCTTCGGCACGCTGGACGAAATGATGGAAGTCCTCACTTTGACCCAAACCCAGAAGCTCGCCAAGAAAATCGCCATCGTGCTCTACGGATCGAGTTACTGGAAAGAGATCATAAACTTCGACGCGCTGGTGCGCCACGGCGCCATCAGCGCCTCGGATCTCGACCTCTTCAAATACGCCGATGATCCCGCGGCCGCCTTCGAATTGCTTAAGGCGCACCTGTTGACGCACCTGCAGCCGGAAAATCTCGAGACCCCCGCCATCTCCAAGTCCCGTTTCCCCCAGAAGCCCTAGGAGGGCGGGCTTCAGCCGGGTCCCAAGCCAGGTACCCTTCCCCGATCTTTCGATTGACGCCCTCTCTAACTGGGCTTCTAATAAAGAAGTACCGAAGCCTCCCATGTTCCGAAAAACATCCTTCCTCCTCGCCCTCCTGAGCGCATCTACGCTGATGGCTTCCGCTCCAGACTTCCTCCTCGACGTCACTTACACTCAGCCGATCCCCACCGGCCCCATAACAGGCGTGGCCAATATCGGCGAGGCTGCGGACGCGCAGGGGAACCTCTACATTCTCGAAAACGGCCTCACCGGAGCCTGTCAGCCAATCGGCTCCCCGCGGACGCAGGGTCACACCGGGCAATTCGATAGGGCGCTTGTGATCCGCTATAACAAACACCGACCCATCCGCCGCCGGCCGGTTCTCCAAAGCGGTGCGGTCCGCGATCAGGGCGCCAGGAAGAAAGGCTGCCACCACAGGCCATAAGTTCCGCCTTACGATCTCTTCCGGAGCGTCTTTGAGGTTACGCGTATAAAGCCGGGATCCCAACTTGCGCAGCGTGCCGCGCCGTACCTGCTGCGACACCGCATGGGCCAGTGCGGAGTTGGATACAAACACCTCCGGCATGGCCGAGAAATCGGGCATTAATCCTCTCCGCAACCATTCTAAGTCAACTTTTCGGGATTTAACGCGCCAAAATCGGGAGTTTTTGGGACTTAAGCTAGCCCGCCAGCCCCGGCACGCCCCCCATAGTCGGTGCATTCCGCACCGCCCGTACCACCGCCTGCGCCACCGCCTCAGCCGCCGCCACGCCCAAAGCATTAATGTCCGCCCGTGCCTCACCCAGCGACAGCCCGAACGTCACGTCGCCGTCAAACATCGTCCACACCGGATAAATCGTGCGCGCAATCCCCAGCGACCCCAACTCCGCCAGCTTGCCCGCCTCCACCTTCGTCAGGCGCGCATTGGTCGCCACCACCGCCAGCGTCGTGTTGCGTCCGGATCCGGCTCGTCCGCCTCCCGACTTCATCACTGCTTCCGTATCCGCCAGATCCGTGCTGTCCGCCGCCCGCCGCGCCCCCGCGATCAGCTTGCCCGTAGCCGGATCGCGCACGTCCCCAAACGCGTTCACTACCACCAGCGCCGCCACCAGCACACCGCCCGGCAGTTCCACCATCCCCGAGCCGATGCCCGATTTCATGGCCTGCCGCAGCCCGTGGATCAAGCCCAGCCGCGCCCCCGTGCCCGCGCCTACCGCGCCTTCCTTTACGGCATCCGTGTTAGCCGCCGCCGCCGCGCTCTCCCCCATCTCCCGCGTCGGCCGTGCGCCCGTCTTCCCGATGTCCAGGTCGAACAGAATCGCCCCCGGCACGATCGGCACCACCGCCTTGCCCACCCGAAACCCCACGCCCTGCTGTTCCAGGTAGCGCCGCACGCCTGAAACCGCCTCCAGGCCGAACGCGCTCCCGCCCGCCAGTGTGATGCCGTGTACTCTGTCGGTGATGTGTCCCGCCTGCAGGGTGTCCAGTGACGCGGTCTCGCTGGCCGACCCGCGCACATCCACGCCGCCTACTGCGCCGCCCTCACACAGTATCGCCGTACAGCCGGTCAACGCATCGAAATTCGACGCATGCCCCACCCGAATACCTGCGATAGCCGTCAATCCTTTCATCGGCTGTTAGTCACCCGGAGCCATCGACTGGCACCCGCCATGGTAGCATCGAATTTCGGGGATTAGCCGGCTTGCTCGACTTCCTTAAGGAACCTTTCATCGCCGTCCAGGACTTCTTTCTGCTCGCTGGACGCGCTCTGCGGAACGTGGCCGTGCGCCCTCACTACGGTGATGACATCGTCATGCAGATGGATCTCATCGGCGTGGGCAGCCTCCCCATCGTCATTCTCACCGGCCTGTTCGCCGGCGCCGTCATGGCCCTGCAGATGTCCCGTGCGTTGGCCCAGTATGGCCAGGTCGATCAAACCGGCACGCTCGTTTCCATCTCCCTGGTCCGTGAATTGGGTCCCGTCCTCACCGCCCTCATGATGGCCGGCCGCAATTCTTCCGGCATCGCCAGCGAACTGGGATCCATGAAAGTCACCGAGCAGATTGACGCCATGCGCGCCCTAGGCACCGATCCCGTCCAGAAACTGGTCACGCCGCGCCTGTTGGCTACCGCCCTGATGTTGCCGCTTCTCACCATCCTGGCGGACTTCATCGGTATGTTCGGCGGCTGGTTCGTGGCTCGCTTTTTCCTCGACCTGCCCAGCCAGCAGTATTGGTCCACCGTCTGGCGCGCCCTGGAATGGAATGATATTACCCAGGGCCTCGTGAAACCCTTGGCCTTCGCTTTCATCATCTCTCTTGTAGGCTGTTATTACGGCCTGCGTACCACCGGCGGTACCCAAGGCGTGGGCCGCGCCACTACCCAATCCATGGTGTCCGCGTCCGTCCTGATTCTGGTGGTCGACTTTTTCTTGGGCAAGATATTTGTCAGTCAGTCTCTTTCGTGATGCCGGAGGAAACTCAAAACCCGGTCTTGCGCTTCGACCATGTCACGGTCTCGTTTAATGGCACGGCCGCCCTGAAGGACGTCTCCTTTCGGTCCAACCAGGGCGAGTCGCGCGTCATTATGGGAGCCACCGGCAGCGGCAAGACCGTGCTCATGAAAACGGCCCTCGGTCTGCAACGCCCCGATTCCGGCTCCGTGCACGTCTTCGGACAGGATATCGGCCGCATGCGCGAGCATGACCTGTTTCAAATCCGTAGTAAGATCGGCATGCTCTTCCAGGAAAGCGCTCTGTTTGATTCCCTCGATATCGAGGAGAACGTCAGCTATCCGCTCTTGAACCAGAAAAGCATCGAGTGCCCCGTCGGCGAAATTCGCTCTCGCGTCGAGGAAGCTTTGAAATTCGTCGACTTGCAGGGCATCTTGGAGAAGTTTCCTAGCGAACTCTCCGGCGGCATGCGGCGTCGCGCCGCCATTGCCCGCGCCGTGGTGACTCAGCCCCCCTTGCTCCTCTACGATTCTCCTACCGCCGGTTTGGACCCCATCACCGCCCACACCATCATGGCGCTCGTCGTCAAGGAGCGCGACCTGAACGGGACCACCACCCTGATCGTCACCTACCGCTATCAGGACGGCAATTTGGTCGCCAATTTCCATTACAATCCTGAGAACGGACAGTTGGAGCCTGCCCGCAACGGCAAAGGTGCTCCACGCACCATTTTCATGGTTATGCGCGACGGCAGCCTGGTTTTTGAAGGGTCGCAAACGGAGTTGGAAGCGTCGCGCGATCCGTACGTCAGCAAGTTCGTGAAGCAGCGGGGATAGAAAATGCCGGAGCCAAGAAAAATCCGCTGGTCGGAGCTGAAGATCGGGGTAGTGGCGTTTTCCGCCATGATTGTCCTGGCGGTGCTCATCTTTCTCCTCACCGGAAGCCGCTCGATCTTCCAGCGCAACGAAACCCTCCGCACCTATATGTCCGACGCCGCCGGAATGACCGAGAGTACTCCCGTGCGCCTCAACGGAATCCTCGTCGGAGCCGTGCAGAGCATCAAGCTCTCCGGATCCAAAGACCTCCGGCGCGCCGTCGAATTTGAGCTCCAGGTCCAGGGCAAGTATATGAAGGATATTCCGGAAGATTCCACCGCCTCCATCACCGCGGCGAATCTGCTGGGCAATAAATTCATAGATATTACCAAGGGTCAAAGTCCCGTTCCCGTCAAACCCGGCGCCGAATTGCGTGCTCTCCAAACCCAGGACATTCCGGAACTCATGGCGCAGAGTGCCAACCTCATCTCCACGCTGCAGGATATCTCCAAACGCGCCGACTCCATGCTTGCCGATATCGACGCCGGCAAGGGCAATCTCGGAAAACTGTTGCGCGACGACGAGCTATACAATCGCCTGAACGGTATCGCTCAGGAGGGCCAGGAACTGCTCTCCGACGTGCGCAACGGCAAGGGAACCCTCAGCAAGCTGCTCTATGACGACAGCCTGTACCAGGAAGTCCGCGCGCCTATAAAACGCATCGATGCCATGCTGGCCGATTTACAACAAGGGCAGGGCACCGCCGGTAAGCTCCTCAAAGATCCCCAGGTCTATGACGATGCCCGCGATACTCTCGCGCAAATGCGCACCCTCGCGCAGGAACTGAATGCCGGAAAGGGCACCGCCGGCAAACTGCTGAAGGACGACCAGCTCTACAAACAATTCACCACTCTGGCCGCCAAACTCGATACCACCCTCGACCGCATCAACTCCGGCCAGGGAACCATCGGCCAATTGCTCGTGAATCCCCAGATGTACGAAGCTATGAACGGCGCCATGCGTGAGTTTCAATCGCTGGCCAAGGATATACGCGCCAATCCCAAGAAATTCCTGCGTATCAAACTGGCAATCTTTTGATCTATCGTAAGCGTCTGGTCACCAACGGCGATGATTTCGGATTCACTCCCGACGTCAACCGTGGTATCGTGGCCGCCCATCGCAACGGCATTCTCACCGCCACCACCCTGATGGCCAACGGCGACGCCTTCGACGACGCCGTGCGTTGGGCCCGCCAGACTCCCTCGCTCGACATCGGCTGTCACCTGGTGCTCATTCAGGGTCGTTCGCTGCTGCCGCCCTACAAATCCCTGCCGGCCTCCGCGCCCGAGCTGCTCGTCGCCCTCGCCGCGCGCCGCATCCGCGTCTACGAGGAGCTCGAAGCCCAGATTCGTAAGATCGTCGCTGCCGGGGTGCGCCCCACGCACCTCGATAGCCACAAGCACACCCATCTCCTGCCGCCAGTTCTGTCCGCCGTGTCGCGCCTCTCGCAGAAGTTCGGTATTCCCTGGGTGCGCCGCCCCTTCGATGTTCCGCTCACCGCGGTGAATGGCGGCGTCCCCTGGCTGCGCCGCGCCACCAGCGGCAGCCTGCAGGTGTTGCGTCGCCGGTTCCAGCGCGAGTTGGCACGCCACGATTGCCGCACCACCGACTATTTCGCGGGCTTTCAAATCACCGGACACCTCCGCACCCCCGAACTCGTGCGTCTCATCCGCGAACTGCCCGACGGCGTCACCGAGTTCATGTGCCATCCTGGCTATAGCGGCGATCTCCGCCACGCGCCCACCCGCCTCAAAGAAAGCCGCGAAAAAGAATTGCAGGCTCTCCTCGCGCCCGAAACCCGCCAAGCCCTCTCCGATGCCGGAGTCCAATTAGTCAATTACCGCGAACTGGATGGGGGGAGGGCCTGAGCCCCGCATGCTTTACTAAATCTATGCCGTACCAAAATCTCTACCTGGACCACGAAGGCCCAGTAGCCATAGTCACCCTCAACCGTCCCCAACGCCGCAACGCCCTGTCTCTCGAGTTAATGCAGGAACTGATCGCCTGCCTGGACGCCATAGCCCAGGACCGCACCATCCGCGCCGTAATCCTGGCCGCCGCCGGCAAAGTCTTCTGTTCCGGCCACGACCTCTCCGAAATGACCGGCCGCGATATCAACGCATACCGCCGCCTGTTCGACGTGTGCAGCGATCTGATGATGAAGATTCAATCCATCCCCCAGCCCGTCATCGCCGAGGTGCAGGGCATCGCCACCGCCGCCGGCTGCCAGTTGGTGGCTACCTGTGATTTAGCCATAGCCTCGGACCAGGCCGCCTTCGCCACGCCCGGTGTCCGCATCGGATTGTTCTGCACTACGCCCATGGTGGCCCTCAGCCGTGCCGTGGGCCGCAAGCGTGCCCTGCAAATGCTGCTGACCGGTGAAATGGTGGACGCCGTCACCGCCGCCGATTGGGGTCTGGTCAACTGCGTCGTCCCGGCTGCCGGCCTGTCCGCCGAAACCCGCAAACTCGCCGCCCGCATCGCTGATGCCAGCTCCCTCACCGTCTCCCTCGGCAAGCAGGCCTTTTACACTCAGATCGATCTCGATCAGCCCAAAGCTTACGCCTACGCCAAGGAAGTGATGTCCATGAACTCGCTCGCCGCCGACGCCCAGGAGGGTATCTCCGCCTTCCTCGAAAAACGTGCACCGTGCTGGGCAGGCAAATAGATACCCAACGATAGCCCGTCGCTAATAACTACTGCCGTTAACCATTACCACAAGTACCTTCGCTAACTTGCCCCCGCGCACCGCGTCACGGTATTTCAGTATAGGGACCTCGAACGATCGATGTCGGACAAAAGGCGAGACCAACGGCGCTTCACTAACGCGATGTTTGCCATCTCTTGGCAGGACGCCCGCGGCCAGAACCGTTCCGTGCGCGCCCGCGGCATGAACGTCTCCAAGTCCGGCATTCGCATCGAATCCACCGAAGAACTCGACGCCGGTTCCACCGTCAACCTTCAGGCCGAGCGTCACGACTTGGCCGGCCGCGCCACCGTCCGCAACTGCACCCGCCGCGGATCGAATTTCGTCATCGGCCTGGAGTTCTCCGAAGAAACCAAACGCATGGTGCGCCTGCCGATGGTGGATTCCATCGACTACTACGAAGTCCTCCAGGTCAGCCAGAACGCCGAGCCGGAAACCATCCACCGCGTCTACCGCATCATGGCCGCGCGCTTCCATCCGGACAATCCCCAGACCGGCGACTCCGAGCGCTTCCTGCTGCTCAACGATGCTTACGACACTCTGGCTGATCCGGAAAAGCGCGCCTCCTACGATACCGCCCGCCGCGTGGCCGAATGCCAGCCCCTGCCCGCCTTCGAGCTCAAGGAATTCGTCGACGGCATCGAGGGCGAACAAAACCGGCGCTTAGGCGTGCTCTGCCTGCTCTACAACCGCCGCCGCAGCGATATGGATCATGCCGGCCTATCCCTGCTCGACCTGGAAAAGATGATGTCGTTCCCCCGCGAATACATTGCCTTCGCCGTCTGGTACCTCCGCGACAAAGGCTTCGTCCAGATGGGAGACAATTCGGATTACCTGCTCACCGCCTCCGGCGCCGACTTCGCCGAAACCAACTCCCCCCGCCACGCCGTCCTCTACAAACTCCTGCGCGCCTAGCCTACCGCAAAATCAGCACCGCCATCTTCCCATCCGTATCCAACTGGTCCCCCGTGGCATTCATCCCGTGCTGCGGCACACTGGGACGGTCCACCATCATCATCGACCGCACCTTCCCCGTCAGCAGCAGATCGTTCACCACCTTCGACCGCTCCATATCGATCTTCGAATCGATCTTGTGAATGAACGTGCGGTCCTTGGCCGAAAAGTCGATCCCCGTATCGTGCGTCGCCGCGCATACCCACACCGTCTGCCCCTGGTAAGTGTCCGGACGCAGCCAGATCCGCAGATGATGCCGCTTCGAAAAGGTGTTGTTCAGCTTCTCGAACACCATGTCCGGCGGCCGGTCGTCCAGATACAGAATCGAAACCGGCGCTTCGCTGTATCCCCGGTCCTCCACGATGGCCCGCACCGTTTCCAGCTTCGATTTTTCGCCCAGCCGCGCCGCCTGGCTCCAGCCCGCATCGTGAAACGCCCCCTGCAACTGCTCCTGGCTCCCGATGAACATCAGCGTCGTGATATCCGATTCCTTCGGCGGCTTCTGCGCCCGGCTCTGGAACGGTTGCCGGTTTACCAGGTCGATCAGCCCGCGCGGGTCGGAAACCGGTTCCAGCGAGGCATCCGGCCCCTGCGGCGGCCGGCCCGTGAGCTGCAGCGCTGCTGTCAGCTTCAGGTCCATCTCCACCCCCGCGTCGTAAGTGATGTCGCCTGCCGGCTCCTTGAACACCGCGCCCTTCGCCGCATCCAGCAGACTGCCGAAGCTGGAGAACCGCCCCGACACCTTCCCGATCCCCGAGTCCATGCGCGCGGACATCGTCTCACTGGCCAGAATGCCCTGAATCTCGCCCTTGTCGTCCACGCTCTCCCGCGCGTTTTCGACCGCCGTCAACTGCGTCTGTACCCGGACCCGCTGGCCGCCCATCTCCAGTTCCCGAAAATCCAGACCGAGAGAAGCCCGCACCGTGGGATCGGTGGCTGCCTTCGCGTCTTTCACCACCCCGCGCAGCGTGACGCCGGCCGGAATCGCCACCGATCCGTTCACCATCACCGGCGCGATCACCGTGGTCTCTACCGGATCGTCCTTTTTGGAAGTATTCGACGCGATCTTGGTCTTCAGCCGGACCTGAATTTCCGTGCCGCTGGGCGCCACCGCCGCCAGCGCCGGCAGCGCCAGCACGCAGCCGGCCAGCAGCCTATTTCTCCACCAACTCCGATACAGGGCCATCCACATCCTCGATACGTACTTTAAGATTCTTGCGCGCGTCCAGTTGCGCCAGCGGCATTTCAAACCGCGCTACGATCATGCGGTCCTGCGATTGCCGTCCCGGTATTTTATCGCGCGTCAGCAGCGTCGGATTGAACTTCTGTCCCAACACCGGATAATATTCGAAAATCCGCTTGGCATCCACCTCGGAAACCGGCGTGCCGTCGTGGCTCTGCCCGTCCGCGCCCGTCACCGTCACGTCCACCGTCCGCACCACGAATGGATAATCCGAAGGATTCGCGAAACGGAAATCCACCACCGCCAGCGCGCTGTTGTCCTCCTGGCCCATGGTCCGCACCTTCAGCACCGCGCCCTTCAATTCCACGTGCGCGCCGCGCTGCATATACATAATACCGGCCACGGCAATCGCAATCGCCACCAGCCCGATGCCGAAGGTCAGCAGAAACCGCTGGCTGAGTATGGTGGGGCGGTCGCCCGGCTCGTAGCTCATATAGGAGAATCATATCAGCCGCGCAAATCAGCGCAAAGGGACGCGTGTCCGCGCCGCCAAACAGGAAGTAATTCGAAGATATCGGGGCGGCGCGGCCGCGGCCCGTTTTGCGCGGTTAAAAAAAATGCAATGGACCTCCCCAACCGGAAAAATTCTGAAGCTGCTCACCGGTGACATAACCCGCGTTCCCGCCGATGCCATCGCCAACGCCGCCAATTCCGCCCTGGCCGGTGGTGGCGGTGTAGATGGCGCTATCCATCGTGCCGGCGGTCCCGCCATCATGGCGGAACTGGACCAGATCCGCGCCCGCATCGGCCGCTGCCCCACCGGCAGCGCCGTGGCAACCACTGCCGGAACCCTCCCCGCCCGCCACGTCTTTCACGCTGTCGGACCGGTTTATCGCGACGGCCGCCACGGAGAGCCCGAACTCCTCGCCTCCTGCTATCGCCAATGCTTCGCACTGGCCCACGAGCGCGGCCTGCGCTCCATCAGCTTCCCCGCCATCAGCACCGGCATCTACGGCTATCCCCTAAACGAAGCCGCCGCTATAGCCGTCGCTGAAGTCCTGCGCCAACTCGAACGCCCCGAAAGCTCCGTGCAGGAAGCCATCTTCGTCTTGTTTGACCGTCCCGCCTTCGACGCCTTCGCCGCCGCGCTGCGCCCGAGAAGCGTCTGAGCCGCGACCGTCAGAGAGCGTCCTGCCACCTACATCCGACTAGACTCCTTACTGCCATGTCGCGCACCCGCCCCCGGCCTGCGGCGGGATCCCAGCCCGCCATCTGTTAGCATCACTCCATGGCCCTCGGCGATCTCACCAAGCAACTGGCCGAGCAGGCCATCCGCAGCGCCACCACCCCCAAGCCCGCTCCGCCGCCCCAACCCGAAACCGTGGGCGCAATCATCCTTGCCCAAGTCCAGGCCATGCAAAAAGCCCTCAAGGAGGACGAGGAACTCATCGTCCTGGCCGCCGCCGCCGGAGAAACCATCCGTGTGCTGGAATGCTTCTTCCCCTCTTGGCAGGTGGCCGTCCTCACCGGAACCAACAAAGATCGCACCGTCACGCGCGTGATCGCACCAGTCGACGCCCTGCAATTGGTCTGTCGCGTCGCCAAGGCGCCGCCCGGTGTCAAACCCGTCCCCATCACCTTCGTCACCCCGCGTACCAAGTCCGCCTAATCACGCCGCGCCCAAAAAAATCTGCCGTTCCCTATCAATCACTTACCGATACCCGTCGTCCCCGTCACTCCCGCCCGCATGCTCCCCTGAGATTCAAAGGAGCCATATGCAAACCGACTCACTGAATCCGAACCAGGAACAAGTCCTGACCCTGATAGCGCTCGGCTACAGCGCTACCGCCGCCGCCCAACAGGCCGGCGTACACCGCAACACCATCGTCAATTGGCTGAAAATCGACGCCTTCCGCAAGGCCCTGGAACAAGCCCGCTTCGAAAAGAAAATTCTCTTCTGGGACCAGGTCCACGCCTTCGTCGCCGAAGCCCTGAACAACCTCCGCACCCTGATGTACCATCCCGACGCCTCCCCCAACGTGCGCTTCCGAGCCACCAAGGCTCTCCTGGACCATGTCACCCTCTACCTGCCCGGCGATGCCAGCCTGCCCATCCCCGATCCGCCGGAAATCACTCCGGCAGTGCACAAAAATGCACAATCGGCGCCCGCGCCGCTGCCCGAAGAACCTTCTTTCTCCCGCGAATCGCCAACCCCGACGCCCCAAACTGGCTTGCAAAACAAAAACGGCAGCCCCGAAAACCCGGTTTCACCACCCAAACAAACCTCCGTAGCCTGATTTCCCCCTCTGCCGGCCCATCTAGTCCCAAGGGAAAACCGGGCAGATGCCCACGATCCAGAAATCGCCCTCGCAAACGCTGCTCGGCAATCTCGGGTGTGACTTGCGTCTGTTAATGCAGTGCTGGCTCTTCCCCCGATCATGAAGCTTGTCATTCCGGCTAAAACGCTGGACATCTATGTCCGTGAATCGTTTTGCGAAATGGAGTACGATCTGCGTGAGCACGGCCTGAGGTTCTTTGGGTCCGCCGTTCGCGACCAAGCGATATTCACAGTTTGGACCCTGCGCAAAATAACGGAAATGTTCGGTCAGATTCCCCGCGACAAATCAACGGCTCAGACTAGCGAAACCGTGAGTGGTCTACTGGACAACTTCGTGCGATATGGCGTATGGACAAGGTTTCACCTCCACTGCCTTGTCACCTCGATGCGGGTTTCTAGGCCGATTTTCCCAGAACCCCTTGCGGACGTTATTGATGGACTCAGGTCCGCCGTAAATGCCTATTCTTATGCGCGCCAGATCGTAGATATCCTGGCACCGCGCGTGCTTCCCGACGTGGCTCCTCCCGAATGGGATGATGAGGACGCCGCACTTCTTTCGGAAGCAAGCGCGGAACCGTTTCTAGAGGAATCCTAAATCCGTGGAAGTCGAGTGGGGAGGAGTTTACATGTATGAACCTCCACACAGTCGAACTCTGCACAGGCCGCCCTCATTGTAACTTCTGGATCTGAGCAATCGGGACCGAGGCCATTTATTGTTGTTTCTAGAGATGGGGTCCACAGGGGAAGAAAAACTGCCGTCGGTGTCCCGATGTCAACCAAGGTCAATAAGGCGAACGCGTACCGCAACGCCATTCCCGTTGGAGAACTGATTCCCGAAGGTGCACCCACGTACCAGTTTAAAGACAGCGTCGCGTTGTGCGATCATATTCGAGTCCTGGATTTAAGCCTAGTCCGCAGAAAGCTTGGTAGGCTATCGGATACCGCTATTATTGCAGTGGGAAACGGACTGGCAAACGTCTTCGACCTAAGGTAATCCAGCAAATAAACTAATTCTTCAAGAGTTCAAATTGAGCGCTATCCCAAACCCGAAGTGTGCGAACCTCGCTAAACTGAGTTCGTGACCCCCGATTCCCTCCCGCCCCTACGCCCGCCGGCTCGCCTGCTCCTCGGACCGGGCCCCAGTATGGTCGCCCCGCGCGTCTATCAGGCCCTCTCCCAGCCCATTGTCGGCCACCTCGATCCCTACTTCTTCGAAATCGTCGAAGACGTGCGCAAACTGCTCGCTTACGCCTTCTCCACCGCCAACGAATTCAACATCGCCATCTCCGGAACCGGCACTTCCGGCATGGAAACCGCCGTCGCCAATTTCGTCGAGCCAGGCGCCAAATGCGCCGTGCTCTCGAACGGCTACTTCTGCGATCGTCTCTCGGATGTCGCCCGCCGCCATGGCGCTCACGTCGTCCGCCTCGAAAAGCCCTGGGGCGAAGTCTTCAACGATCAGGAAGCCCGCGATTTTATCCGCCGCGAAAGCCCCCGTGTCGTAGCCTATGTGCAGGCCGAAACCTCCACCGGAGCATTCCAGCCCGGCCGCGCCATCTGCGAAGCCGCGCACGAAGTCGACGCCCTCGTCATCGCCGACTGTGTCACCTCCCTCGGCGGCATGCCCGTCCTGGTCGACGAAACCGGCATCGACATCGCCTACAGTTGTACCCAGAAAGGCCTCGGCTGTCCCCCCGGCCTCTCGCCTTTCACCGTCTCCCCGCGCGCCTGGGACCGCCTTCGCGCGCGCACTACCCCCGTCGATTCGTTTTACATGGACCTGCGCCTCCTCGAAGGCTACTACCGCGAGCGCCGCTATCATCACACCGCTTCCGCCACCATGTTCTATGCCCTCCGCGAAGCCCTCGCCCTGGTGCGCGAAGAAGGCATCGCAGCCCGTTGGGACCGTCACCGCCGCAATCACGAAGCCTTCGTCGCCGGGATCGAAGCCCTCGGACTCAGCATGCATGTCGCCGCCGGCCACCGCCTCTGGACCCTCAACACTCCCCGCGTGCCGCCCGGTGTGGACGACGCCAAAGTCCGCCAGCGCCTGCTCGCCGAACACGGCATCGAAATCGCCGGCGGCTTCGGACCCCTGGCCGGCAAAATCTTCCGCATCGGTTTGATGGGCTACTCGTCCACGGCCGAAAACGTGGCCAAAATCCTCGACGCGCTCGCCCAGAGTATGAAATGAAACTCACGCTTCTCCCCGTATTCTTCGCTTGTGTAGCCTGCGCCCAGACCCCCGCCGCCTGGACCCCGGAAATCTCCATGCAGGTCCGCCCGGTCGGCGACGTCGTGCCTTCGCCCGACGGCAAACTCGTCGCCTACACCGAAAGCCGCGCCGTCATGGAAGCCGGCAAAAGCGAAATCGACACCCAGATCTTCCTGGCTGCCGCCGACGGCTCCCATCGCGCCCAATTGACCCGTGGCGAGAAAAGCGCCACTGCGCCTTCCTTCTCGCCGGACGGCCACTACGTCTATTTCTCCTCTGATCGCAGCGGCAAGCTCAATCTTTGGCGCATCCCAGTCGATGGTGGCGAGGCCGAAATGCTCACCGATTGGAAAGGCGAACTCGGCCCCTATCACGTCTCGCCCGACGGCAAATGGATCGCCTTCGCCGGCCTCGAACCGCGCGCCGATGAAGAGAAGGACAAAACCGAAAAGCGCGATTTCCGCGTGGTCGACGAAAACCCCGCCAACCACGGCCTCTGGCTCATTCCTGCCGAGGTGGATTCCCAGGATAAACGCCCGCCCCGCAAACTTGGCGATATCAGAGCCCACGTGCTGGACTTCGCCTGGTCGCCGGATTCCCGCTTCATCGCCTTCACCCACGCGCCCACCCCCGGCGCGGACGATTGGACCAAAACCGACATCGCCGAAGTAACCATCGAAACCGGCGCAGTCCGCCCCATCGCCGCCACCGGCGCAGCCGAGCGCGAGCCGTATTATTCGCCCGATGGAAAATACCTGGCCTACGTGCGCTCCACCGATCCCGCCAGTTGGGCCGGCCTGGATCGCATTGTATTACTCAACCGCCAGACCGGCGAATCCCGCGAATTGCCGCCCACCTTCGACGAACAGCCCGATCTGATGGGATGGTCCGCCGATTCGAAGCGCCTCATCTTCACCGAATACCGCGGCGTCACCCGCGCAGTCTACGCCATGCCTCCCGACGGCGCCCCGCAGCCCCTCTACGAACCGCAGGAGGGCATGCTCCTGCCTGGAACCCTCAACACCACCAGCACAGCGATAGGCTTCACGCGCGAAAGCTCGCACAACTCGCCCGAGGCCTATGTCATGAAACCCGGCGAGCGCGAACCGCAGTGCGTCAGCGCCTCCAACGCCGATCTGCCCAAGCTGCCCATGGGCGAAACCAAAGCCCTCACCTGGAAAGCCGCCGACGGCGCCGATATCGAAGGCCTCCTGACTTACCCCGTGGGTTATCAACCTTTGCAGAAATACCCGCTGGTCTTAGTCATTCACGGCGGACCTACCGGCGTGTTTCAGGATTCCTTCCTGGGCCGCTACGGCGTTTATCCCCTGGCCACCTTCGCCGCCCGCGGTTACGCCATCCTGCGCGTCAATCCCCGCGGCTCCAGCGGCTATGGCCGCACCTTCCGTTTCGCCAACCTCAACGATTGGGGCGGCAAAGACTTCGCGGACCTCATGTCCGGCGTCGACCATGTCATCGAAATGGGCGTCGCCGATCCCGATCGCCTGGCCGTGATGGGTTGGAGCTACGGTGGCTTCATGACCGCCTGGACCATCACCCACACCCACCGCTTCAAAGCCGCTGCCGTCGGCGCGGGCGTCATCGACCTCTGGAGCTTCGCCGGCACCTCCGACATCCCCGGCTTCCTGCCGGGTTACTTCAGCGGCGATCCCTGGAACAACTTCGATGGCTACTTCAATCATTCGCCGCTGGCGTTCGTCAAAGGCGTCACCACGCCCACTCTGATCCTGCACGGCGAGGCCGACGTGCGCGTCCCCACCGCGCAAGGCTATGAGTTCTACAGCGCCTTGAAGCGCCAGGGCGTCACCACCAAAATGGTGGTTTATCCGCGCACGCCGCATGGCCCTCGCGAACCCAAGTTTCTGCTGGATATCATGCAGCGACACCTCGACTGGCTGGACCACTATATGATGGGTCAGGCGGCTTCGCCCGCCGCGTCTCAGGCCCGCTGACCAACTATGCCCGACTGGCTCAGTATCCACGAGCCCGTGCTCGTCAACACCATCGGCCATTCGGCCGGCGCGGTGATCTTCGGCATCCTGCTCTACTTCCTGCTCGTCAACCGCCGCCGCGCCGGTGAAGAACGCAGCACCTTGCCGGCCTTCGCCGCCGCCCTGGCCATGCTCTGGAACGTGGGTTCGCTCGTCGCCCTGGGCGTAGGCCCGGACGGCGGCTGGATCGCCGGCGGCATCGTGGCCCTCAGCTTCTCGGTGCTGAGCCTCCTGCCCGCCGTGCTGCTGCACATCTCGCTCGAGTCCCGCCGCCGCCCCGTCTGGATCGCCGGCTATGTCTTGAGCGGCGCGGCCGTGGCGCTCCATATCGGCGACTGGCTCAGCCGCGACTCCGGCCTGCATCGCGATGCCTTGCTGCTCGTCACCATCGGCTTCTCGGCGCTTACCATCCTGTCTCTGATTCTGGAGTGGCGTCACTCCAACCGCGCGGCCGGATCGCGCCTCGCCGGCGCCATGGCCCTGTTACTGCTGGCCATTTCCTTCACCCATTTCGGCGGTGTGCATGCCGGCGGCATGGCCTGGTCGCGCGAAGCCGTCCTGCATCACGCCGGCTTGCCCTTGGCCCTGCTCATTATCTTGCAGGACTACCGCTTTCTTTTGTTGGATGCGTTCCTCCGCTTCATCGTCAATGCCACTCTGGCCGCCGCCGGCCTGCTCTCCGCCATCCGCGTTCTGCGCTCCCCCGCCTTCACCCGCGCTCTGCAGCGTCCCTTCGCCGCCGGATTGCTCTTCGTCTTGGCCGGACTGCTCCTCACCCTCTTCGTCTGGTTGCACAACCGCATCCAGAGCCTGCTTACCCGCGCCATATTCCTGCGCGCCAATGTGGACGAAGCCCTCCACGAGTTGCAGGGCCTGTCCCTGGCTGTGCCCACCGAACCCGGCTATCTCCAATGCGCCGCCGAAGCCATCGCCCGTTTCCTGCATGCTTCGCGTTTCGATCTCACCGCCGAAAACCCGGCCGGCGGCCAGCTCCTCCCCGCCCCCGTGGCCGTGCTCGATACCAAACCGTGGAACGTCCCCTCCTGGGTGCTGGCCGTTCTGCCCATGCGCTTCGCGCGTGGCGATGCGGCCTATCTGCTGCTCGGCCCCCGCGACGGCGGCCGCCGCTATCTCAGTGAGGATCTGCGCGTGCTGGCTCGGCTCGGCGCGGCTGTCTGCGAACACGTCGAACAGAGCCGCAACTCCCGCATGCAGAACCTGGTGTCGCAGGCCGAGCTCCGCGCCTTGCAGGCGCAGATCAATCCGCACTTCCTGTTCAATTCCCTCAATACCCTCTACGGCACCATCGACCGCGGCAATACCGAAGCCCGCCGCATGGTGCTCAACCTGGCGGACGTTTATCGCTACCTGCTGCGCTCCGAGCGCGCCCTCGTCGAAATGGAAGAAGAGCTGCGCATCGTCCGCGCCTACCTGGAAATCGAAGAGTTACGCCTCGGTTCGAAACTCACCACCGTCGTCGAAGCCCACCCGTCCGCTCTGCATGTGACCATCCCGCCGCTGTCCATCCAGCCGCTGGTCGAAAATGCCGTCAAGCATGGCGTGGCCCCGCGCATGGGCGCCGGCTTCGTGCATCTGAAAGTAACCACCCTGGGCCGCGATGTGGCGGTGGAAATCTCCAACTCCGGCGAATGCGACCTCGCCGCGCTCGGCTCCCAGTCCGGCATCGGTCTAAGCAACGTCCGCCGCCGCCTGGAACTTTGTTACGGCTCGAGGGCCGCCTTCGAAATTCGCGCCGCCGATGGTGTCACTACGGTGTCCTTCGTGCTGCCCGCTGGTGCGGTGGCCGCCGCATGACCCTCCGCACTCTCATCGTCGATGACGAGCCGGTAGCGCGCAGGGTTCTGCGCGAAGAGCTCGAATCGTGCGGCGACGTCGTCGTGGTAGGCGAGGCGGATAGTGGCGTCGCGGCTCTCGATCAGATCGCCGGCAGCCTTCCCGATCTGGTCCTCCTCGATCTGCAGATGCCCCAGATGGGCGGCTTCGAGGTCATCCGTAATATCCGCGGCGGTCCGCACATGCCCGTGATCGTCATCGTCACGGCCTACGATAGATACGCGCTCGAAGCCTTTGAAGCCGGCGCCATCGACTACCTGCTGAAACCCGTCGCCCAGGAGCGCCTCGCCCAGGCCGTCGAAAAGGCCCGCCGCATGACCGAGCGGCAGGCCGTCGAGCGCCTGGCGCAGTTGCAGGAGATCGCCGGTCCCGCGCCCGGCGGCCAGCGTCCCAAGAAAATCGTCGGCCGCGCCGGGGTCGAATATTTCCTGCTCAACGCCGACGAGATCTGCGCCTTCCACGCCGAGGGCGACATCGTCTGGATCGCCACGCCGCGCAAGAAATATCAGGCCACTCAAACCCTCAAGGTGCTGGAGGAGCGTTTGCGCAATTCTAACTTCCAGCGCATTCACCGCAATTCCCTGGTGAATGTCGATCACGTCCGCAAAATGAGCGCCCTCAGCAGCCAGCGCTGGCTGATCACCCTGAGCAACGGCCAGGAGTTCATCGCCAGCAAACGCCAGGCCCGCGGCATCCGCCAGCTCTTGAACTGGTGAACTTTCGTGAAGTTCGTGATCCGTCCGTCGCCGAAAATAGTTCATCTGCCGCTCGGACTAGACCGCCTGTCAGTTACTTCTAGGAGTTAGCGCCCGCGCCTCGGGACAATGAAAAGGATGCCGACGTTTCTTGGGAGAATTGTTCTCATTTTTGCCATAGCGTGCGCTGGCGTACTATCCGCTTTGGCTCAGTCCAGCGGCGCCTCCGGCACCATTCAAGGCACCGTGGCGGACCCCTCCGGAGCGGTGATCGTCGGCGCTGCGGTGACGGTTGACAATCCCGTATCGCATTACTCGCGTAGCGCCGTCACCGACGCGCAGGGAAAATTCGCTTTTGCCAACCTTCCGTACAACCAGTATCACCTGGCCGTCAATGCCGCCGGATTCCAGAGCGCGGTGCGCGACGTGAATGTGCGCGCGGCCATCCCCATATCTGTGAACATCGAGTTGGCCATCGGGCAAGCCACCGAGTCCGTCACCGTCGAAGCCGGCGCCGACCTCGTCGAAACCACCTCCACCACGCACACGGATGTCGATCGCGAACTGTTCGACACCATGCCCCTCGAAAGCCAGTCTTCCGGGCTTAGTTCGTTGGTCACCCTGGCCACTCCCGGCGTGGCGGCCGACTCCAACGGCCTGTTTCACGGACTCGGCGATCACGCCGAGAATCAGTTCTCGCTCGACGGCCAGCCCATCACCGATCAACAAAGCAAAGTCTTCTCCAATCAGCTTCCGGTCGATGCCGTGCAATCCATGGAAGTGATCGAGGGCGCGCCGCCCGCTGAATACGGCGACAAGACCAGCTTGGTGATCAATGTCACCACTCGCTCCGGGCTTGGGCAAACCCAGCCCCACGGCGACATCACGGCTTCCTATGGCTCCTTCGGCACCAGCACCGAGGGAATCAACCTGGGATACGGAGGCCAGAACTGGGGCAACTTCATCTCCGTCAACGGCATGGACACCGGCCGCTTCCTGGATGGTCCGGAATTCCAGGTTTTCCACGATCATGGCAACGAAGAGAATCTCTTCGACCGCCTGGACTTCAAACCCTCCCAATCCGACACGCTCAGCGCCAACTTGGGCTTCACTCGCTCCTGGTTCCAGACGCCCAATTCCTACGATGCCCAGGATGCCACGGCTTGGTCGGGACTGGTCGTGAACAACAACGGCATCGGTCCCAACGGATTGCCTGTCGGCCCCACCGACCAGCGCTCCCAAATCGACACTTTCAACATTGCCCCCACCTGGACGCATCTGTTGAATACGACGACCTTGTTTACCTTTGGGGCCTTCGCGCGCCGCGACCTTTACAATTACTATCCCAGCGACGATCCCTTCTCCGATCTGCAACCCGATCTGCAATTCCAGAGCATCGGCCAGAGTCGTTCGCTCACCAACCTCGGCCTGCGCGCTTCCGTCTCCTATAACAAGGGCATCCACAACCTGAAAGCCGGAATCAACTACGCGGACACCATCGTGACGGAAAAGGACCGTTTCGGCATTGTCGATCCCACCGCCAATGCGGTGTGCCTCAACGCCAATGGCAGCCCCAACACGGCCGCCGCCCTGGTGGATCCCGCCGACTGCACCGGCCCGCTCACGCCCAATCCCAATTTCAATCCGTTACTCGCCTGTTATGACCTGACCCGCACCGCGTCTTTGCCGGCCTCCGACAACTGCCCGACCGCCACCAGCGCCTACTACCGCTTCTTCGGCCATGCCAACATCCGGGAGTTGGCAGCCTACCTGCAGGACACCATCACCTGGAAGAACTGGAGCTTCAATCTGGGCTTTCGCTTCGACTACTACGATGGCATCACCGATGCCACCCAGCCGGAGCCGCGGCTAGGCATCGCCTATAACATCAAGCCCACCTCTACCGTGCTGCGCATCTCCTACGCCCGCACGCTCGAAACGCCGTTCAACGAAAACCTGGTGCTGTCGAGCGAAGGATGCAACAATCCGGTAATCGCAGCGCTGGAGGCCTCAACCACTTCTCCGTGCGTCAGCAACGTGCCGCTAAGCCCGGGTTTTCGTAATGAGTTTCACGCCGGCCTGGAACAAGCCTTCGGCAAACACTTCGTGTTCGATGGCGAGTACATCTGGAAATACACGCATCAGGCTTATGACTTCAGCGTGCTGGGCAACTCGCCCATCACTTTTCCCATCGAGTGGGACCGTTCCAAGATTCCGGGATTCGCCTTTCGCGGCAGCATGCCGTCCTGGCACGGTGTATCGGCCTTCGTCGTGATGTCGCATGTGTCGGCGCGCTTCTTTGAGCCGCAGGTGAGCGGCATCGGCGCCACGCCGGAGGGGTCGGAGGTCTTCCGCATCGATCACGACGAGGCCTTCAACGAAACCACCCACCTGCAATATCAGCCTTGGAAAAAAGGGCCGTGGTTCGGTTTCAACTGGCGTTATGACAGCGGCCTGGTGGCCGGTCCGGTGCCTTGCGCCGGCGGCAATTGCGCCAACGGTCCCGACGGCACCGATTCCGTTGTGGATGTCTCGGGCCTCTCGCCGGACCAACAGTACCAGGCGGGTCTCTACTGCGGCAGTGTACACGCCACCCCCACCACGCCCATCAGCCCCACCGGTCTGTGCCCCGCATCCATGTACGGATCCAACCTGGTGAAGATCCCGGCCGCCGGCGCCGAAAGCGACGACCACAATCCCCCGCGCATCCAGCCGCGCAGCCTTTTCGACATGGCCCTGGGCGTCGATAACCTGTTCCACGGCGATAGGTACAAGTGGAGCCTGCGCCTTACCGCCGTGAATGTCACCAATCAGTACGCCCTGTATAACTTCCTGTCCACGTTCAGCGGCACTCACTACGTCTCGCCGCGCTCCCTGACCGCTACGGTAGGTTTCCACTTCTAGCGATCAATTCACGCTCGTCGTCGTGGTAGCCGTGTTGTTCGTGGTTGTGGCGTCGTAGACCAGCGAACTGACGCTGGCCGTGTCGGTTAGCGTGGCGCCGGACGCGGCCGTCACTTTGACCACGATGCTGACGCCGAAGCTGGCGGCATTGGTGAGCGTCGATACCGTGCATGTGACCGTGCCATGCGGGTCTCTGGCCGTGGGCGTCTTGCAGGATCCGCTGGTGGTGGTGGCGCTCACGAACGACGTCCCCACAGGCACGGTGTCGGTAAGCGTGATCACGTCCGCCGTGTTTGGTCCGTTGTTGGTCACACCGATGGTGTAAGTCAGATTCGTACCGGTGAGAACTGTAGAAGGCGCGGAGTCAGTCACCGCCAGATCGGCCTCGGTGAGTGCGATGCGTACCGCGAAGCCGTCTTCGTTGCCGGCATAAGCAGGCTGGAAGGCGCCTGGGGTGGTCGGGACCCACGGGCTGCTGGCCGACCCCACCACGTAGATGTTGCCGTAATTATCGACGTGGATGCCGTAGCCAATGGTTTCGTTGCTGCCCATGGGCGTGGAGAACAGCAACGCCGAGCCCTTGGTGTTGAACTCGGTGACGAAGAGGTCGGAGCCGGGAAGTGTCGCCGGATAGAGCGGATTCATGGTCGGGAACGTGCCATCGTTGGTGCTGCCGGTGACGAATGCATCGTCCGCGGAGTTTACGCTCACGCCATACCCTAGAGTGTTCGCGTTACAGGTTGAGCCACCCAGGTACGTGGAATAATCGAGAGCTGAACCCGCGGAATTCAGTTTAGATAGAAAGGCGTTCGTGGTTGGGCTCGTGCAACCGGTCGGGTCTGTGGTCAGGAACGCTCCATGGGTGGTAGGGAAATCCGCGGAGCACGCCGTCCCCGCCACGTAAGCGTTGCTCTTGGAATCGACCGCGACGCCGTAGACAATATCGCCGCTGGTTGGGGGGCAAAAGCCGCCATTCGCAGCCGCCCCGTTGCCGCCCAGGAATGTGGAGTACACTAACGAGGCCGTGCCGGTCTGGCTAGGGTCGAATGTGGTCACTGTGCCGTCGTTGTGATTCGAATTCTCACAGGCCGGACAGGCCGTCTGATAGGCGCCGGTTGTAACCGGAAAGGACGGGTCGTTCGTAAAGCCGCCGATATATGCCTTACCCGCGGTATCGATGGCGATCGATGTGAAGAACTGCGTGCCACCGCTGGTGCCGTGCAGCGCGCCGAATTGCGTCGAATAGGTCAGGCTGGAGCCGTCCGCGCTGAGTACCGAGAAAGTGGGGTGGCCTGCGCCGGCAAAGCCGCTCGCCGGAAAATCGGGTTCGTACCCGTTGGACGTTGTTGGCCACGGGAAGGAAACTTGCGGATTGGCGGCACACAGGTCGTCAGTGAAAGGCGCTGACGTAGAATTGCCCGCCACATAGACCTGGTTGCTGCTATCGAGCGCCATGGCTTGAATGAAGTCGGCGCCGCTTCCCCCGATTAACGTCGAATAGACCAGTGCCGAACCGGTAGAATTCAACTTGGTCACAAAGCCGCTATCGCCGCCATTGGCTTGGCCGGCGCCTCCCTCGCAATTGCTGATGGTCGATGGGTTCGTGCAGTTCGGTCCGTTGAAAATTATGGACGGAGCGCAAACCCCTTGGAACGCGCCGGCGGTAACGGGAAAATCCTCAGACTGGGTGCTTCCCGCGACGTACACGTTGTCGGAAGAATCCACCGCGATGCCCGACGGAGTCTCGGTCCAGCCTCCGCCCAGGTAAGTCGAGAAAATCAGGGCAGTCCCCGCGGGGTTCAGTTTGGTGACGAATATGTCGGAGCCGGTTAAAGAGCTCACGCAGTTGGCGTCGGGATAATGCGCAGGCTGCGCCGGCGAGTAAGATCCCGCCGTGGTGGGAAAGTCCGTGGAACAGGTGAGCCCCTCGATGTACGCGTTCCCCTGTTTATCGACCGTGACGTATTCGGCGAAGTCTTCGCTCGATCCGCCCAGGTAAGTCGAGTACGCCAGCACCGGGTCGACCACCAGCGGCCGCGCGTGGTCATACGCCGCCACGTCGAAAGTGACGCGATTCTGGCTGACTTGAAAACCGCCGGCCACTTCCCGCCGTGCGGCCGTTTCCGTCTCCGGCTGATACACCACCGGCTTATGGAAGCGGATCTCCTGGCCCCCCGCCGCGATCACCAGATCTCCCGTGGCCGCATCCACCAAGGTGCGATCCGCGCCTTCGACCGCGAGTTGGATGGCATCCGGACTGGCCCCCGGCGCCACCACGAAATCGTATTCAAGCTGCCGCTGGTTGCCGTAAAAGACCAGATCAATGCCCGCGTAGACCTGCTTGTAGTGAACCTTACCGAACAGGGCGACGTTGCGGCGCCATTTGGTGGCCTCCTTGCCGATGAAGTAGTTCACCGCCCCGGGAAGCGGTTCCGTGGCCGTCAGTGTGACGCCGGGATTGGCGCCTTCCAGCTTCAAACGCAGATCCGTGCCGGCTGCCGCCATCTTCCGGAGCGACAGCGTCGCCCCGTCGGGAGTCAGAAACAATGTATAGTCTTTGCCGCGCGAGAGAAACTTCACTCGCTCGGGCTGTTGCCCCTGGTTCGCTTCGAACTGCAAGGGAAGCTTGCCATAGACACTATCGATCTGGGCCTTTTTGGCGGGATCCGGCGTAGCCGCAGGCAAGGTTGCAATGACAACGGGTAAACAAACCAAAAGCCACTTCATGGACATATATCGGAATCTCCTCGTGAGTGATGGGCCGGAACTGCCGCCCAACTAATACGGCGCGGTTGTTCGCGAAAACCCTTCAATTCCTTCGCTGAAGGGTTTTCCTCCGTAGTTGCGCCGTATATAAAGTACGGCTAGTACATCGGCCGGCCGAGCTGCGCCGAAAAACCGTTCTATGATGAGACGTGCAGGAATCCCGCCCGGGAGAGATCACCGAGTTGCTGCATCGGTGGGAAGGCGGCGACCCTGGCGTGGTGGAGGCGCTGGCGCCGTTGGTCTACGACCAGCTACGCGGGATCGCCGAAGCCTACCTGCGCAACGAACGGCCCGAGCATACCCTGCAGCCCACGGCGGTGGTCAATGAAGTCTTCGTCGATCTGCTGCGCCTGCGCCGCGTGGCGCTGCACGATCGCGCGCACTTCTACACCTTCGCGGCGCAGCTCATCCGCCGCACGCTTATCGATTCGGCCCGCAAGGCGAAGTCGGAGAAACGCGGCATGGGTTGGCAACGCATTCCGCTGGACGCCGAACTGGCCTGGCTGGGCGGCGAAAGCGCCGCCGAGTCGCTGGATCTCTCCGCCGCCCTTAACGAACTGGCGGAGTTCGATACCGCCAAGACCCGCACCGTCGAACTGCATTACTTCCTCGGTTGCACGGTGGATGAGACCGCGGAAATTCTGGCAGTCTCGCGCAGCACGGTCGAGCGCAACCTGCGCTTCTCATTGGCCTGGCTGGGCGAGCGTCTGCGCCCTGCCTGAGAGCGAATCCCATGCGGCCGGCTGATCTCGCGCGATTCCACAAAATCGAAGAGATCTTCCACGCCGCGCTGGAACTACCTGCTGGCGTCGATCGGGACACGCTGATCCGGAAAAGCTGCGGCGGCGATGAAGACCTGCAGATCCAAATCGGACACCTGCTCGAAAAAGACCAAAGCGTTCGCGCCGCCGCCCCGCCCGCTCCCGAGCGCATGCCGCGCTTCGGGGCCTGGCAAGCCCTCAAACTGCTGGGCCGCGGCGGTATGGGGACCGTCTATCTGGCCGAACGCGCCGATGGCGCATTTCGCATGATGTCCGCCGTAAAGGTCGTTCCGCTGGCCTTGGCCTCCGCCGCCATCGAGGAGCGCTTCCGCCGTGAGCGCCAGTTCCTCGCCGGCCTCGATCATCCCAAGATCGCCCGTCTCATCGACGGCGGCGTCTCGGAAACCGGCCTGCCTTACCTGGTGATGGAGTACGTCGACGGGCACACCATCGAACGCTTCTGCGACCAGCGGCATCTCGATACCCGCGCGCGCATCGCCTTGGTTCGCCAGGTTCTGGAAGCGCTCACCTACGTGCACGGCCAACAGGTGATCCATCGCGACCTGAAGGCGTCCAATATTCTGGTTTGCGAGAACGGCCAGGTGAAGCTGCTGGATTTCGGAACGGCCCGCCTGGTGGACGCCACCGCCGAAGCCGCCATCACCAAGACCGGCGTGTTCGCCTTCACGCCGGAATACGCCAGTCCCGAGCAGGTGCGCGGCGAATCGCTTGTGTTCGCTTCGGACCTGTATTCCGCCGGGGTGCTACTCTACCGGCTGCTCACCGGACGATTGCCTTACCGCATCACCGGTGCGTCCCCGGCGGCGATGGGCGTCGCCATAGCCCGTGCCCAACCGGAACCATCGGGCCTGGATTCGCCGCTCGACGCCATTCTCTCCAAAGCGCTCGCCAAGACTCCGGCGGGCCGCTATGCGTCAGCCGGAGATATGGATGCCGACCTGGCTCGGTATCTGGAAGGCCAGCGGGTTCGTGCGCGGAAGCCCCGCCGGAAGTTTTGGGCCGTGATGGGGGCCGCGCTGATCGTTGCAACCGCGGTCATTCTGGGATTGCGTGTGCTGCGTAGCAGCCACCAGCTTGTGCCTTTCGATGCCGGCGTTCCCAACGCCATGCAGCCGGCGCTTTCCGCCGACGGCAAATGGCTGGCGTTCGCCTCGCCGGGTGCAGCCGGCGTGCGCCCGGATATCTGGCTCAAGCGGATGCCCGGCGGCGCGCCCAAACGCGTCACCGGCGGCCAATCCGCCGATGAACCCTCTCTTTCGCCGGATGGCCAATGGCTGGCCTTTCATTCCGCGGGTCCGCCGGCTGGTATCTATTTGCAGTCCGTGGCCGGAGGCGCCGCACGGCTGTTGGTGGAGGGCGGCCGCGGCCCGCGTTTCTCGCCGGACGGCCGTTGGATCGCTTACCTCAACGCTACCGAGATGGGTGGCGACATTCCCGCCTCCAACGCGCGCCTGCTATACCGCGTGCCCGCGCAGGGCGGCGCGCCCCTGCGGCTGGCACGCAACGTATCGTCGGTGCAAGGCGCCGCGTGGAGCGCCGATAGCCGCAGCCTGCTTTTTCTGGCCACCGATATATGGACGGGGCTGGGACTCTGGATGGCCCCTCTGGATGGCGGCGCAGCCACCCAAGTACCCAAATTCGTCGACAGCACGCACCTGAGCTCGCGCGCCTGTGCCGTAACCGGCGACCGGTTCCTCTACACCACCAATCAGGAATTCGCGCCGCTCTTGGGTGAATTCGTGCTCAATCCCCGCCTGGGGTCGACGCGCTATTCCACCGCGGCATCTGCCACTGGAACGGACATTCTAGGTTGTACCGCGTCGGCGGACGGCGAGATTCTCGCCGATCAAGTCGAGCGGCGGGCCAGCGCGTGGGCACTGCCCATTGACGCGGAGAGCGGGCGTGTGCGTGGTCCGCTGGCCGCCTTATTCGACCACGAGCCGGGTGTCCTGGTAGTCCGCGTGACCCCGGATGGCGCGCGGTTCCTCGTCGCGCAGTTCGGCGAGTCCGGCTTCCTGCTGGACCATCGGACCGGGCAGCGCACGCCGCTGCACGGGGCCGTGGATCTGAGTTCCGATGGCCTTTTCGCCCTCGTGTTCAACGCCACTCATGACAGAGCTGCCCAAACCGTCAAGGTTCTCAACCTCCGGACTGGCGAGTCTTGGGGACAATTGGCGACCGGCGCCGTACCCTGGGACCTCTCATCCGGCGGCCAATGGCTGTTTTCCGCCAGCACCGCGGTCCACCGCACGATTGTGGCCTGGGATACCAGAACCGGCGAGCATCAGTCGATCTATGCGCATCCCACCGCGAACCTCTATCTGGCCAATTTTTCCCAGGACCGCCGCTGGGCGCTTTTCACCGCCGAGGAAGGCGGACACCCGCCGCACATGTGGGTCGCGCCTTTCCGCGGATTGCAGAGCGTTCCGGTCACCGAATGGGTCGACCTGGGGGTGGGCGATTATCCGCGGTGGTCGCCGGCCGGTGCGCGCATCTACTTCACCCAGGTCCATGACGGCTTCGAGTGCATCTTCACCCGCGCGGTGGATCCGCTCACCCTCCGGCCCGAGGGTCCCATCACCGAAGTGCGGCATTTCCATGGCCCCATCACGCCGAACGGATTGCCGCCGGGCAGCTTCCGCATTTCGGTGGCGCGGGATAAGCTCGCGTTAGCTTTGGGCGAGTCCGTGCACCGCCTGTTGCGCTGGCGCTAGTGCACGGCGGTTAACCAAAGAGAGCATCAGATATGTAACCTTCCGTAGTATCCCGATTCACTATTTCGGCTATAATTTCGATATGCGTGTGCTGGCGGCGCTTCTGCTTTGCGTCATCGGATGCTTCCCTATGTCACCTGTGGAAACGCATCTGGACCAGAAACTCAAATCCTGGCAAAAACGCCTGGGGATGGATGACTGGCGTTTGACCGTGCGGCTGGTCCGGCAGAAAGAACTGGACAAGAACACCTGGGGCAATGCCGAGTGGGACCCCAACGGCAAGACCGGCATCATCAGCGTGCTCGACCCCGCGGACTACAACCTCAGGGGCGGAGAACTGAAGCTGGACATGGAATGCACCATCGTGCATGAACTGGTCCACATACAGGTTTCACCCTTCGATGCACCCAACGAAAACGTGCGCGAAGACGTGGTGAACCGTATCATGACGGCGCTGCTCAACCGTCCTTGTCCCAACTAGCCCGCCGCCCGTTGCCAGGCTGCCCGGTTACGTTCCGACCGTTACCATGCAGCCGGCGTGCTGGCTGTTGGAGTTGGCCACCACAATAACCCAGGTGCCTGAGGTTAAGTCGCCGCCCCAGAATGGAATCGCCAAAGGCGTCTCAATGTCGGTAGAAGAGTTCGGCGCAAACGACTCTCTGATAGCTCCCATGGCAGAACCCGTGAACGCGGGTAACACCATGAAGGAGACGGTGCTGGAGGAGACGCCAGACGCGGAGTAATGCATCCAGTAGAACGGTCCGCCAGGATAGCTGCTGGGGCTGATGGTAGTCACCGTCGCGCCGGTGCTGTCAGTCACATAGCAGGAGATCGGACCCGAAGTAGCCGGCGTTACCCCGAGCGACTGGAAGGTCTGCTGGATTTCCTGCGGCGTGAAGTTTCGCTTGGGGACCGAGGGGCCGCCCTGGTTGTTGGTCGCGGTCGGCGAGGCGCCAAAAAGAAGCGGCGAACCGGCCAGAGAAAGAATCAGACTGATGCGGTGCAGGTTTAGTGTCATCGCCCGATGCTACTCCGCAAATCGGGCACTGTCGGTGCCATATAACACGGAAACCATATTTGATTGCGTGAACTGCTCTGCCTGGGTAGCATTTCGCACGCCGCGCCAGTCCCGATTGGCTATCCGGCACTCGTGTACGATAGTAGTATCCCGCGAAAATGGAATCGCATAACTTGGATTTGAAGCAGACTGTCAATCTGCCGCGCACCGCCTTTTCGATGAAGGCCAACCTCTCGCAGAGCGAGCCGAAGATGCTCGATCGTTGGCACGGCGAGGATATCTATGGCCAGATCCGGCAGGCCCGCGCCGGCCGGCCAACTTACATCCTGCATGACGGTCCGCCCTACGCCAATGGCCGCATCCACATGGGCACGGCGTTCAACAAGATACTCAAGGACTTCATCGTTAAATCGAAGACCATGGCGGGCTTCGATTCGCCCTATGTCCCCGGCTGGGATTGTCACGGCTTGCCCATCGAAATCAAGATCGATAGCGAACTCGGCGCGCGCAAGGCGCAAATGACTACCGCCGGGATCCGCGCGGAATGCCGCAAGTACGCCGAGAAGTACGTGGATATCCAGCGCCAGGATTTTAAGCGTCTGGGCGTCTTCGGCCGCTGGGATGAGCCATATCTCACCATGAGCGCGCAGTACGAGTCGGTGATCGCGGGCGCGTTTGTGGAGTTTCTGGAACGCGGCTATATCTACAAAGGGCTGAAGCCGGTGCACTGGTGCACGCGCGATCGCACGGCGCTGGCGGAGGCCGAGGTCGAATACGCCAACCATTCCAGCCCGTCCATCTGGGTGCGGTTCCAGCTCACCTCCGATCCCGCCACGATCGACCCGGCGCTGGCCGGCCGCAACGTCTACGGCTTGATCTGGACCACCACCCCGTGGACCATCCCGGCCAACATGGCCATCGCCTATCATCCGAAATACGAGTACGCGGCAGTCGAGGTGCATGGCGATCCGGTCTACATCGTCGCCGCCGATCTGCTTGCCGTTACCGCCCAAAAGTGCGGCTGGTCCGAATACCAAGTGCTGGCCCGCTTTCCCGGCGCGCGTGTGGAAGGCGCGATTTTCCGGCATCCGTTTCTGGAGCGCGATTCGCTCGGCATCCTGGCCGATCACGTGACCCTCGAACAAGGCACCGGCGCAGTGCACACCGCGCCCGGGCACGGACAGGAAGACTACGTCGTCGGGCAGAAGTATGGCATCGCAACGTATTGTCCCGTGGATGCCGCCGGCCGCTTCTTTCACGCCGAAGGCGCGGCCGGACGCCTGCCCGAAGAGTTGATCGGAGAGACGGTGTGGGAAGGCAATCCGATCGTCATCGAAATCCTGCGCGCGCATCACGCGCTGCTGGCCACCGAGAAGATCGATCACAGCTATCCGCATTGCTGGCGCTGCCACCGGCCCACGATTTTCCGCGCTACCGAACAGTGGTTCATCGGCATGGAGCTGCATAACTTCCGGCGGGATGCGCTGGAGGCCATCGACCGCGTGCAATGGATGCCGGATTGGGGCCAGGAGCGCATGCACAACATGATCGCCATGCGCCCGGACTGGTGCATCTCGCGCCAGCGCGTGTGGGGTGTGCCCATCATTGTGTTCTATTGCGAGACTTGCCGCGAGCCGCTGACCGACCGCAGAATCCTCGACGGCATCGTAAAGCTGTTCGCCGAGCACACCGCCGATATCTGGTATGCGCGCACCGCGGCCGAATTGCTGCCGCCGGGAACCACGTGCGGTAAGTGCGGCGCTACGGAATTCAGCAAGGAAAGCGACATTCTGGACGTCTGGTTCGACTCCGGATCGAGTCACCTCGCCGTGCTCACCGAGGCCAATCACCTGCCATGGCCTGCTGATTTATATATGGAAGGCGGCGATCAGTATCGCGGTTGGTTCCACAGTTCCCTATTGGTGGGCGTGGGCATCAAGGGCGGCTCGCCCTATCGCGCCTGCGCGCTGAACGGCTGGGTGCTCGATGGCGAAGGCCGCGCCATGCACAAGTCGCTGGGCAATTCCATCGAGCCCGAGGAAATCATCAAGCATCACGGCGCGGATCTGATCCGCCTGTGGTCCGCATCGGTCGATTTCCATGAAGACGTGCGCGCCTCGGAGACCATCCTGACGCGGCTGCAGGAGGCTTATCGCAAACTGCGCAACACCTTCCGCTACCTGCTGGGCAATCTTTCCGGCTTCGATCCGGCGGTCGACGCCGTGCCCCCGGGCGAGATGCTGGAGCTGGATCAATGGGTCCTGCTGCGCGCCGAATCGCTGGTGGCGCGCTGCCGCGCCTGGTACGAGGAATTCGCGTTCCACAAGGTGTATCACGCGCTCTACGATTTCGCCACGGTGGACCTGAGTTCGCTCTACTTCGATGTGCTGAAGGACCGGCTGTACACCGCCGCCCCCAAGTCCCACGCGCGGCGCAGCGCGCAAACCGCGCTCTACCGGTTGGAGTACGCGCTGGTGCGGCTGGTGGCGCCCATCCTTAGCTTCACCGCCGAAGAAGTCTGGACGCACATGGGGCAAGCTGGCAGCGTGCACCTGCAGATGTTTCCCGAAGCCGGCGAGTTGACCGAAGGACTGCCGGAAGACCACCGGAAACGGGCGGAGAACTGGGACCGTCTCATGAAAGTGAGGGAAGATGTGCTCAAAAGCCTCGAAGAGGCGCGCCAGCAGAAATTTATAGGCGCGCCGCTCGAGGCTCGGGTGCGCCTGGCGGCCAACGGCGACCTGTATCCGCTGTTGGAGCAATATGCCGCTGAACTACCCGGCCTGTTCATCGTTTCCCAGGTAGCGCTCGATCAGAACCCCGGTGAGGCAGTCTCGGTCAAAGTGGAGCGCGCCGACGGCGTGAAGTGCGAGCGCTGCTGGAAGTACACCACCGACACCGGTTCCGAGCCGCAATTCCCCACCATTTGCGCCGCCTGCGCGGATGCCGTCAAAGAGATTCTCAATGGCTGACAGCCGCTGGAAAGCCTATGGCCTCTCGGCCGGGGTGTTTGTGCTCGACCGCTGGAGCAAATCGTTTATCGAAGCGCACGTCTCCGCCTTCGACGTGCACACCGTGATTCCGGGCTTCTTCGACATCGTGCATTCGCAGAATCGCGGCGTGGCTTTCGGACTGATGAACGAATCCACCTCGGCCTGGCGCACGGTGGTGCTGATCGTGTTCTCGGCCGCGGCCCTGCTGCTGGTCGCCGGCCTGCTCTGGCGCGCCGCGCGCCTCGACCGTTGGACGGTCACCGGCCTGGCGTTGGTGCTGGGCGGCGCGGCGGGTAATCTATTCGACCGGATCGTGTGGGGCCGCGTCACCGATTTCCTGGAATTCTACGTCGGCACTGTGCACTGGCCCACGTTCAACGTGGCGGATTCCTGCATCGTGATCGGCAGCGGCTTGCTGCTGCTGGAGCTATTGAAAACCCGGCGCCAGCCGGCGGGCGCCTGATGTTTCCGCGGCTCTTCCATCTTGGCTGGTTCTCCCAATCGACCTACGGTGTGCTGGTGGCGCTGGCGTTCCTGGTGGCGCTGTGGTTGATCGCGAAGCTGGCGCGCCGCGCCGGTCTCAATCCGGATGTGTGCGTCAATCTCGGCATACTTTGCGGGCTGAGCGCCATCGTCGGCGCCAAGATCCTGATGTTCCTGGTGGACATTCCTTACTACGCGCGCAACCCTGGTGAGATCTTTTCGCTGGCCAGCCTGCAGGCCGGCGGCGTGTTTTATGGCGGGCTGATCGCGGCGCTGATCGCTTCGATCGTCTATATGCGGCGTCACCACCTGCCGCCGCTGGCCACTGCGGACGTGTTCGCGCCGGGCATCGCCCTGGGACACGGCATCGGCCGCCTCGGCTGTTTCGCGGCGGGCTGTTGCTGGGGCCGGCCTACGCATCTGCCGTGGGGCGTGACCTTCACCGATCCGCTGGCCGCGCAAAACGTCGGCGTGCCGTTGGGCATCCCGCTGCATCCCACGCAGTTGTACGAATCCGCGGCGGAGTTTGCGATTTTCGGCATTCTGTATTGGCGCATTGGCAAACCGCACGCAGCGGGCGCAATCATCAGCTTGTATTTGATCCTGTATTCCACCGCGCGCTTTCTGGTGGAATTCGTGCGCGACCACCCTGGCGAGCCGACGCCGTTCGGCGGTCCGCTGAATACGTCGCAATGGATCTCGCTGGGGCTGCTGGCCCTGGGCGCGGCCTATTTCGTGCGGCGCCCGCGTGCGGCACATGCTGTCGCGCACTGACAACCGCCCCTCAAAAATCTGGTATATTCGGGGGAATAACGCATCCAATACTTTTCCAAAACGTCTGAAATAGTTCCCTTGACTACGGCACGAAAGGAGTGTCCCTGGTGAGTGCAAAAAACGATTCGAAACGCGGCGTCTCGCGGCGTGGATTCATGCAGCGCGCCGGCATCGGCAGCGGCGTGCTGGGCGCCGGATTGCTCGATAAGAAGGCCCAGGCCGCGCGCACGGATACGGCCAAGGTTTCCGGCCCCGGCGAAGTCCCCGTCACCCTCAAGATCAACGGCAAACCGCAGACCCTGAACCTGGAGCCGCGCGTCACACTACTCGACGCGTTGCGCAATCATCTGGAACTGACCGGAGCCAAGCGCGTCTGCGACCGGGCCACCTGCGGCGCCTGCACCGTCATCCTGAACGGCAAATCCGTCTATAGCTGCACGGTTCTGGCGATCGACGCCCAGGGCAAGGAAATTCAGACCATCGAGGGCATCTCCAGCGGTAAACCGCATGCGGTGTCGGAAGCCTTCGTGAACAACGATGGACAACAGTGCGGCTACTGCACGCCCGGATTCGTGATGGCGGCCAAGGCTTTCCTGGACCACAACCCCAATCCCAGTTACGAAGAAGTGCAGGAAGGGCTGTGCGGCAATCTCTGCCGCTGCGGCACGTATGTGGGTGTGCGCCAGGCCGTGCTGGAAGCCGCCAAAGAGATGAAGGGAGGTCACAATGCCTGATTACAGTTGGCCTCCGATGGACCAGCGGCGGGTGATGGGGAAACCCACCAAGCGCCGCGACGGCATCGACAAATCCACGGGCCGTGCCAAGTATTCGTCCGACGTGAAGCCCGAAGGCATGCTCTTCGGCGCGCTCCTTACGTCGCCCTATGCGCACGCTAAGATCACCAGCATCGACACCAGCGAGGCCGAACGCATCCCCGGCGTGGTGGGAGTGCGCGTGATTACGGACGGCAAGAACAGCGCTGTCGGCCGGGAACTGCAATGGGAAGGCGCGGAGATCGCAGTGGTCGCGGCGGTGCGCGAAGAGATCGCCAACGACGCCGTGCGCAAGATCAAGGTGCAGTATGAAGTGATGCCGCACCTGGTGCGGGAGGACGATCTGGCCAAAGCCGGCAATCGCGCCAAGCCCGCCGGCGAGCAGGTCACCGGCGATCCGGACAAAGCTTTCCAGGAAGCCGACGCAGTGATCGAAGGCAGCTATGGCATTCCCGTGATCACGCATTGCTGCCTGGAATCACACGGCAACACCGTGCAGTTCAGCGGTGACAAGGTGAACCTGTGGCCCTCCACGCAAAATGTCTCCGGCATCGGCGGCGATTTGGGCAAGTCGCTGGAAGTGCCCATCGCCAACGTGCATACGGAAATGCAATATATCGGCGGGGGATTCGGCAGCAAGTTCGCGGCCGACCTGTGGGGCGTAGAGGCGGCCAAGCTCTCCAAATCGAGCGGTGGAAAGCCCGTCAAGCTGTACCTGGACCGCGCCACAGAGCTGAAGATCGCCGGCAACCGGCCCTCCGCGTACGCCAATATCAAGGTGGGCGCGAAGAAGGACGGCACGATCACCGCATGGCAATCCACATCGTGGGCCTCCGGCGGCATGGGCGGCGGCGGCATGCCGCCCATCCCGTACGTCTTTACGGGCATCCCCAACGTGCGTCTGAACCACACCGCCGTGGCCGTGAATGCGGGCATGGCGCGTGCGTGGCGGGCTCCCAATCATCCGCAGGCGTCCTATTTGACGTGCGCCGCCCTGGAAGATCTGGCGGCCAATCTGCGCATGGATCCGCTGGATCTGTTCACCAAGAATCTCAGCTACACCGCGCGCGAAGCGGTGTACACGGCGCAATTGCAAAAGGGCGCCGAGATCATGGAGTGGAAGAAGCGCTGGCATCCGCGCGGCGAAGGCCATGGGCCGGTCAAGCAGGGCCTCGGCGTCGCGATCAACACATGGGGCGGCGCCGGACACGCCAGCCAGTGCCGCACTACCATCAATCCGGACGGCTCCGTGATGCTCGAAATCGGCACGCAGGATCTGGGCACCGGAACACGCACCGTCATCAGCATGGTGGCGGCTGAGACGCTTGGCCTGCCCTTGGGTGCTATCGGGCTGCGCATCGGCAACAGCGACTATCCGCCCGATGGCGCATCCGGCGGTTCGACCACCGTGGGCGGCGTTTCGTCTTCCACCCGCAAATCCACCGTGAATGCGCGGGAAAAGCTGTTCGCCGCGGTCGCGCCGGCTTTGGGCACGACGCCCGATCAACTGGTCGCGGTGGACGGCCGCATCCAAATGAAGAACGATCCCTCCAAGAGCCTGCCCTGGCAGGATGCCTGCCGCAAACTGGGCACGTCCAAGATCTCCGAAATGGGCGAGACCAATCCGCGCCAGCCGGGCGGATTGATGGGGCAGGGCGTGGGCGGCATACAAATGGCCGACGTCTCGGTGGATACCGAAACGGGCATCGTAAAGATGAACAAGTTCGTGGCGGTGCAGGATTGCGGTTTGATCGTCAATCCCAAGACGGCCGAAAGCCAGATCCACGGCGCTGCCATCATGGGCATCTGCGCGGCGCTGTTTGAAGAGCGCGTGATGGATCGCGAAACCGGCAAGTATCTGAATGCCGACATGGAGTTCTACAAGCTGGCGGGCATCGCCGATGTCGGCGAGATCGTGGTGCATCTGGATATCACGCCGGAGAACGACAAACGCGGCGTGATCGGGCTGGGCGAACCGCCCACCATCGGCGTGGTGGCTTCGATCGGCAACGCGGTGGCCAACGCCATCGGGGTGCGGGTGCCGCACGTGCCGCTGACCGCGGATCGCGTGTTGGCGGCCCTGGACGGGAGGAACGCATAAATGCAAGCCTTTGAATATGCCAATCCCACCACCGTGCACGAGGCGGTGGGCATGCTGGGCGCGCGCTGGGGCGAGGTTGCGGTGCTGGCCGGCGGCACGGATCTGCTGAGCCTGATGAAGGAGCACCTCGAAACGCCGCAGCGCCTGGTGAATGTCAAGAACATCAAGGAACTCGGCGGCATCAAGAAGCAAGGCGCGGGACTGCGCATCGGCGCTACCGTCACTTTCGACGAACTGGAGCACAGCGCGGAAGTGCGAAGGTTCTACCCGTCGCTTGCAGAAGCGGGGCGCGGCGTCAGCAGCCCGCAGATCCGCAACATGGGCACCGTGGGCGGCGATCTGTGCCAGCGGCCCCGCTGTTGGTATTACCGCAACGGATTCGGACTGCTGGGCCAGGATAAGAGCGGCAAGTCTCTGATCCCCGGCGGCGAGAACAAATTCCACGCGATCTTTGGCAACAGCGGTCCGGCGTACTTCGTGAGCGCGTCCAGCCTGGGACCGGCGTTGGTCTCGCTGGGCGCCAAGATCCGGCTGGTGTCGGCTTCGGGCAGCCGCGACGTGGATGCGGCTAAATTCTTCGTCACGCCGACCAGCGCCGCCACCCGCGAGATCGCCCTGCTGCCGAACGAGCTGGTGACCGAGATTCTGCTGCCGGCCGCCGACACGCATAACGCCACCTACGAAGTGCGCCAGAAGGAAGCGCTCGACTGGCCGCTGGCCACGGCTTCGGTATCGTTGAATATGACCGGCGACACGGTATCGAGCGCGCACATCGTGCTGGGACACGTGGCGCCCACGCCGTGGGTGTCAACGGAAGGAGAAAGGGCCGCGGCAGGCCGCGCGATATCGGCCGCCGTCGCGGGTGAAATCGCGAAGGCGGCGGTGGAAGGCGCTACGCCGCTGAGCCAGAATCGCTACAAGATCCAACTGGCGCGCGTGGCGGTGAAGCGCGCGCTGCTGCAGGCCGCTACGGGGAGGATATAGCAAATGGAGCGTCCCGGATTGACCAATATCGGCATGGATCGCTGCCAGAATCTCAACTGGAAGGGCCTGTTCATCGATGCCGAATGGGACCCTACGGTGCAGCACGGTAACGACCGCCTGTTCTGGTGCCAGCACACGTACAACTGCATGGGCCCGGACGGCAAGCTGGTCGACGATTACGAATGCAACCCCGCGCGGGACTGCTATAAGCCGCTGTAACCCACCTGTAGGCATGGGTCACAACGGCATGCGGTTCGTGTCCTGCGCGATGCTCTTGCTGGCGGCGGTGATGTTCTGCCGTCTGGGACCACCGCCAGGGCTACGCCGCAAGACCAATCCTGCGGACGGACTCACTTACTTCTGGATCCCGCCCGGCACATTTCTGATGGGCTGTTCTCCTGGCGATCCATCGTGCTTTAAGTGGGAACCGGCGGCCCATCCGGTCGCCATCCGCAAAGGCTTCTGGATAGGGGCCACGGAAGTCACCGAGGAAGCGTATCAGCATGTGACGGGCAGGAACCCAAGCCGCTATCGCGGCCGCCGGCGGCCAGTCGACCAGGTGAGTTGGAACGATGCTCACCGCTACTGCCAGGAAACCGGCATGCGCCTGCCAACCGAAGCCGAATGGGAGTACGCCGCGCATGGCGGTAACCGTGAAGCCCGCTACGGCAGTCTGGACGCAATTGCCTGGTACGATTCCAACAGCGCCGACAGCACGCACGATGTGAGGAGCAAGCGGCCCAACGCCTACGGCCTCTACGATACGCTGGGCAATGTGTGGGAATGGGTTGCCGACGCTTACCTGCCGGAGCCGGGCAAAAGGATAATGAGAGGCGATTCGTTCTACAACCTCGGACCGCATGTGCGTGTCTCCGACCGGCTGTGGGCGTGGCCTGAAACCGCGCATCGCGATATGGGCATCCGCTGCGCGGGCGACTGAATCCGGCGAATCGCGCCAGAATACAGAGATGACCACCAGCATCTTCGAGCTGTTCAAAATCGGCATCGGACCCTCCAGTTCGCATACGGTCGGTCCCATGCGCGCGGCACGTTCCTTCATGCTGGGGCTCGGTGCTACGCGCGCTGCCCGTATTCAGGCTGAATTGTACGGCTCGCTCGGATTGACCGGCCGCGGCCACGGCACGGATCGTGCCGTGATTCTCGGCTTGCTGGGCGAAGAGCCCGATCGCGTCGATCCGGCATGCGTTCCCGATCTGCTCGCCGGCGCGGGCCGGCACATCAACTGCGAGCTTCTGTTTCGCGGCGACATCGTGCTGCCGGCGCATCCTAATGCCATGCGCTTTACCGCCTTCGACGCGGCAGGCGCTGTCCTGCGCCAGGAAGTCTACTACTCCGTGGGCGGCGGCTTCATCGAGCGCGACGGCGAACCGCGCGCCGCCGCCTCCTCCGTCAGCTTCCCATATCCGTTCTCGAGCGCCGCCGAGATGCTGGCGCAAGGCGAGGCCGCGGGACTGCCGGTTTGGGCCATGGTGCTCGAAAACGAGAAGATCCTCTATGCCGAGTCCGAGATCCGCGTGCGCATTGCGCGCATATGGACCGCCATGCAGGAGTGTATGTGGCGCGGCCTCACCACCGAGGGCTTGCTGCCCGGCGGCCTGGACGTGCGCCGCCGCGCGCCCGAAATGCATCGCCGGCTGTTGGCGGCGGGGACTGACGATCCGCTGCGCACGATCGACTGGATCAATCTCTACGCCATCGCCGTGAACGAAGAGAATGCCGCGGGCGGGCGCGTGGTCACCGCGCCCACCAACGGCGCCGCGGGCGTGATCCCCGCCGTGGCGCATTACTACAAGCACTTCGGCCCATCGCCCGACGATGAAGGCATCTTCCGCTACTTCCTCACCGCGGGTGCGATCGGCATCCTGTACAAGGAAAACGCCTCCATTTCCGGCGCCGAAGTCGGATGCCAGGGCGAAGTCGGCGTAGCCTGCTCCATGGCTGCCGGCGGACTGGTGGCCGCGCTGGAGGGCACGAACGAAGCGGTCGAACACGCCGCCGAAATCGCCATGGAGCACAACCTGGGTATGACCTGCGATCCCATCGCCGGACTGGTGCAGATCCCCTGCATCGAGCGCAACGCCTTCGGCGCGGTGAAAGCCGTGAATGCCGCGCGTATGGCCATGAGTGAAGAAGGCGGGCACAAGGTCACGCTCGACCAGGTGATCCGCACCATGTATCAGACCGGTCTGGATATGCGCTCGCATTATAAGGAAACATCACTGGGCGGGCTGGCGGTGAACGTAATTGAGTGCTAGATCGACGGACGCGCCCGGGGGCCCCATTCGCCGGCTGGAACTCATCGCCGCCGCGGCGTACACTTTGATCCTGCTCTGGGTCAATATCTATATCTGCCGTGACCTGCTATGGAGACAAACCACCCCCATGAACTCCATGCACGGGTTTTGGATGGCGATTGCCCGCTGGGCGGATGGCGGTTGGCTCCACGCGAATTGGTGGCCTTACTGGGACTGTGGCATTCCCTTCGAATTCACTTACGCCCCGATGGTGCCGGCGCTCACCGCCATGGGCGCTACGGTTTTTCGCGTGTCTTACGGGTTAGCCTTCCAGTTCGTCGAGTTACTGGCATATTGCCTGGCGCCCGTCACAATCTTCCTGGCTGCCTGGCTGATCACTCGCGCGCCGGGTTACAGCTTTTTGGCTGGCTTGTTCTACACGCTGACCGCGCCCACCCGGCTCCTGGCGCCGGACGATACTTTCGCGTGGCGGATTTTCTGGGATGCCCGCCGGTTCTTTCTAATGATGGCCTGGGATGATACACCCCACGTGCTGGCTTTGGGTTTTCTGCCGCTGGCGATTCTCTTCCTATGCCTCTCCATCCGCAAGCGGCGGCCCGTCTACTACGCGGCGGCCGCGATGTCCATCGCCGCCGCCACGCTGGCCAGCGCTTTCGGCCCGGTAATGGTCGCGATGGCAGCTTTTTGCCTGCTGTTCGTTTTTGAACGCCAGGACTACAAACGCAATATCCTGCTGACCGCGGGGATCGGCGTCTATGCTTATGCCATCAGCGCGCGGTTTCTTCCGCCTTCGCTATTGCAGGCGATTCGTACGGCTTCGGACAGGGGTGAAGCCGGTAATTGGTCCTTGAGATCGCTGACGGCCTTGGCGCTGGTGGCGCTCGGCTGGGCGATCGTCTGGCACTATTTGCCGCGCTGGACCCGCGACTGGCGGCTGCAATTCTTTGCTCTTTTCGCGTATCTCACCAGCAGCGCGCCCATGCTCGCGACCTTTATGGACCGGCATCTTCTTCCGCAGCCGAATCGCTATAAGTTCGAGATGGAAATGGCCTGGGCATGGTTCGCGGTCTTCGCGGCGCGTTATTTTGTCGAGAAGATGCCGCGTGCGGTCAAGTTCGCGTTGTTGTTTGTGTGCCTGGCGTTTGCCGGTGAACAGATTGTGAACCATCGCAAGTTTGCGAAAACAAACATCCGCTTTGGCGATCTGGAAAGCACCGTCGAGTATCGCGCGGCGCAATGGGCGGAGCAGAATCTGCCCAACGTGCGGTTTGTGCTGCCGGGCTCCATCGCCCAGTGGACCAACGCGTTTACCCCCTTGCAGCAATTCACGGGCAGTTCCTGGAGCATGGCGTACAACCCCATGCAACAGCGCGGCCACGATGCGGCGTTCGATGGCGGCGATACGCCGGAGGCGGACGCGCGCGTCTCGCTCGCCTGGTTGAAGGCATACGGTGTGGGAGCGGTCTGTGTGCCGGGGCCGAAGAGTCCGGAGTTCTGGAAGCCGTACCGGCATCCGTCCAAATTCGACGGCGTACTTCCCGTGCTCTGGCGCGCCGACGATACTACGATCTACCAGATCCCCCGGCGCACCGCTTCGCTAGCGCATGTGCTCCCAGAGTCCGCGATTGTCGGCAGCGCGCCGAGGCGGCCCAGTGACACCGCCGGACTGGAACGCTACGACGCCGGTTTGGACGATCCGTCGCTTCCCCCGGCGGAGTTCCACTGGGAAGGGACCAACCGCATACGCATTCAAACGGTTACCCACCCCGGCCAGGTGATCTCGGTGCAGGTGTCCTATCATCCCGGTTGGCATGCCACGGCCGGCGCGCATCGCCCGCAGCTCCGTAAGGATGGCCTCGGTTTGATTTGGTTCCGGCCGGAATGCGACGGCCCGTGTGAAGTGCAGCTGGACTACGATGGCGGCTGGGAACTGCGCCTGTGCCGCTGGATCAGTTACCTGGCGCTGGCGGGCTTATTATTGGGCTTGCCCCTTTGGTACTGGAGGGAGCTTGCCGGCTGGTAATGTAATGGAATGCTGATGAGGCGCGAACAGGCGTGGCTTGCCTACGCCAAGACTCTCGGCTGCGCCGTGCTGCTGTTCGCCCTCAACGCGTATATCACGCTGCGCCTGTTCCGCACGGACTACACGCACCAGATGGGATCTATCGAGGCGGCTTACATCGGCCTCGCGCGTTACGCTTCCCAGCACTGGAACGATCTGGGTTGGTTCCCCTTGTGGTACGGCGGTATTCCCTACGCCGACACTTACCCGCCCCTGCTGCATTGGATCTGTGGCCTGTTTCTTTCGCTCACCGGCGTGTCGCCCGGACTGGCGCATCATTTCGTCACCGCGACGTTTTACGCGCTCGGTCCGGTGACGCTGTTCTGGCTGGCATGGCGGCTGTGCGGCCGCCGCGCCTGCGCATTCTTCGCGGGCGTGGGTTACTCACTTATCTCGCCTTCCAACGTGCTGGTCCCGGAGTTGCGCCGGAGTTTAGGCTATTTCGGGCCGCGGCGGCTGGAGAACCTGGTGGCCTATGGCGAGGGCCCGCATATCGCTTCGCTGTGTCTGCTGGCGCTGGCTCTTGGCATGCTTCATGTGGCGCTGACGAAGCGCAAACCGGTGTATTGGATCGGCGCGGCGCTGGCGATCGCCAGTGTGCCAATGACGAACTGGCTGGGCGCCATGGCGCTGGCGATGGGGATGGCCGCCTACCTGTTCTCGCGCTCACAGCCAGGGGTGAAACTGCTTCCCATCTGGCTGCGCACCGGTGCGCTCGGCCTGTATGCCTACGCTCTGGTTGTGCCGTGGCTTTCGCCCTCCGCGCTCGCCACCATCCGCGGCAACGCACCGCGCGTGGCGCACGATTACGAGTTCAACGTCACCCATCGGCTGCTCACCGCCGGCGTGGTGCTGGTCTTCCTGCTGGCGGCATGGCTACTCTGGCATTGGAAAATGCCGACCCACACGCGGTTCGCGTTCCTGTTCCTGTTGATCACTGCATGCACCGCGCTTCCCGGCTACTGGTTCAATTTGTCGCTGGTGCCGCAACCCGGCCGCTACCACCTGGAAATGGATATGGCGTTCTGGCTCGCGTTCGCGTTCGTCATCTGGCCGCTGGCCGGTCGTCTCAATCGGCGCATCGCCGTGGCCGTGGCGCTGGTTGCGGTGTTGGCGTGCGTGCCTCTGGTGATCCGGCAGAGGCGCGCCGCGCGTGAGATGGAAAGGCCCATCGACATTCACCGCACCATCGAGTACAAGACCGCGCAATGGCTGAACCGGAACCTTCCCGGCGCGCGCGTCTTCGCTCCCGGCAGCATTGGTTTCTGGCTGAATGCGTTCAGCGACTCGCCGCAGATCGGAGGCGGCTTCGACAACGGCGTCACCAATACCCTGACGATCCACGTCATCTTCCAGATCTTCGCCGGGACCGAGCAGAAGCTGGCCATCGAACTGATGCGCGTCTTCGGCGTGGACGCGCTGATCGTCGGCGATAAAGACAGCGCGGAAGTGTTTCGTCCGATTTCGCATCCCGAGCGCTTCCACGGCATGACCGTGCTGTGGCGCGACGGCGGCGATATCGTCTACGACATTCCCCGGCGCTCGCGTTCTCTAGCGCACGTCATGCAGCCTGAAGACCTGGTCGAGCGCCGGCCCGCGGCCTACGAATCGTCCGAGATGCAGCCATACCTGGCAGCGCTGGAGAATCCGGCATATCCTCCGGCCGTGCTGCGATGGCGGGCGCCCAGTGCCGCAACCGTGACGGCCGATATGCGGCCGGACCAGATCCTCAGCGTGCAGATCAGTTGGGACAAAGGCTGGAATGCCTCGGTGAGTGGCCGGCCGGCGCCGATCCGGCCAGATCGGCTGGGGCTGATGGCGATTGAGCCAAAGTGCAACGGTCCATGCACCGTGGAGTTGAACTACGATGGCGGCGCGGAAGGCCGCTGGACCCGCTTTATCCAACGGCTGGCGCTTGCCGGGAGCGTGCTGTGGATCCTCGTAGCAGCATGGCGGCGCAGATCCCGAGTGACAAGCCCGTAAGCAGCCAGCCGAGCACGTTCTCCAGTGGCCTCTCGAACACAAACCGGATCTCGTGCTCGCCGGGCGCCGCGTCGATCAGGCTGAAGTCAGCGCCGGGATCGCGGTGTACCGGCAGCGCTTTGCCTTCGGCGTAAGCGTGCCAAGCCGGATCGTAGGTTACTTGCGCCAGCACCGACTGGCCCGCGCCCACGCGCGCATGCAGCCGCAGAGTATCGGTTCCTTCCCATGCCGTGGTCGTGGGCGCATCCGGACCCTCCTCCACCACCGCCGTGTAAGCGCGCAGCGAATCCAGATTCGCTTGCTGGATTGCCGGGACTCCCAGCAAGCGCTTCCGATCCACGACGCGCGCCAATGATGCATAACGGCGCGGAACCTGGTAGACCACCGTGCCCGCATGATCGTCGTATAGGACCGGCAACACGCCGGCGAACTTGTGCGAGTTGGTGAAGTCGGGATACATCTCCTGGGATTGTTTATCCGAAACCACCACGGCATCCGCGCCCAGCGCCACCAGCCATCGCACCGCGAGTTCGGGATTCGGCCCCATCAGCACCTCCCAGTTCGCGGGCATCACGCGCGGATTCATCAGCCCTTGTTCGGATCCGCCGCCCACTTGGGCCCCGTCGCGCCAGGCGTTCCACCAGAATCGGACGGAGCCGGCCACGAAGGTGCGGGCTTGTGGGAGATGGCCGGACATCCAATCGGAGATGCGATATTGCAGACGCTCGCGATAGTCCGGATCCTGCGGATAAAGCTCCCAGGCATGCCGCACATAGTGACGCGCCATGGACGCCGCAATCAACAGGATGGCTATGGCGAGCACGCGTGTCACGCGCGTGTTGCGGGCCCACAAACGGCGCAGCACCTCGGCGCCAGCCAGGATGATTGCCATGTCGAGCTCCGCGATCAGGCGGTGCGGCTCGCCGATGGCACGGAAATTGAAATGGAAGTGGCCCACTACATTGAGCCCCAGGATCAGCAGGCTGCCGCAGAGAAAGACCGCGTAGGCGCGCTCCGGCCGGCGGGACGCGGCGCGCCACGATACGGCCATGTATAAAACGACCGCCAACGCCAGCAGCGCCAGCGACCAGGCGTTGCCGCGCGAGGAAACGTATTGCAGATTTTCGATGGTAATGCGCAGGTAGGATGGCGTCAGCCAAAAGGCGGAGAGTCCATAGGCCAGCACTGGAATGGCCGCGGCGCGCAGCCATATGTGCTGGTCGCGATGCGCGATCCACAAGCTCCAGACCAGCAGCGGATAGAAGATTGCCAGGGCCGTGGCGCCATAGAAGTTCGTCAGCGATACCAGCGCCGCGAACAGCGCCGCGCACGACAGGAAGGCCGGCCTGCGGTGCCGTAGCGCGGCCCACGCGAATCCCAGTGCGAACGGGAGTAGCGCCAGGGCGCACATGTGCGGGCCTTCGCCGCTGCCCACGAGAATCCACAAGCGCCACGGAGCCAGATAGGGCGATCGCCACGGAATCAGCGGGAATACGGGCGATACCAACGCTACGCCCGCCGCCGCCACCCACGCCGCGCCGCGCGATCCGCTCGCCACCCGCGACAGAAAATACACGCCGGCGATTCCCAGGCAGTAGAGCAGCGCCGTGTAGATGTGGTACGCCTTCGCCGGAATCCAAATGCGCGAAAGCAGCGCAGTGCCGTAGCGCACCGCCGGCGGATAAATGTAGTCGAAACGCGTGCCGCAATACCAGAGCGGCTGCCATTGCGGATGCGGCCAGTGATCCCGTAGAAACCGGCCGTCGGCGATGAAGGTGCTCTCGATCGAATCCCAACGGGCGGCGTATTTGAGCTTAAACAGCGGTTTGATCAGCGCAGCCGTCAGCAGAAAGAGCAGGCAAAGATCCAGCAGGATGGTCTTGCGCCGCATCAACTCTTCGGCCGCGCCAGTGCGGACCCGGATTGGTAGCGCCGCTGCAAGCTGTCGAACTGGCGATGGTAGCCCCATCCCCAGCGGTATAGCAGGAACTTGCCGAGCAGCAGCAGAATGGAACAGCCGTAGATGGTGCTTTGAAAGAAAGACGCCGAAGAAGCTTGCGCGAAATAGCGCGTGGGCACGGGGACCTCGGTGATGCGCGTGCCCAGCGCCACCATCTGCGCCATGATCTCCTGATCGAAGATGAACGCGTCCGAGTTGGTCTCCAGATTCACGGATTCGAGCACCTGCCGCCGGAAGGCACGATAACCCGTATGATATTCGGAAAGCTTCAAACCGAACGTCACATTCTCCACCCAGGTGAGAAAGCGGTTGGAGATGTACTTCCACCACGGCATGCCCTGCTTCATGGGACTGGTGCCCATAAGACGCGATCCCAGCACCGCGTCCGCGCGGTCTTCCTGAATCGGCCGGATGATCTCCGGCAGCAAAGTGGGATCGTACTGATAATCCGGATGCACCATCACCACGATATCCGCGCCGGCCTTCAGCGCTTCGCGGTAACAGGTCTTCTGATTCGCGCCGTAGCCGTAATTGCGGTTATGCACGAACAGTTCGAGGCCCATGTCGCGCGCGATCTGCGTGGTTTCGTCGGAGCTCCCATCGTCCACCAGGATGATCAGGTCCACCATGTCGCGCGGCAGATCCGCATAGGTCATATGCAGCGTCTTGGCGGCGTTGTAGGCCGGCATCACTACCACCACTTTGGACTTGGGCGTCATGGTTGGTTCTCCGGCGCGGCCGTTACGATGAACTGATAGGCGAACAGGCCTTTCCACCAGCGCGCCGATTCGAACGACAGGCGCTCCAGCGCGTGCACCCAACCGGCCTCGCGCGAGTTCGGAAACGCCAGCCCCACCGGCACGCCCGATGAGCGCAGCGTCTCGATGCGAAAGCCGCGTGAGTTAAGCAGATCGAGCCAGCCCCGCCAGGTGTAAAAGTGCAGATGCGTGCGGTCGAACAGGCCGCGATCTTCGGCCGGAAACCGGCCGGTCAGGACCGTCCAGCGGAACCAGGCGTGGCCGCTATTGGGCAGCGAGGCAGCCAGCCGGCCGCCGCGCGCCAGCACTTCGCGCACTTCGCCCAGCAGCAGGTCCGGACGGCGCAAGTGCTCCAGCACATCGGCGCAGATCACGAAATCGAAGCGTCCGCTTAAAGCCGGCAGTCCGCGGTCCAGATCGGCTTCCACCAATTCCACCGATTCCGGAAAGCCCGCGTTGCCGGCGCCGGGCGAATCGATGCCGGTTACGCGGTATCCGCGGGCCGCCAGCAGCGCGCCCAGATAGCCGCCCGCACAGCCCACGTCCAGCACCCGGCGTCCCGCGCCATCTGGCGGCAGGCTCGCCAGCAACAGACTGTGGCTGCTGTACGGACTCTCTTTCAGTTGATAGGGCGCAACCGCGGCGGGCACCATCCTGTCCGATTATCCCGCAACGGGTGAGTGTTTGTCAGACAACTTCGCTGCCATAATTGAATTACGGATGACCCGGTCAATCGCCTTCGGTCTATTTACGTGCGTCCTGCTTGGCGGATGCAGCAGCACCGCAACGCGGAGTAACGCCGTCGATCCCGTGCTGGCCGCTTACATCCCGCCGGACACCGTGGTGCTGGCGGCAATGCGTGTGGACCAGTTGCGCGATACGCCGCTTTATCGCAAGCTGAGCGCGCAAAAGCGTCTGCCGAACCTGAGCGAATTTCGCGCCGAAGATGTCCACGATGTGCTGCTCGCCAGCGACGCAAAGAATGTATTGGCCATTGGCAGCGGCACTTTCCCCGCGCACTCCGACGCCATCACTCTGGCCGATCGTCACACCGCGCTGGCCGGACCGCCCGACATGGTGCAAGCCGCCATCCAGCGGGCCAGAAGCGGCAGCCACTCCCCACCGCGCGATTTGATGGCGCGCGCCGCTGCGGTGCCTGGCAACAGCCAGATCTGGGCCGTGGTCGCGGATTGGCCGGGACTCGATCCGGAGATGCTGCGCTACATGGGCAATTTTGGGAACATCGATCGCGTTCTACGCTCCGTGAAAGGCGCGACCCTCACCATCGATCTGAGCAGCGGCGCGCACACCATCTTCACCGGAGACTGCCAGACGGAAGCCGACGCCGGATCTCTGGCCGACTCGCTCCGCGGTTTGGCGTCTCTGGCGCGCATCGCGGTAGCCCAAAAACAGCCCGATCTGGCGCGCGTGTTCGATGGCCTCCAGGTGCGCCAGGACGGCCGGATTGTTACATTAAGTATCGATGTCCCAGAGAGTCTGGCCGAGCAATTGGCGGACAAAATCGGCCGCTAGGCTGGTGCTGCCCGCGTTCGCGGCGCTGACCGCGTACGGCGCATCCACCGGCTTCTCCATCACCAATCTCTCCCCGGTCAGCAATCTGCTGCCGCCCGGAACCAGCAGCGTTACCGTTTCGTTCACCACCAGCAGCGCCACCACCTGCGGCTGGTCGATGGACCCCAGTGCGGCGCTCGCCAACATGACGCCCTTCGAGCAGCAGCCTGTCACGGCGCATCAGGGTCCGGTAACCGGCCTTTCCACCGATACGCGCGTAGTCAACACAGTGTACATTCAATGCGCGGCGGATTCGACTTATAGCCAGTCCGTGCAATACCGCGACGTGCCGGCGCGTGACGGCAGCTACCCGCGCATCGGCAGCATATGGTCCGGCGGATACGTTTACGATACCGTGCCCGCGCAGGCGGAGAAGATCCAGCTCTTTTGCGGACCGTTTATCGACACGGACGGCGCGTGGACCATCAGAAACGCGGAGCCTTCCGTCATCATCCTGCCGAGCTTTAACGCCACCTCGCAGACCGACCCCACACAGGTCTTGCCGGAAGACTATTACCTGTTGGATGTGAACGGCAATAAGATCCAGAACTGGCCCACGCCCGGCAGCTACTTGCTGAATCTGACCAAGCCCGAAGTGGCTAATTTTCTGGCCAACGAAGCCTATCAGTATCTGGCGCAGAACGGTCTGGCCTACGACGGGATCTTCTGGGACAACGTGTTCCTGTCGATCTCCTGGTACACCACGGACGTGTTCGGCAACCCCGTGCAGATCGATGCCAATGGCGACGGCATTCCGGACAATCCGGCCACGCTCGATGCCGCGTGGCGCGCGGGTGTGTATCTGGAGATGCAGACGTTCCGTCAACTGGCGCCCAGCGCATACATGTCGGGACACCTGGGCCAGGTTCCGCCGGATTTGGGCGAACTGCCCGTCTTCAACGGCGACAGTCTGGTCTTTGATGCCGTGAATGTGCAGGAAGGCGTCATGTCGTTCGACGCGCTCTGGGACACTTATAACGATTGGTTCAGCGCGGGCCGGGCGCCGGCCATTACCATGGTGCAGTCATCGCCGCCCAATCAGATCTCCTACGGATACGGCTTCACGCCGAACCAGACCATGCTGCCTTCGGTTCTGCAGTTCGGCCAGACCTGGTATCCCAACGTGCGCTTCGGCCTGGCGCTGGCCTTGATGAACGATGGCTTCTTTACTTATGACATGGGCGACGCCGGCGGCGCGGTCGCCTGGTGGTACGACGAATACGGTTTCCCGCTGGGCGTTCCCTTAGCGCCCGCCGCGAGGCTAAGTTCCGGCGGTGGCTCCAACCTGGTTCCGAACGGCGGGTTCGAGCAGGGGATCGGCAATTGGTATCTCTGGGTGGATACCGACGGCCAGGCCGCGGCCACGGATACCATCGACAACGCCATCGTGGCCGAGGGCGCGGACTCCATTCGCATTGACGTGACTTCCGCCGCCACCGCGGACTGGCACATCAACCTTTCGGAAGGAAACCTTCCATTTATCGCCGGCACTAATTATCAGTTACAGTTCTGGGCGCGCGCCAGCGTTCCCGCGGCTATGTCGGTGGATACCGAAGGCGGAGCGCCGAATTATCCGAACTACGGCCTGTGGACCGAGTTGAGCTTATCGACCACCTGGCAGTTGTTCACCATCCCGTTCCTTGCGCCCACCACGGCTAACGACGGCACCATTCAATTCAACGTGGGAGAACAGGCCGCCAGCGTCTGGATCGATGGCGTTCAGATTACTGCATTGCCGCCGGATATCTACGCCCGCGATTACACGCAGGGCAAAGTGCTGCTGAACGGCACGACCACACCGCAGACCATCGCGCCGGGAGCCGGCTTCCAGCGATTCACCGGAACCCAGGCGCCGCGCTATCAGTACATCGTGGATGATTCGAGCGCCGCCTTCTCCGCCACGGGCGACTGGTACACGGTGACTTATAACTCGGGCGGCGGAACCGCCGGCGGCGAGACCGTCAACGGACCTTACTATCATGCTTGGGGCACAACTTGTCACGAGCTCGATTACGGGTCGGGCGACGCGCTGTGGAATCTGGGCATCACGCAGGACGGCACTTACACACTGGAGACCTGGTTGCCCGCCGCGCCGGGCGCGAGCGGCTGGACCCACGACGCCATTTATGAAGTGCTGGCCAACGGACAAGTGATCTTCTCGGCCACCCTCGACCAAACCAGCGCCGCGGCCGGCGACCAATGGCACATGCTGGCGCCGTCGCTGAATCTTACCGCGGCCAGTTCCCCAACGCTGCGCGTGCACAACGGCGCATCCTCCGGCTCGCTGATTGCCGATGCCGTGTACGTTTATTCGGCGGCGCTTTATAACGATGGCTCGGCCGCGAATTCGGTCACACTGGCGCCTATGGACGGTATCCTGCTGCAGCGCACGCAGCCCCTGGCCGCGCCGGCATCGCGTGTGACTTCCGTGGCGGATGCCGCCAGTTTCAGTCCGGCCACGACGCCCGCGGGTTGGGTCTCGATCTTCGGCGCGGGATTCAGCAACACCACGCAGACCTGGACAGCGGAGAATTTCGTGAACGGGCAACTGCCTACATCGCTGGGCGGCGTCTCGGTGTCTATCGACGGACAGCCCGCCTACATATCTTACGTCGGTCCCCAGCAGATCAATGCGCTGGTGCCGGCCGACTCGACCATCGGATCGGTTAGCGTGCAGGTCCAGACGCCGCAGGGCGCAAGCTATCCGGGGACGATCATGCTGCAGCGGCTGGCGCCGGAGTTATTCGCATGGGCGCCGGGCGGCGTCAACTATGCCGCCGCCGAGCACGCCGACGGTACGGTAATCAGCCCGCAGCAGCCCGTGCACGCCGGCGAGGTTATCGAACTATACGGCACGGGATTCGGACCAACATCGCCGCCGATTCCTGTGTCGCAAGCCGCGTTTCAACCCGCGGTGCTGGCGCAGCCGGCGACGGCGAGCATCGGTGGCATGCCCGCCACGGTGACCTGGGCCGGGCTCATCGCGCCGGGATTGTATCAGGTCAACGTGCAAGTGCCCAGCGTGGCGGCGGGCGATCAGCCGGTGGTGTTGTCCGTCGCCGGTTTTGCCAGCGCCGGCGGTGTGTACTTGCCAGTGGCGGCCAACTGACTCAAAACGTTCCCAGCGTCACCCGCAATACCTGCGGCGCCGAGCTGAAATTCAGCCCCCAATCCGTCTGATCGCCGTTCCAGATGCGAATCGGTTTGAATACGCCGCCCTGATAACTGCCTTCTTCCACGCGCAGAAACTCGCGCTGTTTGGCCGCGTCGCTCGACCGAAAATCCACGCGGCAGAACAGCCCCGCCACCAGGAACTGATTGTCGGCAAGCTGCGCGATCAGCACGCGGCCCTCCGGCTCCGGATTGCCTTTGGGATCGCGGCCGAATCCGAACGCGGGCACGCCATACGACACCGCCGCCTTCCACGCTCCCAAATCCATCGTCTGTGAATGCTCGTCCTTCTCCTCTACGGCCGTGTGCACCTTGCCCTCGAAATTCAGGCGCGCAATCTCGCGCATCATCGGTCCGACCAGCTTGTAGTTCAGCGCGAACGGCGCCAGCGACTCTTCGTTCATGCGCGGCGCGCCCAGCGGCGCGTTGGAAAAGCCCGTGTAATCCATACCGAACGGTGAAAAGCCGATGGCTCCGTGTCCCACTGCCGCGAAGAAGAAGCGCGCCGTGGCCGCCGAACTGCCGGTTTCCGGGACGAACAGCGGGTTGTCTGGGCGCGCGTACAAATCCAGGACCTTCAAATAGCGCGCCGGATCGTTTTGATAAATGTCGGGCGCCAGCACATCCAGCGCCGGTGCGGCTGCCTTCCAGATCGGAAGCACGTTGTCGGTTGGCCCGCCGCTTTCATAGCTGCCGGCTTTACCCGGCGTCAAAGGGTCGCGCAGCGCGGCGTTGGCATATAGCGGCAGCGGATACTCCGCTTTGCCTGCCGCCGCCACCTGTCCCACGAAATGCGCCACGGCCCAGGCGTGAAAGAACTCGTCTGCATCCGCGCCGAAGGCCTGCTGCCAGGTGGCGTCCTTGTTGGCATCCTTATGCAGAGCCGCGAGCAATTCGGATGGCACCGGCGATTCAAACAGTTTCTGGGCCTCGGGCGAATGATCGCGCACCGCGCCCCACGCGCCCGCTTCGTTTTCGACCTGTACCATGATGACGGTATGCCGCGGATCGGCTGCTTCCAGATGCCGCATGAACGCTGCGAATGCCTGCTTGTCGGCGGCCAGCGTGGCTGCGGCGTGCGGCGAAGGCGAATCCACCGCGCGGCCGTCGGCGCCCGTTATGCGCGGATAGCGCGCGGGATCGCGCTTCATCCACGGGGGAATGTAATGCGAACTGCCGTTCTTCCACGTGCCGAACCAAAGCAGCACCAGGCGAACGCCATGCTCGCGCCCCTGTGCGATCAGCGTGTCCATCACGGAGTAATCGAAGTGGCCCTGCTGCGGTTCGAACTGCTCCCAATAAACCGGCATCTCCACGGTGTTGGCGTGCAGATATTCGATCGCCGGCCAGACCTTCGGCAGCATCGCCGGCCACGCGCTCGAATTATTGACCTGCGCGCCCAGCATCAGATACGGCGCGCCATCCACGAACAACGCGTAACGCCCGTCCTTGTGCACGATACGCGGCAGCGGCGAGGTGGCCGTCTGCGCGAATAATCCGCTTGCGAGCATGCCGGCCGCGGCGAGCCACAGGCATGCTGGTTTGTTTTGCGCTTTTATCATCTGAAAACCTGCGAGTGAATATAATGTAGCAATGCGATGGACCGTCTGCTTGCTGCTGCCGGCGCTGGCGGCGCTTAGTTCCGGGCAAAATGCCCCTACCGCCCAGCAGGACCATCAACAGATGATGGACCAACTGCACATCACTTCGATTCGTCCCGGGGCCGACGGCAATCACCCGGATGCGCCGAACGCCGCCAACTACGATGAGTCGAAGGCCAATCCCTATCCGAACCTGCCCGATCCGCTGCTGCTGAAGAACGGCAAGCGCGTCAAGACGGCCAAGGATTGGTGGCGCAAACGCCGGCCGGAGATCGTGGAAGACTTCGACCGCGAGATTTACGGCCGCGTGCCCCAGGTCACACCCAAAGTGAATTGGGAAGTGACGGCCACCATTCACGAAAACAGCGGCGATGTGCCCGTGATCACCAAGAAGCTGATCGGCCACGTGGACAACGCCGCTTATCCCGCGATCGCCGTGAACATCGAAGCTACGCTTTCCACGCCGGCCGATGCCAGCGGACCGGTGCCGGTGATCATGGAGTTTACCTTCAACTTTCGCCCGCGTCCCGGATCCACGCCGCCGCCACCGCCGCCTGGTCCGACGTGGCAGCAGCAGGTGCTGGCCAAGGGTTGGGGCTATGCCACTCTGACGCCCACAACCGTGCAAGCCGACAACGGCGCGGGCTTGACCCAGGGCATCATCGGCCTGTGCAATCACGGCCAGCCGCGCAAGCCGGACGATTGGGGCGCGCTGCGCGCCTGGGCTTGGGGCGCCAGCCGCGCCCTCGATTACTTCGAGACCGACAAAGCCGTGGATGCCAAACAGGTGGGTATCGAAGGCTTGTCGCGCTACGGCAAAGCGGCGATCGTGACCATGGCGTACGATCCGCGCTTCGCCATCGCCTTTGTGGCCTCATCCGGCGAGGGCGGCGCCAAGCTGCATCGCCGCAATTACGGCGAGACGGTGGAGAACGTCGCGGGAGCGGGCGAATATCACTGGATGGCCGGCAACTTCATCAAGTACGCCGGACCGCTCCGCTCGTTCGATCTGCCGGTGGACTCGCACGAACTGGTGGCGCTATGCGCGCCGCGTCCCGTGTTCATCAGCGCGGGCGCGTTCAAAGGCGATGCCTGGGTGGATGCCAAGGGCATGTTTCTGGCCGCCGCGGGCGCGGGGCCGGTCTACAAGCTGCTCGGCAAGAAGGATCTGGGGACCACCGAAATGCCCGCAATTGAAACGCCGCTGATCGATGGCGACATCGCCTTCCGCCAGCACAGCGCCGGACACACCGCAGGCCCCAACTGGCCGACGTTCCTGGAATTTGCCGGCCGCTATCTGAAAGGTCCGGCGATTACTCAGACGCGGTGACGAACGAGCCGATGAACGAGCTGCGCTTGTCCGGGCTCGACCACGTCGTGCCAAGGCCCTCACCTGCGAACTGATTCGCCACGGAATAAGTGGGCATGGCGTGATTCAGCTTGGTCAGCGGTTGATACCAGACTTCCTCGTTGTGGCAGATCTGATCGCCTTCCTTCAGCGCGCGGGTGGTGATCTTCGCCAGATCGCCCGCGACAAGCGTGGCCTTCATGCTGTGGATGTCATCGTTGGCGAAGCTTAGCTCGATGGGTTGATAATCGACTTGCACCACATCCTGCAATAAATCGCCGCCCATGTGTTTGGCGAAGCTCTGCAAGGCCAGGCGCTGCTCCGCGTTGGCGTGGCTATCCACGATGATGACGGCCTTCACCGGGTACGCGGACTCATAGACGTCGCCCAGGGTGTGATGCGCGCGCACGACTCCCACCACGGACAGGCCCGCAAGATCCGTGCCTTGCCAGACGCCCTTGGTGACCTTCCAGCCGAAGACGGCCAGATTGCCGGTCAGCCCGACTTCTGAATTTGCGAAGCAGGGGCCGGTGTAGACGTCCGCGGTGCGGGCCTCCACATAGTCGCCATAGATATTATTCGCGGAAATTTCAGCCGCGGGAATGAGGCCAGCCGCCACTAGCAACCCGGCGGCCAACACGATGGTTCGGTGCATCCAGAACCCTCCTATGACCACCATTATACCGTCAATCAACTGTCGGCCTCCTGATACAGCCCGATCACGTTGCCGGCCGGATCGCGGAAATTGGCGATGAACGAAGTGCTGCCGGGCTGGTCCGGATGCGGCGACTCGAACACCTCGCCGCCATTGGCCGCCACCAGCGCCAGCGTGGCGTGGATATCGTCCACCCAGATGGAGACGATCAGACCGGGCTCGCGGCACGGAGGCCTTCCGGTGAACCAGCCGCCGCTGACATGCCCGGAGGCGTCGTCGAAGCTCGGATGCCCACTCTCGCGCCGCCGTATATTCCAGCCGAACACCTTCTCGTAAAATGCCGACGACTGATGCACATCCACCGCCGGAATCTGCAGGTAGCAGACGCTCGGGCGCGGCGGCGGCTGAAACGGCCGGGTGAGGTCGCCCACGCGAGCGCCCCACGATTCCGGGGAAACGTCCGCCACGGACTCCGTAAAACCCCAGCGATTACCCTCCAGATCTTCGGCGGCGTATTGCCGCTCGCCGAATTCCTTGGTGCCGGGCAGCATTAGAATGCGCGCGCCGAACTGTTGGGCGCGCGCGCAGTGCGCGTCGGCATGGTCGACGTGAATCAACAGCGAGCGGATCGAGTCCTGCTTCGGAGTGGCCTGACTGGTCAGGATGACGCATCCGTCGCCCACGGCCAACTGTGCATGGTGGATGGATCCGTCGGGCTCGGGCGGCGTGCGCAGCCGCTCCTTGAATCCAAAGGCTCCGCAGAGCCAGTCAACGGCTTTGGCAACATCCTGGTAGGCCAGGATGGGAACGACCGGGCCGGGAGGCGCGGAACGATTCTGGATCATTCATCCATGATAAGAAAACGCCGCCTTCGCGGTGTTGTAGAAAAACGTCATTGCTGCGGAGTTCCATCGGAAAGAACCGGCACGTGGTTGTGCTCCGCGGCGGACCGCGGCCGGCAGGCGGATGGCGTCAGGCCCGCGCGTTTGGTCGATGCTGGAATCGTAGGTTCGGAACTCGTCTTCGGCGAGGTTCACCATCAGGTGCACGCGGGCGTTCGGGAGGACGCGCTGGAGGCGGGCATCGGCAGGCCGATTCGTCTTCCGAAAACCGCCGGTTAGCGTTATGATTGTTCGAGCGAGAGGGGACCGGGTTGGAGTCTGGCGAATTCACCATTCTTCTCCAGCAGTGCACCAGCGGCAATAAGCAGGCGTTGGACGTGCTGACTCCCGTGGTCTACGCGGAGTTAAAGCGGCTCGCCGTGGGTTGCATGCGGCAGGAGCGTCCGGGCGTAACCTTGCAGCCCACCGCGCTCATTCACGAAGCCTACATGCAACTGGTGGCGCAGAACCTCCCGGATTTTCAGAATCGCGCGCACTTCTTCGGCGTGGCCGCGCGCATCATGCGGCAGATCCTGATCTCCAGCGCACGCCGCCGTTGCGCGCAGAAGCGGGGCGGGGGAAATCGCGTCGAGATGCCGGACGACGTACCGATTCCCATGGCGCAATCCGAGGAACTCCTGGCCGTCGATGAGGCCTTGCTTCACCTGGCTGCGCAAGACGAGCGCAAGGCCAAGGTCGTCGAGCTCAAATACTTTGGCGGGCTCGGACGGGACGAAATCGCCGAAGTGCTGGGGCTGACGCTGGCGACCGTCAAACGCGACATCGCCCTGGGCGAAGCCTGGCTGCGCCGCGCACTCTCTTCCGGACCGGTGCGATAGCCCCCGGAGGACGCTATTCCACCCGCAGCGCTTCGACCGGCTCGATGGCCGCCGCCCGGCGGGCCGGGATGTAACTCGCCAGTACCGCGGCAGCCGCCAGCACCAGCGACACGGCGCCATAGGTAACCGGATCGAGCGGGGAGACCTCGAACAGCTGCGCGGCCATCAAGCGGGTCAGCGCCGCCGCCGCCAGGACGCCGCAAGCCACGCCAATTGCCGTCAGCATCAGCCCCTGCCGCACGAACATTTCCAGCACGGATTGTTGCGGCGCTCCCAGCGCCATGCGGATGCCGATTTCGCGCGTGCGCTGCGAAACGGTATACGAAATGACGCCGTAAATGCCCACGATCCCCAGCAACAGAGCCATGGCCGCCGCTATGGTCAGCAACACGAGGGTGAAGGAAGTGCGCGCCATGGACCGGTCGTAGATCTCCCGCACGGTGCGCACGTTGGCGATCGGCAGATCGGGGTTCACCGACCATACCGCCTGGCGCACTTCGTTCAGGAAGCCGGCGGACCCCGTGCGCGTGCTGCGTAGCGCGAAGATCTCGCCGCGCTGGGCCATCAGGTCCTGCCCCCAGAGTTTCCGGTTCATCAAGGGCCAATACACAATCGTGGTGGCTTTTTGATTCACGCCGTCGTCGCGCTCGTCGCCGGCTACGCCGATCACTTCGCGCCAGGGAGCGGATGGCGTTTCGCGTACCTGCTTGCCCAACGCCGCCGCCGGATCGCGCCACAGCTCGCGCGCCAGCGCTTCGGAGACCAGCACCACCGGCCGGGTTTCGTAAATGTCCGTCCAGGTCAGATCGCGGCCGGCCAAAATGGGATTGCCCATGGATTTGAAATACCCGGGCGCGATGAACTTGTAGCGGCGGATGGGCGGAATCTGCCCGTCGGCGTAACGGTGATCGGAGGCGAAGATGGGATCGTTGTCGGTGTTGCCGTCCATGGTGATCGCGTTCGTCAGGCCGGCCGCGGTGACGCCGGGAATGGCCGAGACTTTCTGCATGATGTTGTCGTAGGTGCGCACCACCTGCTCCGGTTTTGGCTCCAGCGCATCGGGAATCGAAATCGTCAGTGTCAGAATCTGTTCCGGCTGCGTGAAGCCGGGTGCCACGTGCTTCAGGGCGCGCACGGTGCGGATCATCAGCCCCGATCCGATCAGCAGCACCAAGGCCAGTGCCACCTGCACCACCACCAGCACGCTGCGCGCCCTGTGGCGTTCGCGTCCTTCGCTGGCCGTACGACCGCCCTGCCGCAACGTACCGGCCAGGTGCGATCCGGCATATCTGAAAACCGGGATCAGTCCGAACAGCACGCCCGCCGCCAGCGAAACCGCCACAGCGAAGGCCAGCACCAGCGGGTCGAGGGTGATTTCATCCAGGCGCGGCAAGTTAGCCGGACTCATAAATACCAACATCTTGATGGCCCCGCCGGCGACCAGCACGCCGAGCGCCCCGCCGATCAGGCCCAACAGGACGCTTTCCAGCAGCGGTTCGCGGGCGATGCGCGACCAACCCGCGCCCAGCGCCGCACGGATGGCGAACTCCTGCTGGCGGCCCTCGGCGCGGACCAGCATCAGATTGGCGACATTGGCACATGCAATAAATAGGACCGCGCCGATGGTTCCCATCAACACCCACAACACCGTGCCGATATCCCCTACCACGTCCTGCTTGAGCAAATGCACGCTGGGGCCGAGCGCCGCTTCTCTCATCATTTGCAGGCTCATACCCGGCGCGGGCGGAAACTTGTCCAGCATCATGGGCAGCATGCGGGCCTCGTCCGCGCCGGCCTGCGCCAGCGTGACCCCGGGTTTGAGGCGCGCGACGGCTTGATAGCTGAAATTGCCGATGATCGTCTTGCCGCGGTCGAGTTGAAAGGGCGCCATCAACGCCCAGTCGCGACTCATGAAGCGGAAACTCGCCGGCATCACGCCGACGATCTCGGCGGATTGGCCATCCACGATGAGCCGCCGTCCAATGGCGGATGGGTCGCCGCCGAATTTGCGCTGCCAGAAACCGTAGGAAAGAACCACCGTCCGGGGAACTCCAGGCTGATCTTCCTTACGCGTGAACCAGCGTCCGAGAATGGGCTGCACGCCCAGGACGGGCAACAAGCCGTCGGTGACGGTCAGCGTGGGTACCTGTTCCGGGTCGCCGCTGCCGGTGATATTCGCGCTGTCGTTACGCCAAAGGCCCAGATCCTGGAATGTGCGGCTCTCTTCGCGGAACGTGAAGTAGGTCGCCGGCGAGGCGTTGAGTATCGGAATGCCCTGCAGGTGCGTGGATTCCCATACGCCCACCAGCCGGTTCGAATCGGGATAGGGCAGCGGCTTGAGCAGCACGCCGTTCAGCACGCTGAAGATGGCGGTGTTGGCCCCGATGCCGATGGCGAGGGTAATCAGCGTGAGGGCGGTGAACATCGGCGAGCGGCCGAGCCGGCGGAGAACTGGTGGCATAACAGATACTACGCGCGACCCCGGCATCGGTTCCGAAAAGGCGGGCGTTTTCTCAGTGCGTCATGGCGTACACCACGTAGTTCACACCCAGGCGTATGGCCAGGGCAGAGAAGCGCTCGGGATAGCGGGCTTCGTCGGCCCATTCCCAGGCGTCGCCTATGTCGGAGTTATACGAGATGGCGACCATGATGCGGCCTTTATCGTCGTAGATCGCGCGCCAGTGCGCGCCTATGCCGGATTCGCCGTTTTTGTGGCCCAGCCGCAGGTGCGCGGCGCCGGGCACCTGGTAGCGCTCGTCCAAATCGTAGACCGTGTGAAAGATGGCATCGTTGTCGGCGATGTCCACGATGGGCCGGTCGGGGAACACGCGCTTGATGCGCTGTTCGAACATCTCCCATTCGAATGTACCGTGAAAGTCGTCGGCCATGAAGAAGCCGCCGCGCAGGAGGTATTCGCGCATTTCCCCGGCCTGCCGGTCGGTCAAGCCCCATTCGCCTACCTGAACGGCGTAGAGCCAGGGCCAATCGTAGGCATCCCCTTCGTCCAAGTTGACGGGCTGTTCCACCGAACGGACGCCGATACGGGTGAGGCGGCGTAGAGCCAGGGAGAAGTGGCGGTCGGCGCGCGGATAATCCTGGGTCCAGAGCGAGAGACCCTGGCGCCAGTCGCCGTCGAAGCGTCCGGCATAGCCGTCATTCTCCCCCGGAGGGTACATCAGCCGCGCGAAAGCCCACTCGCCCGATTGCCGCCAATCGGTGGGCAATTCAAAATCCTCGTACTCGACACCGGGATATTGGCGGAAGGGACGCTGGAAGGCAAAGACGGCGCCCAGGAAGGCGATACCAAGTCCCGCTCCGTATAACGCTTTCCGGAAACCCATGGGTGCGCCTTAGTTCGAGGATACCGCAGTGAGGCGACGGCTCAATCGAACAGACGCAACTGGGCGGGCGGCCGCACCCGGTCATCCCGTACGGTGCGTCCGCCCAGAGAGCGCGAGATGGCCCGCTCATGCGCCACCACTCCGGCGAAATCCGCGACGGGCGCATAGCGTCGCTCGACGGCGCGCACGAAGCGGTCGAGCCTGCCGAAGCTTTCCAGCTTTTCCGGGCCGCCGATCCGGGCGCGATCCAGCGCGCGGCGCAGCACCTGGATGGACGCGTCATAGGTTTTGAGCGGCACCGGAAACGGGTGGCCGTCCTTGCCGCCCAGCGCGAACGAGAAGCGTGCCGGATCGGCGAACCGCGTGGGCGCGCCATGGACCACCTCCGCGATCAGGGCCAGAGACTGCAGCGTGCGCGGGCCGAGGTTCTCTACCAGCAGGAGGGCAGCGAAGTCATGCAAGTCGCGCTCATAAGCCACGGCCAGTACCGCGCCCAGGCGCTTCAGATCCAGGTTCTCCGCGCGCACGCCGTGATGCCGCGGCAGCACCAGATGGCGCGCTTCGCGCAAGGTCGTTTCCGGGTGCGCATGCGCGATGGCCAGCAACGCGTCTTGAGCCGGCCGGGCCTGGCGATCCACCAGGTTCAGGATGTCTCCTTGATGCTCGCCGACCACCGCGGTGTGCGGCGCGCTGGTAAAATCGCGCACCGCGGCCGAGTGCCAGTGATACCGGCGCGCCAATCCGCCGGCTACGTTCATCCCTTGCTGCACGACAGCCCAATCGCCCGCGGCGCTGAGGATGAAACTATGCAGGTAGATCTGGAATCCGTCGGCGATGGCGTTGTTATCGACGCGCGCGGTGAGGCGGCTGGTGCGCACCAGCGCATCGCCATCCAGGCCGCGCCGCGCGGCAATCTCGCGCAGTTCATCGGGCGTGCGGCGCGCATGCCGCCCGCGGCCGCCGCAGAGGTAGATACCCAATTCAGCGGCGCGGGGCGCGAGTCCGCGTTTCAGGGCGCCCAGGACGGATGTGGTGATGCCCGACGAATGCCAGTCCATGCCCATGACGCAGCCGAGGGATTGAAACCAGAACGGGTCGCTCAGGCGAGACAGAAGCTCCGGAACGCCGTACTGATCGATGACGCTTTCGGCAATCGCGGCGCCCAGGCGGGCCATGCGCTCCGCCAGCCAGGCGGGGACGCGGCCGCCATGGAGAGGCAAATCCGCCATGCCGGAGCGTTGCACGTAGCTTATTCTACACCGGGAAACTGGTGTGATCGATCACCTTTTTGCCCGGCGTTACAAAGGACCGCCAATTGCTAGGTAAGACATTATCTTAGTTGAGGAGCTAGACGGATATGAAAAAGTTGCTTGTTTTGACGGTCGCGGTGGCATCTTCTGCGCCATGGCTGATGGCGAAGACGACGGCTGAGGAACGGCTGCATGAGGCAGCGGCGGTATTTCACGAGATCATGGCCACGCCGGATAAAGGTATTCCGCAGGACCTTTTGAACAAGGCCGAATGCGTGGTGATCGTGCCCGGCCTGAAGAAAGGCGCGTTCGTAATCGGCGCGGAATACGGCAAGGGATTTGTGATCTGCCGGAACCACGACCGGATGGGCTGGCAGGATCCCGCGGCCATACGCGTGGAGGGTGGCAGCTTTGGATTTCAGATCGGTGGATCGGAGACCGACGTGGTCATGCTGATTATGAATGACCATGCCATGCGCACGCTGGACAAGGACAAGTTCACACTGGGGGCGGATGCCAGCATCGCGGCAGGTCCGGTGGGGCGCACGGCTTCGGCCGATACGGACGCCATGATGCAAGCGGAGATCCTGTCCTGGTCGCGGAGCCGGGGCATATTTGCGGGGATCGCGCTGAAAGGCGCTACGCTGCGTCCGGACATGGACGACAATAAGGAACTGTACGGTCAGCGTCTGACCACCCACGAAGTGATGCATTCGACCATGGCGGCTCCCCCGGCGGCGCGTCCGCTGATCGGGGAACTCGACCGGTATTCCATGCACAAGGAAGGCTGACCCGGGCGGACGCCGCGTTGCGATTCTGTATCGTCCTTCTCTTTTGCCTTTCTTTCCTGCGGGCGCAGCCGGAGCCTCTCACCGGCCTGGACGACTGCGTCGCGCAGGCGATGAGAACGTTCGACGTGCCGGGTGTGTCGGTGGCCGTGGTTTCGAACGGCGAAGTCGTGCGAGGGCGACCTGCTGTTTTTTCCGCCGTCGAGCTACACGCGCGACGAGATCCAGCACAGGCTGCGGTTTCGAGCCGCTGCACATGACGGATAGCAATACTACCGTCGCGAACTACAAGCCGGGCGATAGCTACGCCACGCCGCACTCGGAAGTGGAGGGCAAGCTCACGCCCATCGAGCCGGCGCGCATCGACAACACGGCGCCTGCCGGAGCCATCAACTCGAGCGCGACGGACATGGCCAAATGGGTCGCCGCAGACTGTGCCAGTACCGGGGGCATAAGTGTGGGACACGCCGGCGGCCTGCCCGGCTATGTCTCGCAAGTGACGCTGATTCCCGATATGAAGCTGGGCGTGGTGGTGCTGACCAACCAGGAAGCCGGCGGCATGTTCACTTCGGTGACCTACCGCGCGGTGGATCGTACATGAAGGCGCATTGGCGCAACAGCAACGGGCGCATGGCGACGAAGCGGTGACCAAAGCCGCATCGGCGCGGACGGCGGATTCCAAACCATCGCTGCCGATCGAGAAGTATGCCGGGCAGTACGACACCTTCAAGGCAAAATGGCGTGATCGCAGCCTGGCGGCTGACGCCTAGGTCACGTTCACGCTCAAGCCGGACGGATCTATCCGGGAGGCACGCAGTATCCTGGTGTCTCCGCTCACCGATTTCAGTTTCGATTTTCAGGATCTGCTGCTGACGCCGGCGGCGGCGAAATAAGATCCGTGCTAATTTGAAGGCAGAAATGAGACTTGTTTCCTTTGTCACGGTAGGTATAGCGATGGGCGCGCTGTGCCTGTATGCCCAAGACGCCACTGCGCCCAAGCCGGAGCCGCCCAAGGCCGAGGGCATTCCACCCCGGTCCGGTCCGGCGGATTATCAGGCGCACGGTCCGGCGGGTCCGCTGACGATCGCGGCCGAGTTCACGGGCCACTCGGTGGCCACGCCCGAAGCCACGCTGCACACGGAAGACTACGTGGTGGTGGAGGTGGCGCTTTACGGTCCGCCGGGGACGCGCACCAGGATATCCGCCGAGGACTTCGCGTTGCGCATCAATGGCGGCAAGAAGCCGCAAGCCGGCCAGCCGTACGGGATCGTGGTAGGGACGCTGAAAGATCCGGAACTGGAACCGACGGCCGAAGAGCAGAAGTCGAAGACCACCGTAGGGACGACCGGCAGGCAGACGGAGAGTTCGCCGCCGCCGCCGTACCGCGTGCCGGATGCGTTGAAACACGAGTACAGCCAGCGGCTGCAGAAGCTGTCACTGCCCGAGGGCGACCGGGCGCTGCCGCAAGCCGGCTTGATCTACTTCTCCTATCACGGAAAGACCGAGAAGGTTCAGTCGCTCGAGCTGATCTACACCGGGCCGCTGGGGCACGGCAAGATACCGATGCAGCCTTGAGCGGGCCGGGACTACACGGCCCAGAACGCCTGCTCGCCGGCGGGCACTTCGATCCAGCCCTGCTGCGGGACGGCGTCCATGGGCAGGCCACCTTGCCACAACGAGAATTGAAAATGCACGGGAGCGCCGGCGGAGGCGCCCAATGCCGCCAGCGATAGCCGGGCTTCCAGCACGTCCTTGAAGGCGAACTCGGCGGCGGGAACTCCCGCGCCGGTTTGGACGGCGGTCTGCAGTTGGGTCACGTTGGCGCGGCCGTAGTCGAAGCGCACGGTCACGTGGCTGGATTGCGTCGGCGTGCCGGCGGCCAGAGTCAGGCGTGCTTCCATTTCCGAAATGACCTGTTCCGAGCCGCGATGGAAGTCCACGCGCAGATACAGGTTGCCGCCCCCGGTGCCGTAGTAGACTTCGTGCACCAGAAACTTCTTGCCGTGCATGGAGCCGGAGCGTTCATCGACGCGATAGAGTCCGGCGCCCAACCACTCGAAGTAGGAAGTGACTTCGCCGTCGATGACGGGCTGGATCGGTCCGGTGGGATCGACGTGCATGGCGTTTACGGCCACGCGTAGGATAGGACGGGACAACTCTTCCGGCGGGCTGAGATTCAGGAAGCGGTAGACGTTAGCCAGATGGCTGCGGTAGAGCTGATCGAACTCCACGCGGTTAGCGGAGTCGTGCTCCGGGCCGTACCACCAGCACCAATCGCTGCCTTCGGCAATCAGCAACTCCTCGTATGCCAGGCGGCGGCGATCTTCGGGCACATGCGTGGCGCTGGCATAGGTTTCACGCGCGCGCAGGAGCTGGCTCCAGGCCTGATTATCTTCCTCGGCGCCGATCCAGACATCGAAATTGGCGTTGATCCAGGAGCCGGGAAAGACATGCGAGAGGGACTCCGGTTCCATGCGCGACAAGGCCTCGCTCACGGTTAGCGCGGACATGTTGGGATCTTCGGAGATGAGCCGGTACAGGTGGCTCAGAAACGGCCGGCCGTTGTGATCGTAATATTCCCAGGCGTTTTCGCCATCGAGGATGATGGGGACCAGGGCATCCCGGCCGCCGGCCTGGAGGCCGCGGCAATTCTCGCGGATGCGGTTCAGGAAATCGTGCGCGGCCTGCAGGCTGTCCATGCCGGAATAGACGAATCCGATCAGATCGCTGAGGAAATGGTCGCGGAAAATGGCTTTGAGCCGGCGGCCCTGCCGCTGCCAGAGGTACGGGCGATAGATGGCATCGACGCCGATGCCGCGGCCGAGGGTGCGGCTGAGGACTCCGCTGTCGCTGGCGGCCCATTGGTAGCCGGTCTCGGCGGCCAGGGTGAAGACTTCATCGGAGACCGAGCCTTCCGAGGGCCACAGCCCGACGGGGGCGACACCGAACTGGTGCGCCACGAACTCGCGGGCCATTTCCAATTGGCGGCGGGCATCCTCCGGGTAACGAAACGGCGGCGGCAGCGGCGTGCCCGGATGGGAAACGGCGGCGATGTTGGAATCGCAGACCAGCGGCAGGATCGGATGGTAATACGGCGTGGTGGAGACTTCGATCTGTCCGGTGCCGGCGAACTCGCGATAAACCGGAATGACTTTGCCGAGTATCTCGCGCTGCTTCTGGCCGACGATCTTCTGGTCTTCGAGCGTGTAATGGGCGCCTTTGGCGAATAAATCGCGGATGAGCGGATCGGCGGCGCGAAACTCTTCATCGAACCAGAGAAGCTGCGAGATCACCTGCAAGTCGCGGAAGTCCTGGGTGGCGAAGCGCGGGCTCTGTTCCTGGAGCTGTAGATAGCGCGGGAAGGGCTGCGTCATGTGGGGCGGATGGGGCAGGAGGAACTGCTGCAACAGGAAGGCCTGCTCCGCCCCGGTCAGCATTTCGGCGGGCTTGAGGGCGAGCTCCAGGTAGGGATCGCGCGCATCGCCGCGGGCGTATTCATCCACCTGCACCATCATGGACGGCACCAGGTTGAAGGTCTGGTGCACAGCCGGAAATTCGCGCAGGATGGCGACCATTCCGTAATAGTCTTTGAGGGCGTGCAGGCGGGTCCAGGGAAGTTTGTACTCGCCGGATGCCAAGTCCTTATAAAAGGGCTGGTGCATGTGCCAGAGGAAGCAAAGATAAATATGTGGCATTAGCGCGAAAAGAAGCTGCTGGCGGGGGGCGGCGGATGGGTGCCCTTGATGGCCAGCCATAGAATGTCGTTCAGCTCGTCAGCGTCCGCCAGATCCTCCTGGCTGAAATCCAGAAGTGCGGAGCGCGCCGCGGTAGGCGCGCGCATGGGATTGCGCTCATCGAGCGGCACACGGGGCTTCTCGACGGTGTAGGCCTCGGGATCGGCGCTGGCCTGGAAGGCGGCCGACATGGGACGCGCGGCGGCATCGAACTGAGTCATCGGGTGCAAACCCAGAATCATTTCCATGGTGCGCAACATGGACGCAGTGTTGTACATGGAGCTATCGACGAGCTTGTGCCTGACGTAAGGCGAAATCACGAAGGCGGGAGAGCGGTGCGAATCCACGTGGTCGGGCCCGTTCTGCGCATCGTCTTCGAGGACGAATATGGCGGTCGACTGCCAGAAGCGGCTTTTGGATACGGCTTCGACCAGAGTGCCCAGCGCGAAATCGTTGTCGGCCACCATGGAGAACGGAGAAAGTTTGCCGCCCGCCGTGCCGTTGGTGTGATCATTGCCGAGGCGCATAGTAATCAGTCGGGGCATCTCGCCGGATTTCTCAAAATCCGCCAGATCGGAGAGGAAGACCTTGACGCGATCGACATCCGTATAATCCAGATCGAAATCGCGGTACATCAGATTAGTGACCTTGCGGAGGATGGGATCGCGGACCAGTTCAATCTGGGTGCCGTCGGCAGCAGCTTTGGGCCGGTTCTGGGACATGTAGCCATAGTTGCGCATGGAGATGCCGGCTCCCGAGGCGCTGGTCCAGAGGAACCCGGCAGGCGGCAGCATGGTTTGCTCCTGCTCTTCGTAGTCGTACGTGTCGCGGCGATTGGCGTAGCTGTTGGGCCACATCTTCTGGATGTAATCGCTGGCAATGGCGGCGGTGGACCAGCAGTGCCCGTCGGCGCTGACGTCGCCGTTTACGTAGAAGTTGTCGAAGAGCACGAACTGGCGGGCCAGCTTATGTTCGTTGGGGGTGATCTTTTCTCCGAACAGAACCAGGGAGGCATCGCCGTTGCCTTCTTTCATGTCGCCCAGCACCTGATCGTAGGAGCGATTCTCCTTGACTATGTAAATGACATGCTGGATGGGCGGAAACGGGCTGGAAGCGTCCAGCTTTTCGTCGTGATAGGGCGAGTTGTCCATGGCGGTTTTGGTATAGGCCTGGAGTTGGTCGTCGTTGAACGGATCGATGTAAGATGCCGTCCCGGTTTGAATGCGGCCGACATATTCGATGACGGCGCTGCCGACATGGCTGGCCTCCGGACGGCGCGCGGGATTGGGGCCGTTGGGGTTGGGATGCGATCCGCCGCCGCGTCCGTTCAGGACTACCAACGTGCCGCCGGGCAAGGAGCGCACGGCCGTGGGATACCAGCCGGTGGGGATGAAGCCATCGACATGGCTGCGGTCCGTGGAGACATCGACCACGGCCACCACATTGGCATCCGAGCAGGCCACGTAGAGGCGCTTGCCGTCGGGCGTCACGGCCAGGCCGCTGGGAGTCATGCCGGCGGGCTGGCGCGGGGTCATGGCGGTGTTGATGCTTTCGAGCAGGCGCAGATCGCCCTCTTCGGAGACGCCCAGCGAATAGACACTGTTGGTATTGGAAGCCGCCACGAAGAGGCGCGCCACGTAGGGAGTCTCGCCTTCGACGGGCTCGCTCTTGCCGGCCAGCCAGACCATGTCGGTGGGGTGCGGGCCGAGGCGCACGTCGGCGAGCTGGTCGCCGGAAGCGGTTTCATAGCGGCCTAGCGCGCCGTCGGTCCAGCTTGAGACGTAGAACGATTTGCCATCTGGGTTAAACAGGATGCGGTAGGGGCGGCGGCCGGTCTTAACGTGGTCGATGAGCATGCCGGACTGCGTGTTGATGACGGCTATGGAATCGTGATAGAGATCGGCGGCGTAGAGCAGGTGACCGGCGGGATCGAGGGCCACGTCGCCGATGAAGTCGTTGTGGTTGCGCTTATCGGGCGCCACGACGGCGAAGGTACGGGCGGGTTCCAAAGTTCCGTTGGCGAAAGTAAATTCGAAGACGGCCGCGCGCGAGCCGCCGCCCACGTAGACGCGGTCGCCTTTGGGGGAGAACGTGAGACCGAGCCAGGCGTCGGCCAGGCGGACGCTGCTGGTTTCTTTTCCGGTGGCAGCTTCCAGGACGGTGATGGTGGGCGGCTTGTAGCCGCCGTTGAGCACCAGGAGATAGCGGCCGTCGGGGGAGAGCGCGGTGGACATGGGGAAGGTATCGAGGGGGATTTGTTTGCCGGCGGGCGACAGGCGCCAGCCGCTATTGAGGAGAAATCCACCAGTGGGCAGTGGGCCGACCTGCTCGCGGGGCGCGGGCTGGGAGCAGAGGATGGCAGCCGCCAGGACGAGAGCGATGAGGAAGTACGAGCGCATGCTGATTACGATGATAACTTGGGGCGGGGTTTGCGCGCCGGTGATCGGGCGGATTTGGGCTGAATTGGGCGCTTTTGGGCTTAGCGCGCGGGCTTGGGAAAATGCAGGAACGAAGCCAAATTTGCATAAGTAGCGCGACTGCATTCGGTTAGGAGGAACCTGCGGCGATTGGGCCTGTAGCACCGGTTTCATGAGAGCACATGGGGAGACGGAGTGGATTCACCGGAGGGCGGTATGCGATTGAGAATTCAGGGAGGGCGGCGGAGGGGAGTGGCGTGACCGGTGCGCTTGAAGGTTCTCAATTCTGGTATCTTTCGTTATGCAGTTACTTGGGATTGCGAGAGGCTGGCCAGAGGATGGGACGCATAGATAAGACGGTTTTCTTAAGTTATCGCCGCACCAACTTTCCTTGGGCTTTGGCTGTTTTCCAGAACTTGACCCAGAATGGGTTTGACGTATTCTTCGACTTTAACGGCATCGCCAGCGGAGACTTTGAACGCGTGATTTTGGGGAACATCAATTCGCGGGCGCATTTTCTGGTGCTGCTGACGCCGCTGGCATTGAAGCGGTGTAACGATCCCGGCGATTGGCTGCGGCGCGAAGTAGAGACCGCCATCAGCGTGCAGCGCAATATCGTGCCGCTGATGCTGGAAGGCTTCGATTTCACCGCGCCGGAAACCATAAGCCAGCTTACGGGAAGTTTGGCCACGCTGAGCCACTACAATGCCCTGCGGGTCTACGCGGAGTATTTCTCGGAAGCGATGGACCATCTGCGTAACAAGTACTTAAACGTGGCGCTGGATGCCGTGCTGCATCCCGTGTCTCCCATGGCGCAATACGCGGCCCGAGACCAGCAGGCCGCGGCCAGCGCGGCTCCGGCGATTCAGGAAAAACAACTGACGGCACAGGAATTGGTGCAGCATGGCGCCAACGCAGCCAATGCGGGACAGGACAGGGACGCGGTCGACTGGTTCCGCAAAGCGGCGGACGCAGGCGAACCGCGCGGTATGACCTGGCTGGGCTTCATGTACGAGAAGGGCCGCGGCGGTCTGGCCAAGGATGATGCGCAGGCAGCGAATTGGTACCGCAAGGCGGCCGACGCGGGTGAGTCAGCCGGAATGGCCGATCTGGGTGTGATGTACCGGGATGGGCGCGGGGGGTTGCTCCGAGATGATGCACAGGCACTGCAATGGTTCCGCAAGTCGGCGGATGCGGGCAGTGCGATCGGCATGGTTGGTCTGGGGTACATGTACGAGAAAGGCCGCGGCGGTTTGCCCAAGGACGATGTGCAAGCGGTGAATTGGTACCGGAAGGGAGCCGAGACCGGCAGTGCGGACGGCATGGCCGACCTGGGTGTGATGTACCGGGATGGGCGCGGGGGATTGCCGCAAGATGATGCGCAAGCGGTGCGGTGGTTCGTCAAGGCGGCAGATGCGAACAGTGGAATCGGCATGGCGAGTCTGGGGTACATGTACGAGAACGGCCGCGGCGGTCTGTCCAAGGATGATGTGCAGGCGGTGATCTGGTACCGCAAGGCGGCTGAGGCCGGCAATGCGGACGGCATGGCCGACTTGGGTGTGATGTACCGGGATGGGCGCGGGGGATTGCCGCAAGATGATGCGCAGGCGGTGAATTGGTTCCGCCAGGCGGCCGAGACCGGTAATGTGACCGGCATGGCCAATCTGGGTTACATGTACGAGAGCGGCCGCGGCGGTTTGCCTAAGGATGACGCGCAGGCGCTGAATTGGTATCGCCAAGCGGCTGCAGCCGGTGGTTCAAATGGCATGAGCAACCTGGGCGTGATGTACAGGGACGGCCGCGGCGGTCTAGTCCAGGACGATGCGCAGGCGGTGAATTGGTTCCGCAAAGCGGCTGACGCCGGTTGGGCGCGGGGTATGAGCCACTTGGGTTACATGTACGAACAGGGCCGGGGCGGGCTGCCCAAAGACCTGGATCAGGCCGCCAAGTGGTACCGCAAAGCGGCTCAATTAGGTGACACCTATGCCGTGGATGCCATGCGGCGGCTGGGGCGAACCTGAGGGTAGACTCGCTGGATGGCGAGGGTGGCGCCCGGTTGGGCGGTGTACCAAGTGGGGGGGCTGTGAGGGGCGGTGAGTGTGGAACCGGAGCCGAGGTAGGTATTGCCGGCGGCGGAATTTTGAGATAAAGGCATCTCATGGCGCACTACCCCGTCAAATGGCGGGCGGCGCATTCGAGGAGAAGTTCTTTAGCGGAGCCGAATTGTATGGCGACGACTTCGACGCGGAAGCGATCACGCAATGGTTCCGCGAAGAGGAGTACGCCTTTTTTCAGATCACCCGGGCAGAGAGCGATTATCAGTACGACTGGCACGGAGTGAACCGCTTGCACGGGTTCAGCGCGATTGCGGGACGGCATTTCAAGCGATGCCTGGCTTATGGCTGCGCCCGGGGGGAAGATGTGGCGCCGATCGCCGGGATGGTGGATGAGTTTATCGCGGTGGAACCGGCGGTAGTGGGCTACTTTGGCGAGCCATCGCCTACTTGATGGGCGGCATCATTATGGTGTCCCAATTGGCCGGTTCTTTCATTGGCGTTCGGTTCAACCCCATAAACACATTTGGGCCGACTGGCGTAATGGTCAAAGATCCGCCAATGTCTTTTATTAACGATTCGAGCGCTCGATTAGGCCTCGTGCCGATCCTTACGAGAAGGACGCTAGGCGGCAAATCGCTGGCGTCTTCACCGAGATCGATATCCATCCCATCGCCCGAAAGTACGGTACGCAGTGCTGCGACGGTACTTCGTCGTTCCTCATATACGACGACTGCCTCTTTGTATAGAGGGTCCGCAACCGGAGGAAATTTACTTCCCTGCGATATTAATATCCCTGGAAGTATGGTGCTTTCGCGTCCACTTCTTCTTATGGTGGCCCAATGCGAGGCATTGAGCACAAAGTTTATCTGTTCGGCTAGCTCCCTCTCCGGCTCTGCAAATTCGAAGAC
>JBEKYC010000010.1:0-128638 GCA_049511415.1 Bryobacteraceae bacterium | reverse complement strand
CCTGCTCCCGCGTGAAGCTGAACGTATTGAACAGCAGGCGCGTCGCTTTCCACGGCCGGACATATTTCAACTGCTCCGGAAAACGCCGCGCATCGGCCGCCGCGAAATAGGCTTCTTTGCCTACGATCGCCGATACCTGGTGCTGCCCGTGACCGTCGCGCGGCGTGCCCGAAAAACGCAGAATAATCACATCCGGGCGGAAGCTCCGGATCACCCACACCACATCCGACAAGATCCGTTCGTGCCCCCATTTGGCGAATGTTTCGTCGGCCGTCTTCGTGTATCCGAAATCGATCGCCCGCGTAAAGAACTGTTCGGCGCCGTCGATCCGCCGCGCCGAGAGCAATTCCTGCGACCGGATCAAACCCAATAAATCTCCCTGCTCCGAACCGATCAGATTCTGCCCGCCCTCGCCCCGCGTAAGCGAGAGATAGCCCGTCCGCATGTGGCGGCCGCGCGCGAAGTAGGCTAGAATCGCAGTGTTTTCGTCGTCGGGATGCGCGGCGATCATCAGCACGCTGCCCAGCACATTGAGCTTGCCGAGCGATTGCTCAATGGCGGGAGTGCCGGAAAAGGGCGATTCGGCGTAAGCCGGCAGCCAAAATAGCAGGCACAAAAGCACTGCCATGAACCTGTTGGAATGAGTGCGCATCCAAGACAATGGTATTCCATCCGGAGTGCCGGACTGGAGGGGGCCGTGAAGATCGACTGGAATCGATGGATCTCCGCGTTGCGAGGTAGGCCACGTCCGCAAGCCGCGCCCGCCACCGAGGCGGTCCCCGCGCCCAGGCGGCTGGGTCTTGCACTGGGCGGAGGCTTCGCCCGCGGCATGGCCCACATCGGCGTCCTGAAGGTCCTCGAAGAAAACCAGATCCCCGTGCACTGTATTGCCGGTGTGAGCGCCGGCGCCATCGTGGCGGCCGCCTACGCCAGCGGCGCGACCCCTGACGAAATCGCCCGCGCCGGCTGTGCCATGCGCTTCACGGACGTGGCCCGCTGGACCATCGGCCGCATGGGCATCGCCGGCAGCGAGCGTATGGACCGGTTCCTGCGCAAACTGCTCCAGCGTTACACCTTTGAGGCAATGCGTATTCCGCTCGGCATCGTGGCCACCGACATCGTCAGCGGCGATCCCGTAATCTTCCGCGACCATGGCGACGTCATCCTTCCCATCCGCGCGAGTTGCTCCTACCCCGGATTGTTCCAGCCCGTGCGCTGCGGCGATCGTCTCCTGGTGGATGGCGCTATCAGCATGGAGGTGCCCGCCTGGCTGGCGCGCCTGCTGGGCGCTACCCACGTGGTCTCGCTGCACCTGCCGTTGCAAGGCGCGGCCACCATGCCGACCAACATGTTCCATGTCATTAACCGATGCTTTCAGATCATGCACAGTCGCACGGAAATGACTTGGCGGCAGCATTCCGACCTGGTCATCGAGCCGGATGTCCGCGGTATGGAATGGGATGCATTCGAAAGTGCCGCCCAACTGATCCAGGCCGGAGAGCAGGCCGCCCGCCTCGCGCTCCCAAGTCTCGCGCGCTGGGGCTTTGGGGAGCGGGATCCGGCCCCCGCGGAACTTGCACCCGGCCGCGCGCAGCCGGTGGTAATATGAACCCGTGGAACAGGATCGCAGAGCTTTCTTAAGCACGGCGCTGGCTGCGCCGCTGTTTATTCCCCGGCGGGCATGGGGCGCCAATGACCGGCTCACCTACGGTCTGATCGGCGCCGGCGGCCGCGGGCGCTATCTCAACCAGAATTTCCAGAAACTCGGCGCCGAGTGCGTGGCGGTGTCCGAGGTCTACGACTTCAACATGCGGAAGGCGCTCGAAGGCGCTCCGGATGCCAAGCCGTTCACCGACTATCACGACCTGCTGGCGCAGAATGGCATCGACGCCGTCGTGGTGGCCACTCCCGACCACCAGCACGCCCCCTGCCTCATGGCGGCGCTCGACGCGCACAAGGACGTCTACCTCGAAAAGCCCATGTCCCATTCGCTCGAGCAAAGCCGGCAGATGGTGGATGCGGTGCGCAAGACCAAACAGATCGTGCAGGTCGGCATGCAGCGCCGTAGCGCCGAATCCATCATCAAAGCCAAGCAACTGGTGGATAGCGGCGTCCTGGGCAAGATCACGCTGGTCAAGCCCATGTGGAATTGGAATGTGGCGCACGAACTGGACAACACGCCCCTGCCTGGCAATCTGGATTGGAAGCGCTTCCTCGGTCCCGCCAAGGATCGCGAACTGCAGCCCATGCGATTCCGCGCCTGGCGGCTCTTTTGGGATTATTCCGGCGGCAACATGACCGACCAGGGCACCCACCTGATGGATGTCGTGCAATGGTTCACCAATGCCGGCACGGCGAAATCCGCCGTGTGCTATGGCCAGATCGCCAAGACCATCGGTTCCGAGGTCCCCGACGTATTCTGCGCCGTCTTCGAATATGCCGGCTTCATGGCCACCTGGACGCTGAACTATACCAACGCCTACGACAACAACTGGTCCATTCAGTTTCAGGGCGACCAGGGCACCATGATCATTGATGACGACGGTTACCGCGTCTGGAAGGAGCCGTGGCCCAAGAACCGCGAGCCGGTCCAATCGTTCAAAGCGCCGGTGCCCATCGAATCCCACATCCAGAATTTCCTGGATTGCGTGAAGTCGCGCCGCGAACCAAATGCCCCGGTGGAAGTCGGCGCAAGCGCCGTCTCCGCCCCGCACCTGGCTAACGCGGCCTTCCATCACGACCGCCGCATGTACTTAAGCGCGGATGCGGGAAGGGCCACAGAGCGGCCGGAGGCGTAAGGGCTAGACCCCGTTCACGTTGCCCAGGGCTTCGATCAGCGCCCCGATCATGCGCGGATCCCCCAGGCAGTAACCCACCCGCCAGCCAGCCATGTTGTAGCACTTGGACATCGACAGGCCGCGCTGTCCCGACGAGGGCCACTTGAATCGTGAGGCCCGGAAGGTGAGCGGACAAGTTCGTCGAACTGATAATATTGGTTCGGTCATCTTCGTTCTTGGAGGGCCTAGCGTGAACAGCAAGGTCAACTGGGCTACGGTGGCTCTATCATTGTTAGGTGGTCTGCTTGGCGGGATGGCGCCGAACTGGCTGTCCGAAACCACGCCGGTACTGGCCCAGAACTCGAGGCCGCCGAAGGTAATCCGGGCTGAGCGATTGGAACTCGTAGGCAGGGCAGGCAACGTCCGAGCCTTCCTGGATGTACTTCCCGACGGGACACCTCGATTGCGCGGAGATGATAGCTTGATCTGGTCCGTGCCGTAGCCGCCACGTGCAGGATCTAGCTCAATGGACCCGATTGGGCTACAATTCAGATCAGGAAGGTGCCTCCGGATGAAAACACTAGATACCAAACAGAACATGCTGGATGACGCCGGACTCGCATATAATTTCGACCGCAAGGTCTACTTCGACCCACGGCGGAAAAAGGTCTTCAGCGTGGAGTTCATCGAGGACCACGCAGAAGAGGATCTCGAACGTTTCATTCACGAGGATACCGGCAAGAACGGTTGGAAGTTTTATTTCAACTCCGAACCGCCGGAACCCGTTAAACATGAGATCGAGGCCGCGCTTGTCCGGCGGTGAGCGGACGATCGAGGACCGGCTACGAGAAGAGTATTTCAGCCTTCTGCCCGAAATCCACCGCGTCGCAGAACAGGTCGAAGCTACGGTCCGATATCACTTGTTGCCCATTTCGAGATCTCTCCAGAGGCACGAGCAACTCGCCGTTAAGTTTCGAGTCAAGGTGCGAAAGCGCTCTGGAGAAGCTACGGGCTCGGCAAGAAGGCGCGACCTTCAATAGGAGCCGCCCCGACATCTATTCGCTGACTGGGCTGAACGACCTGGCTGGTGTTAGGGTCTTGGCTTTTCCGCGTAGCCGGCTGGACGAAATCGACCGCAATTTGCGGGGAGTATTCCCATCCTGGACTTCAGACCCGATCGAAGAAGATGGCGAACTACAGGCGCACAAGTACTACGGCTACTGCGAGGCAAGCGACCGCGTGAAAGGAGAATACCAGATCGTTTCCATGCTGACAGGCCTCTTTTGGGAGGTGGAGCATGCCGCGATCTACAAACCGGATCCCCGGCTCAGGCGCATAGCTCTACACCGCGGCATGCAGGAGCGCACAAGGGACGTCGCCAAGGCACTAAAAGCGTTCGAGGAAGACTTCGAGTCCCTGGCGCGCCAGGATTAGAATGTCAGGCCTTCACCCCTTCAAAAACTTCCCGATCGACCGAGTCGCCTGCCGGATGCGGTGCTCGTTTTCCACCAGCGCAAACCGCACGAATCCCTCCCCCAGCGGCCCGAACCCGATCCCCGGCGACACCGCCACCAGCGCCTCCTTCATCAGCCGCTTGGCGAACTCCAGCGAGCCGTCCGCGCGATACCGCTCCGGCAGCGGCGCCCACACGAACATCGATCCCCGCGGCTTCTCCACCGGCCATCCCGCGCGCGTCAAACCGCTCACCAGCACATCGCGCCTCTTCTGGTAAATGGCGCAAATCTTGCGCGGCTCGTCCTCGCACTCCCGCAACGCGATGATCGACGCAATCTGAATCGGCTGAAAAACCCCGTAATCCAGATAGCTCTTGATCCGCGCCAGCGCCCCGATCATGCGCGGATTGCCCACGCAATACCCCACCCGCCAGCCCGCCATGTTGTAGCTCTTCGACATCGAGAAAATCTCGACCGCCACTTCCTTGGCGCCTTCCACCTGTAGAATGCTGGGGGGCTTGTAGCCGTCGAACCCCAAATCCGCATAAGCGAAATCGTGCACCACCAGCGTCCCATGCCGGCTGGCCAGACTGATGATCTCCTTGAAGAAATCCAGCTCCACGCAAGTCGTCGTCGGGTTATGTGGAAACGAAATCAGGATCAGCTTCGGCTTGCGCGTCGATGTCCGATACAAATCTTCCAGCCGGCTAAGGAACTCCGCCGGGCTGGGCATGGGCAGCAGACACGCGTGCCCCTCCGCCATGATGACGCCGTACTGATGAATCGGATACGCCGGATTCGGCGAAACCACCGCATCGCCCGGCCCGACTACCGCGAATAGCAGATGCGCCAGCGCATCCTTCGCGCCGATGGTGACGATGGCCTCCCTATCCGGATCGAGTTCCACGCCGTAATTCTTGCGATAACGCAGCGTGATCTCCTCCCGCAAACGCGGGATCCCGCGCGACGCCGAATAGCGGTGATTACGCGCATTCCGCGCCGCCTCCACCATCTTGCTCACCACCACCCGCGGCGTGGCCCCGTCCGGATTCCCCATCCCCAGATCAATCACATCCTGCTGCGCCGCGCGCGCTGTTGCCCGCATCTCGTTGATCACCGCGAACACATACGGCGGCAGCTTCTGTATGCGGTAAAACTCTTCGGAACTTTCAGGCATTATGTTCATTCTACGACGTGCGTGCGGCCTCGCGGTTTCCGGGCTCGGCGCCGGCCCTTGCCAGTCCGTCAGCATCTCGTGCTGATTGCCCGCACTTGAAGATTTCGCCTTGCAGTCAGACTTAGCTTGACAGTCCAAGAACGGCGCGGTAGACTGTCTCCGTTCGTTTGGGAAGAATGACCTGTGTTCATAACTTGCCAACAAAAACCTAAAACGGCTCTCTATCATGTCCCTAAGTGCGTCGCGGTTACGCTTAGGAGTTATAGGCGGACGCCTCGACCGCTCTTGAGTTAGGCCGTCTTAGAGAGACCGTTGCGTCCTTTAAAAATGCGCCATTCGTTATCGGTTGTCAGGCGGTGTCATCCGCAACTTGGCCGCGCCGCCGCGCCCGGCCTTAATGCTCAAGTTCCGAATTGTGCATTCAGCAGAGGAGGCTATCCGTGATCAAAGAGAGGTCCAAAGATAAGAAAACCTATAAAGAGTGGACTCACAAGCGATGCCTGCCAAAAGGCGGCCCGCAAGCCTTGGGTTTGTGCCTCATGTTCGCGTTACTTGTAATGCCTGGACACGCCCAGGTGTACTATTCGAGCCTGGGTGCAAACAACAGTTTCTCCAGCGTTGATCCGTGGTGCATTACCGGCCCCAACAACACGGAATGCGGCCCGGCCGTGCTCCGCGAGATCGCCGCTTCCTTTACTCCCAGCGCCTCCTTTACCTTGCAAGGCATCAGCCTCCCCTTGGGCTACGCCACCGGGACCAATAGCGCACAGATCGTGTTGGCCCAGGATGGCGGTGGCATTCCGGGCAAGAGCCTGGAAACCTGGACCCTGGGAAACCTGCCGGGCGGCGCCGAACCCGCACTCACCGCGGCTGCCGACAGCCTCAACCTGACCCTTCAGGCAGGCCAGAAATACTGGGTCGAGGTGCTGCCGGGAGGGAACGACACCCTGCTCGTTTGGTACAAGAACAATTTGGGTCTGAATGGTGGCACGACCATCATCGGTTCCAGCGGATGGCAGCCCCTTACGGGAACTGGTACCCAGCCGGCCTTCAGTGTGGCCGGAGTCCTCAGTTCAGGCTCCGCCTATTACTCCAGCTTCGGTTCCAACGACAGCTTCTCCACCAGCGTCTGGTGCGTCAGCGGTCCCACGAATCCGAACTGTGGTCCTACTCTGCTGCGTGAAATCGCTGCTCCGTTTACACCGAGCGCAACGTTTGCCTTGCAGAGTATCAGCCTGCCCCTAAGCTACAATACCGGCACAAATGGCGCGGTTGTTTCCATCGCGCAGGATTCTAGCGGATCTCCCGGCAGTACCCTGGAAAGCTGGACGGTCACCGGCTTGCCCCTCGCACAGCCGCCGGCACTCACAGTGGTCAATGACAAAGTCAACCTGATGCTCCAGGGCGGGGCGCCATACTGGCTCGTGGTGCAGCCCATGGCCAACGACACGCTGGTGGCCTGGAATCGCAACACCCTCGGACTCAGCGGTGGGTTGTCCAATAATGGTTCCGGCTGGCAGGCCCTGTCCGCCAGTGCTCTGCCGGCTTTCGACGTCTCGCCGGTTCGTTCCAGCGCTTTGTCCCAAATCGCAGCCGGCGGCGGCTGGACCACCGTCATCTCCCTCGAAAACAGCTCTCTGTTACCCATCACCGTCAGCGTGCAGCTTCACGCCAACGATGGGACGCCCCTAACCCTGCCCCTGACTACCACCCAGCAAGGTGCGACACAGACACTCACAGCCTCCTCCATCAATGCCACCCTGAACCCGAATACCACTTTCCTCATTTCGACTGGAGATGGGATCCCGTCGGTCACGGTGGGATGGGCCGACGTGCTGAGCACCGGTCCGGTGGGCGGTTCCGCCATATTCCGCTCCACTCCGTCATCCGGATCGCCATCGGAGGGTACTGCGTCACTCCAGACCCAATCTCCATATCTAATCACCATGGCTTACGACAATACCGCTGGTTTCATCCTGGGTGTGGCGTTGGCAAACCTCTCCCCGGCATCTCAGACCATCGTGGCCACCATGTGGGATGCCAATGGCAACCAACTGGGTGCTCCCCAACCCATTGCCGTTGCCGGAGAGGGCCACGCCTCGTTCGCACTCACCACCCAGTTTCCGCAGACCATCGGAGAACAGGGGATCGTGCAGTTCAGCTCCGCCGGCGGTCTTGCGGGCCTGGGACTGCGATTCAGCCCGTTCGGGACCTTTACCTCGGTTCCGGCCACTATCCCGGGGCAATAGGCGTCGGGCGTCATACCACAGGAGACGATATGGGCAAGTGCTGGCACGTCGATTATAAAGGTCACACCATCGAGAGCGAGTTCGCGGGTTTCTCCACGTCCTTATTTGTGGACGGTAAACTGGCGCAAAAGGGCGGCGCGGTCAGCGGGTTTTCCAAATCCGAACTGCACACGGCCATTCCGGATGGTCAGGGCGCTGGTGAACCAGTCAGGTGTGTATTCGGCGGGTTCTGGAGGGTGCATGCCGACATTTGGATCGGCGGCGCGCCGATGGCGTTGGCGGAGGAAACCTTCTTGGATCTCCGGGAGCTGCTCCCCATCGTTTTGGCAGTCTGCGGGGCTGCGCTGGTGCGGGATCTCGCAGGCAGTCATCCTACTAGACCCGTCCGGCTGCTTTCAGTGCTGGTGGCTTTCCTGCTGTGGATCGCGGCAGGGATGGCACTTTCTCACTGGCGTGTCGGATCCCGGTGGCGAATCCGGCAGCGCCGCCCAACGGAAGTGATCTCTTTGGGTCTATCCCAAACGTCGCCAGCATCTGCGGCTCCATGAGAGCTTAGCGAGTGGTGGCCCACTATCCCCGTATGACCCCGCAGTCGTGCGCCACCACTTCCTACGGCCGCTACATCCTCGGCACCGGCGAAGGCCTCGTCGGCCAGATTGAAACCGTCTGGGGCCGCTTCTGGTACGATTCCCGATTCCGCGGCAAGCGCCCCGTCGCCGACGTCGGCCCCGGCCGCTGCTGGTTCACGCGCCAGAATGCCGGAGCAATCATCGCCGTCGATAACGCGCCCGACCTGGTTCAACACTATGCCGCTGAAGGCCTGCAAACGAAACTGGGTCGCGCCGAAGCCATGCCCTTCCCCGATAACCGTTTCGAGGGCATCTTCTGCTGCTGGCTGTTCGAGCATCTGCCCGATCCCGAGCGCGCCATTCTCGAATTGCATCGCGTCCTCAAACCCGGCGGCCTTTGCACCATCGTGGTCCCCACGCCGGTGGATATGGTAGCCTTCTACGCGGATTTCACGCACATCCGCCCCTTCACGGCTGCCTCCCTCCCCGCATCCGCACGCAGGATCTTCCCTGGACCCGCGGCCTGCGCCTCGTCCGCCGCGCTTTCGGCGAAGAGGCAGCTTACAGCTACGTTACAGCTTCCGACCGCTATCTACGGCGTCTCGCCTTGCGCAACCGCACCAACATGGTGCTGGATGCCTGGAAATAGTGCTCAAAAATGCATACCCCGTTTTGCCCGTTGTTCAAACACCTCGCGGAGTCCTGGCGGCGCGGCCGCGACCCGTTTTGCGCGTTGTGCAAAGTTAATTTGGTTTGCGCAGCAGTGCCCCCGTCTGATACTATCTAGGTGGCAGCACGGAATCCTTCCCCTTGAAGTGCCAATCCAACCAACGGAGAGATCAAATCACTGAATGAATTTCACTGTATTCTTAGGCAACCTGCCCATCTGGGTCACTGCCGACGATATTAAGCAATGGCTAACCGCTGAAAACCTGGTCGCGGATTCGGTTAAAGTAATCCGCAATCACGAAACACAAGAATCCAAGGGCTTCGCATTTGTGGAAGCGCCTACGGCCGACGAGATGCAAGCGATCATCCGCCGTTTCGATCGCGCACCTCTGGAAGACCGGCTGTTGCGGGCCAACCCGGCGCAGCCTTCCAAGGGTAAAGACAGTAAACCGATGGAGCGTCCCCAGCAGCGCACCGGGCGTAAGCCCCGCCGCGGCAAAGACGCTGCGCCCAAGACCGCTTTTGGCGCTGAGTTGGCTAAAGCTTTATAAAAACGGGCTGTGTCGCCCACCAAATTCGCCTTCCCACACCTGTGAATCACAGTCACAGCCATCTTCTATATAAACCTTTTCATTACAGCTATTTGTATTTGGCCGAAAGCCTGCAATGCTGGCCCGCATGAGATTCGCGTGCCTGGGCTTGATCTTGGCGTGTTTCAGCCCGCTTCTGGCCGGCTCCCCGCCCGAGGATTTCAACGTGAATACCCGCTATACGGTGGAGAGCGTCGAACTCGCCGGCGATGACCCTTCCGGTATCAGCACCACCCTGCACAATCAACTCATGCGCATGGTCGGCGAAAAGGTCAATCCGGCCGCGCTCGATGATCTGGCCACCCGCATCCGCCACGAATTGCACGTCCGCGCCGTAACCCACCGCCTGCTCCGCGGCCAGACCCCCGAACATGTGCGCGTCGTGTTCGATGTCCTGGGCCGGCCCGCCAAATTCGATGCCTCCATTCCGCAATTGGTCTACCGCACCGATGCCGGAATCACCGGCACAGTCGAAGGCACCGCTACCGTGGGCACTCAGGCATTCACCGTAGGCGCGGTCAGCAATGGCGACGATCTGGCCGAACGCTACACCGGCTTCATCGCCCGCTACCAGGATAATCACCTCGCGAGCGATCGCATACGCTTCCGCCTGGATTTCGAAAGTTATCGCGACCAGTGGAACACAGCCACCTCCGATGCCCTGGCGCAACCCGGTGCCGAAGCCGATACCTCCGGAATCTACCGGAGCCGTGATAACATCGAACCGCTGGTGACGTTCCTCCTCTTGCGGGGCGCTCCCGGCAACGTCAACCTTACCGTGGGCGCCAGTTTTGAAAAGATTCAACCTGAGTTTCCGGCCGCGCGAACGGAGTCGGCCAACGCGATGGTGACAACTCTGCGCTACCATCGTCGCGTGGAAAGCTCCGGCGCCAACCAGCAGGAATGGGACGCAGGTTACAGCCTGCGGGCGGCCACCAATATGTTAGGCAGCGATTTCGCATATTCCCGTCACCAAGCCGACGCCGAATACGTCTACTCCTGGGATCACAATCAGATCGTGGACGAAATGACCGTCGGCCTGATTACCGGCCGTGCGCCGCTTTATGAACGTTTTATGCTCGGCAACACCACCTTCCTGCGCGGTTGGAATCGGTTCGATTTGGACCCCCTGGGTGGCAGCCGGGTGGTCGCCAACACCATGGAGTACCGGTACCGCCGCTTCGACGTTTTCTACGACAGTGGGACAATATGGGATGTGGGTCAGACGGCTACCTGGCGCCATTCGGTCGGAGTTGGTGTCCGCCAGAACGGCATGTACGCCGCCCTGGCATTCCCTATCAAGGAAGGCCATATCGAGCCGGTTTTCATGGTCGGCATGAACTATTGAAAAGTTGAATGAAGCAAGGTAAACGGAGCCGCTACCTCAAAGGGGCGGAACTCGGCCGGATTTGCTGGCTCGTGGCCGGCGTGTGTATATCTCTGTCTTCCCTCCGCTCCGCCGAGCGTCTCAACGTTACCTGGGATGGCGACGACCTGCACGTGGCCGCGCCGCAATTGAATTTCTTGTCCGGCAAACCGCTGGATCGCCTGAAAGACGGCGCGGCTGTGGTCTTCCTCACGCAGTTGACGCTGACTACCGACGACTATAAAACCAGCTTGCGCCGCACGCCCGAGCGTTTCGTATTCAGCTACGATTTGTGGGAAGAAAAGTTCTCAGTCACGAAGCTCGGCGAGGGGCAGCGGACCGTCGCGCACCTGTCGCTGGCCGCCGCCGAAGCTTGGTGCTTGGAGAATGTGGCCATCAGTACCTCGGATCTTCCCCAGGACCGGCCCTTCTGGTTGCGCTTCGAGATGCACGCCACCGAAGCCAAGGACGAAGCCGCGGTGATCGGCGAATCCGGCCTCAACCTCACTCGGCTGATCGAGCTCTTCAGCCGCCGCCCACGCGACCAGCAGCCCCAATGGACCGCCGAGACTGGACCGCTGCGCTTGATCGATCTCCGGCGGCTGGTGGGCCGCGCCGCCCGAACCTCGTGAACCGGCTGCGCAACAGGCTGATCGCCATCTTCCTGGTCGCCACCCTGGCGCCTTTGGCCGCTACCCTCTGGATCACCACTTCCTTATTTGATCGTAGCCTCAGCTACGCCTCCACCGGCGAACTCGACCGTCTCTCCCGCTATCTGCAGCGCGCCGGTAAAGAGCTCTACCGGCAGGCCTGCGATCATGTGAAAGCCGACGCCTTGGCCGGCCATCTGCAACCCGTCCGCTACCTCGCCGCTTCCCAACCGCAATGGTCCCCCGCGGTCAAGAGTTTCTTCGACAGCGGCGATGCCGAGCGTTTCCTCATCGCCGGGCACGATGGCGACCGCATCGATTACCTGGCCCGCCGCGGCGGCGATGTGCTGTTCTGGTCCACCAGCCTGACCGGCGTGGGCCTTGATGAACTTTCCCGCGAGTATCGCCAGGCCCGCGCCATCGTCGAGAAACGCGAGTCGCGCGATCTGCTGCGCGGTTTCACCTATACCTACGTCCTACTGGCCGCCTCCGTGTGGCTCGCATCCCTGGTGCTCCTCGTTTACCTGGCCCATCGTATCAGCCGCCCCATTCAGCAGCTCACCGCCGGACTCTCCGAGCTCGCCGCCGGCAACCTCTCCACCCGCGTCGAGTCCCGCCGCGACGATGAAATCGGCCGCGCCATCCGCGCCTTCAACGATATGGCCGAGCGCCTCCAGCGCAGCACCGAGCGCCTCCTCTACCTCACCCAGCTCGCCAGTTGGCAGACCCTCGCCCGTAAAATGGCCCACGAGGTCAAAAATTCACTTACGCCCATCCGCCTAACCGTTGAGGAGATGCTGGCCCGCTACGGCGAAAGCGATCGCGCGTTCATGGAGCAGGCTACCCAGATCGTGGCCGAAGAGGTCGAAAGCCTGGAGCGCCGCGTGCGCGCCTTCTCCCAGTTCGCCGCCGAACCCCCCGTGCTTCCCGAGCCGCTCGATTTGAACGCCCTGCTCGAAGAGCGCATCGCGTTTTTGAAAAACGGCCATCCCGAAGTGTCCTACGATCTGCGCCTCGACGGCGGTCAGCCCACTGCGCTGGCCGACCAGGATCTGGTGAAAGGCATCCTCACCAACCTGCTCGAAAACGCCGCAGAAGCCGCCGGCGAAGGCGGCCGCATTCTTGGCGTCACCGCCGTCAATAATGGCAACGCATTCGTCGAAGTGCACGACTCCGGCCCGGGCCTGAGCGAACAAATCCGTCAATCTTTGTTTCAGCCATCCATCTCCTTCAAGAAGGGCGGAATGGGGCTGGGACTGTCCATTTCCCGTAAAGGCGCTCTGCTGACCGGGGGCGACATCGTGCTCGTGAAAGGAGAATTGGGCGGCGCAGGTTTCCGCGTGCTGCTGCCCGTAGCATCCCATGGCATCCAAGCGCATTCTGATCGTGGATGATGAAGAGAATATCGGCCGCTCGCTGCGTCTGATCCTGGAGCGCGAGGGTTACGGCATCGCCGTCTGCCGTTCCATCCGTGAATTTCGCGCGCACCCCGATATGGAGCGCGCCGACGCTTTCCTCTTCGATGTGAAGTTGCCCGACGGCAACGGCATCGACCTGCTGCGCTCCGTGCGGCAGAATGGTAACCCCGCGCCCGCCGTCATGATTTCCGGGCACGGCACCATAGCCGACGCGGTCGAAGCCACCCGCGCCGGCGCTTTCGATTTCCTGGAGAAGCCTCTCAGCCGCGACAAAGTATTGCTGGCCGTCAAGAACGCCATCGAGCATTCCAGCCTCCGCGCCGAGAATGAACGGCTCCGCGAACTGGTGGGCGCCAGCCCCAAGATGATCGGCTCCAGCCCCGCCTTCCAGCGCGCCGTGGAGCAGGCCAGCATGGCCGCCCGCTCCGATGCGCGCGTGCTGCTGATCGGCGAGTCCGGCACCGGCAAAGAGCTACTTGCCGCCCATATCCATCAGAACAGCCCCTTCGCCGCGGGACCGTTCGTAAAAGTGAACTGCGCCGCCATCCCCACCGAACTGCTCGAAACCGAATTATTCGGCCACGAGAAAGGCGCGTTCACCGGCGCCGCCGGATCCCGCCGCGGCAAGTTCGAACTCGCCGATAGCGGCTCGATTTTCCTCGATGAAGTCGGCGACCTGCACGGCGCTTCGCAGGCCAAGCTCCTCCGCGTCTTGCAGGAAGGCGAGTTCCACCGCGTCGGCGGCGAGCAGATCATCCGCGTGTCCGTGCGCGTCATTTCCGCCACCAACCGCGACCTCGGCACCCTGGTCACTCAGGCCAAATTCCGCGAAGACCTGTACTACCGCCTCAGCGTGGTTCCCATACGCGTCCCCTCGCTGCGCGAGCGCCCGCAGGATATCAAGCTGCTGGCCCAATATTTCCTCGACGATTTCTGCGCCCGCAATAACTTCAAACCGAAGACCCTGGACGATGCCGTCTACCCGCTACTCGAAAGTTACCCCTGGCCCGGCAACGCCCGCGAATTGCGCAACGCCATCGAGCGCATGGCCATCCTGACCACCGGCGACCGCCTCACCCGCGACTCCGTCCCCGTCGAGATCCGCGTGCAGCGCGACGCCGGCCCCCGCTCCAGCGTCCAGGAAGCCCGCGAATCCGCCGAGCGCGACCACATCCTTCGCGCCCTCGAAGAGGCGAACTGGAACGTCTCCGGCGCCGCCCGCGCCCTGGGCATGGAGCGCACCAACCTCCACAAGCGCATCCGCGCGCTGGGCTTGAGCAGAGGCAAGTAGGGCACACTACGGTTAGGTATGCCGTCTTAATCCGGGCAACGCACACAACTTGCTCAGATCTTCAGGCCTTTGCCGGCAGCCCACTCCTCAATTGCGGCCCAGGCAGCGAACACTAAGGCACTCTGCACTCTGGAGAGCGCTTTGAACTCGTGGTCGACCGCGTTTCTCGCTTCGGTAACAGTGCGCATTGCGGCCGCGACCTCGCGCGGGACTACGCCCTCGAATGAGAGTCGCGATATGTGGGATCCGATGCCCTCCTTCAACGATCCTTTGGGATCCAACCGGTGAAGGAATTGACCAAGCCGCCGCCACAAGTTGGAGACTTGCATGTCCGATATTGGCTGCCTGGGAACCGGTTGGTGCGACGCGCGGGCGCTCGTTAGAGCGGATCGGACATCTCCTCCCGTCCGAGTCGGGCTTTCAGTCGGACTGGACGTCATCTCGGCTTCCAGCTCTCCGATGATCACAAGACGGCGTAGGTTCGGTGGAAACACAGAGAGCCATACCTCCCTGCTGTAAGGAATCTTCTCCGCGCTCCGTAACCACGCGGCCTCTGGCCGATCGAACGGCGGCGTGCGGCTCCAGATGAATGTATCCATCCCAGCATCAATCTTCTTCCCCAACCGGCTGACCGGCTTTCGTCCACCAGCATGCGCAGTTACCGCCTGCGCGGCCGCAAGGATCACCCCGGTGTCGCTTGGCCGATAGCTCCGTCCCGTCAGATCGCGGAAACTGGCGGCGCCATGCAGGTATGCGATGAAATCAGCATATGAGATGCCAAGGGCATGGCCCTTGTTTGCTTCATCGGCAAGGTAAGAGAACAGGCGCACACCTCGCTCGAGGCCCTCGGCGTCCGGCGTGAGGCTCTACATCTCACTAACTCCTCCTTTTCGAGGAATCATAGCAGATTAGAGAGCGGCCTCCGATGTTGGCTCCTGAGCCCTCCCTGCCCGGAACACCGCCCGATACGTCTGCGTGGAACCGGGCAAACGCGTTCGGTAGCCGGTCGCAGCCCGTATGATACAATTCCGCCGTGCCCATGAAGGTGCGCGAATTGGTCCGCTCGCTCCAAGACCGCGGGTGGATCGAAATTCGCTCAAAGGGCAGCCATAGACACTTCAAACATCCGGAAAATCCCAACCTGATCACGGTACCCGGCAGAGATGGAATGGAACTGGCGCCGGGTACACTGCAAAGTATACTGAAGAAGGCTGGTCTGAAATGATTTCGAAACGATATCCCATAGTTATCGAACCGACGAGCACCGGCTACTCCGCGTTCTCGCCCGACGTGCCTGGCTGCGCCGCCGTCGGCGACACCGAGGAGGAGACCCGCCGCAACTTCCAGGACGCATTGGCCGCTCACTTCGAAGTCATGCGTGAGATCGGCGAGCCGATTCCGGAACCACGCGCCTCTGTGGACTACGTCGAAGTCGCCGCGCAAAGTAACACATGGAACATCTGGCATGATTCGAACCCGCCGGAATGAAGACGAGCGAATTCCCCCGCTCTTCGGCATTCCAAAAACCAACGTGGACCGCCTTTTCGATTTCCGGAATCGCACGCCTCTCGATCAGATCGAGCAAGCCTGCGCCGCGCTCGGCAAACGCCTGGCAGTGGCCGTCAAAGATGCCGCCTGGTCCGAGCGACAGTATAGGGATGCCCCCCGCACCATCATCGAAAAACTCTGGGATAACGAAGAAGCCAACTGGAATGTCTCCGGCGCCGCCCGCGCCCTAGGCATGGAGCGCACCAACCTCCACAAGCGCATCCGCGCGCTGGGGCTGAGCAGAGGAAAATAGCCACGCTTGGCACAGCCCGCTATTCCTGCATGTCTAAGGAATTGGTACATTGTACGGCGGCGAACAACGTGAATTCGGGCAAGACGCCGCACGTACGTTTGATCCCGAACCGGTAAGACCCCTGGCCGTTGAGAAACCCTGCTCGAAACGATTTCCGTTCCGCCAGGCTTAGCGGTAGGCCTCGCGACGGTTCTTCACGCCGGTAATCTCGATGGTGTCCTCACCCTGGAGATCGAAGAACACCCGGTAGTCGCCGCAGCGCAGCCGGAAACCGGTCCGCGGCGTCTTCAGCTTTTTCACGTCGCCGGTGCGGTGGGCCAAGTGGCGATCCATGCAGTGGAGAATCTGTATCGCGCTCTCCCGCTCAATCGCGCGCAGATCGGCACGGCCCTCGGGCGACCAGATTACCGCGATCCGCTTGGGCGCGGCGTCTTCGCTCACTGATTCAGCCCGAACTCGCGCATGATCTCTTCGTGCGGAATGCCCTCGCCGCGAGCCAGTGAAGCACGGGCACGGTCCAGCGCGGCGGCCGTCTCCGGCGTGACCTCTTCCTCTTCCACCGGGGCGGATGCCAGTGCGCGTGCCAGCGGCTCCACCATCACTTCCAGCAGACTCCGCACGGCGTTCAGTTTCTCGGCGGGCAGCAAGTCCAACAGCGCGTGAGCCTGCTGGCGTTCCTGATTGAGATTCGGTTCCATATCTTCCTTTTAGCCGCTAAAGCTCGGCCATCACCCGGCTCACCTTGGAGCGCTTCACCAGGCTGTCGAGCACGATCACCAGCGCCTGCTGGTCCTCATCTGAGAGCTGGTCGACTTTCTTGTACAGCCGGTGCAACTCTGGGTTGTGGATGCGGGCATCGCCGTTGGCTTCCTTCCTTCCGGCCAGTTCGTCGAGGCTGACATCCAGACGGTCTCTGCCCGAAATTGCCTGCAATGTCAGCATACACTATGACACTACAGTCAATTGCTCGGATGGCGCGCATCCCAGACGAGCACATCCAGCGGCCCTGGTGACCGGGCTTCGGCTCGAGCTGCTGCGCGACGATCATTCTAGCCTCCAGGCATCCATCCCGAGTAATAATAGAAACATGCTCCCCCGCACCATCATAGAAAAACTCTGGGATAACCACGTCGTCCACCAACAGCCCGGCGCGCCCACCCTCCTCTACATCGACCTCCATCTGGTCCACGAAGTCACCTCCCCGCAAGCCTTCCAGGGCCTGCGCGACCGCGGCATCAAAGTCCGCCGCCCCGATCTCACCATCGCCACCACCGATCACAGCACTCCCACCACCGACCCGGCCCTCCCCATCGTCGACGAAATCGCCGCCCGCCAGGTCGCCCAGCTCGAAACCAACTGCCGCGACTTCGGCATCCGCTGCTACGGCCGGCTCAGCGGCCGCCAGGGCATCGTGCACGTCATGCCCCCCGAGCTCGGCCTCACCCAGCCCGGCATGACCATCGTCTGCGGCGACAGCCACACCTCCACTCACGGCGCGTTCGGCACCCTGGCCTTCGGTATCGGCACCAGCGAAGTCGAGCATGTCCTCGCCACCCAGTGCCTCCTGCAGCGCAAATCCAAAACCTTCCAGGTCGAAGTTGATGGCGCCCTTCCCGGCGGCGTCACCGCCAAGGACATCATCCTCGCCCTTATCTCCCGCATCGGCATCGGCGGCGGCACCGCCTCCATCTTCGAATATCGCGGCGCCGCCATTCGCGCCCTCACCATGGAGCAGCGCATGACCGTCTGCAATATGTCCATCGAAGGCGGCGCGCGCGCCGGCATGATCGCGCCCGACGATGTCACCTTCGAATACATGGCCGGCCGCCCCTTCGCCCCGCAAGGCGCGGATTGGGAAGCCGCCCTCGCCCGCTGGCGTCAACTCCCCACCGACGAAGGCGCAACCTACGATCGCTCCATATCCATCGACGCCGCCCAGCTCGAGCCCATGATCACCTACGGCACCAATCCCGGTATGGGCATGCCCATCACCGCGCCGCTGCCCGAGCCTTCCCAAGTCGCCGATCCTCTCCAGCGCGATTCCATCGCCAAGGCCCTGCGCTATATGGATCTCGAAGGCGGCAAGCTGCTGCTGGGCCATCCCGTCAACGTCGTCTTCATTGGAAGCTGCACCAACTCCCGCATCTCCGACCTCCGCTCCGCCGCCTCGCTCCTCAAAGGCCGCAAGGTGAACCCGCATGTGCGCGTCATGGTCGTCCCCGGCTCCCAACAAGTCAAAGCCCAGGCCGCCGCCGAAGGTCTCCCCGAAATCTTCCGCGCCGCCGGCTGCGATTACCGCGAGCCCGGCTGCTCCATGTGCATCGCCATGAACGGCGATCAACTCCAGCCTGGCGAGTATTGCGTCTCCACCAGCAATCGCAATTTCGAAGGCCGCCAGGGCAAGGGTGGACGCACCTTCCTGGCCAGCCCCCTGACCGCCGCCGCCGCCGCGCTTACCGGCATGGTCACCGACGTGAGGACACTCTTATGAACTTCCGCAGCCGCCTCGTGCCGCTCCCCATCAACAACATCGATACCGACCAGATCATCCCCGCGCGCTTCCTGAAAACTATCTCCAAACAGGGGCTCGACAAGCAGCTCTTCAACGACTGGCGCTATGACGCGCAGGGCAATCCCAAGCCGGACTTCATCCTCAATCAGCCGCGCGGCCAGGGAGCCCAAATCCTCCTGGCCGGCGATAACTTCGGCTGCGGCAGTTCCCGCGAGCACGCCCCGTGGGCACTCACCCAGTTCGGATTCCGTGCCGTCATCAGCACCTCCTTCGCCGACATCTTCAAACAGAATTCGCTGAAGAACGCCCTGCTCCCCATCGTCGTGCCGCCCGACGCGCACGCCGACCTGTTCGCCCTGGTGGACCGCGACCAGAATGCCGAAGTCACCCTGGACCTCGCCACCCAGTCGCTCACCCTCCCCGACGGCCGCCGCATCGAGTTCCCCATCGACCCCTTCTCCAAGCATTGCCTCCTCGAAGGTGTCGACGAACTCGGCTACATCCTGAAAAATGACGCAGCCATCGCCGCCTACGAATCCCACCGCGTAGGCTCCGTCAATACCTTGGCCTGACCAGCTTGCCCCATCCGACTCCCAAAGCCGTCTGCCTGCTGAGCGGCGGCCTCGACTCCTCCACCTGCCTGGCTCTCGCCCGCCGCGACGGTTACGAGTGCTACGCCCTGTCCTTCGATTACGGCCAGCGCCACCGCATCGAACTGGAAGCCGCCGCCCGCGTCTCGCAATCCCTCGGCGCAACCCGCCACGTCGTCGCCCGCATCGATCTCCGCCAGATCGGCCACTCCGCCCTCACCGCCGACCTCGCCGTTCCCAAGTCGCGTACCCTCGCGGACATGTCCCACGGCATCCCCGTCACCTACGTCCCCGCCCGCAACACCATCTTCCTGTCGTTCGCGCTCGCCTGGGCCGAAGTCCTCGCAGCGCCCCACATCTTCATCGGCGTCAATGCTCTCGATTACTCCGGCTACCCCGATTGCCGCCCCGAATACATCGCCGCCTTTGAACACATGGCCGCGCTCGCTACCAAGTCCGGCGTCGAAGGCGGCCCGCCCGTCCGCATCCACACGCCCCTCATCCATCTCTCCAAGGCCGAAATCGTAAAACTCGCTCGCGACCTGCACCTCGATTTCAGCCTCACCCACAGTTGCTACGATCCCGACCCCCAGGGCCGGCCCTGCGGACAGTGCGATTCCTGCCTGCTCCGCCGCAAAGGATTCGAAGAGGCCGGCATTGCGGATCGCTGAAATCTTCTACTCCATCCAGGGCGAAGGATCGCTCGTTGGCGTACCATCGGTCTTCGTGCGCACCAGCGGATGCAATCTGCGCTGCTCCTGGTGCGACACCCCGTACACCTCCTGGCATCCCGAAGGCGACGACTGGACCCTCGAACGCATCGTCTCAGCCGTCGATTCCTACCCCGCGCGCCACGTCGTGCTCACCGGTGGCGAACCCATGATCGCCCGCGGCGTCGAAGACCTCGCCGCCGCCCTCCGCCGCGGCGGCCGCCACCTGACCATCGAAACCGCCGGCACCGTCTTCGCCCCCGTCCCCTGCGACCTGATGAGCATCAGCCCCAAACTCGCCAACTCCACCCCCGGAGGCGACTGGCAGGACCGCCACGAGCAGCTCCGCATCCAGCCCGACGTGCTCCGCCGTCTCATGGCAGCCTACGAATATCAGCTCAAGTTCGTAATTGCCAATCCCGAAGACATCCCCGAACTGCGAGCGTTGGTGCAATCGTTACCCGCCGACCCCGCCCGCGTCATCCTGATGCCCGAAGGCATCCACCCCGCCATCCTCCGCGAGCGCGCCGTCTGGCTGGCCGAAATCTGCAAACAAGCAGGCTACCGCTACAGCCCCCGCCTGCACGTCGATCTCTACGGCAACCGCCGCGCCACCTAAGGGCTTCAGCCCTCCGTGCCCTACAACACCTGAAACGCGACGCTGCTCTCCAACGCCCCGCCCGGACACGCCTCCGGCAGTAATCTGGAACACCGCGCCATAGTACGAGCCGGTGGTCGTTCCCGAATTGTACGTCCCGCCTTCGTCAGTGCCCTGAATCCCCCAGCGTCCGGATAAGAGTCGTCGCTTCCCGTGAAGCTGTGTGCCACTGTGATTGCTCCGCCGGGCGTCGTCTCGAACACCGTGCCCTCGTTCGTAAGGGACTCTCCGCCAGTCGCGCCGTAAAGCATCCCGTTGAATCCCTGTGCCAGCACTCCGCCGGCGCTCTGCTCGATACTGTCAAAACTGGCCACTGTGGTGAACGCGCCTCCCGGACTAATCGTGAAAATGGTGCCGCAGCCGTTCGCGCCTCCTCCGTATGTGGTTCCATGGATCGTCCCGTCGGAGACCGCCAGCAGCCTGTTCGGATACTCGCCATCGCTGATGGCAAAACTGTGCACCGTCTTCAATTGACCCTGTGGCGTGATCCGAAAGACCGTGCCGGCGTCCGAGGCTCCGCCATAAACGGCGGTCCCGTACAGATCCCCATTGATCCCCTGAACCAGCGAAACCCCAGGTGTCGCCCCGTTCCGGCCGTCGAAGCTCGCCAATGTCGTGAACGTTTGCCCCTGCCCCGCCATCGCGCCCAACGCGCCCAACGTACCCCAGTCACGCCTCCCGTAAATAAATGCCCGTATCGCAAATCCCGATTCCTCAATTACCTGCCGCCCGAGCCCCAAATTCCCCCCACCGGCCACCCCCGAATCCGATGCTATGGTGAAGCCGGATCGGGTGCGCCACAAGCGCCGCCCGCAAATTGGTTCTGTTCCGCAAATACCTCTAAGCCTATGTCAACAAAGAAACAAATCGCTGCCAACCGTCGCAACGCGGCCCACTGTACCGGCCCCACCAGCCCCGCCGGCAAGGCCACCTGCAGCCTGAACGCGCTGCGCCACGGCTTCTACTCCTCCACCGTCGTTCTGCCCGGCGAAAACCAGGCCGCATTCGACGAAATGCTCCACGGCCTCCAGGATTTCTACCAGCCCCAGGATCCCCAACAGCAACAAATGGTTGACGAATTGGCCGCCCTCAAGTGGAAACTCTACCGCGCCGAGCTATTCGAATCTGGCCTGTTGATCGAATACGGTGACCAACCCGCCAGTACCTGTCTTGCCCAATACGACCGCGTCACGCAGATCGGGTGCCGCCTGCGCCGTATGATGTTCAAACTTTATAAGGATTTGGCGGCTATCCGCGCCGCCCGCCCCAGCGAGTCCCTGAACACCTCTTCCAAGTGCTGTGTACCGAACCGGCCGCACATTGTTCCGCAGCCACCCACTCCAGCCTCCGAAATACCGCCGCTTCCCGCTGATAACATTACACCTATCGACCAAAAGCCGCAACCGAACAGTATTAAAAATACCAATACTGCATAATATGCATATTCCTATTGCCTGATATTCGGAACCCTGGTACACTGAAAGCTTCCACGGAGAATCTATGACCGAGTACCCGTCTACTCCCGGTCTCCCCGCACCCCAGGGCCTGTACGACCCGCGCCTCGAGCACGATGCCTGCGGCATCGGCTTCGTCGCCAGCGTCAAGGGTCACAAGTCCCACGACATTATCCAAAAGGGCATCCAGGTCCTCATCAACCTCGCGCACCGCGGAGCCTGCGGCTGTGATCCCGAAACCGGCGACGGCGCCGGCATGCTTATCCAGATCCCGCACAAGTTCTTCGCCCGCGAATGCGCTGCCCTCGGCTTCACCCTGCCCGCGCCCGGCCAATACGGCGTCGGCATGACCTTCCTGCCCGTCGAGCCGCATCAGCGCCTCTCCTGCGAAGGCATCCTGGAGCGCGTTATCCGCGAAGAAGGCCTCACCGTCCTCGGCTGGCGCGATACCCCCGTCGATGGCGACGCCATCGGCCGCGTGGCTCGCGCCTCCCAGCCCTACATCCAGCAAGTCTTCGTCGGTGCGCCCTCCGGCCTCGATCCCGACGCCTTCGAACGCAAACTCTACATCATCCGTAAACGCGCCGAATCCGAAGTAGCCGCCACCAATCTCCCCAACAAAGCCGATTTCTATCTTCCTTCGCTCTCCGCCCGCACCATCGTCTACAAAGGACTGCTGCTCGCCCCGCAGATGGCCCACTTCTACGGCGAGCTTTCCGATCCCGACGTCACCAGCGCCCTCTGCCTGGTGCATCAGCGCTTCTCCACCAATACCTTCCCCACCTGGCAGCTCGCGCATCCCTACCGCTACATCGCGCACAACGGCGAAATCAACACCCTGCGCGGCAACGTCAACTGGATGCACGCCCGCCAGTCCATCCTCCGCTCCCCACTGTTCGGTGACGACATAAAGAAGCTGTTCCCCATCATTGCCCCCAGCGGCAGCGATTCCGCCAATTTCGATAACGCCCTCGAGCTGCTCTTCATGGCCGGACGCGAACTGCCCCACGCCATGGCCATGTTGATCCCCGAAGCCTGGGCCGGCAATCCCCACATGGCCGCCGACAAGCAGGCCTTCTACGAATATCACGCTTCCCTCATGGAGCCTTGGGACGGCCCCGCCGCCATCGCCTTCACCGACGGCCGCGTCATCGGCGCTACCCTCGACCGCAACGGCCTGCGCCCCGCCCGCTACATCATCACCCACGACGACCTGGTCGTCATGTCATCGGAAACCGGCGTCCTGCCCATCGCCCCCGGCAACGTCAAGCGCAAAGGCCGCCTCCAGCCCGGCAAGATGTTCCTGGTCGATACCGTCGCCGGCAGAATCGTTTCCGATAAGGAAATCAAGCAGCGCCTGTATTCCCGCCGGCCCTATGCCCAGTGGCTCGCCCAGAATCAGGTAACCCTCGATCAGCTCGCCGAGCCTTCCCGCGAGTACCACACCGATCACGAAACCATCCTCAGCCGCCAGCGTGCCTTCGGATATACCGACGAAGATCTCAAGATGATCCTCGCCCCCATGGCCGAAAACGCTCAGGAACCCGTCGGCTCCATGGGCACCGATACCCCCCTCGCTTGCCTCTCCGACCATCCTCAGCCCCTGTTCAACTACTTCAAGCAGTTGTTCGCGCAGGTCACCAATCCGCCCATCGATCCCATCCGCGAAGAGATGGTCATGTCGCTGATCAGCTACATCGGCACCGAGCGCAATATCCTCGATGAAACCCCCCAGCATTGCCATACCCTTCGGCTGCCCCATCCCATCATCGGCAATCGTTCGCTCGAAAAACTCCGCCGTGTCTCCCAGGGCGATTTCCTGGCGACCACCTTGCCCACGCTGTTTCCCGTCACTGCTCTCAACCCGCGGCCCAGCCATACGATTTCGCTCGATGAATACGCCACGAACCTCGAACATGCCCTCGATTCCCTCTGCCGCCGCGCCTCCTTGGCCATCAAGTCCGGCTATACCCTCCTGATCCTCTCCGATCGCGGCGTCGATCGCGACTACGCGCCCATCCCCAGCCTCCTCGCCCTCACCGCCGTCCACAACCATCTGGTCCGCGAGGAAACCCGCACCCAGGTCGCCCTCATCATCGAATCCGGCGAGCCGCGCGAGATCATGCACTACGCGCTCCTGATCGGATATGGCGCCAGCGCCGTCAATCCCTACCTCGCCATCGAAACCCTCGAAGACATGGCCATGCGCGGCTATCTGCCCGCCGGCCTCACTTTCGAAAAGGCCCTCGCCAATTACAAAAAAGCCATCAACAAAGGTCTCCTCAAAACCTTCTCCAAGATGGGCATCTCCACCCTGCAAAGCTATCGCGGCGCGCAGGTCTTCGAAGCCATCGGACTGAATAAAGCGCTGGTCGATCAATACTTCACCGGCACCGCTTCCCGCATCGAAGGTGTCGGACTCGGCGTCCTCGCTCGCGAAGCCCAGATGAAGCATGCTCTCGCCTTCGAATCCGTCACCGGCCACGAAACCGAACTCCCCATCGGCGGCAACTACCAGTACCGCGTGCGCGGCGAATATCACCTCCTCAATCCGCTCACCATCGGCAAACTCCAGCACGCCGTCCGCAATCATAACCCGCAAACCTTTCAGGAATACACGGACCTGATCGACACTCAAAGCCGCCAGTTATGCACCCTTCGCGGCCTGCTCGAAATCAAGAAATCCGCCCACCCGGTGCCCATCGAAGATGTCGAGCCGGCCACTGAAATCGTGAAGCGCTTCGCCACTGGCGCAATGTCCTTCGGCTCCATCTCCAAGGAAGCCCACGAGACTTTGGCCATCGCCATGAACCGCATCGGCGGCAAGTCCAATACCGGCGAAGGCGGGGAAGACGAAGCCCGTTTTGAGCGCGACCCCAACGGCGACTGGCGTCGCAGCGCCATCAAGCAGGTGGCCTCCGCGCGTTTCGGCGTCACCACCAACTACCTGGTCAACGCCGACGAGTTGCAAATCAAAATGGCGCAGGGCGCCAAGCCCGGCGAAGGCGGCCAGCTTCCTGGCCACAAAGTCGACGAAGTCATCGCCCGCGTGCGCCATTCCATCCCCGGCGTCGGCCTGATCTCGCCGCCCCCGCACCACGATATCTACTCCATCGAGGATCTGGCGCAGCTCATCTACGATCTGAAGAACGTCAACCCTCGCGCCCGCATCTCCGTCAAGCTCGTAGCCGAAGTGGGCGTAGGCACCGTCGCCGCCGGCGTTGCCAAAGCGCACGCCGACGTGGTCCTCATCAGCGGCGATTCCGGCGGCACCGGCGCATCTCCGCTCAGCTCCATCAAGCACGCCGGCATTCCCTGGGAACTGGGCCTCGCCGAAACCCAGCAGGTCCTCGTCATGAACGACCTCCGCAGCCGCATCCGCGTCCAAACCGACGGCAAGCTCCAGACCGGCCGCGACGTCACCATCGCCGCGCTGCTGGGCGCCGAAGAGTTCGGATTCGCCACTACCCCGCTGGTCGCCATGGGCTGCATCATGATGCGCAAGTGCCATCTGAACACCTGCCCCGTAGGCATCGCCACCCAGGACCCCGTCCTCCGCGCCAGGTTCCAGGGCCAGCCGGAGCACGTCATCAATTTCTTCTTCTTTATCGCCGAGCAGGTACGCCGTTACATGGCCCAACTGGGCTTCCGCACCTTCAACGAAATGGTCGGGCGCGTCGATATGCTCGAAACACGCGATGCCCTCGATCACTGGAAAGCCAAAGGCCTGGATTTCTCCGCCATCCTGCACAGCCCGCAGGTGCCCGGCCGCATCGCCCGCCGTTGCGTGCAAGGCCAGGATCACGGCCTGCAGCAGGCCCTCGATTTCAAACTGATCGATCTGGCCCGCGAAGCCCTCGACAATCGTACGCCCATCCAGATCAAGCTGCCCGTGCGCAATGTGCACCGTACCGTGGGCGCGATGTTAAGCGGCGAAATCGCCCGCCGCTACGGCTCCGCCGGCCTGCCCGACGATACCATCCGTTTCGACCTCACCGGTTCCGCCGGCCAGAGCTTCGGCGCGTTCCTTGCCAAAGGCGTCACCCTGACGCTCGAAGGCGATGCCAACGATTACGCCGGCAAAGGACTCTCCGGCGGCCGTCTGGCCGTCTTCCCGCCGCGCGACTCGACCTTCCTGCCGGAAGAGAATATCCTGATCGGAAACGTAGCCCTCTACGGCGCCACCAGCGGCGAAGCCTTCTTCAACGGTATGGCCGGCGAGCGTTTCGCTGTCCGCAACTCCGGTGCCACAGCCGTAGTCGAAGGCCTCGGCGATCACGGCTGCGAATACATGACCAAGGGCCTGGTCGTGGTCCTCGGCCGCTGCGGCCGCAACTTCGCCGCCGGCATGAGCGGCGGCTTAGCCTTCGTCCTCGACGAAAACGGAGACTTCGCCGAAAAGCGTTGCAACCAGGCCAGTGTGGATCTCGAACCCGTCACCGAAGATGCCACGCTCCTGCGTAACTTGATCGAACGCCACTTCGAATCCACTCGCAGTCCGCGCGCCAAATGGACCCTCGAAAACTGGGATACTATGCTGCCCAAATTCATCAAGGTCTTCCCGCACGAATACCAGCGCGTGCTCCTGCTAGACCGCCGGCCCTCCGTCGCGCGCGCGGGGGTGATGCATGGGTAAGCCTACCGGGTTCCTCGAATACGGGCGCGAGGTTCCCACGCGGCGTCCGCCCGCCGAGCGCACCAACGACTGGTTCGAAATCTACCTCGATTTCCCCGAAGAGAAAATCCGCGCCCAAGGCGCACGCTGCATGGATTGTGGCGTACCCTTCTGCCACACCGGTTGCCCGCTCAGCAACATCATTCCCGATTGGAACGATCTGGTCTATCGCGGCCGTTGGCAGGAAGCCATCCGCGTCCTGCACGCCACTAATAACTTTCCCGAGTTCACCGGCCGTATCTGCCCCGCGCCCTGCGAAGCCGCCTGCGTCCTCGGTATCAATGAGTCGCCCGTCACCATCAAGCAGATCGAAAAAATGATCGTCGATCGTGCCTTCGCCGAAGGTTGGATCCGTCCCGAACCGCCCGAAACACTCACCGGCAAACGTGTCGCCATCGTCGGCTCCGGTCCCGCCGGTCTGGCTGCCGCCCAGCAGCTTCGCCGCGCCGGGCACGCCGTCACCGTTTTCGAAAAGAACGACAAAATCGGCGGCCTGCTGCGCTACGGCATTCCGAACTTCAAAATGGAGAAGCACCTGATCGATCGCCGCCTCGAACAAATGCGCGCCGAAGGTGTCGAGTTCGTCCCGAATGCCCACGTCGGTCACAACATTCCCGTCGCAGATCTCCGCCGCGATTATGACGCCATCCTGCTTTCCGGCGGCGCCGAGCATCCCCGCGATCTCCCCGTGCCCGGCCGCAAACTGCACGGCATCCACTTCGCCATGGAATTCCTCGGCCGTGCGTCCACCGTCACCGCCGCCGGCAAACGCGTCGTCATCATCGGCGGCGGCGATACCGGCGCCGATTGCCTGGGCACATCGCACCGCCAAAAGGCGGCCTCCGTCCATCAATTCGAACTGCTCCCCCAGCCGCCTCTACAGCGCTCCCCTTCGACCCCCTGGCCGCTCTGGCCCATGCTGCTCCGCACCGAAAGCTCCCACGAAGAAGGCGGCGTCCGCGAGTGGAGCGTCTCCACTACCAGCTTTACCGGCGACGAGCAGGGCAATGTGAAACAGCTCCACGCCCAGCGCACCAGCGACGGCAGTGAATTCACCATGGACATAGATCTGGTGCTCCTCGCCATGGGCTTCCTGGGCCCGGTCCGATCCGGCCTGCTGGATACGCTGGGAGTGAAACTCGACAACCGCGGCAACGTACAAACGGACAACTATATGTCTTCAGTCCCCGGAGTCTTCGCCGCCGGTGACATGCGCCGCGGCCAATCCCTGGTCGTGTGGGCTATCGCCGAAGGCCGCCAAGCCGCACAATCCGTCCATCATTACCTCACGGGATAGCCTTGAGAGCGCTATTTGTCGAAAGTGATGCTCGATTCGCCCGCGTAGCGATGGTAGTTGCGGAAGTCGATCACGTTGCGCGTGCAAACATCCGACTCCCGCTGGCAGCCCAATGTTTCGGCGTGTACCGGCACCAGATATTGCCGGTCGCCGAAAAGCACGAATTCGTAATCGGTGGCCATTTCCACTTTGTCCACCGGGAAGGCATCCGGCAGGTGATTGGCCTGCATTTCGATGCGCAGCACGCGGTTGGTCTGCTTGTCGATCCACACGGAGCCGCCATAAGGAGGCAATACGAGCTGTGAAGCCACCATGATGTGCCAATGGGAATGTTCCCGATCTACGGTATAGTCGTAAACCATCGCCGTACGTCCGCCGGTTCGCGACTCTTTCCGGAATTCGAAATCGGCTTCCGTGGCCGGTGAAAACAAATCCGCCAGCACGCTGCCGAATTCGCCGGTGGACCAGGCGCCGGCCAGGTCCTCCATTTTTTTCTTGGTCGCCTTGCCGTTCACCTGAATGTTGCGGTAGCTCTCTTGACCTTTTTCGAAAACCAACGCCATCGACACTACATCCACCGGCTGCCAACTGGCGCGCTGCGATCCGCTCTGGTAGCGGGTCATCACTTCCTGGCAATAGTAGTTGGGCAGGCTTTCCAGAAACGAACCGGCGGCTTGCCGCGCCTTCTCGATGACCACCTCTTCGGGCCGCAGGTTGCCGGTCACCGCCGGCTGCGCCGGCCGGGGCTCGGGGGGAGGCTCGTTGCTCGCGGATAACTGGGCGTCGGCCGCCGCCTGCGGCGGAGCGGGTTCGGCATCCCGGCGCGCGGCTTTGCCGCCACGCTTTAACACTGGCGGTCCTTGATCGTCCGCGTCGATCTTCACCACCTTGGGCTGCTCTTTGTCGGGCGCGCTCAGGTCGGCCGGACTGGTCTCCTGCGGCGGGCCCCCGGACGCCGCTGTCGCCTGCGGAGGCGCAGCCTTAGCCGGAGCTTGCGGCGCGGCGGCGTTGGCCTCTTCCGTATCGTCGGCCTGTTCGGTAGCTTTAGCCCGGTCGTGCGCGTTCTTGGCGACGGAGGTCTCGACTGGCTCCATGGCGTGCGCCCGGTCCTTTTCGGTGCCGTCCTGCTGCCAACTGACGTTCACGGCGGTCAGGAAGCCTTCGTCATCCTGGCTGGCATCGATCTCCACGTAGTCGCCCGGCTTCAGCACGCTGGGCTTGATCGGGCTGCCTTGTTTGATGAATTGGGTTTTGTCGTCGCGCTTGAAATTCAGGATGCGGTGGTCGTCCGCTTCCAGGATCACTTCATCTTTCTTGATGCGGCGCAACATCCCTTCCGTCGTCTGCAGTTGCTGTTGTTGTTCTTTCTTTTTGTTCTTGCGGGGAATGGGAATGCCCAGCCCGCCGCTACCCGGCGGATAGGGGCTGGCAATTTGCGCCGGCACCGGCAGATATAGGAGAGTCGGGACGGTGACCAACCAAAAACATCGACGAAAGAGACACATAGGGCCTAACCGGTTGAAGGATGGACGCGCCGGAGAGAAAGGGGGTTACGGGTTAGTCAGGCGGCTGCCGCGTGGCGCAACTGACGGCGCATGGCCGAGACAATGCGGCGGATTCCGCGCTCCCAGTCCGGGAACAGATCGATGTACTGGATCTCCCGCTGGATGCGCGCTGGCACCGCGCAGGCATCCAGACGCGCGGGGATCAGGAAGATCTGGTCCAGGGGAATCTGTTTCGTGCAGTCCAGTGCATAGCGGATCTCAGCCTGGAAGCCGCCCTTCTTCCGCACCGAACGCTGCGAAAAGCAGGCCAGAAAAAAATCGCAAACGTGGATGGCTTCCTCGATGGATCGCGGCCAGTTCTGGCCCGGCAACAGCTTGCGCCGGTCCAGCCAGGGGTCGAAGCCGTGGCCTTCCAGCGATTCATAGAGCCGGTCGGCCCATGCCGCATCCTCCTGCACGTAGGCGATGAATACCTTGGGACGGCTGCTCGGCAAAAAGCGGAAGCCGCGTTGGGAATCGGGTAGAAAGGTGCCCAGGCCGTCGATCTCCACGCTGGCGCCCTCCGCCAGGCACTGCCGCACCAGACGGGCCACCTGCCCACTCGATTGTAGATTATTTCTTGCCATGGCCGGTTGGCTTCTCCCGTTCGAACCGATAGATTCCTTTGGGTCCGGGCCTGAAACGTCCCAATCCGGGCAGGGGCGCGGACTGGCCCTTTCGCAGCTTGGTCAGGATCTGGTGCACGACACGATCTATCTGATCGGCGGCCTCGGCGTTCGTGACCCCCGACTGCCGCGCCAGCCTTTTGGCGATTTCCGCTTTCCGCATTCGCCCTCATGCTATCAGCAGAGCTTGGCGTCAAGTGCGGCTTAATGCCAGTAAAATATTGATAACAAATAATATAGTTTCTCACTGCGGGTCTGTGAACGATCCCCCCGCCATGAAGGCGGCTCTGCCGAAATGAAGTGATTTTAATTGTGTCTTAAGACCCACTTCATCTGCCACAGTTTATGATCGTTCCATACGACGTGGAAGCGTCGAATCTAAAGGAGACACCGTAATGAAGAAACTAATGAGCCTCATGTTGGGCCTGTCCATCGCGCTGGGTTCTTTCGCCATGTTCGCCCAGGACAGCACCGACACCACCAAGAAGACCGATAAGAAAAAGAAGGCCACCAAGAAGAAAAAAGATACCACCAAGACGGACGCCACCAAGACTGCGTAAATCCGTTGCGACATGACTGGGAATGCCGCGTAGCGGCTCGGTTGGTTCAACCTACGCGGCCCTCCAGTTTGCTTCCTTTCCCACCCTCTGAGTTGACTCTCCCTTAGATTTCCTTTAATCTCTAGTTGATCAGGGGGGATTCCCCTCTCCATCCGTATGAATATCTCGGTCAAAGGCGAGTATGCCTTGCAGGCCTTATTCGATCTGGCATCCCAACCCGCGGGTATACCCGTAAAAATCGGTGAGATCGCCAAGCGCCAGAAGATTCCGCAGAAATTTCTGGAACTGATTCTGGCCGGGCTGAAGCAGGGCGGTTTTGTGGAATCCCGCCGCGGGGCCGAGGGCGGCTATCTCCTGCTCCGCGCTCCCGAAACGCTCACGGCCGGCGAGGTGCTGCGCTTCGTCGAGGGACCCCAGGGGCGCAGCCGTTCCCGGCGCAGAAACGATTCCCCCTTTGCGGAAATGTGGGAGCAGGTGGATCACGCCGTTTCCCAGGTTTTGGATAAGACCACCTTCGCCGACTTAAGACGCGCCTGGGCCGAGCGCAACGCCCGCTTCGTCCCGAATTGGGAGATCTGAAAATTGTTCCACGCCGATAATTCCTTGAGTATCGGTCACACGCCGCTGGTTCGCCTGAATCGCGTCACGGATGGCGCGCCGGTCACCATCCTGGCCAAAATCGAAGGACGCAACCCGGCTGGCTCCGTTAAGGATCGGATCGGTGCTGCCATGGTCTGGGACGCGGAACAGCGTGGTATCCTCAAACCGGGCAAGGAACTCATCGAGCCGACCAGCGGCAACACCGGCATCGCCCTGGCATATGTAGCGGCCGCCCGCGGTTACCAGATCACCATTGCCATGCCGGATACCATGTCGATGGAACGGCGCAAGGTGCTGCAGGTGCTCGGCGCCAGGCTGCTGCTGTCACCCGGCGACCAGGGCATGGCCGGCTCCATCGCCAAAGCCCTCGAGCTGGTTTCATCCGACCCGGAGCATTACGTCTTGTTGCAACAGTTCGAGAATCCGGCCAATCCGCGCATCCATTTCGAAACCACCGGGCCGGAGATCTGGGCCGATACCAAAGGCGCCATCGACGTGCTCGTCGCCGGCATCGGCACGGGCGGCACTATAACCGGCATTTCCAGGTATCTCAGGAAATCGCGCAAAAAGAAGGTTTTGTCGGTGGGCGTGGAACCGGCGCGCAGCCCGGTCATCACGCAAACGCTGCTCAAGCAGCCGCTAAGCCCTGGCCCTTCCAAGATTCAGGGCTTGGGCGCGGGCTTCATTCCCGACACGCTGGACCTTTCTGTCGTGGACCGCGTCGAGACCGCCGGCGACGAGGAGGCTTTGGATTGCGCGCGCCGCCTGGCTCGCGAAGAGGGCATCCTGTGCGGCATCTCGGGTGGAGCGGCGATGGCGGTCGCGCTACGCCTGGCGCGCGAGGAACAATTTGCCGGCAACACGTTTGTAGTCATTCTCCCGGATTCCGCCGAGCGCTACCTGAGCACACCTCTATTCGAGGAGTGACCTTCGGGATCAAAAAAGCGGGCGCGATTGGGTGAAAGGGGTGAGTGCGCCCGCTTGTCGTAACGGGGATTTGGCGAAAAGACGCCCCCATTTCAGGAAGGGTTACACACGCAACGGCTTTCTGTCGGATTTCGCACAAACGGAAAGCGCTACAATCTGGATGCATGAGGGTAGTGCTTGCCTTGGGGGCAGTTTGGCTATCGGCCGCGGCGGCCCAGGAACCGGTCGAAAGGCCCGCCCTGGTGAACGGCGGAAAGCCGATGTTGGTGGCGTGTGTGTGTGACGCGGCCGACATTCAATCCGCCGGCCTGGGCTGCACCCTCGACGATCCGTGTCCCCTGTTTTTGGAGCTGGACTCGGTAGCTACGGCCGGCGAACGCATCTTTCTGGCCGGCAACATTCACACCGCCACCTCGACGCTCTATTCCGTGCTGCTGTCGAGCGACGACGGCGGCAAGACGTGGCGGGAGCCTTATGAGCGGGCGCACGCGGCCGCTCTCGATCGCATCGAATTCGTCGACTTCGCCAACGGCTGGATCAGCGGCGAGACGCAGCAGCCTTTGCCGCGCGATCCGTTCCTATTGGTGACCTCCGACGGCGGGAAAACCTGGCGCGCACGCCCCGTGTTCGGCGAGCCGCAATTCGGCTCGATTCTGACCTTTGCGTTCAGTTCGAACCTCAGCGGCAGCATGGTGCTCGATCGCGGCGGAGCCGGGCAATCCGGGCGCTACGAATTATATGAGACGCCCGACGCGGGCGAGACTTGGATCCTGCGGCAGAGCAATGCCAAGCCGATCCCCTTGAAGCACCCCGCGGCCGCCAATCCGGACTGGCGGCTGCGCGCGGACGCCGCGACCAAGTCCTACCGCGTGGAGCACCGGGCCGGAATCACATGGCGCAACGTCGCGTCGTTCGCCGTGTCGATCGGAGTCTGCAGACCACCGGAAGTCATCGAATCGCCCCCGCAACCGCCGCCGCAACCTTAGCCTTCCACCGTGGCGCGCCGCTCCAGCTTGCCCCAGCCCACCACGCGGCCGCGCACGGCGTAGACTAGCGACTTGGCTACCACGTAGTACATCAGCTCGCGGTAGTAGATGCGCTGGAAGAAGAGCAGCGCCAGATCCCAAGGCGCTTCGCCTTCCATGGCGTAGGCCAGCAAGGCGGTGAGCAGTTCCAGGACGAAAAAGGCCAGGTAAAACACCAGCACGATGCGCCAGTTGCCCGCGAACAAAGCCATGATCATGGCGAATTCGGCGAACGGTGAAAGCGCCGAAAGCAACACCTGGAAGATCCAGATGCTGGGCAGCGCCACGAAACCAAGGGTGCCGTAGCGCGGCACGAACAGCGCATCGCGATGCTTCCAGGCCGCCTGCAGAGTGCCGAAGGCCCAACGGAAGCGCTGTTTGGCCAGACCGCGCGTGTCTTCGGGAGCTTCGGTGAACGCCACGGCCTGCTCTTCGTAGCGGATCTTGTAGCCGTCGCGCCGGATGCGCAGCGTCAGGTCGGTGTCTTCGGCCAGCGTGTCGTGGCCAAAGCCGCCCGACTTGAGGATCAGGTCCTTGCGCCAGGCTCCCACCGCTCCCGGCACGACCGTGATGGCGTTCAGCAGATCCAGCGCACGCCGGTCGAGATTGAAGCCGCAGATGTATTCGATGGATTGAAAGCGCGTGATCCAGCGCTGCCGGTTGCCTACGCGCGCGTTGCCGGAGACCGCGCCCACCGCGGGATCGGAGAAGTGCCGCACGAGCTTCGCAATGGCGCCGGCGCGGAAGATGGTGTCCGCGTCCACGGCGATCAGAATGCCGTGCCGCGCATGCGCGATGGCGTGGTTCAGCGCGGCGGACTTGCCGCTGTTGGGTTGGGAAAGGATGCGTACTTGGGGCTGTCCGCCGAAATGGCGCTGCAACACGTCCAGCGTGGCGTCTTGCGAGCCATCGTCCACGATCACCAGTTCCACGTCGCCGTAGCCGTCATTCAGAATCGACTGCACGGTGCGCACGATCACTTTCTCTTCGTTATAGGCGGCAATGATGACGGAGACCGGCGGCAGAAACGAAGTGTCGTAGCGGGCGCGCCCGGCGCGATACTTCTGCACCAGCGCCAAAGCGCCGTAGAAGAGCGAGCGCGCCAACGTCAGGTAGATGGCCCACAGGAACAGCATGCCGATGGTCTTCTTGAAAGCGCCCTGGAAATCGAACGCCCCGCCTTCGATGCGCGCCCAACGCATCTCCACGACGGACGGCGGCGGCATCAGTTGCGCGCGGGACTGGCCTAGCAATTCGCTCAGCGGAACGAAGCGGTAGCCTTGCGCCTGCAAGCCATCCAGGATGCGCGGCAAGGCCGCCACGGTGGCCGAACGATCGCCGCCGGCGTCGTGCAGCAGGATCACGTGGCCGGGGTTTTCATCGGCTAACTCACTGCGGATTTCACTGACGATGGCGTCCGCCGTAACGCCTTTATCCCAATCGCGCGGGTCGATGCGCTCGCCGACCGTCACGTAGCCGGCCTTCTGGGCGCGGAACACGGGCAGGATTTCTTCGGGCGTCTGCGGCTGGCTGTCCGCGTTGTACGGCGGGCGGAACAGAACCGTGGCGGCGCCCACCGCATTTTCAATGATGCGCTCGGTGGCGCTCAGCTCCAGCGCGGCGCGCTCTTCGGTGACCAGCGCAATGTTTGGATGCGTGTAGGTGTGGTTGCCGAGGTCGTGGCCTTCGGCATAGGCGCGCTGCACCAGTCCGATGTTTTGCGCGGCGTTGGCGCCGATGATGAAGAATGTGGCGTGCACGTGGCGGCTCTTCAGAATGTCGAGCACCTGGGGCGTATAGCGCGGGTCGGGGCCGTCGTCGAACGTGAGGCACAGGATCTTGCCCTTGACCCCGCCGCTCGATTCGATCACATAGTAAGACGGCAACTGTCCGTATTGCTCCGCATAGCCTCCGGCCGCGGTGCGCGAAACCTGGCGGCTGCCGTCGTGCGGGGTCTGCACGATGCGCAGCACATCGCCGTCGCCATAGGACACGACGGATTTCTGGGCGCTGAGGGTGGATAGTTGCTGCAGGTCGAAATCCGCACCCGGCCAGGCTTCGGATTGCAGCACCTTCCACAATTCGGGATCCTCGGCCCCCAGACGCCACAGCGCCACACCGCGAAAGCCGCCCTGGGCGACGGCCCGCGTCTGGTTCAATGCGGTGACGGCATCCAGGAACCAGACTTCGTGGCGCGTGCCGCCGGCCTGATAGCGCAAAACGGGGTTGGCGGTGTTCGAATCCCAAGTGATGGAGGCCTGATTGGCGGAGGCCTGCGACATCACCTGTCCGAACGGCGCTTCGGCCGACCCCGCGCCACCGATCGGCCAGTCATAACCGTAATTGCCGATGCCGATCACGGTCTTTTCCGGTGGCAGAGCCGCGGAGAGCCGATTGATCTGTTTTTCGAACCAGGCCTGCGATGCGATCGGGCCAGGCTCGCCCGACTGGTAGTGCTCGTCGTAGACCATCGGCACGATGTAGTCGTTAATCCCCGCGAGGGCCTTGATATCGTACGCGGGATCTTCGATGGGCACGCTTTCGGTGAGCAGCAGGCCGGCGGGCTTAAGCTTCCGGCTGAGTTGCTCCATGAAGGCTACCAGCGGCGCGCGGTCGGGCGTAGACAGATCCTCGAGATCGATATTCACGCCCGCGAAATGGTGCTCGGTGAGGTTGCTGTAGATGTTGTCGATGAGGTCGGCGCGCGCGTCGGCGCTGTGCAGAATCCGGCGGACGTCGCCCGGCTGCCAGCCATCGCGGTAGTTGGTCACCAGTGGCAGGATGGGCAGCTTGGCTTGCGCGGCGATGGCCACAACGGTGGGATCGGTCTGATCGTCGAGATCGCCTTGCGCGTTGCGCAGGATCAGCCACTCCGGCACCAGATGCGTGAGGTGGGAAAGATGCGTGCGCAACGAAACCATGCTGGACTGGTCCCAATTCACATAAAAACCGAAGACGATGGGACTATTGGTGCGCACGCTCGCGGCGGCTTTGGGATTTAAGACCGGTGAAGCGGAGCGCACATAGCGAATATGGCCGGCGGCCTTGCGGAGCTTGAAGGGAACATTGCGGAGAGGGTGCTCGCCGCGGATGATGTCCGAGACCTCGCCCAGGTTGGGGATGTGCTCGACCGGTGGCAGACCCAGCGCCGGAATTTGCGGGTTGGTGGCGACGCTGAGGATGAACAGGATGGCCAGGATGCCGACAAAGATGCCAGCAGTCTGCACGCCGCGCCGGAAGCGGACCCAGCGTTTGCCGCTGGGGTCATGAAAGACGAAGGAACGAGTATCGGGCACGGGGATCAGCCTGGTTTATCCATTGTATCTGCGAATGGGCGTGGACCCGCGGTGCACGCGGCTGCGCGTGCCAGCAGAAGCTGTCGTGTGAAGGCGAATTGGGGGCGTCCGTGAGTCCAATCTCTCTGGATAGAAAGCTCGGAAACCATGTATAATGTCCGCAGGTTCTATCCAATGCCGATCGCTGACGCCAGTCTCGTCAAGGCACGCCATGTGTTCGCCAGCCACAAAGGAATGCTTCGCACCAGCGACGCCATTCGTCTGGGGATTCACCCTCGGATGCTATACAGGCTTCGGGACCGCGGCGAGCTCGAACAGGTGAGCCGTGGCATCTACCGGCTCGCCACCGCCCCACCGCTTACCAACCCCGATCTGGTCTCCGTCGCGATCCGGATACCCCGTGCGGTAATCTGCCTGATCTCCGCCCTGGCCCATCACGGCCTCACGACACAGGTCCCGCATGCGGTAGACGTTGCGCTGCCCAGCCACGCTCAAGTGCCCAAGCTCGATGGCATTCCACTACGGGTATTCTGGTACTCAGATCCGTCATTCAGCGCCGGGATCGACGTCATTTCGATCGATCAGGTTCCCGTGCGGCTGTATTCGCCGGAGAAGACGATCGCGGACTGCTTCAAGTATCGAAACAAGATCGGGCTGGATGTCGCCATCGAAGGCCTGCGAACCTACCGTGAGCGGACGCGGAAGCCGGACTACCAGGCTCTATCCAGATTTGCGCAGGTCGACCGCGTAGAGAAGGTGATGCGTCCGTACCTGGAGGCGGTTCTATGAGTGGCCGCTATCTGGGCGCCTCTGTCCGCCAACGTCTGCTGAACCAAGCCCGCTTGCAAGGACGGCCCTTCCAGGAACTGCTGCAGTACTTCGCCATGGAGCGCTTCCTGTATCGCCTGGCGAAGTCACCATTCGCGGATCGGTTCATTCTGAAGGGAGCCCTCCTGCTGACGGCTTGGAGGGCGCCTGTCGCCCGGCCAACGATGGACATCGATCTGGCCGGAAAGACCAACAACGAGTTGGAGGACATTCGGTCGCTGGTCGGCGGGGTCTGCGAATTCGCCACTGAACCTGATGGCATTGAGTTTACTGCCGCCTCGATCGAGGTTCAGCGCATCAAGGAAGACGCCGAGTACGAGGGCGTGCGGGTCCGATTCCATGCGACGCTCGCGAAGGCCAAAATCCCGATGCAGATCGACATTGGTTTTGGCGACGTGGTCGTCCCGCGGCCGATCGAGATCGAGTACCCGGCGATGCTGGAATTCCCGCCGCCAGTGCTCATGGCCTATCCAAAGGAAACCGTGGTGGCCGAGAAACTCGAGGCCGTCACCGTTCTCGGGCTCCTCAACAGCCGCATCAAGGACTACTACGACCTCGCCCTGCTGGCGCGGCTGTACCCATTTGACGGCGATGTTCTGGCCGAGGCCATTCGATCGACCTTTCGACATCGTGGCACCGCGATCGACGGGGCCCAGTCGGGTTGACCGAAGCTTTCAGCGCAGACCCCGCCCGCGCCGTGCAGTGGCGAGCGTTCGTTCGCCGGAGTAGATTCGAAACCGAATCCGGCTTGGACGGAATCGTGGCGCAAGTGCGGCGCTTCGCCTCAGCGCCACTCACGGCGACCGCAAGGGAGGACGCCTTCCATTTGAAGTGGAGGCCTGGCGGACCGTGGGAGTGATCCAGTCGTCGGCGGTGCCCTATGACCGGCTAGCCTGGGCCGCCCCGCGGGACTTAGCGGGCCGCCTCGCCACAAGCATTCGGTACCGGGATGGTCTTGTCGCTATTCTCCGCATAGCACCACTGGACCAGGGCGTTCGGAACTTTGCCGGCGTTGGCACGCAGCAGATCGTCCAGGCCGATCTGCTTGAAGTCGAACTGGATGGTCCCGTCGCGCATCACGCTAGCCAGCAGATAGCCATAGACGTCCGTGCGGGCGATAGTCGCGCCGCTCGTGCCTGGAGGCAGGCGGTAGCGCACGGCGCCCGCGGTCCCGACGATCCAGCCCGGCAACACGTGATCCTTCCAGTAAGGCGTGTTGTAGACATCGTCCATGACGAAGTGCGAGTGACTCGCCAGGATATAGACTTTCTTGCCGGCCTGGTGGAGGTTCCAGAGCAGGTTATACAGTTCGCGTCCCGTCTCGATCCCGGCCGCCGAATCGCACATGCTATGGCTCATCCCTTTGCTGCCCGGCAGGGCTTCGTGCGCACCCAGCACCACGGTGGTGATGGCGCGCGATTTGCGATCTTCCGCGAGCCGACGGCGCACCCATTCCATCTGGGCATTATCGAAGGAATTGCCGGAGGCATTATCCAGGGAAATGAAATCGATCGACCCATTCATGACCCAGTGATAATAAGTGCGCACGCCGCCGCTGTCTTTGTCGTGTGCGCGCTGTTCCCGCAGACGCGCGGTGTCGAGATAGCCGGCGAACTGGTGGATATAGCCGGCGCGCGTTTCGGGGAAAATCATCTCGTGGTTGCCGATGCCCAGAAAGATTTCCAGACCATCGAACGGCTTCAGTTGATGCTCGATGAAATTCGGCCAGGCCGTGGTCAGATAGGAAATGATATTGAGGCGCGGGTAGTTCAGGTGCAGGGAAGCGGGCGGGACCATGTCTTCGTCGAAGTCGTAGATGGCTCGAAAGTCGCCCAGATGCCAGTAGAATTTGGCCTCTGAACTCCGGATGGCCGAGGCTATCGCGGGCATCACGATATCGCCGCAGTTGCGGGAATCGCCGGAGACGGCAAATTGCCAAACAGGAGTGGAAGGGTCCTGGGCGCGGCCGGCGAGACAGACGGCGAGGAGAATCGGCAGAATTTTGCGCATGACTGCCGGCACTACTCCGCGGGCACGAAAGTGACGCACACCGGCGAAGACACCTCGACCTTTTCGCCCGAGGCGGTCAGGCGGCCATTCTTCGGATTCACCTTGAACACCACGACGGTGTTGGAGTTCTGGTTGGCGGCGAACAGATACTGGCCGGCGGGATCGAGCGCGAAATTGCGCGGCTCTTTGCCGAGCGTGGGATCGTCCTCGACCAGAGTCAGTTTTCCGTTAGCCGGATCGATGGCGTAGACCACAATGCTATCGTGCCCCCGGTTGGAACCGTAGAGAAAGCGGCCGGCCGGATGGATCGCGATTTCGGCCGTGGTGTTCTCTCCCTTGAAATCCGCGGGCAGCGTGGGGACGGACTGCAATTCCTCGAGCGCGCCCTTATCGCCATCCCAATCGAAAGCCGTAATGGTGTTGCCCATCTCGCTGATGACGTAGGCATAGCGTCCATTGGGGTGCAAGGCGAAATGCCGCGGGCCGGAGCCGGGCTTCACCTGTCCGTAAGGCGGATCGTTGGGCGTCAGCGTTCCCTTGTCGGCATTGAAACGGTAGACCAGCAGTTTGTCGAGGCCGAGGTCGCCGACTACCGCGAAGCGATTGTCCGGAGTGAGCACGACATCGTGCGCGTGCGGCTCTTTCTGGCGTTCGGGGTCCACGCTGGATCCCAGGTGCTGCTTGAAGTCCGATGAATCACCCAGCCTGCCGCCCGCCTGGATGGGCAAAACCGCGACGCTGCCGCCGGTATAGTTGGCCACCAGCACGTGCTTGCTGTTCTTATCCACCGTGAGATGGCAGGGGTCCGCGCCGCGCGAAGCGACGGTATTGACCGCGGTCAGTTTGCCGGTGTGCCGGTCAATGACGAACGAAGAAACCGAACCGCTCTTGGCGCCCTGGTAATCGCCGATTTCATTGGCGGCGAAGAGATAATGGTTCGTCGGATCGACGGCCAGAAACGAAGGATTGGCGGTCTCCGCTACCAGTTCCGGGGGTGTCAGTTTGCCGGTAGCCGGACGAAACCGGCTGACGTAGATTCCCTTGCTGCCTTTGTCGGTGTAAGTTCCAAAGTAGACGAAGTACTCGCGGGCGGCCTTCCCGTTGCTGGCAGGGCGCGCGGCAGGGACGAAGGCAGACAGAGCCGTAAGCAGGAGCGTGGCGAAGCGAATCGGTCGCATGGGTTCATGTTAACAATGCTTGGGGGCGCCCGCGGTCAGGGTTTGCCTGGGTCCCGGCGGCGTTCCCAACGGTTCTGGTGGCGTTGCAAACGGCGGACCAGTCTCTTCGGTAAACCGTCATACTCGGGCGTGGCCCGCTCCAGCAACTCCTGGGCGCGCCGGTCGTCCGGATTCATAAGGAGCGTGCGTTCCAGATAGACGCGGGCCTGCTCGATCCGCCCCATGTTCAAAAACATGCGGCCCATGCTCTTGTTGGTGTTGAAATCGTCCGGCGCGATGGCCAAAGCGCGTTGATAGAAGGACTCGGCCCTGGCCCATTCCTGCCTGGCCTGGTATAGATTTCCCAAATACCAGAGCGGTAGAGGCGACTCCGGCTGGGCATAGTGGGCCCACTCGCATTCTATGATTGCGGCGGGAATCTCCTTCACCCTCCAGAGGTAGTTAGCGAGATAGACGTGAGCCCACATATCGGCGGGATCGATCTCTATGGCGCGGCGCAGATGATACTCAATCTCCGGCGAGAAATCGATGCTGAGCAGCAAGGCCCCCATTTCGCGATGCACTCGGGCGTAGTGCGGGTCGAGGTCGATGGCTTTGGAGAACAGCTCTTCGGCTTCGACAGGATTAGAATCGCGGACCAGCTCGCCCATGTTGGCGTAGATCTCTTCGTACTCCGGGTCGATTTCCAGGCCACGCAGATAGCTCTGGCGGGCCTCCTGTTTCCGGTCGAGGCAATCCAGCGCGACGCCCAGGAGGCAGCACGCGGCCGCCGATTCGTGCAGACGATTGGACAAGCGGGCGGAGGCTTCGGCCTCGTCCCAACGCGCGCCGTGGACCAAGACCGTCGCCAGCATCAGATGCGGCAGCCAGAAAGTGGGATCGAGTTGGATCGCCTGGCGCAGGTTTTGCTCGGCTTCCTCCAGTTCGCCCAGGTCGCGCGCGGCGGAACCCAGGCTGCAAAACATGATGGCCGTCGGAGCAACCTGTACGATTTTCCTCCATAGGTCGAGCGCGGCGTGGAGTTGTCCCTCCTCCTCGAGCGCATGCGCCCGTTTCACCATGTCTTGGAGTGGCTCGGACATACGATCGGGCGGACTAGCCGCGAATCAGGCGCACGGCGTCGGACAACGGGTTGCCGCCGGCGCGCGCAGGGGCTGCGCCGTTCGCATCCGTGGCGGAAGGTTGTTCCTCGCCTTCCCCGGGCGCCAGGAACAGGTTGGTTTGCACGCCGTGCTGGCGGGTGTAGAGATCGTAGTACCGGCCGTTCAGCTTATATAGGGATTCGTGGCGGCCGCGCTCCACGATGCGTCCGGCTTCCACCACCAGGATCTGGTCGGCGCGGCGGATGGTGGAGAGGCGATGCGCGATGACGAAGGTGGTGCGGCCGCGCATCAGGTACGACAGGCCTTCCTGAATCAAGGCTTCCGATTCCGAATCGAGGCTGGAGGTGGCTTCGTCGAGAATCAGAATCGCGGGATCGGCCAGGATGGCGCGAGCGATGGAAACACGCTGGCGCTGGCCTCCGGATAACTTGACGCCGCGCTCGCCCACGATGGTGTCGTAGCCCTTCTCGAACGATTCGGCGAATTCGTCGACGCGGGCGATGCGGCAGGCCTCGCGGATCTGGACTTCGGTGGCTTTGGGGCGGGAAAATGCCACGTTCTCGCGAATGGTGCCGTCGAAGAGAAACGTATCCTGAAAGACGACGCCAAGCTGCGTGCGATAGGATTCGAGACGCACCGTGGAAAGATCCACGCCGTCGATATAGATGGTTCCGGATCGCGGCGTATAGAAAGCGGCGATCAATCCGATGATGGTGGACTTGCCGGAGCCGGATGGCCCCACCAGCGCGGTGACGGTGTCGGGCGCGGAACGGAACGAGACATCCTTGAGCACGGTCTTGCCCTCGTCATAGGCGAAGTCCACATGGTCGAAGGCCACTTCGCCGCGGATGGGTCCGGCGGCAACCCGGCGGCGGGGATCTTCATCCTCGGGCCGTTCGCGCAGCACTTCGCGCGTGCGCTCCAGGCCGGCCAGCGCTTCGCTGATTTGGGTGCCGATGCCGACGATCTGGAAAACGGGTCCGATCAGGAAGGCCAGGAACATGATGAAGGTGACGAAATCGCCGAGCGTGAGAGTGTGCGCGATCATCTGGCGCGCGCCCAGATACATGACCAGCGCGCCCAGGATGCCCATCATGAGCGTGGCGCCCAGGCTCATCAGCGACGTGGAGGTGAGACTCTTCATCACGTTGTCGAGCAGGCGCTGGACTCCGCCGGAGAATACTTCCGCCTCGGCGGCCTCGGCATGATAGCCCTTGACCACGCGTACGCCGCCCAGCGATTCGGTCAGGCGTCCGGCGACTTCGGCGTTGATCTTGCCGCGCTCGCGGAAGATGGGCCGCATCACGCCGAAAGCTTTGCGCAAGGCCAATCCGAAGGCGAGGACCGCGCCCAAGGCCACGCCGGTCATGGACGGGCTAAGGTACAGCAGCACGCCCAAGGCGAGCACGGCGGTCAGCAGTCCCCCGACGAATTCCACCAGCCCGGTGCCGATCAAATTGCGGACGCCTTCCACGTCGCTCATGATGCGGGAAACCAGCATGCCGCTCTTGTTGGCGTCGTAATAGGAAACCGGCAGACGGCCCACGTGCATCTGCACCTTGCGGCGGAGTTCGGCGATCAGGCGCTGCGCGGCTTTGGAAAGCAGCTGCGTGAGACCGAAAGATGTCACGCCCTGCACCATGGTGGCTGCGACCACGGCCAGGATCAAGGGCTGGAGTAAGCCGTAATGCCGCTTGCCGATAATATTGTCGACCAGAATCTTGGTGGAGAACGGGAGTAGCAGCCCGGAGACACGATTGATGGCCATCAGAACCATGCCGAAGGCCAGCAGGCCGCGGCGTGGGTGAATCAGTTCCTTGATATCGGGCCACAGCGCGCGCAGCCGTTCGGACTTGGGAAGCTTGCTCAGGTCTGAGGGCACTGTAATCAGTTTCGCACGGACTAAGGACTGGGAATAGCCGGTAAACCGGCTAGGGATGCGCCATGGCGCGCGCGTAGCCACGGCGGATATTTCCGGGCAATTCGTAGCGGTCAAACTCCGCGATGGGGCACCAGGCAACTTCGCGGACTTCTTCGGAGATGTGAAAGTCCGCGGAGAGGGCCTGAAACCGGAAGGCGAGGTCGTGGTGCAGATGGAACGGTTCGTCCCGGCGCGGCGGGATGCCATGCACATCCACGCCGATCAGAAGCGGGTTGGAATCCGCCACCAGGATGGCGCCGGTCTCCTCGACTACTTCGCGGCGCCCGGCATCGCCGATGGCGGCATCTTCCGGCTCGACGTGGCCGCCGGGGAGCAGCCAGCGCTGCAGGCGGCGGTGGAGCACCAACAGAATGCGGTCGCGGGCGGGGCCAAGGACCAGGCCCGAGCAGGTGATGTGTCCCGGAGCGAATTGGCGCCGCGAGAAAGGGGCTTCGGAGGAACGCAGAAGAGCCAGCACCAGCTCTTTGCTTTTGGCGGCCTCACCGTCGCCGGCGGGATCGAAGGGGCCTAAGAGGGAGCTAACGGCGGCAGGCTGGATCATGTTTAGATTATGGCTCGGAAGCTAACCGGCAGTACCGCAAGGGTCCTTCCCGAATGGGATACGTAGGCAATATCCCTTTGCGTCCGGCTGTGCGATATAACCCAGAGTTAGGGTGATGGGCCGCCTATATATCTTTTGGGTCATTGGCTGCTTATGCGCTTATTCCTGCTTGACTTATAAAGTTCTAAGGCGAACACACTAGTTGGTCGGTCACATGCATTAAGGGCGACCACATGCAACCCAAGTCAACCGATTGCTCCACTCGGAATTTCAGCGCCGCCGAACTGGTAGGCCGCATCAGGAATGGCGACCCGGAGGCAGAAGCGGAACTTTACCGGATTTTCTCCACGGGCGTGCGGTTTCTGATGATCCGGCGGCTGCGCGACCTCAACGCGGTGGACGATGAACTGCACACGAGTTTCATCATCACCATCGAAGCCATTCGTAAAGGCGTGCTGCGCGACCCGGAGCGGTTGATGGGATTCATCCGGACGGTGGCCATGCGGCGCGTGGCGGAATACATCGAACAGGAGGTATTCCGCCGGAACCGGATGGTGGACGCCACGGACTATCTGCTTCGGGACCGCCGGGCAGCCGCGGACCAGTTGCTGGAAGAGCGGCAGCGGGAAGAGATCGCCCGCGAGGTACTGCAGGGCATGCCGCCCAATGATCGCGAGGTGCTGGTTCGGTTCTATCTGCAGGAGCAGAGTCCGGAGCGCATCTGCCGGGAGATGCACTTGACGGAGACGCAGTATCGTCTGCTGAAGAATCGGGCCAAGAACCGATTCGCGGAGAGAGGCCAGCGCAAGATCACCATCCGTCCGCTGTGGCAAAACCGTCCTGCGGGCGAGTTATCCTACGCCGGACGCGCGCAATAATCGAACAGAAGCTGCCACTCCAGCAACTGCAGGGCGCGGGCTTGGGTCTCCAGTTCCGCACCGGGGCTGCGGCGCGCCGCCTCGCATTGGGCGATGAAGGCGAACGGGTCCCAGGCGTTCGGAACTCCGGCGGCACGTGCCAAGGCGGGAAAGATCGGATGCCTGCCAACGCGCCGGAACCAATACGAGGCGTTGTCCGCATCCGGCTCCTGGCGATGCACGATGGCGTGCCAGTAGCTGCCTTCGGGTGTGGCGATATCCTGCGCGATGCCGTGGGCTTCGTCGAAACAGCCAAGGTAGACAAACAGGCCGGCCATGGCGGCTTCGGGCGCACGGGCGCCGGGAAACAGTTGGCGCGCGGGTGCGCCGCGCAGGCGGGCGCGGGCCGGTTCGGATAGACAGCGTTCCATGACCAGGGGCATAGGACGGCGGCCATCGCCATCGAGGGCCAGGATAGCGGAGACTTCGGCGGTATAAGCCGCAGGGTCCAGGCCGGGCGGTTCTACGATCATATAGACAGTATCGTCCAGACAAGTGGAACCGCGGACTCAGTTACCATAAAAGATGTGAAAACCGCGCTGGTGTTATCCGCCGGAGGCATGTTCGGCGCCTATCAGGCGGGCGTGTGGAATGCCTTGGAGAAGGCTCTGCGGCCCGATGTGGTGATTGGCTCGTCGGCAGGGTCCATTAATGGCTGGGCTATAGCGTCGGGCATTACGGGCGAAGACCTGACTCGGCTATGGCTGGATCCGCGCTGCGGCACGCTGATGCGGAAGCGGCCGGCGCCGCAGCGATGGCGGTCCATCTTCGATCCCGGCCCGCTGGCGGAGATGGCGCGGGAGCTTACTTCCACTTACACGCCGCGCGTGCCGTTCGTGCTGACGGTGACGCGCCTGCCGCAATTGCGGCTGGAAACGGTCCGGACGCCGCATATCACGTGGCAGCACATCGTCGCCTCGTGCGCTATTCCCACGGGTTATCCGCCGGTGCACATCGACGGGCGGCTCTATTGCGATGGCGGGTTGCTGAGCGTGCTGCCGGTGTGGGCGGCGCCGGCTTTCGGCGTGGAACGGGTGATCGCGGTGAATGTGCTGCCCAGCATGCCGTTGAATGCCCTGCGGGCTTCGGTGCGCATGGTGCGATTGCTGGCGCCGCGCGAACCGAAGATCACCGGCGTGGAGATGTTGCGCCTGGGTCCGCCGCGGGTGCTGGGCGGGCTGCACGACGCCATCACCTGGGAGCCGGAAAACATCCGGCGCTGGATCGATCGGGGGCAGGCGGATGCCGAAGCGCTGATGCGCGGTCCAGAATTCGCAGCCACGGAGAGCCGTTTCGTTTAAAATGGGTTTTCCATGCCGACATATCGGGTGTACCGGATGAAGGATGCCCCGCGCCAGCAGTTCCGCTGGGCGCCGCACGTGTCAGGGGCGGCCAGTGTAAAGGCCAGGGATTACGAACCGGATGGCGAAATCCAGGCGGAAAGCGAGTACGACGCCTGGAGCCGCTTGCGGGCTTCGGAGAATCCTCTGGCGGTGGGCGATCTGCTGGAAGCCGGCGACGGCGCTCTGCGCATTTGCAAATACGTGGGGTTCGAATCGGCAAGCTGGGTGATCCCGGAAGTGAAGGCCGCTGGGCAGATTCCGCCGGAGCAGTCCGCGGAGACAGTGCAGGTCTAGGAGGACCATCGCATGGGCGAAGTTCGTTTAGGCGACATCATCGACGATTATTGCGTGAAGTGCAAGCGCATCATGAACCATGCGGTTGTATCCATGCTGAATGGCGAGCCCGCCAAGGTGCGCTGCCGGACCTGCCACAACGATCACGATTACCGGCACGAGCTGCCGCCTCCGCCCAAAGTGGACGCGCGCAAGCAGGCCTTGTTCAACCAGGTGCTGGCTACGGTTGCGCCGGGCGCTCCGGAGGTGGCGGCGGCGGTGGAAGTGGATGCCGAGCCGGTGGATGCCGAACCCGAGTTGGAGGAAGTGGTAGAGGATCCCGAGCCACCGGTGGAAGAAGCGAAGCCGAAGAAAGCCAAGCCTGCCGTGAAGGCGAAAGCCAAAGCTAAGGCTAAGGCTAAGGCCAAGGGCCATAAGTAGCGGAGTGTGGTGGTTCTGGTTTTTCGCGGGTCCGGCTCTGGCGCTGGCGCTATACTCCCTGCGCGGTGAGCGCAAGCGCGCCGCGTATGTCGCCGAACGGCTCTTGGAACAGGTGCAGAATCCGCCGCCCGCTACGGTGATCGTTCCGGTGAAAGGCGATGATGACGGATTGCGCGAGAATCTGGCGGCGCTCGCCGGGCAGGACTATCCCGATTACGAATTAATCGTGGTGGCGCATGGCGCGGCGGATATTCCCGCGGGTGTTCTGCCGGCGCGGGCGCGGATCGTGCTGGCGCATGGCCTGGAACCGGGCACGGGCGAGAAGGTGTTGAACCTCCGCACGGCGGTGCGGTTTGCGCGCAAGGACTCGCGCATCCTGGCATTCGCGGATTCCGATGGGCGCGTCTCGCGCACCTGGCTGCGCGCATTGTCCGCGCCTTTGGCCGATGAAGCGGTGGGCGCCAGCACGGGCTACCGATGGTATGCCCCCGAGCCTCCGGATTTCTGGTCGCTGCTGCGCGGCGTGTGGGACGCGGTGATCGGCGGAAGCATGATTTCGGGCGCGGCGGAGTTCGCCTGGGGCGGGTCCGTGGCTATGCGCCGTGAGACATTCTTTGCTGCCGGTGTTCCGGACTACTGGCGTGACACCGTGAGCGACGATTATGCCTTGAGCGAAGCCGTAAGGCGCGCGGGTTTGCGCATCGCATTCGCGCCGGGCGCGATGGCCGTTTCGGCGGGCCGCACCAGCGCGCGCGCGTTCCTTTCATGGGCGCGCCGTCAACTGACCATCACGCGGGTTTACCGCCCGCGGCTTTGGTGGACCGCGCTGGCGGCGCATATTTTTTATTGCGGCGGCATGGCGGCGGCCGTGATCGCCTCGATACACGGCAGCCGCGGCGCCGAGTGGATGCTGGTGGCGCAACTCTCGCCGGGCCTATTGAAAGGCGCCAACCGCGCGACTCTGGCCAAGGCCGCCCTGCCCGAGTACAAAGCCTGGTTCGACCGCCACGCCTGGGTACACGCGACCTGGGTCCCACTGGCCACCTGGATCTGGTTGGCGGTGCTGCTGGCTTCCGCGTTTGGCAACCGGATCGAGTGGCGCGGCAACCGGTATCGCCTGAAGGCCACTCATCCGCGCCGCTCAGCCGAATAGTAGATTTACACTACTGCCTCGCCGTTGCGCTACCTGGAGGCGCGCCATGGAACAGAAGATGTCGCGGCGTCAGGTGGAGAAGTCCCGGTAAGTGAAGAGCTTGTGACTGGTTCCGGAATTCTGCAACTCGCTCTTACCGGTTGCGTCTAATGTGGCAGAGTCGTCTTTGTTACCTCAGGAAACATACATGACCCTTACCAGCCGTCTTCCCCTTTTCCTGGCAATCGCCGGCCTGCCGGTGTTTGCCGAAACGGTCCCCGGGATCAAGAATTTTGATCGGGTGGATGCGCATGTCTACCGCGGCGCCCAGCCGACCAGCGAAGGCTTCCGGTATCTCGCCAAACTCGGCGTGAAGATCGTTATTGATCTCCGGGAACCCGGCGACCGGTCCAGAGCCGAGGAACGTACGGTTTCAGACGCCGGGATGGCATATTTGAATGTGCCGATGACCGGCTTGACGCCGCCCACGGATGCTGAAATCGCCAAGATATTGAGCAAGTTGGAAGATGGCGGTTCGGGACCGGTATTCGTGCATTGCTGGCGCGGCGCCGATCGCACGGGAGCCGTAATCGCCGCGTATCATATCGAGCACGACAAATGGGACAACCTGCGGGCCTTGGATGACGCCAGGTCGCACAGTATGAGCTTCTTCCAATTACCGCGGCAGAATTTCATCCGGAACTTCCACGCCCGCACGGCGGTGGCGGACTCGGCGACTCCCGCAGCGGCTCCGGCAATAGTACCGGCCGCGGCCCTCGCTCCGGCCGGCGTCGCATATTAAGCCTTCCTCATCCTCGGAAGCCCAGCCTCCTGTTTTAGCGAGTATAATTCGGGTATGGCAAAAAGCAGGGATAAAGGCAACAAAGAAGTCAAAAAGCCCAAGAAGAAGAAGTAGCTTTCCGGTGCTGGGCTCCGGCCCAGCACCTCGTACCCGGCACCCGAGGACCCACACATGCGCAAAGACTGGATAGCTGCACGCGAAAACGACTCTGTCCGTACGCAGATGCACTACGCCCGGCGGGGCGTGATCACGGGGGAAATGGAATATGTGGCCCGGCGGGAAAGCCTGCCGGCGGAACAGGTTCGCGCGGAGGTGGCGCGCGGCCGCATGATCATTCCCGCGAACATTCGCCACATGAACCTGGAGCCGATGGCCATCGGCGTCGCTTCCAAGTGCAAGATCAACGCCAATATCGGCAACTCCGCGGTGACTTCGGATATCGATGAAGAGCTGGCGAAGCTGAACTACTCCGTAAAATACGGCGCGGACACGGTGATGGATCTCTCGACCGGAGGCGATATCCCGCGCATCCGGCAAGCGATTATCGACGCTTCGCCCGTGCCCATCGGCACCGTGCCGATTTACGAGGCGCTCTCGCGCGTGCGCCGGCTGGAGGATTTGAGCGCGTCGATCATGCTGGAAGTGATCGAAGAACAGGCCGCGCAGGGTGTGGATTACATGACCATCCATGCCGGCGTGCTGGTGCAGCACATTCCGCTGACGGCGCGCCGCATCACGGGCATCGTCAGCCGCGGCGGCTCCATTCTGGCCGAGTGGATGGTGAAGAATCATCGCCAGAACATGCTCTACGAGCATTTCGACGAGATCTGCAAGATCTTCCAGAAATATGATGTGAGCTTTTCGCTGGGCGATGGGCTGCGTCCGGGCAGCGTGGCCGACGCCAGCGACGAAGCGCAGTTCGCGGAGTTGAAGACGTTGGGCGAACTGACCCGGCGCGCCTGGGAGTTCGATGTGCAGGTGATGATCGAGGGTCCGGGCCACATCCCCATGGACCAGATCGCGATGCAGGTGGAGAAGGAAAAGGAGATGTGCTACGAGGCGCCCTTCTATACGCTGGGGCCGCTGGTGACGGATTTCGCGCCGGGCTACGACCACATCACTTCAGCCATCGGCGCGGCCATGATCGGCTGGTATGGCGCTTCCATGCTGTGCTATGTCACGCCTAAGGAGCACTTGGGGCTGCCCAACCGCGAGGACGTGAAGGCCGGCATCATTGCCTATAAGATCGCGGCGCACGCGGCGGATATTGCACGGCATCGTCCGGGCGCCCGCGACCGCGACGACGAACTGTCGCGCGCGCGCTATCGCTTCGACTGGAAGCGGCAGTTCGAATTGTCGCTCGATCCGGAAACGGCCCGCGCCATGCACGACGAGACGCTGCCGGAAGAGGGCTTCAAGGACGCGCACTTCTGTTCGATGTGCGGACCGAAGTTCTGTTCGATGAATATCTCGGCCAAGGTGGAGGAGTTCACGGCGGAGGAAGCGGAAGCCATCGTGCAGATTGCGGGCGCGAGTTAGGCGGGCTGGCCAATGACCATTGATGAGCGGTTTGAGAGGATCGAGCACGTGACGGCCGGACTGGCGGAGGAGCGCCGCAAGGATCGCGAGGAGAACCGCCAGATTTGGCGGGACACGCAGCGACAGATCAACGAGCTAAGCCGCAAGATCGCGGACACTAACGATGCCATCACGCGTCTCGCCGAAGAGACTCGCGCGGCGGACTTGCAACTGGGTGAGCGCATCGACCGCCTAGCGGAGGAGTCGCGTGCCGCAGACCGGCGATTGGGTGAACGGATCGAGGCGTTGGTATCCGCGATGGGGCAATTCCTGACGAAGCAGCCATGAACGCGGAAGGGTGGTACGAGAGCATCGAGCGCGACATGGCCGGTTGGGCCGAAGAGCGCCGGAAGGACCGTGAGGAGAATCGCCAGATCTGGCGGGATACGCAGCGGCAGATCAACGAGCTATCGGTTCGTGTGAACGACCTTACCGTGAAGATCGCGGAAACGAACCATGCCATCAGCCGGCTCGCGGATGAAACCAATAAGAAGATTACTCTGCTGGCCGAGGAATCGCGTGCTGCCGACGGCCAGTTGGGCGAACGTATCGAGGCGTTGGTATCCGCGATGGACCAATTCCTGACGAAGCAGCCAGGCGGCTGAGCGGCGCTCACGTCTGCGTGATCGCCGTACGCGGGGCATCATCACGGGGCATCAGAATCCACGCCACCAGGTACGCCACAAATCCAACCCCCGCGCCGAGCGCCAGCGCCAGCCAGATAATGCGGATGGGCAGCGCGTCCACGCCCATGTAGCGCGCGAAGCCCGCACACACGCCCGCGACCTTCTTGTTCTCCGTGTCGAGCGCCAGCTTCGGATGTGCGTACGGATTGGCCGCCGCCTCCGCCAGCTTCGTGCCCTGTCCGCACTGCGGACAATAGCGCGCCTTTTCGTCGATCTCGCCGCCACATCGCGTGCAAAACATTCGGTCACCTCGCTCGCCTATAGATACGCAGAGGGCTGGCCAACTGTTCCCGCTCAGCGCAAGTCCAGCGCCATGAGGCTGTGGCGGTCGCGCACGTAAAGGACGGTGCCCGCCAGCGACGGCGCGGTCCAGGCATTGCTGCGCAACAGCGCCACGCGCGAGAGCACCTTCAGACCGGCGGGCGAGACTGTGGCTAGCGAGAGATTGCCATCCTCGTCGACCGCGATCAGCTTGCCGTCCGCATACAGAAATGTAGCTTTCGGGAACGACCGGTCCTGCCATAGCAGGTTGCCTGTTTTGGCGTCGAGTGCAGTCAGCGGCGCCGGTCCGAAATCGCCGCTCGATCCGTAGAGTGTATCGCCCACCCGCAACAGGTTCCCGATATGCACGCGCATGCGGTTGCTGTGCCAGCGTTCTTTCACCTGCGTCTTGCCGTTGGCGACGTGCAGTTCGAGCGCCACCGCGCCACCGTTATAGGCCGACGAGACGAACAGAGTATTGTCCGCGGTCCACAATGGCAGCCCGATGTTCAGTCCCCAACTTGTGGAATGCGGATACTTCCAGAGCAGGTCGCCCGAATCCGGATTGAGCCCGATGATATCGTCGCTCATGGCGGCCACCAGTTGATCCTGGCCATCCACGTTGATGATCACCGGGGAAGAGGGCGAGTTCCGGAAATCCTGCTTCTGCCACACCACGCGGCCGTCTTTCTGGTCGAAGGCCATCAGCGCGTGACCCGCGCCGCCGACTTTCATAACGATGGTGTTTTTCCACGCGATGGGGCTGCCGGAATAGCCGCGATCCATCTCCGTGCCGTTGTACTCGCGCCAGAGATCGTGCGACCAGCGGACTTTGCCGGTAGCTTTATCCAGGCAGACCAGGTGCGCCAGGATGCCGACTGCATAAACTGAGTCGGGGGTAATCAGGGGCGTGGCATGCGGGCCGGAGCCGTTTTCCATGGCCATGCCGCTGCGGAATGACGCGTTTTCCGTGTATTCCCAGATGGTCTTGCCGGTAGCCGTGGCGGCGGCCAGCGTGACCTCGTCGGAGCCGCGGCGATACATGGTGTAGAGCACCGCGCCATCCACGGCGATGCCCGAATAGCCTTCGCCCAGGTCGCGGCTCCACAGGCGCTTCGGTCCGGAAGCCGGCCAGGTATTGGCCAAGCCTTGCGCGTCGGAGGTGAAGTTGCGATGCGGACCGGCGAACTGCGGCCATTCTAGCGAGGCGGCCTGCGCGGCGGCGCATAGCAGCAGCGCGGCAAGAATTCGCATTATGGCTCCCACAGCGCCAGCGTGGTAGCGTCTTTAATCAGGATGCCGCGGCCCATCACCACCGGATGCGCCCAGGTGGGGCTATCGGCGACGGTGTACTTGCGCAGCACCTCGAACGATTTGTCGGTCTGCCGGGCGACCGTCAGGGTGGCGTCGGGCGTCAGAATCAGCAGCACCGAACTGGCGGCCACGATGGCGGCGCTATCGGCCTGGCGGCCTTCCGATGTCCAGACGGTTGTGCCGTCGCCGGGCTTCAAGCAGAAGAACTGGCCGCGCTTGCGCTCGGAAAAGCCGTAGAGCAGATCGCCGCTCACGACCGGCGAACTCATGTACATGGAGATGTCTTTGTTGGCCCAGACAGTCTCGGTGGTCCATTGGGCGCCATGCTTCTGCACCTTGACGCCCATGATGGGATTGCCTATGCCCGTGAATATGAGCGTGTCGCGATACAACACCGGCGTGACGATGTTCTGCTCGTAGACCGTCTTGAAAGGTATTTTCCAGAGTAGTTCGCCGGTGGCGGCCGAAACGCCAATGATGTTGTCGCGGCTCTGCGTGACTACCTGGCGCGTTCCAGCCAGGTCCACGATGATGGGCGATGCGTACGCCGGACTGTCGCCTTTCCAACTCCACTTCTCGGCGCCCGTGGCGGCATCGAAGGCGGTGAGCGCGCCTTGCGTGTTGCCGCCGACGTGCACGATTACCAGGCCATGGTCGAACACCGGCGAGGTGGCGACGCCGAAATCGGGCGAGCCAAATTCCTTGCGCCATTGCGGCTTTCCGGTCGCAGCGTCGAAGGCCGAGAGCGTGCCATTGATGCCGAAGGTGAAGATGCGGCCGTCGGCGACCACGGGCGTCGACTTCACGCCTTTGCCGTGACTGGTGGCGGCGGGATTCATGGTGTACGGCTCGGCGTAACCTTGCTGCCAGACGGTTGTGCCGTCTTCCGGACGCAAGGCTGAGACCACTTCGCGGTCACCCTGGCGCGTGTGGATGTAGAGCTTGCCGCCGGACACCACGGGCGACGAGTGACCTTGGCCCACCGTCACCTTCCATTTGAGCGTCAGCTTTTCCGGCCAGGTTTTGGGCTCTATGAAGTTGGCGGCCACGCCGTCGCGATTCGGGCCGCGCCATTGCGGCCAGTCCTCCGCCCAAGCGATTGCGAGAAGGCACGTAAGACTGAGCAGGAGACGGCGCATGATCCAGCTTACTCCGATCGGAGTGCGGCCAACACCGGTGAGCGCAAAGCCGCGCGGGTAGCGGCCAGCGAAGCTGCAATGCCGGTGATCAGCACCGCCCCCAGCAACACGGCCAGCGATTCAATGGGGAGCCGTCCGCCGCGCATCGAGAGCGCCGGCGCGATCGCCAGCAGCGCGCAGATCGTGCCGGTGGCCAGTCCGAGAACCAGCAGAAGCAGATTTTCCGCGAGCACGATGACCGCCAGGTGCAGCGGACGATACCCCACCGCGCGCAACAGGGCCAATTCGCGGCGGCGCTCCAGCACGTTGCGCAGCAGGATGGCGGCTAAACCAATAGTGCCGAGCAGCAGGCCTAGCGCGCCCAGACTGCGGAAAGTCGATAGGTAAGTGTTTTCCACGCGATGGAAGCTGGCCAGGCGCGCTTCGGTGGATTGAACGTCGAAGCCGTAATCGGACAGAGCATCCTCCAATGCGCCGGCGACTTGCGGCGCTCTCTGGGGTGAGACGTCCATCAGGAAGAAGCGATAGCCTTCCACGTCCGGAAACAGGCGCAGGAAATTCTTTTCGGAGATCAGCAGCTCGCTTTGGAAAATGCTGTCGTCGAGCGCCGCCACAATGCGGTAACGGGTCTGGCCGAGCAGGAAGTCTTCGCCCAGTTTCAAATGTAGGACGTAGGTCATGGAGTTGGCATCCGCGATGGCCGGGATCGCGCCGTGGGGGAGTGGCGCGTCCAAAAGCGGCCAGGGGGCGGTGCGCTCGAAACTGGCGGGCACCCCCAGGATGCGCGGATTACGCGGCTGGTACAGGTTCAGGCAGCTCACATCGTCGCCGGGGCGAAGCCGGAACGGGACGAAGCGCACGGCTTCGAGCGGCGGGATGTTCAGTGCCTCGCGCCCGGTCGCGGTGTTGGGATCGTGGATCAGAGGCAGGTCCGATTCGGCCATCAGCGGGTAACCGTACGTTCCCGGTGAGGGGCCGCTGCGGCGGAAAGCGTCTACGGACACGATCAGGAAAGTGGCGCAGGCGATTTGGGCGATGCAAAGGATGCTGCGGCCGGGGCTGTACGCAGCGCTGCGGAAAGCCAGGCGGAATAGGCCACCGATGAACACCGATGAACGCCGATGAAGCAGCGCAGATTGCAGGGCTAGAGCAGCGATGAGGAACAGGGTTCCGGCTCCGAAGAATCCGGCGGTTTGATCCAGCGCGTGCATGAGGGTCGCGGCTAGCAGGGCGATTGCCAGCGCGCCTGAAATGGCGCCGATGAGTATTGCGCGTTGGGGTGAGCGCGGTTTTTGCTCTCCTGCCAGCAGGCCTCTTGGCGTGACTGGTTCCAGTTTGCGCAGCGTCCAGGCAATGGTAGCCAGTCCGGTCACGATTCCGGCTAATGCGCCCGTGGCCAGTGACACTGGTGAGGCGTGCAGCGTGATCAGGCGCGTGCCGACTGCGTCCACCCACCAGGTGCGCAGTCCGATCACCATCAGTTCGCCATAGGCCAGCGCGCCTGCCAAGCCCACGATTGCGCCGATTACGGCAAGAGCTGCGCCTTCGAGCAGAAACACCGCGCGGATTTTCGACATCGAAAAACCCAGCGCGCGCAGTACGCCGATTTCGCGCATGCGCTGCTCCACGCCCAGTTTAAAGAATAGCCCGGTGAGCAGCAGCGCGGAGACCATCAGGAAGAAGCTGAAGTAGACGAAGTATTCGCCGAAATCGGTGGCGCCTCGCGAAGCTGCCAGAGCGCGTTCTCGCACGGGAATGACCGTGAGGCCCAGTTGCGCGGGGTCGATGGACTTGCGCAACGCTTCGACAAAGGCGTCCGATTGCGGCGTAATGCGGATCGAAGTGAGCTTGCCGAAGCGCGTGCCCCAGAGCTGCTGGCCGCGCGCCAGGGCGATGAAGGCTTTCGGCGTGGTGCGGTATTGCTTCCAATATTGCTCGTCGATGGGACGGACCTTGTGCAGATCGATGGGGAACGGCGGGTCCCAATCGTGCAGGCTGTTGGATTCGGTGATGCCGGGATAGTCGGGAGCATAGCCGGGATCGGCGACTGTTGGCACGATCTCCGCGAGGCGGAACGCCGCGCTTTCCGTATGCAGGCGGCCGTCGGATTGCCAGACGTAATAATCGAGCGTCACCTCGTCGCCAGGCTTGGCATTCAGATCGTGCGCGGCCCACTGGTTCAGCCGGATGCCGTCGCCGGCCGGGCCAGGGATCGCGGTTACAACGGAATAGGGGATTTCGCGGCCGTTGGCGCGGATGCTGTTGGCGAGGTACGTCAGCACAGGTTCCGCATCGAGGCCGAGCGATTGCGCGGTGGCCATAACGCGCGCAGCCAAGGCATCGGAAATGATGGCGCTATCGGTTTCTACCGCCGAATTTCGAATCCGGATGCCGAGATCGTCCAGAGTCACGGCGCCCAAATCGTGAGGCGGCGGCCCGGCCACGAGCAGCGTGTTGACCTTGCCGGCTTCGCCCAACTCCCTCTGCAGTCGCGCCAGCGGCACGTATGCGGCGCGGACGTCGCCTTGTTGCGGGCTTAGTGAAAATTCGCGCGTCTTAGTTGCGCCGAGCGTCAGGCGCAGAGTCTTGCCGACGTCATCCTTGCGCCCGTGCAGCGATTCAAGGGGAATCGCCGAGGGCTTCTCCACGCGGATCAACAGCGCATCGCCGGGCTTTGCGCCCAGTTCGTCTGCCAGCGCGGCACTGAGCGTGACCTCCCGCGCGTCCGGCATGCCGTAAATCTCGACGCCCAAGGCGCGCCGCCCGCTCGCCGGATGCTTGACCATGCCGTTGATCGCAATGACCGGCGACGCGTTGCCGAACGACGCGGCGAGTTGCTGGCGGAAGAATCCGTTGCGCGAGACCACGTACTGCGTGTTGCCCAACCGCGCCAGCACCAGGTCGCGCAGGCTGGCGCGCACCGAATCGCCCACCAGCAGCGCGCCACCCAATACCGCGGCCGCGGTGGCTACGCCCAGCAGCACGGCCAGGTTCGTGCGCCAATACCACTTGAGGTTACGCGCCAGCAGGGTGGAGGTTCGCATTTCGCAACTCGTAACGCGCCGGAAAGCGCGCCGCCAACTCCGTGCTGTGCGTCACCACGATCAGAATGGTCTCCTGGCGCTGGTGCAGTTCCAGCAACAGCGAGGCCACCACGCCGGCGGAAGCTTCGTCCAGGTTGCCGGTCGGCTCGTCGCAAAGCAGCAGCAGCGGCTTGCGGATCAACGCGCGCGCCAAGGCTACGCGCTGTTTTTCACCGCCGGAAAGCTCGGCCGGACGATGTTCCAGTCGTTCGCCCAACCCGACTTGCGCCAGCAGTTCCCGCGCACGTTCCACATAGCCGCCGGGATCGGGCGCGACCAGCGTCGGCACCAGCACGTTCTCCAGCACGGAGCATTGCGGCAGCAGGCAGTGATCCTGAAAGATGAAGCCGATGGATTGATTGCGGAAAGCGGCCAGTTCCTTTTCGGCCAGTGAATACGGATTGCGTCCGTCAAGCGACACCGTGCCCGACGTGGGCTGCTCCAATCCGCCGAGTATGTAGAGCAGCGTGCTCTTGCCTGAACCGGAAGGCCCCATGATGGCCGCCGCATCGCCGCGCTGCAGCCGGAACGAAACGCCGGAGAGGATAGAAAGCGGGCCTTGGGGTGTGGGGTATTCCTTGGTGAGGTTCGATACTTCAAGCATGTGCGCGCGCTGTTGCGATCATACCGTACACCGCCAGCGCCCGCTCGGCCATGCGCGCCGCGCTGTAATGTTCACGCACGCCGGCCACGCCCCGCTTGCTGAGCGTTTCCAGCAGCGCCGGGTCTTTCCACAGCGAGAAGATGCCGTGCGCCAGGGCGGCGGCGTCGTCCGGCGCGACCAGAATGCCGCCGCCTGACTGTTCCACAATCTCGGTAAACGCGCCCCGCCGCGGCTGAACGACGGGCACACCGTTGGCCATGGCCTCCAGCAGGAACAAGCCTTTCGGCTCGTCGTAAGTGGCGGGCACGGACAGCACGTCGAGGTTGCGCAGAAAGTCGATTTTGTGCGGACGGTCGAGCGTGCCGCGATAACGGAATTCGTGATCGAGGCCAGCCTGCTTCATGCGCCGCTCGATGCCGTGCAGATAGGCGCGATGCTCCGGCGCCAGGTAGCCCGCGACTTCGAGCGCCGATCCGCCAAAGTCCGTCTCGCGCCGCAGCTTGATGTACGCATCGGCCAACAGATGCAGGCCTTTCTCCGGCGCCACGCGCGCGAAGTATCCCACCGTGAAGCAGTTGCCATGCAGGCGCAGCGAGGCGTCGTAGCCTTTGAGATTCACGCCCAGCGGTATCACGTGCATTTTACGCGCCGGGATTTCCAGGTAACGGCACATGAAGTCCGCGTAGTAATGGCTGACGGCGGCGAAGCCATCCACGTGTTGGATATTGGCGCGAATCAGGTCGAGCGCTTGCGTGCGGTATGGTTCGATGAGCTGGCTGAGGAACAGATCTTCGCCTTGCAGAGTGCAGCACACGGGCCGGCCGGCCCCTTCTCGGATAGGCCGCGCCAAGCCGATCAGCAGCGAATTCGGCAGCGTCACGATGTCCGGCGCGGGTTCGCTGCGCAGCCATTCGGTCAGCTTGTGGATCTCCTTACTCTGCCGGCCATCTTCGCCGCGCAGCATGGAAACCGTCATTTCGCCCAGCAGGCGGGGATTCACCGCAATGGAGCGGCGCGCCGCCAGTTTCAGCGCCCACTGGCTGTCCCACAGGCGGTCGAGCAGCGCGGGCGTATGGCGAAACAATCCCGAGTGCTGCTCCAGGTAAACGCTGATGCCGCCGAAGAGGATTTTGTGCTCAGCGACATTCGTTTCGTCGGTGAGCGTCGGCGTGTAGATCGGTTGCAGGACGATGTCGTGTCCCTGGCTCTTCAATTCGGCGGCCAGCGCGTTGTCGCGGATGCACGATCCGCAGTACATCTGCGCGGCGCCGGCGGTGAAGGCCAGGATTTTCATACCGCACACTGAAACGCGCGGCGGGCGTACAGGTGATCGAACAGGTTGCCTTCATGCGGCTGATCCCAACTGATGCGGTGCGTGGGGATGGCGCCGAGGTTCAAACGGCCCACGTCGGGCGAGGCCAGCAGCCGCTCGATCAGTTTGCGATCATGCGTGATGGCAGTGACGACGAGGCTCGGTCCCAACACGCGCGGGATGGATTCCTGGTTCACGGTCACTATACTGGCGAATGGAAACAGGAACTCGCGATTGGCCAGCGGATGCGCGGGTGAATTGCACAAAACAATGCCGGGCAGCAGATACGAGCAGCCCTGGAACTTGGTCAGACGGGGCGCTAAAACCGCCCGCGCGCCCTCCAACTCACCTTCAATCGTCTGCGCAATGCGTTCTGCCAGCGCGGCATTGGCGAACGGCGCGATCTGCGCGCTCTCATCCGCTTCGTCGCGCGGCGCCACCGTGGCCAGCCGCGCGGCAAGCGCCTCGGCGATCTCCGCCGCATGCGACGGCACCCAGACGCCCGAGGCGTTAATGCACGACCGGCCCGAGTTCTCCAGGATGGACGCCACCATCACATCCAGATACCGCTCCCACTCGCCGATGCAGTCCTCGCCGATCACGATCTTGCTGTAGCCCGGTCCGTGCACCTCGATGCGCGGATCACCCTGCCACATGCGCGTGGATGATACATCGCCGAATACCATGCCCCGCCCGCAGCGGCGCAGAATCTCGGCCGCGCCCGCGTGATCCGCAGGGTAGTAGCCGAAAACTTCGGGCGGCGCTCCCGCATGGATCAGCGCCTGAATCATGCGATAGGGCGTCCACGGTTCCGCCGCTCCCGGCTTCAACACCAGTGGCGTCTTCAGTGCGAAAGCCGGCGCCCATAGGGAATGCACGCCTGGCGAATTACTGGGCAGCACCACGCCCAGCGACTCGCCGCGTGGGAAATAACTCAAACCCTCGGAAAAGCCCTCGTCGAGCACATGCAGATCCAGGCCGCGCGTCAGGCCGGTCACCACGGTTTCCATCTCCGCCAGCACCGTGCGGATCTTGTGCATGTTCCGCCGCACCATCACGTGCGGCAGGCCGGTCGTGGCGGAGACCTGCAGCACGTAATCCTCGGGCGACTGCGCGGTGTCGCCCAGCGGCAGCGTGGACTCCGCGAACAGGGCCGCGGCGCGCGCGGATATACCAAACAATTCCTGCGACCTGAAGCCCGCCAAGATCCCACGGGCCATTTCCTGGTCCAGCAAATCCCGCCGGATCAGCCCCACGTTCGCCTGGCTGATTTCGACGAACGGTTCGCCCGTGCGGTAATGCGGCGTGCGGACCGTGTCGAGGCTGCGATAGGGCCGGCCATGCCGCAAGATCGGAATGTGTACCGGCTGGCTCATCAATATACGCCTTCCACCACGGTCTTCTGGAACCGGGAGAACGGGCGCACGTTGCGGACACCGTCCCACGGATACAGTTCATATGACGGCTCGCGCTCTGCCTCGTCACGCTCCAAAAAACGCGGCATGAAGAATTCACGCGTCAGGGTGGTCAAGCGCACACGCCCCGTTTCGCCGTAGCCGACCACGCGCGTAGGCTCATCGGGATCGACCACTTCGATCATGGCGCGCGGCGCCGGCGGGTAATAGATGATGGCGAAGTTGTCTTCGGGGAGACGCGGCTTGTGCACCGCCAGACCCATCAGCGTATTGCCGTAGGTGGGCGCGAAATAGACGCCGTCGAGCAGTTCCTCCACCGCGAAGCGATGGAACTGCGGAGTCATCTCGGTGCCGCCGCAGAACACGCCGCGGATGCCCATTTTCTTCAGCGATACCTTTTCGCACAGCGCTTCCAGCAGCTTCGGCGTGGTGAACATGCAGCGGATATTCTCATGCGCGCGCAGCAGCGTCAGCCCCTGCTCGACGACGTGCTGCTTGTAAGCTTCGGCTTCCTCGATCTTGCCGCGCTTGACCAGCTTGATCACCCAGCGCGGGTCCAGATCGGTCATGAAGCAGATGCCGCCGCGGAATTGCGCCAGATGCTCCACGGCCAGCCGCAGCCGCCGCGGACCGCTGGGGCCGAGCATCAGCCAATCCGCCCCGCGCGGAAAAGCTTCGTCCGGCAGCGTGGCGCTGAAGGCTTCGTAATCGATGCGGAAATCGTCGATCGAGATACGCGATTTCGGCACGCCCGTGCTGCCGCCGGTTTCAAAAACATAAACCGGGCGATCCGCATAGGCTTTGGGCACCCAGCGGCGCACCGGACCGCCACGCAGCCATTCGTCCTGGAAGAAGCCGAAACGGTCCAGGTCGTTATATCCGCGAATTTCCGTGCGCGGGTCCCAGTCGAGCTTGGAGGCATAGTCCAGCCAGAACGGGCAGCCGGTCTCGGGACTGAAATGCCACTGGACCATCTCTCGCGTCCAGGCATCCAGCGCCGTGCGGGCGGCTTTGGCGCGTTCGAAGAGTGAAGTATCGGTAAGGGTGGCCACGGTTTTCTTTAGTTTAGTATGACGCGCGCGGGGGAGGGGTGAGTTGCGTTCGGCGCTGGACATGCGGGAGCACGCAGTCTATTCCAAACGAGGACAAAACGCCCGGCAGAGCGCCACGCGCAGGTGCGTGAGGTCGTCTTCTGATAATCTGCCAAGAACCCGGCGAATGTTCGCCTTCGCCAGAACCGCGACCTTGTGCATTCTGGCGCTCGACGGCACATTGAGGCCGGCGGCGTGCCAGCCTCCCAAGCTCAGCTCGAACTCGCCGGAGCGTACTCGGGTAGTGATCGGAGCACCAACAAAGTCCTCATCGCCGGAATCCAGCACGACAACCGTCGGCCTGACTTTCGCTCCAGGTGCCTGATGGAAGCGGACTTCGACCAGGACGACGTCACCGGGCAGCAGGTCCATCGATCAGTTTCTCGTAGACGGAATCCTCTTCGCAATATGCCGCCGCGAAGCGCTCCAGGCCGAGTTGCCGCCAACTCTCATCCTCTCCGGACTCGAACAGGAGAATGACGCGAACTGGCGAGCCCTCTGGGATTTGTTGAGCTATCTCCGGCGGAAGTTCGATCTGATCCTGATTTGCCACTCGACTCTCAAATTCCAGGGCCTTCATCGTTAGATCCACCTCGCCTCTATGATCTCATACCCCGCGGTTGACTTACCGGCTGAACACCGTGCCGAGCGTACGCCGGCTCCCGATTGAGGTGGCGACTCAGTCATGGAGTTTGAAACGGGCAAATAGGACGGCGTGATCTGATTGAAAGTTCGAGTTTTGGAACCTGGGTCGGTACGGTCGAGCCGAATTCTGAACGTTGACCTCATTTGTTCGGAAAGATGTGCGCTCTATCCCGCAAAAGATATAGTCAACGACAACCGGAGGCAGTCTCAGATCCTTTATCGACCATTTCGTGCCAGCTTGGTGGTCAAGAGGATCGCCACGGGCAGGCGACGTACGCTTCTGCGCACAGCGGAATTCTTCCAGACCGGTCGCTAACGCTCGCGGTTCAGTGCTGGGGCACTGTGCCGCGCCGCCACTGGACGTTTGGCCAACAACTCGGCGGCCAATGCCGCGCCGGCCAGCGCCGCGGCAATGTAAAAGGCCGCCTGGTAGTTGTGATATTTGTCGTACAACACGCCGCCGATACGCGGTCCGATGATGCCGGCGACACCCCAGGAGGTGAACAGCAAGCCGTAATTGACGCCGGCGTTTTTGGTTCCCCAGAAGTCCGACGTGGCCGCGCCGTTCACGGAAAGCTGCGCGCCGTAGCACCAATAGACCACGAACACCACCAGATACAAGGCCGCCACGCGGCTGCCTGCCGCGTAAAGCAAAGGCATTGCCAGCATGGAAATCCCAATCATCGCGCGCAGGACGTTGATGCGGCCCAAATGGTCCGACATCCAACCGGACAAAATGCGTCCCGCCGTATTGCCGCACGCGCCGATCACCAGGGTCATGGTCGTCAGGGCGGCGGCCGCGATGCCGGCGCTCCGCGCGAACGGCACCAACTGGCTGATCACCATGAGGCCGGCCGAAGTGCCTAGCGCATAGGCGATCCACATCAGATAAAACGTGGGAGTCTTCAGCATTTCGGCAGGGCTGTATTCGTAAGTAGCCGCCGCGGACTTGGATGCCGGCGCCGGCTGCCACCCGGCCGGCTGATAACCCGCCGGCGGATTCTTCAGGAGAAGCGCGCCGAACACCGTCATCACCAGGAAGATCGCGCCTAATATCTGAAAGGTCGTCGCTAGCCCGTACGCCGGAATCAATTTTAATTGGGCCAGGGGTCCGAAGATGGCCGAGCCCGCGCCGTATCCGCCCACCGCCAGGCCGACGGCCAAGCCGCGTCTATCCGGAAACCATTTCGCCATCACCGGGATCGGCGCCGCATAGCCAAACCCGTTGCCGAGGCCGATGACGCCGAAGCAGACGAACAGATACGGGAGGCTGGTGGTGTAGGCGCACAGAAAATATCCCAGGCTGAATACCAGCGCCCCTCCCAATGCACAATAGCGCGGGCCGAACCGATCCTGGATGCGCCCAGCCACCAGGAAGGTCAGCGCCAGCACCGTAACGGCGATCGTGAATACCATGGAAGTGTCCGCGCGCTTCCAGCCAAATTGTTTCTCCAGGGGCGCGACAAACACGCTCCAGGCGTACAGTGTGCCCAGGGCCAGGTTCAGGGAAACGCCTCCCACGACGCGCCACCATCGGCTGATGCCGGGCTGCTGATTCATGGTCATGGCTAAGCTCAACGGACTGTCGGATACTGGATGCCCAATTGTTCCAGGTAGGTGTCGTACTTCGCGGGATCGTAATATAGCGGCTTCATTTTGGGCCGATACTCCTCCATGATTCTCCGGTTCAGCCAGATGGCCGGCTGGTCCTCGGGCCGCAGAAAGCTTTGGTATTTCGTATCTTTATTCTGCACCTCGCGGAAATAGGTCCAGGCTTTCTCGACCAGCTCGGGATGCAGCAGAATGTCGAGCATGGTCATGGCCTGCACTTTGGCGCCGGCGACCACCCCTTTATGAGCGATCGGGGTTGCCATCGAAACGCCATTGGCCCAGTTGTGGCCCGGACCGCCCGGAATGTTGGAAGGATAACGCAACGTCACGGTCGGCGCGGCCCACGATACATCGCCGATATCGTCGGAACCGCCGCCCTTCGGCCCCACGAGTGCTTCTTCGGGGTCATCCGCGGCGGCCGGCGGCGCGACCTTCAATTCGCGGATCTTCGAAGCCAATCCCTCCACCGGAACCTTCAACTCCCGCTGCAACGCCTTGGCCAGCGTCTGATCGGCTTCCGACCACTGCGGCAGCCCCACGGACTTGATGTTCGCGTACATATCCTGAGCGATGGGTACATTGAAGTGCGCCGGCCACGCGCTGCCCAGCAGACGTGAGGTGACCGTCGTGCCCGTCATCAACGCGGCGGCTTTGGCCATATCATCGCCGATCTTCCACAGGTTCATGATGTGTTCATAGTCCGCCTCGCGATAGTAATACCAGACGGCCGCGGTGGGTGGAACCACGTTCGGCTGATCGCCGCCGTTGGTGATCACATAGTGAACCCGCGAGCCGATGCGGATATGCTCGCGCCGGAAATTCCAGCCGATATCCATCAGCTCCACCGCGTCCAGAGCGCTGCGCCCGCGCCAGGGCGCAACCGCCGCGTGCGCGCTTTCGCCTTTGAAATTGTATTCCACGGAAACCAAACCGGTCATGCTGCCAGCCGGCCCCGCACTGACCGAAAAGTCGTCCGAGACATGCGTGAAAAGCACGATGTCGACATTCTTAAAGAGGCCCGCGCGCACATAGTACGCCTTGCCGCCGAGTAACTCCTCGGCAACGCCGGGCCATAGCATGATCGTGCCGGAAAGGTGCTCGCGCTCCATCAACTTCTTCACGGCCACGGCCGCGGCTATATTCAGCGGCATGCCCGAGTTGTGTCCCTCGCCATGCCCGGGCGCCCCGTCGATCATGGGCGCGTGGTACGCCACGCCAGGTTTCTGCGACGCCTGCGGGATATCGTCGATATCGGAGCCTAATGAGATCACCGGCTTTCCGTGTCCCCAGGTCGCGACGAAAGCAGTTGGGATGCCCGCCACGCCGCGCTCCACATGGAAACCCTCCTGCTCCAAAATTCCAGCCAGATACTTGGATGTTTCCAACTCCTGGAAGCCAAGCTCGCCAAAGCTGAAGACACTGTCCACCATCACCTGCACCTGCTTCCGCATGCCTTCGATCTGGCCCGTGAGATCCGCCTTCATGGCCGCTTCGCGATCGGCAGTGACTTTGTTCTGCGCCAGGGCGCAGGATGCGAGCAAACAGGACAGGATCAGCGTGCGGCTGGACATAGTTATCCAGCCTAACAAAAGCTTATGGCGTGGTGTTGAGCAAAACACTGACCACGCTCGCCGGTGGATTGGCGACTACCAGATCCAACCTGCCGGCGCCACTAAACTCACCGGCAAGGACGAATACCGGCTCGCTCCCCGCGATCACGCCCACCTGCGGTTGGAACGTTCCATCGCCGTTGCCCGACAGGATGGAGACGGTATCGGAAGATTGATTGGCCACGGCCAGATCCGGGATACCGTCGCCGTTGAAATCGCCTGCCACCACCCAGGCGGGAGTCTGGCCAGTGGGATAGGTGACTTGCGGTTGGAAGGTGCCGTCGCCGTTACCCAACAGAACTGATAACTCATTCGACTTATAATCAGCCACGGCTAAATCCAACTTCCCATCGGCGTTGAAGTCGCCGACCGCCACGGACACCCCTCCCTTTTCAATGGAGTAACTGACTTGTGGCTGGAAGGTGCCGTTGCCGTTGCCCAGCAGGATCGAGACGCCCCTGTTAGTGCCCACGGCCAGGTCCAGTTTGCCGTCCCCATTGAAGTCCGCTACTGCCACGCTACGCCCGCCGCCCACGGGGACGTAAGCCGGCGGTTGAAATGTGCCATCGCCATTGCCCAGCAAAATGCAGATATTACCGGAGACTATGATCGCCAGATCTACATTGCCATCGCCATTGAAGTCACCCGCTACAAGGTCCCCTGCGCCGCCACCGACGATTGACTTAACAGGCTTCTGAAACGTGCCGTCGCCGTTGCCTAGCAAGATAGAAATCGTATCCGCGGATCCACCGGTGGTCACCGCGAGATCCAGGTTGCCATCGTGGTTGAAGTCCGCGGCCGCCACGCCGGCCGGGCCCGGCACGGTATAGCTTACGGGCGGCTGGAAGCTGCCATTTCCATTGCCCAGCAGGATCGAGACGCTGTTCGCACTCGGGTTAGTCAGCGCCAGATCCAGCTTACCGTCGCCGTTGAAATCGCCGCTGACCATGGAAGTCGGCCCGGTGCCAGCGGCATACTGTGACGGTTCCGGAAACCCGCCGTGGCCATTGCCCAGCAGGATCGTCACGCCATTGGAGCCGCAAATGGCCAGGTCCGCCTTCTGATCGCCATTGAAATCCCCCAGCGCCATGCCACCGGCGCCTTCCGCCACGCCGTAATTCACCAGCGGCTGAAAGCTGCCATCGCCATTTCCCAGCATCACCGATACCGCGCTGGAGCCGGTGAATGCCAGATCCGGCTTGCCATCCCGATTGAAATCCGCGGTAACCAGGAAATTGGGAGAGTCAGGCAGTATGATACTCGTGGGTGGCTGGAAGGTGCCATCGCCATTACCCAGTAAGATCGCGATGCCGTTGATGTAATCCGGGTAACCGCCTGGATAAGCCACAGCTAAGTCCGGCTTGCCATCGGAATTGAAATCCGCAATCGCCACGTACTGGCCGGCGCCTCCCACCGGGAAACTCGCCGCCGGCTGGAACGCCCCATCGCCCTTGCCCAGCAGAATCGAGACATCGTCGGAACCGGTATTGGCCACGGCCAGATCCAGTTTGCCGTCTCCGTTCAGATCCGCGACGGCCACGGAGAACGGCCCGGATCCAACTGCCAGGTCCACAGCCGGCTGGAAAGTGCCATCACCATTTCCCAGCAGGATGGAGACGTTGTTCGAGCCATTGTTGGCCACCGCCAGATCCGGCGTTCCATCGCCATTGAAATCGCCCACCGCAACCCACTCGGGGCTGCTGCCCACGCCGTATTTGGCGCGCTGGTAAAAAGTGCCATCGCCATTCCCCAGCAGGATTTCTACAGTATTGGTGTGGTTGCCGACCATGGCGATGTCGGGTATTCCATCGCCGTTAAAGTCTGCCACCCGCACGGACACGGGCGTGGTTCGAAATGCGTAAGTGGCTCCTTGGGTGTAAGTTCCGTCACCGTTGCCTAACAGAATTGTAAGGGCATTGGAACCGGACTCCGCGATTGCCAGGTCTTGGTATCCATCGCCATTGAAATCACCTACGGCTGCGAACGTAGTGGAGGTGGGTTGCAGAAAAACCAGCGGCGCATTAAAAGAAAACGGGGGAACCGCCGCGGCCGCGGAGGCGCACAGCACTGCCGCGAATGACAACCGTAAAGCGAACCGTTCGATACGCATCGCCGCCTCCGAGCCGGGCCGTGCGCGGCCCAATGTCCAGCAGTGTACCAGAACCAGGCCGCAGCTTGACACACGCATCGCGCTCGCCTAGACTCCAAATAGATTCGTCAAACTGTCTTGCCCGCACCGGAGGGGGAATGAAGCCGATCGCTTTGTTGATGGCCTGTTTATGGGTCGGGATCAGCCTTCCCGGCACTCTTACCGCTGCCGATCCCACTTTCTTCGCGCGCCGCGATTATACCGGAGGCGGCTGGGCTGTCGGGATTGCGGACACCAATGGCGATGGCATTCCGGACCTGCTGGTGACGCCCTACCAAGGCTTCGGCGTCCTGTTGGGTAATGGCGACGGCAGTTTCCGGTCAGGACCGTCTCAATATTTAGGCGTGCAGTTTGTCACTAGTGTGGCCCCGGCCGATTTGAACGGCGACGGAAAAGTCGATGTGGTCCTGGCGGCCGGCCCCATGATCGTGCTCTTCGGCAATGGCGACGGCACATTCGGGGGCAATACCAGCTATTCGGTCTCCGATAGCTTGGGCGCCGCGGTGGTGGGTGACTTCAACGGCGATGGCATCCTGGACGTCGCTGCCGTCGGAGGCAGCGGCGTATGGCTGTTCATCGGTAAGGGCGGTGGAGTCTTCGACGCCGGTGTGCTGACTCCCTTCAACGCGGACGGATGGGAACTGGACACAGCGGATTTCAATCACGATGGCAAGCTGGATCTGGCGGTGACGACCACCACCGGCATCGCCGTTCTACTAGGGAACGGCGACGGAACATTTGCAGTCGAACCGTATAACGCGGCCGGAGCTTCCTATCATCTGGCCGTAGGTGATCTCAACGGGGACGGCAATACGGACATCGCCGCGCAGATTTCCGGCAGCAAATACGTCTATCTCTACTTTGGTAACGGCGCCGGCGGATTCTACGGCCCGGAGTTCGCCAACCTGGATTCGAGTGGCGCCCTTCGCATCGGCGATGTGAACGGCGATGGCATTCCGGACCTGATCAGCGACGGTGTCGAGATTGCGCTCGGCAACGGGAATGGCACATTTCGTGCGCCGGTATATTATCCGGTGGCGTCTACCCTGGTTACGTATGCGATGACGGTCGGGCAACTTACATCCAATGGACAACTCGCGGTCGTCGTGCAAAATACCAACGTCCTATCCGTGTTGCTAAACATCGGCAAAGGCCAATTTGAAGACGGTGTGTCGGTACCCGTGACCGGAGGCGTGGGCTGCGAGGTCCCCGCGGATTACAACATGGATGGCAAGCCGGATGTGGCGGTCTGTACTTCTTCGGGCATCACGATTCTCCTCGGCACCGGCAAAGAAAGTTCGCCGTTCACCACGGGGACCTCCATCCCGGCGGCTGGCGGCGTCTATCTGGTCACCGGCGATTTCAACAACGACCATATCCCCGATCTGCTGTTCTCCAACGGGTCCAACGTCTATTGTTATCTCGGCAACGGCGATGGCACATTCACGCTAAAGGGCACCGTAACCAATTCCGGAGGCACGCTGGCGATCGGCGATTTCAACCACGACGGCAATCTCGACTTTGTCACCACCGGACATCAGATTGTCTACGGCAACGGCGATGGCACGTTTCAAACGCCCTTGTCTCTGCTGCCGTCCATCGGCTATAGCGACATCGGCGCCGCCGACCTGAATAACGACGGATACACGGACCTGGTGCTGACCGACGTTTTCAGCAGCGACGCGTACGTTGAGATCAACAATCATGCGGGTGGATTCGACCAGGCGCCGCTGGTCAAGCTATCCTACGATTCCAATCCCGGCATCTGGTTCGCGGATCTGAACAACGACGGCAACATGGACATGGTCATCGCCAGCGCGGTTGGCGGCGCGGACGTCTACCTCGGCAATGGAAAGGGAGAATTCAAGCTCACGTCGGAGCCTCTCTATACGGTGGGGGGCAACACCATACTGGTGGCCGATGTGAACGGGGATGGCATACCGGATATCGGCGTCAACTATTACGGCTGCATGGCGCTGATGTTGGGTGTGGGCGACGGCACCTTCCAGTCGCCGTTTTACCTGGGCACGCAGCCGTACGCGGGAGTTTACGCCGCGGCGAATCTGCATGGGCAGAAGCCTGCCGCGGGTTTGCCGGATATCGTCACCGGAGATGGCAACGGCGTGATCGTGATGACCAACACGACGAAGCCCTGATTACGGCCCCTCGGTCCACGTCAGAATCATCCCGGTGTCCGTCGCCAGCCATAGCGACCCGTTGCTGGCGGAACGCAGCATGGTGCGCACCGCCGTGGCGCGGTAATCCACATTCATCTCTTCCCAATCGGTCAGATTCATGCTCTTCAGCACCACCACCTTGTGCGGAATCGGTGAATGCTGCAACCGCCCTTCCACCTCCACGCCCGCCAGATATCCGGTGCCCGAGGGCATCAGCAGGATGTCGGTAATAGCGCGGTCCGGGGGGCTGTAGACTTTATCGCTCTTGCCGGTGGCGCCGTCGAGCAGATGCACCTCCGAGGGCCACTGAAAGGTGTCGGTAAACTCGATGAGCCCCAGGCCCGTGCCGCTGGGCTGAAAGAGGGTGCGTGTGATATGGCCGAACATCGACGACGTGGAGGCATTCCAGGTTTTACCGCCATCGCGGGTATCCAGCATGATCGACAAGTGCGGCCATTCGCGCCGCCCGGTAGTATTCTGCGCGTCCAGCCAATCCGGTCTCCCGTCGTCGCCGGCGCGGGGCGGCAGGCTGAAGCCTTCGATCACGCCGATCTTGCCGTTGACGAAGTAGATGTTGTTGTAAACCGTATATTCGGGATCGGTGTGGGGTTCGGCCGCGGCGGCGATGGGGGACCAGGTCTTGCCGCCGTCTTCGGTCTGAAAAGCCAGCTTGTGCGCGCCCACAGCGAAACCGCGCGACTCGTCCCCGAAATAGACCTTCATCAGCAGCTTGGGAGATTTCGGCAATTCCCGCCATTCGCGCCCCGCATCGTTGGTTTCGAAGATGCATTTTGGCGTCACCATCCAACCCAATCGCTGATTGAGGAAGAACAGCGAGATGGGCACTTCCTTGACATGCGAGATCGTCCAGTGCTCGCCGCCATCATCCGTGGTCACCGTGACCGGCTTGGATTTACCGTCCTCGTCGAGGTACCCGGCTGCTACGCCGCGCATGGCGGAGGGGAATTGCAGATCGTTGATCACCAGCGAGGAATTGGCTTTGTCGTGGAAGTATGCGATCTGCCATTTCCCAGCCATGAGCGCAGGGGCCGCCAGCGCCGCCAGTGCCAGCCAGCGGCCGGCGCGCCGCCGCAACGCAGGTTTCCAGTTCATACAAGATCCTTCAGCGCGGGCGAATCGGTCCCGACGCCAGCACCAGTTCCACGTGATTGGCCGATTCCACCGAAGTAGGGGCCATCCGCGCCAGCACCAGCACGCATCCCACCTGTTCGCCCAGGGTGGTGAGCACCTCCATTTCGCTGCCGGTATGCTGATGCGGCGCGCGGTGCTGCACGTTGATCACGCCCACCACCCGGTTGCGCGCGATCACCGGCGCGGATAGAAACGCCTCAAACGAGTCCTCCGGCAGTTCGCCGAAGGTCTTGAACCGGGGATCGCGGTAAGCCTCGCGGGAAATGGCCAGCAGGCGGCGTTCGCGCGCCACCCAGCCGGTGAGTCCTTCATTCAGTTTCAACCGCACTTTGCCGATAGTGGAGGGGTGGGGCGTGTTCGAAGCGCAAAGCACAAGTTCTTCATTGTCCAAAAGATAGACCAGGCACGAATCGCATTGCGTGAATTCCACGGTCAGGGAAACGATGCCCTGCAGCACGTCCTGCAGGCTGAGTTCGCGCACCATGAACCGGCTCACTTTTTGAAAAAGCTGCAATTGTTGCTCGGTGCGCTGCAGGCGGGTTTCGAGTTCCCTGGTTTTCGGCACGTACTCATTATAGCTTTGGCGCGAAAAGACCCGAATGAGGCATTCTCTGGATAGTAAAACCGTGGGCACGTGGCAGGCGCCGGAGTTTCCGTTCCGGATCGACTGGTCCGTGGCCGTGCTGGCGGAGATTCGCATCGCGGCTATGGATGCATTCCTCTCGTTGCCGCATGGCGGTCTGGAGATCGGCGGGGTGCTGTTCGGCGTCCGGGAGCGGGACTGCGTCCGGATACTGGCGGCCCGCCCGCTCGCTTGCGAGCACGCCCTGGGTCCGAAGTTCGTTCTTTCCACCCATGACCGGGAGCGCCTGCGGGCTGTGCTCGAAGTGGGCGAAGGAAATCTGCAGCCGGTCGGCTGGTATCATTCGCATACCCGCGGCGATCTTAGCTTGGACACGGGCGATCTGGAGATTCACCATAGTTATTTCCCGGCAGCGTGGCAGGTGGCGCTGGTGGTGCGTCCGCACCTGATGCAGCCGGTGCGCGCCGGTTTCTTCTTCCGTGCGGCGGACGGCTCGCTCGCCGTAGAGTGCCGCGCCGAGTTCGTCCTGGATCCGGCAGACGCGCCCGAGCCCGCTAAGCCTTCGCCGCTTGCCGCAAAGCCACTCTGGGGACGGCTCTGGTGGACCTCTGCCTTGGTCATGCTGATGATGTCCGGAGGTCTTCTCACGTTGAGCCGGCCCAAAGCTCCGGCGACTGTTTCACTCACCACCTGCGATCGCGGCGGCCAGTTGCAGATCCATTGGGACCACCAGGCGGCGTTGGTGCGCGCCGCGGAATCCGGTGAAGTAGAAATCCTGGACAGCACTGGGAGGATGGTGGTGCTTCTGAACCGCCGGCAACTGCGCAACGGCTCGGTCAATTACGCTCGCACCGCCGCGCGCGTGGACGTGCAGTTCGTGCTGCGCGGTCCCAGTGGCGCGACGCTGATCACAGAGGCCGCCAGCTTCATCGGTCCTCTGCCGGCGATGGATTCCTGCGCGGCCGCGAAACCTCAATAGACCGGACTTCGCGCGCCTTGCCCCCCGCCGCGGATTTCAGCCGGAACACCGGCTCGCCCCAAACTGTTGTGCTGCGGACAAAGTAGTCTGCTTCATCAGATGAACGATGGCGCGCATGTCGCCGGTGGTGAACCCATGCAGGCGAAATCGGCGTCGTCAGCCGGATAGTTCCGAATCGCGAATCGTCCACATTCCCGGCGCCTCAACTAAAATAGAATCATGTTGAAATGGCCCGACGTCCTGCGCCTCGCTAAAGATGGCAATCCCGCTCCCGATCGCAAGGTCGTCAAGACGGATACGGAATGGCGCGAACAACTGAGCCCGGAGGAATACCACGTAACCCGCCACGCCGGCACCGAACGCCCGTTCAGCTCGCAGATGTGCGGTCTCTTCGAGCCGGGAATCTACTCCTGCCTCTGCTGCGATACCGTCCTCTTCGATGCCTCGGAGAAATTTGAGTCCGGCACGGGCTGGCCGTCATTCACCCAGCCGCTGGCGCCCAACGCCATTGCCTACCACTTTGACGGACCCGCCTTCCTCAAAAGGGTGGAGACCGTCTGCAACACGTGTGACGCTCATCTCGGCCACGTATTCCCCGATGGTCCGCCGCCCAGCGGCCTGCGCTACTGCATGAATGCCGTTGCCCTCAAAAAAGCCGTCGCGCACTAGGCATTTCGCCAAGGCTACTTCTAATACTTGCGGCCGCTTCCACACGGCAAGGCTCATTTGGTCCGATTTTGCGTAGTGTCTCAGTTTGAATCTCAGGATTGGGAAGCGGACCTCTGGTTATAAGTCACACCTGCAACGCGGGCGCAGATAGTGTTCAACTCCACCTCCGCGCGGCGTCGGCTCAAGCTATTCTGAAGAAGGTGGCAGGGAGATTTGCAGCATGGCAAAACTTGTCTACGGATTGAACCAGTCCCTCGATGGCTACGTCGACCACATGGCGCTTGGGCCGCCTGCGCCCGCGGCCTTCCATCACTTCATCGAGTTGGTGCGTGGCCTGACGGGCGTCATCTACGGTCGCCGCATGTACGAGATCATGCGTTATTGGGACGAAGATCTTCCTGATTGGGACGCGCAGGACCGCGACTTCGCGGTGGCGTGGCGGAGCCGGCCGAAGTGGGTCGTGTCGCGTTCGCTCAAGTCGGTTGGCCCCAACGCCACGCTTGTCGCGGATGACTTCGAGACCGTGATACGCAAGCTGAAGGCTGAGCTGGCTGGCGAGATTCAGGTTGGCGGACCAGTCCTGGCGCAAAGCCTGACCGAGGCCGGCCTTATCGATGAGTATCGACTCTACCTCCGCCCCGTCGTGCTTGGTGGTGGCCAGCCATTCTTCGCCGGCCCCCGGCCGCCGCTCCACCTGGTTGCCAGCGATTTAATCGCCGATGACTTGATTCGGTTGACGTACGTTCCTGCTTAATCGCGCGCCTCGCCCGAGGGACTGCGCTCAGAGCAAGATCGTCCCACACGAACACCGTTGAGCACGCAACAGCTACTGCGCCGCGCTGAAATCGCTGGACCGCACATTGGTGCTTTGTGATGACTTTAGCCTTGTTGTTCAGACCCTCGACAACTCCGCTGGAAAGCAGCTTCTGAGCGCGGAAATAGTTGAGGATTAGTTCGCGGTGCTGGCGGAGTGACCGGGCGATGTTCTTCATGGGCTCGATGCGCGAGCGCATCGCTTGCCGACACCAGTCATCGAGGAACTTTCCGGCCCATGCGGGCGAGTTGTAATCCCAGAGCTGCTGAAAGGCTTCCTTAAGAAGGTAAGCACGTACGGTCTTCAGGTTGTAACGGAGCAGATCGCGCAACCGGAAGCGCTGTTCCGTCTTCAGATTCTCTTCGCGTTTGAGGCCGGATTGGACTACTCACACCGCAACGCCACCACCGGATCAACGGCGCTCGCCCGTTTGGCGGGCAGCACACACGCCAGCATCGCCACCACTCCCAACACCACCGTCACTGCCACCAGCGTCAACGGATCACCCGCACCCACCCCGTACAGCAAACTCCCCATAAAACGAGTAAGCATCACAGAAGCCGCTAATCCTACGATCAATCCCGCGCCCGCCAATCCCATGCCCTGCCGGAGTACCAACCCCACAATTTGCCAATGAGACGCCCCCAACGCCGACCGAACTCCCAGCTCATTCGTGCGGCGCGTAACTGCATAAGACATGACTCCGTAAATCCCCACGGCCGCCAACAACAGCGCTACCGACGCAAAAACAATCAACACCAGCATCATGAAACGGCGGGCTGCCAGCGATCCGGAAATCACATCTTTCATGGCTCGCACCGCATAAACCGGCTGATCGTCAGTGGGGCCTGCTACCGCGGCGCGTACAGACGGGACGAAATTCAACGGCTCACCTTTGCTGCGAAGCGTCAGCGTCAGCCCCGCCACGCCGCTGCTCATAAACTTGTCTGGCACTTGCAGCAAAGGGAAATAGACCTGGTTCCGAATCTTGTTCGCGTCGTCGGAATCCAGTCCCCACTGCTTCACGTGGCCCACTATTCCCACAATCTGCACGGTACCCAATGCTGTGAGGCTAATTTGCCGGCCTATGGGATCGACACCGGAAAAGATTTGCCTCGCCATCACGTCGTCGATGAGCGCCACGGGCGTTGACCTGAGGTTGTCACGATCCGTTAAGAACCGTCCACGCAGCAGTGGAATCTGCATCACGGCATGGTAGCCCGGGCTAACGACATAGAACACGGACGTTTTGATTTGCTCCGGCCCTGGCCGCGGTCCATTTCCCAGCCAAAAGTCGATTTCGCTATCGCTAACCCCCAACGGCAGCAGGCTCGTCAGTGCGGCTGCTTGCGCTCCCGGCAACATCTCAACTCGTTGCACCAGTTGCCGAAGCGCCGTGCGAATGCCCAACGGGCTGGCCATTACCTTGGGAGACACCGCCACCTGCATAGTCAGAATATGGCTAGCCGTAAATCCCGGGTTCACCTGCAACAGCCGCCAGACGCTTTGGATCATCAAGGCCGATCCGGCCAGCAGGATCACCGCCAGGCAGGTTTCCAGCGTCACGAAAATCCCCTCGGCCCTATGCCTGCCGCCGCCGGCGCCGCGCGTTCCTTGCTTCAACGATTCCTGTGGATTCGTTTTGGTGCTATGCAGGGCCGGCGCCAAACCGAATAAAATGCCGGTTGCCAACGAAACCGCGAGCGTGAATAACAGGACAAACCGATCAATTCCCACCTCGCCCGATCGCGGCAGGCCGGCCGGTGCGGCGGCCACCAGCAAAGTTGTTCCCCATTGCGCGAAGGGCAAGCCAACGGCAGCGCCGCACAGCGAGAGCAGCACGCTCTCTGCGAGCAGTTGCCTCACCACCCGCCACCGTTCCGCTCCCAACGCCGCACGAATGGCAAATTCACGTTTTCTTGCCGTGGAACGCGCCAGCAGGAGGTTCGCCACATTCGCGCACGCAATAATCAGCACAAACCCCACTGCGCCTACCAACAACAGCAGAAAGGGCCGAACATTTCCCACCATGTCGTCTTTCATCGGAACCACTGCGGCCGAGTTCACCGCATTGGTGGCAGGGTATTGTTGCGCCAGTGCTTTCGCGATCGCTTCCATTTCTCCTAGCGCCGACTGGATGGTCACGGCCGGCCGCAAACGTCCAACGACGCTTAATCCTGGATGCGATTCGCGCGTACGCAGTTCCGCAGCGGTCCATTGCTCTATCGGCAGGTAAACCTGCACCGTTTGACTCAACTGAAAGTTAGCAGGCAGAACGCCAATCACCGCGCAGCTTAGGGCATTCAGTGTCAGCGTTTTACCCAAAACATCCCGCCCACCTCCAAACCGCCCTTGCCAGAAACTGTAACTCAGCATCACTGTGCACCCGGTGCCTTGCCTGTCCTCTTCCTGGCGAAAAGAGCGGCCCAGCAGCGGCGTCACGCCTAAGGCAGGAAATAAACTCGCCGTCACGTATTCGCCCGAGACCTGTTCCGGCAGCCCCGAACCGGTGAAGTTGAAATCATCGCTTCTGTACGCGCCCATATCGCTAAAGGAATGGTTCTCCCTGCGCCAGTCCAAGTAGTTCGGATAGGCCACCGAAGTATTGCCAAAATCGGGGCTCGCCTCATAGATGTTGACCAGCCGGGCCGAATCCGGATACGCCAACGGCTGTAACAGCACGCCATTCACTACGCTGAAAATCGCAGTGTTCGCTCCAATCCCAATGGCCAGCGCCAAGATAGCGATTGCGCTAAATCCCGCGTTCTTCCGCATTGTACGAATGCCGTAGCGTAAGTCCTGCCCTAAGCCGCTCAAAAAGTGCCCCTGTGCCCCCGCGCCCAGCACCACTGGCTCTGGCACATCCGCGCGCTCCACATCACGCAACCCGCGGGCCAGCGCCTTCTGATCTAAAACTTCGTTCAGCGTCAGCCGCAGCGCCTCCACGTCCGAAACCCCTGACAGTTTCAGTTCTTTATATCGGTCTTCCGCATGCTGCGCTAATTCTTCGGCAATCTCCGCCTCTCGCTCCGGCCTTAAGCGCAGCTCCACCAATTGCCGGCGAACTAACTCTTTCCATTCAGGCATTCTCGGCTCCTGTGACCCGGCTGATCGCCAGGACGAAACTCTCCCAACCCTTGCGCTGCGCAGCCAACACCTTTCGCCCCTGGGGCGTCAGATTGTAATAGCGGCGTCGACGCTGCCCGGCCTTCTCCACCCACTTTCCCTGCACCCATGCGCGCTTTTCGAGACGATAAAGCAGCGGATATAGCGACGCCGCATGAAACCGCAGGGCACCTTGTGAACGCTGCTCAATCAGCTTTCCAATCTCATAACCATGCCGGGGAACACTCTCAATCAGCGACAAAAGCAGCAACTCCGCGCTGCCCTTCTTCCATTCAGGGCTCATGGCTTGGTTTAACATATATGTGTCTGCAATATATCACAAGACCACATTACGTTTCCGCCAGGTCAAAAGTTCCCAAATGGTTCTTGAAAGACGTGTGGCAACAAAAACACGCGGGCGAGAAATCCAAGAACCTTCTCGTGACCGATGTATTGTCACCGTTAGAACGAGGACTGATTTTTCTTGATAAAACGCGATTAACGGCGTAGCCTTTACCGGCGAGGGCAAACTGTTCGAAAGGCAACTGGCTGCGAACAGGAAAAGCTGGAGCCGCGCTGTCCCACATCGGGTTCGCGGGCTGCGCGAGCCGAGCTTCCGGCGCCCATTGGAGCGTATCGGTGACCCACAGATTTCTCCGACGAGGCGGAATCGGAAATACCCATGAAGGCTCCAAGATGCGTATGCCACATGTCGAAACCAATGGTTATCTCTCCATCATCGGTGCGGATCTGAAGCGCACGATCGGTGCCCGTTTGTTTGACGGTAACTTTCATGGCTGCACCTCCCTCGTCGGAGTCCGGCAGTAACTCTCCAAACTGCTCCCATTCGCTAAACTCCCGGCATAGCGAATCGGCGAAAGATCGCGAGAGCCCGTTCAACAAGTTCCGGTCCAGCATCAATCCCGTTTTAGTTGATCTCCGGTCATCCATTTTGCACAGCTCTCGGCTTAGCAACCGATCTTCCCGGCATTGATTCGGGACGCTGTCCCCAAACCCCTGGGATTTATCGTTTTCGCGCCAGAATAAACTCGATGGGGCGGCCTGCGCCGGCCCCGCCAATCCGGCCGCTAGGTCGGCGCTCCGGTCGCATCCCTGCGTTGCCGTATCCTCCGCCCAAGGGAAGTCCGTATGAGCCGCCAGGCCAAGTCTCAACAAAACAGTTTGCCTGAGCGCACCCTCGCAAGGTATAAATAGTTTGTTCTGGTTCTGCTCCGTTGGCCGGTTTTGAAGTGTCCACGTTTGGCCGATTTCAGATGTCCACCGAGGGATTGTCCGCATATTCGCCGCCGCTGCCAAGCTCCGGTGGCACGATGATGAACAGTCCCGGCTTCAGTCGCGACACGAGTCCGCGCCCAACAGCCTTTGGTGTTTTGTCAATAGAATTGCCTATAAGGCCACCGGGAGCACATAAAACGAAACGTGAGTGAAATACTAGTCCGAGCCTGATTCACCCGCCAACCAGAACCTAAACTCCATTTGTTTCAGTCCCTTGCCAACCCCCGCCCATCCACCACGCCAATCGGCGCGCCATCCTGGACATGAGACGGCTAAAACCTGTGGCAACCACGCGGAAAAACGAAAAGGGCGGCTCACCGTCGGACCGTAGACTGAAGCCCTCGTTACCGGCCATCCGATTTGCGCGTCAAGCGCTGCGCCTTAATTTGGCGCTCTCAAAATCCGGCCGTTCGAAAATGCTTCGTACTGCCTGCCTGCGCCCCGGGGTGAATGCCGCCCCCTCTCTGGCCCGGTTCCATCATCACCTCCTCACCGCCCGCGATCGCGGCCGGCTGCTCGGTGTCCTAACGCCGGGAACCTTTACCGGCTGGCTCCCACCCACATCTTCTCTCCAACACTCCCGCTTGTCAACGGGACTGAAGTACCGGGATAATCGAAGAGGACGGAAATTCACGTTGTTTGATCGCTGGCTCTCCCGCAAGCCCCAGCCGCTCACCGGTGCTCCCGCCATTCGCCGCCAAAAAACCTATTCCGGACAAAGCGGTTACGTTTATCTCTATTTCTACGAGGGCCACCGTCCCTATAAGCGCGACCGCGACGCCGGCACCGAGTACGTCTTCGACGTTTCCGCCGACCGCAAGACCTCCAGCCCCGTCTCCGTCCTGATCGCCAGCTCCGCCCTCGATGACTGGCAGGACCGGCACGGCCGCACCCTACATGCCAGCGAGCGCTACGCCATCGCCAAGATGGCCCTCTTCCAGGCCTTCGACGAGCGCCCGGACCCCGCTTCCTTGGCCGCCGACGTGCGCGTCCGCGCCGCCGATGTGGAAGCCATCCTGATCAACCTGGGGATCGAGTGAAATGGCCCGAAAGCGTCACATTGTAAAGTACTTACCTATAAATTGGCTTTGTTCCTCCAATTCCGCCCCCGCCCCGCAAAACCGCCCAAAACCGCCCAATTCCGCCCAAATTTCTCTTATTCTTCGCCATCCACACCCGATACCGGGTTGATGTATACTGAACCTCCAGCATGCAGCCAAATCGCCGATCCTTCCTCGCCGCCGCCTTGGCCTCCGCCACCCTCGCCCGCCGTCCCGCTTTCGCCCAGCGCGATTGGTCCGGCCACGAGCCCATCCGTTATCCCGACCCCGACGTCCAGGTCCTCGATAAGCGCTTCGCCAAATACAAGATCAACAATACGGCCATCCGCCGCGTCTACACCGGCCTCCTCTGGGCCGAGGGTCCGGCCTGGAACGGCGCCGGCCGCTACCTCGTCTGGAGCGACATTCCCAATAACGCCCAAATGCGCTGGCTCGAAGAGGATGGCCACATCAGCACCTATCGCCGTCCCTGCGGCAACAGCAACGGCAACACCTTCGATTCGAGCGGCCGCTTGCTTTCCTGCGAGCACCTGAACCGCCGCGTCGTGCGAAACGAACCCAATGGCACGGTCACCGTCCTCGCCGACAAATGGAACGGCAAGCCGCTCAACGCCCCCAACGACATCGTGGTTGCTCCAGATGGCGCAGTCTGGTTCACCGATCCGGGCTACGGCATCCTGGCTGCCTACGAAGGCAGCCGCGCCGACATGCAGTTGAAGGAAGCCGTCTACCGCATCGACGGCCAGACCGGCAAAATGGAAATCGTCTGCGACGACATGTACAAGCCCAACGGCCTGTGCTTCTCGCCGGATTACAAGCGGCTCTATATCGTCGATACCGGCTTCACCCACTATCCCGACGCGCCGCACAACATCCGCGTCTACGACGTGGCCGATTCGCGCACGCTCCGCAACGGCCGTGAGTTCGTGAACATGGGCAAGGGATCCTCCGACGGCATACGCGCCGACGTGGACGGCAATATCTGGTCCGCCGCCGGCTGGGGAGGCGCGGGCTACGACGGCGTGCACGTCTTCACGCCGGCGGGCGAAAAGATCGGCCAGATCCTGCTCCCCGAGGGCTGCGCCAATCTCTGCTTCGGCGGCAGCCAGCGCAACCTGCTCTTCATGGCCGCCAGCCAGTCGCTCTACGCGGTGTACGTCGAAACCCGCGGCGCGCATATCTGTTGAAATGTACGACTCTCTGGCAGCCTCCTATCACCTGATCTTCGAAGATTGGGACGCCTCCATCGCCCGGCAGGCGAGCATCCTCGGCCCTTTGATCGAGTCCGCTCGCGGCGTCGCGCCGCTCAAGATTCTGGATGCCGCCTGCGGCATCGGCACACAAGCCCTCGGGCTGGCCATGCGCGGCCATCTGGTCACCGGCTCCGATCTGAGCGAGGGGGCCATCGCCCGCGCCCGTGACGAAGCCGCCGCCCGGCATCTCAAGATACCGCTTTATGCCGCCGACATGCGCGATCTCTCGGGCGTGCTCGGCGGATCATTCGACGCCGTGGTGATAGCCGACAACGCGCTCGCGCATCTGCTCACTGATGACGACGTGCAACGTGCCGCCCGCGCGGCCGCCGGCCGGCTCGTTCCCGGTGGCGTGTGGCTCGCCACGCTGCGCGATTTCGACGCGCTGGTGCGGCAGCGCCCCGCCTCCCAAGGCCCCGTATTCTATGACGATCACGGTCGCCGCCGCATCATCTACCAGGTCTGGGATTGGACCGCCGAGCGCCACTACACCGTGCACCTCCACATTCTCCTGCAAACCGCCGGCGGCTGGGATAGCCGCCACTTCACCTCGGAGTCCCACGCGGTCTCCCGCCACACTCTCTCCAGCGCCTTGGCCGCCGCCGGATTCCAAAGTATCCGCTGGATGGAGCCTGCCGAAACCGGGTTATACCAGCCGGTCCTGCTCGCCCGCCTGCCGTGAGGGTTTTTGTCCGCCGTTTGCGCCTTATTGTCAAAGGGATTTTAGACTGCATGACAGACTATTGGAAAAAGGTTGGTAGCGGCGTCGCGGCCTTGGGCCTGGCAATTCCGCTTTGCTCACAGACTATCGAAACAGCAGCCGGAACCGTGATCGTCCCGGAATCGAGCGCCGTGCATGCGGGCGATTTGGGGAAGCGCGCGCATACCTTCCTGCGCATCTTCATTCCCGCGGGAGGGTTGCCCATGACCGCCGCCAATACGCCCGGCGGCTTCTTTGAGACGCCGGCTTCGCTGGCCTGCGTCTACAAACTGGTGACTGCGCCGAAGACCTGCAACCCCACCACCGTAACTGCGGTGTCAAAGGGTGGCGTGGGCGCAATCGGCATCGTGGATGCCTATGACGATCCCAACGCCGCCAGCGACCTGGCCGCTTATTCGGCCGAATTCGGTCTGGCGGCCGCGAATTTCCAGGTGGTCTACGCCGCCCCCGGCAGTTCTTCGCCCACCGGCACGCCGCCTCCGCAGGATCCCAGCGGCGGCTGGGAGTCCGAGGAATCCATCGATATCCAGATCGCGCATGCCATGGCGCCTAAAGCCAAGATCATTCTGGTGGAAGCCAACTCCAACGGTTCCGGCGATCTGTTTCCGGCCATCACGCTGGCGAGCAACCTGGTGGCGGCGGCCGGCGGCGGCGAAGTCAACATGAGCTGGGGCTTCGGCGATTTCGCGGGCGAAAGCGGCTACGACGGATACTTCACAACCCCCGGTGTGGTTTACTTCTCTTCCGCCGGCGATTCCCCCGGTATCAGCTATCCATGCACATCGGTAGATGTGGTCTGCGTGGGCGGCACCACCATCAGCCGCAATGCCACGACGGGCGACTTCGAGCAGCAGAGCGCTTGGTACGACACGGGCGGCGGTACCACTCCCAACGAGCCGATCCCGAGCTACCAGAGCGGCATCGCCAGTATCGTCGGCGCCCAGCGCGGCACCCCCGACGTGGCCTTCGTGGGTGACGGACGCACGCCGGTTTGGTTCTACGACACCATCCCCATCAACGGGCAATCCGGCACTTGGTGGCTGGGCAGCGGCACCAGCGTTTCGGCGCCGGGCTTTGCCGGCATCGTCAACTGGGCCGGCCATCTTTATACTTCGAGCAATGCCGAGCTGACCGAAATCTACAGCCAGATCGGCGTGGCCACGGACTTTACCGACATTGTGGCCGGCAACTGCGGCAACTACGCCGGCTACCTGGCGGCGAAGGGTTGGGACTTCTGCACGGGCGTCGGAATCAGCGCCGGCAAAAACGGCAAGTAGCTTAGTGCCCGATTCCCAGATAGTTCCCGTAACCCACGATCACGGTGGAGGACACCAGCACCAGGAGGCTCAGCGCCACCAGCCACTTGGTGCGCGTGCCCACGCCTTTCCACTCCTTCAGCGCGATACCCCAAAGCGTGCTGAAGATGATGATGCTGGCCATGTGCAGCGTCCAACTGGAGAACTTGAAGCTGCCCATCTGCGTCTCGCCCATGGTGTAGAAGAAAAACTGCATGTACCACGTCGTGCCGGCCACCGCGCAGAAGAAGTAATTGGGCAGCATGGGCGCGCGCCCGGTGGCCGCCACTTCTTTCGGCAATGGACCGCGCAGTTTGGCCGTGAAATATTGATACCCGGTGCGGTTCCGTATATTCAGAATCAGGCACCAGATGAAGTTGGTGGTAAAGCCTCCGGCCAGCACCACCACCAATACCGGCAGGCCTTGCCACAACACGGCCGTGCCGTGGCGCAGGGTGATCTGCTTGATGGGATCGCCGGCCGCCAGCCCGTAAGCGAAACAGGCGCTCATGACGCCCGAGAAGGTGGCCACCACCAGCCCCCGCTTCAGATTGAATTCCTTGATCGCCGCGCGCTTCTGTTCCTCGGAAAGCTCGCGCTCTTTGGAAATGCCGGCCGACCCGGCGAAGACGATGCCGAGCAGGCAGACTGCCACGCCAGCCAGAATCACCTGTCCGGAATGCGTGCCCAGCACCTGCCCCACGAATTGCCCACGGAAGATGGGCGGCAGCAGCGTGCCGAACGCGGCGGTGTAGCCGAGCACCATAGCCATGCCCAGCGACATGCCCAGATATCGCATGGTCAGCCCGAAGGTCAGGCCGCCGAGTCCCCACAGCACGCCAAACGTGTAAGCCCAGAAGAGGCTGCTGCCCGGCGCTTCGTGCAGCACCGCCGACAGGTCGTTGGTCATAGTCAGCGCCAGCACCCATGGCGCGATAACCCAACTGAAGATGCCGCCGGCCAGCCAGTACGTCTCCCAGGCCCAGCCTTTCACGGGGCGGAAACCGAGATAGAAGCTGGCGGAGGACAGGCCGCCCAGCCAGTGAAACAAGACGCCCAGCAGCGGGTTCGGGTTCATGGGTAAGCCAGAGTGTAACAGGTACAATGGGGATGCATGGATCAGCGCCGCATGTGCCCGCATTGCCGGGCGTTCATTACCACTCGCGACAAGGTCTGTCCGTATTGCAACGAGAAGGTCGGTCCGCGCGCCGTGGAAGTTCACAATCCCAGCGCGGTGTTCGCCATCCCGCACGCCCGGTTCGTAACCACCATCATCCTGCTGATCAACGTGGGTTTGTATCTGGCGACGGCGATCTTCAGCCAGCAGGCCGGCATGGGCGGCGGCTTCATGGCTATCGACGGGCAGACGCTGCTGGAGTTCGGCGCGAAATACCGGGCGGCCATTTTCGGCTACGGGCAGTGGTGGCGCCTGGTCACGGCCGGATTCCTGCACGGCGGCTTGCTGCACATTGCCATGAATTCGTGGGTGCTCTTTGACGTAGGCGCCCAGGTGGAGGAAGCCTACGGCGCCAGCCGGCTGGTCACTATTTATTTCGTTGGCAGTGTCTCCGGGTTTCTTCTAAGCACCCTGTGGACCTCATCGCTTTCCGTGGGCGCGTCAGCGGGCATTATGGGACTGCTCGGCGCCATGATCGCGCTGGGCGTGCGAAACCGGCATTCGGCCGCCGGGCAGGCCGTCCGCAGCGTGTATGTCCGGTGGGCGGTCTACGTATTAATCATCGGCGTGCTGCCTGGGCTGCATATCGACAATGCGGCCCACATTGGCGGGCTGGCCGCGGGCTTTGGTATAGCCTATCTGGCGGGCACACCGCGCGTCGGCCGCACGTCTTTGGAGAATTTGTGGCGGGGAGCGGCCGCCGCCTGCATCGTGTTAACAGCCGCTAGTTTCCTAATGATGTACTTGTGGTTTGCCAAGGATTCGCAATAAAATGGGGTTGATGCGCATCCGAATGCTTTTACCGGCCGTGTTGATCGGCGCGGGTCTGTTCTTACCCGTGCAAACACCGGCCCAGGCGAAGACCAGTTACGTCCACGCTAAGAACACAAAATACAAGGTCAAGAAGTTCAAGGGCCATAAGGTCAAACGGATCAGCAAACAAAAGGCGCGCCACTCGGCCCGTTCCTAGAACACCACCACGGCCCGGCCGAGAATCTCGCCGCGCCGCATCTTTTCGAGCAGTTCCGGCGCCTGATCCAAGGTGTGGCGCTCGATATGTGCACGGCCCACGCCAGCTTCCGCCAGGCGGAAAACTTCTTCCAAATCCGCACGGGTTCCCAGATAGCTGCCCCGTATCGAGATGCCCTTCAGCACGGTATCAACAATCGGCAGTTCGTATTGATTGGTGGACAAGCCGCAGGTGATCAGCGTTCCCCTGCGCTTCAGCGCCCGGAAGGCCTGCTGGATGGCGGCGGGCGAACCGGTCAGCACGATGGCGGCGTCCGCTCCGCCCCATTGCTTTTGGAGCGTGCGGCCGGCGGTCTCGGCGGGCAATGCCAGGTCCGCGCCGAGCGCGCGGGCCATCTCCAACTTGCTCTCGGCCACGTCCGCGGCGGCGACCCGCAGTCCCAGGTGCCGCGCGTACTGGATCGCCAGATGTCCCAGTCCGCCCATACCCCACAACGCCACGGATTGGCCCGGCCGCAGACCGGCTTCGCGCAACGCGCCGAAAGCCGTCCAGCCGGCGCAACATAGGGGCGCGGCCTCGTCCGCCGGCAGCGCATCCGGAACGCGGACCAGCAGGGGAGCGGGCACCACGGCATAGGCGCTCAGCGCGCCATTCACGGTGTAACCGAAGTTGAGCTGCCGCGGGCAGAATCGCTCACTGCCCGAAGCGCACAATTCACAAACCCCGCATGTAGAGGCGAGAAAGGTGATGCCGGCACGTTCGCCCGGCGACCAGCCGTCCACACCGGGGCCCAATGCCACGATCCGACCGATACCTTCATGACCCAACGTGAGCGGGGCCAGCGGCAGCTTCTCGAGCGAAGCCACGAAGAGGTCGGAATGGCAGAGACCGCAAGCTTCCATACGCACGAGCACCTCACCCGTGCGCGGTTCGGCGAGCGGAATGGTCGCGACCATGATGCTGCCGCGCGGCTCCGGGAGGATGGCGGCTGGAGTGCTTTGTGGATACACGCGATTGCGATTATAACCTGCCGGCTTGGGCAGAATCACCAGCGAAGTTTCAGATCGGCGTGGAACTTCTCCCCGGACTGCATCATCTCGTCCCAGGTTACCGTGCCGTTGCGGTAGGCGGCGGTGCGGCCGAGGATGGCGGTCAAGTTGCTTTCGACGGCCTGCTCGGCGTTGTTCAACAGCTTGCCGGTCTGGATGCTATCGACGAATGCCTTGACGTTGTTGATGGCGCCCTGGCGGAACGTGTCGTCCTTGTCGGCGCCCATCCATTCGTGTTCGCCGGTGATGCGCACCAGTCCGCCGTAGTGCGTGTCGGCCACGCCTTTCACGCCGAAGCAGCGGATGCACAGATCGCTGAAACTCTTGTGTAACTGGTTCGAGCTGAAGTCCACCTGCACGTTATTGGGATATTGGTAGGTGACCAGGAAGTGGTCGTAGGCATCGCCGGTGTTGAACGGCGTGCCGGACCAATCCGTGCGCCCGCCCGCGCCGTACGCGGATATGGGATGCGATGCCAGAAACCAGTTGGCGACATCGATGACGTGGATATTCTGCTCCACGATGATGTCGCCGCCCAGGACGCGGTCCATGTAGAAGTTGACCATGCGAGCTTGGCCAGGGTCCATTCCGGGCTTGGATTTGTCGGCCGCCGGACGCCCCGCGTAGTAGAAAACCTGGGCGAAGACCGGCGCGCCGATATCGCCGCGATGGACGCGCGCGGCAGCCTCCTGAAACACGGGCTGGGAGCGCGTCTGGAAGTCTACCAGAAAGCTGCGCTTGCCTTGGGCGAGTTTGCCGGTTTCGAGGATACTGCGGCAGCCGGGCACGTCCACGGCCACCGGCTTGGCGCAATACACGTGCTTCCCCGCGTCGATCGCGGCGCGCGCTTGTTCGGGATGGAAATAGGGCGGGGTCTCGATCACCACGGCGTCCAGCTTGGAGTCGATGATCTGTCGATAGGCGTCCGGCCCGTAGTAGGCGCGCGAGGCATCCACCTTGAAGCTGGATTGCGTGGCGTCGAGGCGTTCGCGGATCACGTCGGCCAGGGCGACAACGCGCGCGCCGGCGAACTCGGGGAAGAACGCCCCGATCCAGTTGCCGCGTCCGCCGCAGCCGATGATGCCAACTTCCACGGCGGAGTTGGCCTGGGTTCCGAAGACTGTCTCTGGGCGAAGCAGCAGCAGGCCGCCGGCCGCGGCGGTTTTGAAGAAGTCACGGCGCTGCGGCCGCGAGGAATCCGATTGCACGAGGACCTCCTGGAACGGAGTTTATCTCATATCAGTTGGCTGCGAGATTTTCCGCCCATACGAGTTCGCATGCGCCGGGACCTTCGTCGGTGCGGCTGAGAGAGCTGCGCCAGTGCCAGCCGTCGGGGGCTTCGGCGAGGACTAGATAACCACGCAGGTCGATCAGGTTGCCGGGACGTATGGATTTCAGGCGGGAATCGATTGCCGAGTTGGCCGGGATCATGTGCAGGTTGGCGACGTGCTCGGTAATGTCTTCGTGCGCCGCGGGCCACTGCGCAGTCTTTGGTTTCCAATAGAATGCGCGGTAACCGCGATAGATATCGAGCTGATCGAGGATGTTCTGATCGGACATGAGCCGCCATCCGACCGTGAGATCCATGGGCGAGATTTGCGCTTCGCGGCCGAGCCAGTAGCGCTCGGTCATAAGCACGCGGGCGCGCAGATGGAAGTTGGCGAGCGGCGTGATCTGGTAGGCTTTGTACGGCCAGGGCCGGCCTTGCGCGATGAGTTCCTGATCGGGTTCGCCCGAGACGAGCACGCCGCGCGGACGCTTGATCTCGTTGGGGAACCAGTCGAACGCAAACGCCAGGACGAGGATCAGCAGGATGCCGAGATACACCCGCATGCGTTCATTATAGGGTGGTGCTGCCGATCGCCGCCTGTTCGCTAAGGTGAACTACAATGGACTTAGGCTCCTTTATGCCGGACCTGAATCGCATTACCCGAAGCCCCGAGATAATGGGCGGCAAGCCTTGTGTGCGTGGCATGCGAGTAACCGTTGGCATGGTGGTGGGACTGGTTGCCTCCGGTCACAGCTTCAACCACATTTTGGCCGCCTATCCGTACCTGGAAGAAGAAGACATTCGGCAAGCGTTGGCCTATGCCGCATGGCGGGTCGAGGAGATTGAGATACCGCTGCCCGCGGCATGAAGATTCTCATCGACATGAATCTAAGCCCACTGTGGGTGGCGTTCTTTGCTGTCCACGATATGGCGGCTGTGCATTGGTCCACGATTGGCAGGCCCTCCGCGTCAGACACCGAGATCATGGCATATGCAGTGGCTAACGATTACGTCGTTTTCACGCACGATCTTGATTTTGGCATGATTCTGGCAACGCGCCGGGCGACGGGGCCAAGTGTAGTTCAAATCCGCACACAAGATGTTCTTCCGGCAACCATCGGTGAAGTGGTGATCAGCGCCATTCGGGCGTCTCAAGATGCCCTGATGCAGGGATCCCTCGTAACGCTCGACCCTCGCAGACGGCGGGTCCGCATATTACCGATCTAAGCAAAGATGGGCTACGGGCAGCCTGAATTCGCAAACTAGAACTGGGCTAGGACGGCCCCTTCGCAGAATGCCAGCGTTCCCAGGCGTACACTAGAGCGAATGCGAGGCCCAGGTAGCACGGTTAAATCTGCTTGCCCCAACCAAAGAATATGATCGCCATGAAGAAAACCGCCCGTATCGTAATAAGGGAACGGATAGCCAACACGAGCGTGGCAATCGGCGCATGCGACCGGTATGAACCCGGCTATCGCCGTTAAGAAGGTGATGAACAGAGTGACGGTTCTCCGCATCTCACTCACTTACCAGAGGTACTCTTTGGCAATTTCTCGCTTATCGTACCCATCCAGCACGTGCACCACGCGGATCTTCTTCAGGGCCAGGGGTGAGAGCTGGCCGATGGGGATGTAGATGATGGTCCGGCCCAGGCGCGCGGCTATGTTGCGGAAGATGGTGCGGGGCGGCTTGGCGGCGACATACACGACGAAGCGTTCGAGCGAATAATCCAGGCCCGCCAGCAGGAGGCGCTCGGGCTTGCTCTCGGCGAAGTCATAGTCCGGGTCCTGCCACACGTCGTAGAGGCGGCGGGCGGGAAGGCTCATCAGGAAGCCGCCGTACTCGCCGCGGCCAATGCCTGGCCCCACCAGGTTGTCGAACGGGAACGTGGAATAGAAGGCCATGTCGGACTCGTTCTGATGCTCGCCCAGCCAGGTGGTCATGTAAGAGTAACGGCCGTCGCGGTCTTCGTCGAAGATCACGATCACCGAACCAACTTCGCCCGCGATCTTCTGAAACTGGCGCACGTAGATCTTGCCTTCGTGCCAGTTGCGGATGGTCTCGCGCAGATCGATGCCATCGAGCAGCGAGGTGGTAAACGGTTCGACCTGGGAGCGCTCCTCGGACAGAATGCTCTTGCCCTTCTTCTTCAAGAAGCGCCCGTAATCCTCGATCACCAGGTCTTCCGGCGGGTAGGAGCAGATGCTGTTGCCGTTCAACTCGCTGGCCCATTCGCCGGGGAACTTCTCCTTCTTGCGCGGCTTCAGGCCGACCGGCCGCAGCCGCCGCTTCATGCTGGGCAGCCGGCGGCGTAGCCTTATGCGCTTGGTATCGAGCCAGACTTCTTCGCCGGAGATACGCACAGTTTCGAGATCGCTGGCGGTCTTCTGCGGCGGATAGCGGCCGGCAGTCTCCCAAACCTCCCAGCCGTAATTGTCATCCACGATGCTGCGCGCGGCCACGGTGAGGTCGAACACGCCGGCCATCAGGGCACCGTCAGCGAGCGCGAGGTTGCGGGTGTAGCGTGCCAGCAGACGGCGCTGCCAATGGGCGATGTGCTCGCCGGTGTTGGTTTCGTAGCTCTTTTCCGACTCGCGGAACAGCGCCAGTTGCGCATGGCGGCGATCGATCAGGTTTGAGTCGGACAGCAACTGCCGGAACTGTTCGTAACGATATTGCAGATACGGATACTCGATGGTGATTTCGGCCAGGCAGTCGGGATGCGGATTCAGCACACGCACACCCGCACGCCGGAGGCGGGCCATCGGTTGCGCCTGCGGCTGCTCCATGGAATCCAGCACCGGATCGAGCAGGTTCAGCGAGACGACCACCAGCACGCGCGCCAGCGGGTCGCAGCCTTGCAGCTTCCAGGCGATACCATCGGCATGGCGCGCAATCTCGTCCGAACGCTGTTGCGGATAGACGCGGTAGGCCTCCACGTATCTTTCCAGGCCGATGTGACGGATGGCATACGGGTCCGGATAGGCGTCTTTCAGATGTGGGCGCTCGCTCGAATCGGGATCGGCGAAGACCACGTCGGCGCCGGTTTCGTTGGCGGTGCGGATGGCTTCCACGAACGGGTCGGCGGGCTCGACCGGAACGTAGACAGCGCTGTCCTCCACGGTCTCATCGGGATAGACGATGACGGACATCTCGGGCAGCCGCGCCACGGCACGCATGTAGTGCTGCTGCAGCGTGACAGGCAACTCCAGCGCGACAACCTGCGGGCGCTCGCGCAGGATCGCCTGGCGCACTTCGATGGCGAACTCCAGGCGTCCTGGCACAACCGGCAGGTAGGTGAAACGGCCGCGGCGCAGACTGCCGGCTTCGGGAAGATCAGGAAATTCGATTTCCCCGGGCATAGCGCAGCGCTTCCTCTCCCAGCGTTTCCAGGATGGCCGTTTCCAAGGCAGCGGTTTCGTGTGTCTTCTGGGTGGCCAGGCTTTTCAGCTTGATGGCATAGCGGCCGATGTTGATGCCGTCGCGCACGGTGTAGCGCTCGTCGGCGGCATGGGCCTGTTGCAGGAAGTCGGTCACGTAAGTGAGGATGCGTTCCTCGGCGAAGGGCAGGTTCTCTTTGAGGATGTGATACTCTTCGTCGCGTTCGGGAAAATCGATGAGGATCTGCGGCTGCAGGCGCGAATGGATATATTCGGGCAGTTCGAATGTGGAAGCGTCGTCGTTCATGGTGGTGACCAGACGGAACTGCGCATGCGCCTTGATCTTGATGCCGGCCACGATGGATTCCACGTACCGGCGGTTATCGAGCAGCGGCGCGAGACTGGCCCAGCTTTTCTCGCTCATGCGATTGCCTTCGTCGAGGATGGCGATGCCACCGCGGATCATGGCGGTCACCAGCGGCGAGGCCACGTAGCGCAGGCGGCCTTCGCCCTCGATGACGGGCGTCACCAGCAGGTCTTCGGGGCGCGTGTCCATGGTGGCTTGCAGGATGTAGACTTCGCGTCCCATGCGCTTGGCGGCGGCGTAGGCCAGCGTGGTTTTGCCGACGCCGGGTTTGCCGAGCAGGCGCGGATTCATGGGCAGATCCTGCTCGCTCACTACCAGCCACGCGGCCAGCAGTTGGCGCATCAATTCTTCCTGGCCCACCCAGCGGGCCGCCAGTTCGTCGGGGTGCGCCAGGTGCAAGGTGACGCCTTCGAGGTCAACCGTCATATCTCGCTATATTATCGTGCAGCCACGATTGAAAGCGATACATCTGGCTGCGGTAGAATTGTTCCGTGGACATTACGCAGATTCAGCACGCCATTGTGCAACTGCCTCCCGAAGAGCAAGCCGCACTGGCTGCCTGGCTTGCCGACAGGGATCGTGCCCGCTGGGATGAGCAGATCGAGCGCGACTTCTCGCCGGGCGGAGCCGGGATGGAGCTTCTGGACCGGGTGAAGCAGCGTGTGCGGGACAACCTGTCCCAGCCGCTTTCCGAACACCGCCCTCGCCGGTGAGTTTCCGCTCGTACGCTGTCCCCGAGTTTTGGGACTGCTATGACAGGCTGCCGGAGAGCGTCCGTTCGCTGGCGGATAAGAAGTACGCCCTGTTTCAAGAAGATCCCTTTCATCCGTCCCTGGGCTTTCAGCGAAAGGGCGAAGTCTGGGCTGTCGACATCGGCCGTTCGTACCGGCGCTTGCTTGGCGCGAGGGAAACGATTTTCACTGGTACTGGATCGGTTTCCACGAAGCCTACAACAAACTATTGCGGCGCGAAAGTTGAGATGTGGCGTTCCGCGGCGAATTAGCCTGAGACTCAGATCGGCTCCCGGCGCTGCATTGAATTGTTCCCGGAACCACAGGATGAATGGGTCGGTCGTGGGCCGCTGATGATACTGGACTACGGCCGGTCGAAGTAATCCCTCAGAATTTCTAACACGAGGGCGGGCGGGCGGCTCGTTACCAGACCATGCGATCGGCGCCACTGCCTCTCGACTTAACAAACCACGCAAGAATATATCGAACTGCGGTTCTGACTCCTGAGTCGGGGCATTGGCCTCACGGCGAAAGTAAGTATTCGCGATCCGGCACGCTTCGTAGATCGCGCGAAAACTCACTCGTGCTGACGCACAGCCAGTCGCTCCTCGTAATATCGCTTCACCCGTCCCTTGACGGCCGTAAGTTGTTCTTCATCGGCCGCCTTCACTAACTCCGAGCTGCCGAAGTGCTTCAGCGCTTTCACGAAATGTCCTATGAGCGCCAGTTGAGGAGCGGCCCTGAGTTCGTTGGGCTCGTCTTCCCGGCCGAGCGAGAAGTGCATCGCTGCACGTTCGTTTCGATGCTCATTGGTCCCACGAGGATGGCCTATACTGAATTCAGAATGAGTCTTCTGGTCGAAGTCAAGCCCGACGTCGAGCGTGAGTTGGCCGCTCAGGCTGCTCGCCGCGGCCTGGAGGTCACCGCCTATGCTGCCAGTCTGCTCGAACAGGCGGTTAGGCCGGCGCCGCACCAGCGCAAACAAACTCTCTCCGAATTCCTGATGCAGTCGCCGCTGGCGGGTTCCGGCATAAACCTGGAGCGTGACAAAGACCCGGGCCGTGCTATCGAGCTATGAACGGGTATCTGCTCGATACCAATGTCATCTCCGAGTACACTGGGCGAGATTCGCAAAGGGACGACTGTGCTGGTGGCGGGCAGGAAACGCGACGAACTGGAAAGATGGCTGGAAACGGATCTTCCTGCTCGATTCGGGAATCGAGTGTTGCCGATTAACAGCGAGATTGCGGATCTCTGGGGCACGATGGCAGGACAGGCGCAACTCAGAGGAATCGCGCTCGCCATTATCGACGGCCTGATGGCGGCCACTGCCAAACACCACGGCCTGTCCGTCGTGACCCGCAACGTGACGGACTTCAGTATGTGGGGGATTCCCGTGGTCAATCCTTGGGAACCGATGGCCGGCGCGTCCTAATTCCCCCGATCCGTAAGCCCCTTCGCCCTATGATCGAGGCTGCATGGCTGCCAACTGCTCTTCGTAATACCGTTTCACGCGACGCGCGGCCGCCCGCCCTACGACTGCCGTAAGTTGCTCTTCATCGGCCGCCTTCACTAATTCCGAGCTGCCGAAGTGCTTCAGCAGCTTCTGCACGGTGCGCTCGCCGACGCCTTCGATCTGGTCGAGCTCGGAGGTCAGGCGCTGCGCATTGCGGCGCGTGCGATGGAAGGTCACGGCAAAACGATGCGCTTCGTCGCGGATGGATTGCACCAGATGCAGGATCGGCGAGAAGCGGTCGAGAACGATGGGCTCATCCTCCTGGCCGTAGACGTAGATGATCTCCTCGCGCTTGGCGATGGATGCCAATGGCTGGTTGATGATGCCGATGGCCTCCAGCGCATCAGCCGCGGCGTGAAGCTGGCCGAGGCCGCCATCGATCAGCACCAGGCCGGGCATGGGCTGGTTTTCCTGCTGCAGGCGCGCGTAGCGGCGCGTCACCACCTCGCGCATACTTGCGAAATCGTCGTTGCCTATGACCGTGCGGATGATGAATTTGCGGTAGTCGGACTTCTTCATCTTGCCGTCTTCCCAAACCACCATGCTGGCGACCTTGTCGGTGCCCTGTATGTGGGAGATATCGAAACACTCGATCCGTTTGGGCGGTTCGGGCAGGTTGAGCGCGTCCTGCACGGCCTCCTGAATGGCGTGCGAGGTTGGCTTCAGCACGCGGAAGCGCGCATCGAAACTGTGTTTGGCGTTGGTCTCCACCAAGTCGAGCAGGGCTTTCTTCTGGCCGCGCTGCGGGGTGTGGATCTCCACTTTACGATTGCGCTTTTCGGAGAGGAGATCTTCGAGTTCTTCCCGATCTTCGAAGTCGGCAGGCACGTGGATGATGGCGGGCACGTAGCGCTGGTCGAGATAGATTTGCTTCAGCAGCGCGGAGAAGAATTGGGGCTCGTCGTATTCGGGCTGATCTTCCCAGAAGTATTCGCGGCGGTCGACAATCTGGCCGTTGCGCAGGTGGAAGACGTTGAGCGCCACCAGCGGCGGCTCGGCGTAGGCGGCGAAGATATCGATATCGTCCCCTTTGGCGGCGGCCATCTTCTGGCGTTCGTCGAGCTCTTCGACCGTGGCCAGCAGATCGCGGAGGGAGCCGGCTTCTTCGAAGCGCGTGGCATCGGACGCGGCTTGCATGCGGGTGCGCAGTTCCGCGGCCAGATCGCCGTGGCGGCCTTCCAGGAACAGACGCACGTCGCGCACGGCGCGGGCGTAAGTATCGTCGGTGGTCAGGCCTTCCACGCAGGGTCCCAGGCAGCGGTGGATGTGGTATTGCAAGCAAGGCTTGGGATGGTAGCGGGTCAGATCTACTTTGCACGACGGCACCAGAAAATGCCGGTGGATGAAGTGCACCAGGCGATGCGCCAGGTTGCCCGGAAAGTAGGGACCGTAGTAAGTGGCGCCATCCTTGCGCAGGCGCCGGGTGACATACACGCGGGGATACTTTTCAGCGGTCAGCTTGACGTAGGGATACGTTTTGTCGTCGCGCAGCAGGATATTGAAGCGCGGCTTCCATTGTTTGATGAGATTGTTTTCAAGCGCCAGCGCTTCTTTGTTGTTATCGACCAGGATGTAATCGACGTCAACGGCTTCGGCGATAAGGGTTCCGGTTTTCGTGTCGGCGAGGCGGTCGTCGGAGAAGTAGCTGCGCACGCGGGCGCGCAGGCTTTTGGCCTTGCCGACGTAGATCACCGTGCCGGCGGCGTCTTTGTAGAGGTACACGCCAGGCGACAGGGGCAACTGGGCCGCTTTGTCACGCAGATCCATCGCGATGGGAGGCTATACTTTAATTATGTCACGCTGGGTCTTTGCCCTGCTATTTTCCGGCCTGATGGCGCTCGCTGCCGGGGCGCAGGAGCAATCCAAACCGCCTGCCAAACCACCCGCGCAACAACAGCCGCCGGAAGAACAAGAACCGCCGGAAGAGGATGCCAACCTCAAGCCGAAGGACTACTCGTTCAATCCGCTGCAGGCGAAGAAGGAACTAGTTGTCGGCGAGGAGTACTGGAAGAAACACAGCTACAAGGCGGCCGCGGGGCGTTTTCGGGAGGCGACGCGCTGGAATCCGAAGCTGGCGGAAGCCTGGCTGCGTTTGGGAGAGGCGGAGGAGAAACGGAAGAACTCCAAGGACGCCAAAGAGGCCTACAACCAGTACCTGGAGTTGCAGCCCGACGCCAAGGACGCGGCGGAGATCCGGAAGCGGATCGCCAGCTTGCGCTAGGTGCCCGAGCGGTTCAATCTCGCGTTCCACTTTGTCGACCGGCACCTGGCGGAGGGCCGGGCCGGAAAGACGGCGGTTATTTGCGCCGGGCGCCGCTACACGTACGACGAGATCGCGGCACGGGTCAACCAGGCTGGAAACGCTTTGCGGCGCCGGGGCGTGGGACCGGGCGATCGCGTGCTGATCATCCTGCCGGATTCGCCTGAATTCGTAGCCGCGTATTTCGGCGCGATGAAGATCGGCGCGGTGGCGGTTCCCACGAGTACGGCGCTGCGGCCGCCGGATCACGCGTATCTGATCGAAGAGAGCCGAGCGAAGGTCGTGATCAGCGAGAGCACACCGCTCGATGGCGCGCTGGAATCGGCCGAACTCGAGGCTGCAAACACGCCGGCGGACGATCCGGCTTTTTGGTTGTGGACTTCCGGCAGCACGGGACCACCCAAGGCGGCAGTGCATCGTCACGCGGATTGGCTGACTTGTTGCGAAGGCTACGCGCGCGGCGTACTGGACATCGAACCAGACGATGTCGCTTTCTCGTCCGCCAAGTTGTTTCACGCCTATGGGCTGGGAAACGGGCTGATGTTCCCTTTCTACGCCGGCGCGACTACCGTGCTTTATCCAGGCAAGCCGCTGGCGAGCGCCATTCTGGCCTGTGCGCACGAGCATAAGCCCACGCTATTCTTTTCCGTGCCGACGCACCTTGCCGCTATGCTGCGCGAGACGGACGCGGCTAATCCGTACGACCTCACCAGCGTGCGGCTGGGCGTCTCGGCGGCGGAACCGCTACCCGCCGAGATCTGGCGGCGCTGGCGCGACCGCTTTGGCTTCGAAATCCTGGATGGCATCGGTTCAACCGAGGTCTTGCACATCTACATCTCGAACCGGCCAGGATGCGTGCGTCCCGGCAGCTCCGGGGTGGCGGTGTCCGGGTATGAGCTTCGCATTACGGATGAAAATGGAAATGAACCCGCCAGCGGCGAAACGGGCGACTTATGGGTGCGGGGCCTCAGCAATTCGCCGCACTATTGGAACCGCCCGCAACTTACCGCCCAGCGCATGCGGGACGGCTGGTTCTTCAGCGGCGATAAGTATCGCGTGGACGGGGACGGCTACTATTGGTACGCGGGGCGATCCGACGATATGTTCCGCGTGTCGGGGGAGTGGGTCTCGCCCATCGAGATTGAGGGATGCCTGGCGGAGCATACGGCCGTGCTCGAAGCGGCGGTCGTGTCGCGAACAGGAGAGGAAGGCCTGCCGATGGTGTGCGCGTTCGTCGCCTTGAAGCAGCCGGAGCGCGCCGGGAATGCACTGGCCGTCGAATTGCTCGGGTTTTTGCACCGTCAGTTGGCAGGCTACAAGTGTCCCCGCCGGATTGAGTTTCTGGACGAGTTACCTAAAACGGCTACGGGGAAAGTGCAGCGCTACAAGCTGCGGTGACAGCAAAACGCGGCAACGCGGTAGCATTTTGCGTAGGGGAGGGAGAAAAGATGCGAATACGGTTACTTTGGTTAATTCCCGCCGCGGCGATGGGGACGTTATTGACGGCACAGACCAATGTGCTGACCTTTCATAACGACGTTGCGCGTACGGGACAGAACCTGTCGGAAACAATTCTCACAACCAGCAACGTCAACTCGACCACGTTCGGCAAGCTGTTTCAGTTGACGCTGGACGGCGTAGTGGATGCGCAGCCATTGTATGCGGCCGGCATTTCCGTGCCCAGCCAGGGCACGCATAACCTGCTGATCGTGGCCACCGAGAACGACAGCTTATACGGGCTGGACGCGGATTCGGGCGCACAGATCTGGAAGGCGTCCCTGCTGGGAACCGGTGAGACGCCGTCGGATGACCGCAATTGCAATCAGGTAGCTCCGCAGATTGGCATTACCTCGACACCGGTGATCGCGTTGCAGTCCGGGTCGTCGTCTTCCGGGAAGTCCGGCACCCCGGCAGCGCGCATGCCGCGGGTTGCGCAGGTTGCCGAGGGAGGCGCCATCTTCGCGGTGGCTATGAGTAAAGATTCATCCAGCAACTATCATCAACGGTTGCATAAGGTGAGTCTGGCCACTGGAAATCCGCTGGCCACGGCCGTGGAAGTTACCGGAAAGTATCCGGGGACCGGCGAGGATGGCAGCGGCGGGACAGTCTATTTCGATGGGAAACAGTACAAGGAGCGCTCCGGGCTGCTCTTGCTGAACGGAGTTGTGTACCTGGCGTGGGCATCGCACTGCGATCATCCGCCCTACACCGGCTGGATCATGGGCTACAGCGGGTCCACGCTGGCGCAGCTTAGCGTGATCGACGTGACGCCGAACGGCGCCGAGGGCGCTATCTGGGGTTCGGGCGCGGGCCTGGCGGCGGATTCCAGCGGTTATATTTACTTCCTGGATGCCAACGGCACCTTCGACACGACCCTGAACGCGCAGGGGTTCCCCACCAGCGGAGATTTCGGCAATGCTTTCATCAAGCTCTCCGCCGCAAGCAACCACCTTACGGTAACGGACTACTTCACCATGTACAATACAGCGGCCGAATCCGCTGGAGACGTAGATTTGGGTTCGGGCGGCGCCCTAGTCTTGCCAAACATGACGGATTCCACCGGCGCCACACGCTCTCTGGCGATCGGCGCGGGCAAGGACGGCAATATCTACATGGTGGACCGCAATAACATGGGTAAGTTCAACCCGCAAAATGACAGCGCCATTTATCAGGAGTTAGATGGCGCTTTGCCCGGCGGTGCCTGGTCCATGCCGGCTTATTACAACGGGGAAGTCTACTTCGGCGCCGTGGGCGGTCCGATCCGGGCGTTCCAGTTCAGCAAGGCGCTGCTTTCCACGGCCCCAGTGTCCACGACTGCGACAAGTTTTCCGTATCCCGGAGCCACTCCCAGCATATCGGCGAATGGAACCAACAATGGAATCTTGTGGGCCGTGCAGAACAATTCCACGGCGGTGCTGTATGCTTACACAGCCGGCAACCTGGCGCAGGAGCTCTACGACACCAATCAGGCCGCGGGTGGGCGCGACCACTTCGGCGCCGGCAATAAGTTCATGGTACCGACCATCGCCAACGGCAAAGTGTACGTAGGCACCCCGAACGGCGTGGCTGCGTTTGGGTTATTGGCGGACGGCGCGAGCCACTAGGCAACCACGTACGGGCTCCGGTACACGGGCCTCGTCTGCATGGCGTTGGCTTCATCGTCTCCCGTGAATTTGCCGGTCGCGCCATCGTAGTTCAGCTTGCGTCCCACGCGGTAGCTGATGTTAGCCATGTGCACGAGCGCCGCGGAGGTGGCGCCGACGGCCACGTCCGCGGTGAGATCCGCCGCGTTCCGGCTCTTCACCGCTTTCAGGAAATTCGCCATGTGCGGGATGGTGGCGTCGATCTCGTTCTCGGCGTGCTGCATGGATTCGCCCGGCTCGCGCTTATCGCCCAGGAAGATCTGGAAGGCGTGCTCATCCACTGACATGAAGCCCTTGCTGCCGAAGAATGTGACTCCGATAAAGTTAGGGCCGGACGCCGGAATGCCCGGCTCGCCGCCGGTATTCAGACCGCGCACTTCGAAGACGAGTTCGGCGTCGCCATAGTCGAATGTGGCGATTTGGGTGTTGGGTGTCTCCTGGTCGTCGTCATACACGTACTTGCCGCCGGTGGAGACCACGGACTTGGGAAGCTCGCGACCGAGACCGCGGCGCGCCAGATCCATCTCGTGTATACCCTGATTGCCGATGTCGCCGTTGCCCGTGTCCCAGAACCAATGCCAGTTGTATTTGTAGCGATTCTTGGTGTACTCGCGCATAGGCGCAGGGCCCAGGAAGAGGTCCCAGTTCAGGCCGGCCGGAACCGGCTCGGCGGGTGCGTGGCCGATGGAGGGCCGGCGCTTGAAGCATATGCCGCGGGCCATATAAACCTGCCCGATGGCGCCCGCGTGCAGCAGATCCATGGCGCGCTGCTTATGGGCCAGGCTGCGGCCCTGCATGCCGATCTGGACCATGCGCCGGTTGGCGCGCGCGGCCGCCACCATGGCGCGGCCTTCGAAGAGGTTGTAGCAGGCAGGCTTCTCGCAGTAGACGTCTTTGCCGGCCTGACATGCCCAGATGGTGGCCAGGGCGTGCCAGTGATTCGGCGTGGCGATGGACACCGCATCCACGTTTTTGTCGTCGAAGAGCTTGCGCAGGTCCTGATAGGTTTGGGGTGGCGCTCCGTGGAGCCGCTCGACCATTTGCGCGGCACGTTCGGTCTGCGCCTGGTTCACGTCGCAGATAGCGACGACGCGCGCGTCCGGCAGTTTGCTGTAATAGCGGAGGTGGTCTGTTCCCCGGCCGCCGAGGCCGATGACGCCAATGCCTACGGTGTCGTTAGCCGCCCGCGCGGCCAGGGGCGCCAGAGTCGCGCCTAATAGAAAGGTCCGTCGTTGCATGATGCCTCCCGTTTAAGACAATCGTATATCATGGAAGCAATGCAAGTGGTGCTGAACGACGAAGCCATCTTTCAGCGCTATTGCGAAACCCACGCGGATCTTCGGATCGAACGGAGCGCCGCCGGGAAAATCCGCATCCTGCCGCCTGGCGATTGGACTACTTCCGTTCGAAACGTGGAGATCCTATTCCAGTTGCATGGCTGGACTAAGCGCGACGGCCGGGGAAAGGGTTTCGATCCCAGTTTGATGTACCTGCTACCCAACGGTGCGGCGATGTGCGCGCACGCGTCGTGGGTTCTCCGCTCACGCCTGGCGAGGCTGACCGCGGCGCAGAAACGCGGTTTTCCGCCACTCTGCCCGGATTTCGTAGTTGAGCTGCGCTCGCCTTAGGACCGCCTGTCAACCCTGCAGGCAAAGATGCGCGAGTGGGTCGATAACGGCGCCAAACTCGCCTGGTTGATTGATCCGGAGAGCCGGTCGGTTTAGATCGATCGTCCGGGGCGCCGTGCCGAGCGCATGGTCAACACCGATCGGGTAGCCGGCGAGGGCCCGGTCGAAGGATTCGTACTCGAAATGGCGGATATCTGGGATCCGGACCTGTGAGCAGCTAGCCGTTTCCGTTGGCGTTGCCATCTTCCAGAAACGCGCGCAGACGATGACTGCGGCTGGGGTGCCGCAATTTACGTAACGCCTTGGCTTCGATCTGGCGGATGCGCTCGCGCGTCACCGCGAAATTCTGCCCGACCTCTTCCAAGGTGTGCTCGCTGCCGTCTTCCAGGCCGAAGCGCATCTTGACGATCTTTTCCTCGCGGGGCGTCAGCGTCTTCAATACCTGCGCCGTCTGCTCGCGCAGGTTGAGATTGATCACGGCGTCGGACGGGGAAAGGCCGGCCTGGTCGATCAGAAAATCGCCCAAGTGCGACTCTTCCTCCTCGCCCACGGGCGTTTCCAGCGAAATCGGTTCCTGGGCCACGCGCAGCACCTTGCGCACTTTGGAGACCGGAAGATCCATGCGCTTGGCCAACTCTTCGGTAGTCGGTTCGCGGCCCAACTCCTGCACCAACTGGCGCGAGGAGCGGATCAGCTTGTTGATGGTCTCGATCATGTGCACCGGAATCCGGATGGTGCGCGCCTGATCCGCGATGGCGCGCGTGATGGCCTGCCGCACCCACCATGTAGCGTAAGTGGAGAACTTGTAACCGCGGCGGTACTCGAATTTCTCGACCGCCCGCATCAGGCCGATGTTGCCCTCCTGGATCAAGTCCAAGAACTGCAGGCCGCGGTTGGTGTAGCGCTTGGCAATGCTGACCACCAGCCGCAGGTTGGCCTCGATCAGTTCGCGCTTGGCGGCCTCGGCTTCGCGGTCCGCTTTGGTGATCACCGCCAGCGTGCGGCGCAATTCCACCGCTCCGGATCCGGATTGCTCCTCGATCTGCTGCAGCCGTTGCGTATGACTACGCTGCTCGCGACGCAGGTCCTTCACACCATCGGCGCGCGCCGGGGCGGTCTCGATGCTGCGCTGGATGCGGGCGATGTCCCGCTCCACCGGCGTCAATTCGTCTACCGCCGCGCGGATATGGCCGGCGAACTGGCGCAGAATCTGGCTCTGGTAGCGCACGGAGCGGATACGCCGCGAAACGCGGACCCGCGCGCGGTGCGTCTCCCATTGCAGATGCAGATGCTGCTTCGGCTTCAGGCCGCGCGGAATGGCGATCAGTTTCTGCCGCAACTGCTGAAACTTCCGGTACAGCCGCGCGGCGTCGTCGGCCATGGCCAGAAATTCGTTCTGGCACTCGTCGGCGGCTTCCTCGAACATCATGGGATCGGACACCAGCAGGATGTCTCGCGCCGCCACCGCTCCGCGCTGCACTTCGACGGCGAGATTCAGTATCTCCTGGATGACCACGGGCGAACGCGAAAGCGCTTTGATGACCGTGTTCTGTCCCCGTTCAATGCGGCGCGCGATCTCAGTTTCGCCCTCGCGGGTGAGCAGCGCGACCGCACCCATCTCGCGCAGGTACGTCCGCACCGGATCGTTGACCTTCTCGCCGGCGCCCGGAACCAGGTCCAGATCCGACAGATCTTCGGGATCCGCCAGTTTCTGATCGAACTCGATTTTGGGTTCCTCAATAATCTCGATGGAGGAGGTGTCCAGCCCGGACAACAAACCGTCGAGTTCGGAGGCGCTGGAGAGATCCGCAGCCAACCCGTCGCTTACATCATCGAACGAGAGATAGGCTTTTTCCTTGCCATTCTCCACTAACTGCTGGAGCCGATCGAGTTTATCTTCCGGTGCCACTAAAGCGCCTGCCCCGTTTGCAACGTTTCCCCACATTGTACACCCGCGTGCATTTTGTTATCGCGCCTAACTTGCCTGTTCGAGCCGGCGCAACTCCTCGGCCAGGCGCAATGCCTCGCGCAAATCTCCCGATCTCTCCGCGTCTTTAACCCGCGCCTTCAGTGCCGCCACCTGCGTTCTGAGTCCGGAGCGCTCCAGACTACGGAGACACTCCCTCCCTACTTCTAGTGAATCGGCGGAGCTATTCGTTTCATTCTGGAGCACCGCGAACGCTAATATTTCTTGATCTCCTTCTTCCAGGCGGGCATGCAACTCCTCGTAACCGACCGGCCCGCCCGCGTGCAAGGTGAATAAAGCCTTGAATATTTGCCGCGTGGCGAATTGTTCGACCGCCGGAAGTTGTTCCAGCCGGGGGATCAGTTCGCCGCGGGCTTCCGGGTTTGAGACCAGCAGATTCAGCAGGATCTTCTCATCGGCGCGCAGGGGCTCGCGCACGGGCGCCGCTTTCTTGTCGCGCCGTTCGGATGCGGCTTTGCGGATCTCCTTGCGCACCGCCGCCGGATCGATCCGCAGGTGGTCCGCCGCGTCGGCGGCGCGGGCCTGCCGCGAGATTTCATCCGGCAGTTGCAGGATGGCGGGAAGCAGAACCGTCCGGAAGCCCGCTAATTTACCCTCCAGCGAATTGGGATATTTGCGGAGCACGCGGTCTTCCAACCAGTAGTAATAATCTTTCGCCTGATCGATCTTGGTGCGATATCCGTCCGCGCCATACTTTTGGCAGTATTCGTCCGGATCCAGGCCGTCTTCGAGTTCCGCGATATGCACGCGCACGCTCTCGTTCAGCAACAGGTTAATCGACCGTTCCGCGGCATTGGCGCCGGCGGCGTCAGGATCGAAATTCACGACGATCCTATCGGAATGCCGGCGCAAGGCTTGCACCTGCTGCGCCGTGAGCGACGTTCCGCAGCTGGCCACCACTTCCGGCATGCCCGCCGCGGACACGCCGATGGCATCCATGTACCCTTCCACCAACACCGACCGGTCCGCCTTGCGGATGCCCTCTTTGGCGCGGTGCAAGTTGTAGAGAACAGCGCTCTTCTTATATATCGGCGATTCGGCGGAGTTCAAGTACTTGGGCTCGTCGGCGGGATCGAGCGCGCGGCCGCCGAAGCCGATCACTTTGCCGGATTCGCTGTGGATGGGAAACATGAGGCGATGGCGGAAGCGGTCGTAGAAGCCGCCATCCTCGCGCCGGCCCAGCAGGCCCGATTGCTCGAGTTGATCGGGGGTGAATCCCTGCCGTTCAAAAAGGCGCAGCAGTGCGCGCCCGCCGCGTTCCGCGTAGCCCAACCCGAACTGCGCGGCGATTTCCGGCGACACCCCCCGTTTTTCGAGATAGCGGCGGGCCTCGGCGCCCGCGGACGAAGCAAGCTGTTCGCGAAAAGCCTCCTGGGCCAGTTCCTGCATCTGGAAAGCAGCGGCCCGCAGGCGCGTATCGGCGTCCGCATACTCGGCGCGCTTGGGCATGGGGATGCCGTTGCGCTCAGCCACCAGTTTCAGCGCTTCGGGGAAACTAACGTGCTCGAATTCCATGACGAACTTCAGGACATCCCCGGAAACGCCGCAGCCGAAGCACTTATAGAACTGGTGCACGGCGTGCACGGAGAACGAAGGCGTCTTCTCGCTGTGAAACGGGCACAGACCGGAATAGCGCGAGACGCCGGACTTGCGCAGCCGCACGTATTCCCCGATCACCTTGACGATGTCGACCGAGGCTTTCAGTTGGTCTTTGAAGTCCATGACGCCTTTGCTTGCCTATTATCGCCGAACCATGCGGCCAGGGCCAGCGCGAGCGTTGCCACAAGCGAGATCCATGCCGAGAGCCACAGGAGTTCCGGATCGTAGCGCATTCTTACTACGTGTTTGCCGGCGGGCACTGGCAGACCGCGGAACGCGACGTTGGTCATGACGAGTGGGAGCGGCTGGTCATCGATCCAGGCCCGCCAGCCCGGATAGGCGGTTTCCGAGGTCACCAGGAATGCGGGCGCCGGTGTATCGGTTTCGACCGCAAATCCGCGTGGCGCGTACTCCAAAGCGCGCACACTGCCGGTGGCGGCGCCCGGCGGAACCTGGATGGGCGATTCCACCACCGCCTCCGTGGTTGGATCAAAATCGCGCGCGCGCAAGATGGCGAGCGCCTGGTCCATATTGTCTGCCTGCCGGAGGCGACTGACCAGGAAGAATCGCGGCAGCGCTCCTGGATTCTGGTACACATGCGTACCCGGCAGTTCGAGCAGCGGCACAAGGCCGCCAGGCTTTTCGAGCACATGCGCCGAGAGCACGTAGCGCACGTTGAGCAGCTTCAAGACCGGTGAATCCGGATCGTGGATCTCGTAGAACCGGCCCCACAATACGCCCTGGCAGAACGACAGGCGAACCTGCATGAGACGGATCAGCGAAAACGGATCATTGCCGTTGGCGGAGGGAAATTCGAAGAGCGGCCCGTGTGTGATCATGTCCGCGTATCCCTCCATCGAATCCATGCGCCACGGGGGCACGGTCTGATTGGCGAGGCGCCGCAATTCGGCGGGAATCTGGGGCACACTGGCATAGTGATCGTAGCCGATGCCGGGGTCGCGTTGTTCGTCCGCGGTGTTAAACGGGCGGCCGGAGCTGACCGCGATCAAGTCGACGGCCACGATCGCTACGACGCCAGCTTGGATCCATGGGCGCCGGCCGGCCAGGATCTGCTGCGCGCCCAAGCCGGCCAGTATGGCCATGCCGAGCACGAATGCGCTGAGGGCGAACTGCGCATACAGGGAATTCTTGACCACTTCCGGCAGCATGACGAAGAAGGTCCGGCCGACGGGTGTGGAATCGCCCAGCATCCACAGCGCGGCGCAGAATGTAAGCAGTGCCAGCCGCGAGGTATACCGGTTCTTGCGGGTTGCCAGCGCCCACGCGGCGAAAACCAACGCGGGGATGCCGCAGTAAGTATAGAGAAACGTCACCTCGTAGGGCAACTTCCAGGCGCCGGCATCGAATTGAAAGATGCCGTAGTGATTGGGCAGGACCAGCGAGACTAACGCGGCCAGCGGCATGCCGCCACCCGTCCGCAAATAGTGGCTGCGGTACTGCGCGACGCTCAGGCGCGAGAGTTGCATGGTGGGGAAGACCTGAACGGCGGCAAGCAGCACGGCCCAGACCGCCGCGGCCGCGGTGTACGCCAGTGTCCGCGGCGCCAGGATCGCGGCCAGCAGGAAAGTCGTGATGAACACCACCGCGGTGGCTGCCGGGAATCCCGCCAGGATGGACATCGCTAACGCAACGACGAGCGCTGCCAGCCACCGCCAAATGAATTGCTCCTTCAGCGCGATCACGCACAACCACGCCAGCGGCAGCCAGGCGGCCCCATCGATGGCGCCCAGGTGCTCAACTTGCGAAGCGGTGTACGCACCCAATTGATAGACGGTTGCACCGGCCAGCGCCGCAGCCCGTCCCGCCCCCAAACGCCGCAGCAGCCAGTAAGTGAACGCGCCTGCCAGTAACACGTGCGCGGCCATCTGTAGCTCAAGCCAATAGAGAAGATGATTGCCGCCGGTCCAGTTACTCAGCAGAATCACGGCGAGCGTCGGCGGATAGAAAAGCTGCGCCGTCAGGTTGGCATGGAACGGCATCCCGCAGTAGGTGTAAGGGTCCCAAAGCGGCAGTTCCCCGCGCGCCAGCGAGCGGGCTAAAAACCAGGCTTGCGAGAGATGGTAATAGCGGAAGTCCCACGGGATGGCGTAGTGGCCGTAGAACAGAACGTGCCGGAAGAAGGCCAACACTTCCGCCAGCAGCACCAGTATGGGCCATCCCCGCCGCATGCGACGCATCGAATTTCGAGCATAGCAGCCTGCGCCGTGACTACTGCGAAACGGTCTTCATGTTGTCGTCCGGAATGCGATCCACCAGCACTAGGAAAGGATCGACTCCGGCTTTGTCGGGCAGTTCATCCACTGTAAATGTGTGCGTGGAGCGCGTGCCCGCCAAATGCAGGCGCTCGCGATAGAGCGTGCGTCCATACTTCCGGCCCTTCTCCGGCTTGGCAAACGCGCCGATGTCGATCCAGTCGTTGACCGGCACTTCCGTCTCGTTGCCCTTGGCATCGGCCTTGTACTTGCGGGTCTCGATGTCGATCGTCACGTCGTACTTGCCGTCGGCGCGCTTGTGCGCGGTGGCCGACAGCGTACGATTCGAGAACAGGGTCATGTCCTCGAAGAGGTCTTTCATCAGATATTGATACTGCGGCGGCGTTTCGGCGCGCAAAGCGTCCACCAGCGCCCATGAAGTCGGATATGGCGGCGGCGCGTAACCGTATTGCTGAACCAGTTTATGCAGCGCCCGGTTTACGGCATCTTCGCCGATCATTTCTTTCAGGTAGTACATTTCCACGCTGCCCTTGCGATAATGCACGTAGCCTTGGTTGGCCTCCACGGTCAGCAGCGGGTGCTCCTTCAGGCGCTCGCGGCCCCGCGAACGCAGATAGCGGTCCATTTCGAACTTCAGAAACTTGCGCTCCAGGTCGCGGCCGTATTCCTTTTCCATCACCATGAGCGCGGAATATTGGGCCATGGTTTCCGAAAGCAGCGTAGCGCCTTCCATATTGGCGCCGATCACCTGGTGCGCCCACCACTGGTGCCCCATTTCATGCGCCACCACGTAGAAGACGGAATCGATGTCGTCGGGACGGCTGAGGTCGGCGATGAAGCCGATGGCTTCGGAATATGGCATGGTGCCCGGAAAGGCTTGCGCGAAGCGCGCCACGCGCGGGAATTCGATGATGCGGGCTTCCTTGTGATCATACGGGCCGAAGTTGCGCGTAAAATAATCGAGCGATTTGCGCAGCGAATTCAGCATGCGCGGCACGTTCCAAGGATGTTCCTTAATGTAATAGACCTCGAGCTTGATACCGTTCCAATCCTCGCGCGCCACCTCATAACGGGCCGAAATAAAGGAGTAGAAACCCAGAGACTGGTGGTCCAGCTTATATTCGAAATAGCGCCGGCCGCCTTCGCCGCGCCATTCCCGGACCAACGATCCGGGGGCCACGGCAATCTGATCGGGCGCCGTGCCGATCACCGTATCCACATCCATCCAGTCGGAATGCCCGCCGATGTAATTCTCCATGCAATCGGCGGTGCAGTTCCGTTCCAGCGCGGGCATCAGGTCCAGCTCGTTCAGACCGTACTTGCGCCGCTTGTTGGCGTCGTCCAGTTCGCGATCGCGCCGGTAGCCGATAATCGGGCCGACGCTGTTGTTGAAGAACGTGCCATTCTGCACCAGTTCGAGATTGCTGGGGGAGTTCTCAAAGCCGCGCGTGCGGCTTTCGACGGTGAAGCGCATGGTGCGCTTTTCACCGGGTTCGAGCGGCGCGGTGAAGCGGTAAACACGGTAGTACAGGCGGTCGTCATCCTTGGCCAGAACCGCGCCAGGTATGTCGATTTGCGTGCGGTAATGGCCGTCGAGCGAGAAGTGAATCTCATGAATCGGCTGCTGGTACGGATTTTCTATCACTGCCTCGCCGCGCATCACCATGCTACGCGACTCCGGATAGATGTCGATGGCGTACTTCACGCTACGGCTGCGCGGCTGGGGCTGCTGATCGAACTTCTTGTAAGTTTTCTCGTAATCGGCTTGCTGGCGTTCCAGGTCGGTGGGTCCGAAGAGCGGATTCAGGACCATGGTGTTGTATGCGATCCACCCGCCGGTGGCGAGGAAAAGCAGCAGACACACCGCGGCCACGGGCCGCAGGCCGCCATGAAAACGCAGCTTCGCCTCATGCCAGCGCTCGCTCCAGCGGGCCTGCTTGCCACGCGGCCAGAACAGCACCGCGCCGATCGAAAGCAAACCGCAGAACAGCAGCCAATACAGCGTGAACCAATCCCAACTGGCGCGAAAGGGAGCGTCGCCGAAGAAATCGGAGTAAGTCACGGAAGGCCGCATGCCGAACCGTGCCAGGTAAGTCGCCACGTTGAGCGGGCGCCAAATGAAGACGTTCAGGATCAGAAATGTAACGAAAGCGAAATAGCCCACGTACTTGTTAGGCGAGATGGCATGGATGAAGAAGGCCAGCACCGCCGAGAACAAAAAGAAGGATGCGTCGCGCAGGAACAGTTCCTTCAAATACAGAGCGAACTGGTAGCGATGAAATCCCAGCCAGGTTTGTACCGCGATGCCGCTCAGCATGGCCACAAATTGCACCAGCATGACGATGGAGAGCAGCGCGGTAAGGCGCGACGCATACGACAACCAATCCGGTATAGGCAGGGCGTCGTGAATTTCATCCATGCGGGTGTCGCGCTCCTTCCACACCAGCACACCGGCATAGAACGTGATCATGCCGACGATGAACATATACAGCGTGCCGGCGATCATTTCGAGCACCCAGTAGGTGACCGGATAACTGGCGCCGTCGAAGGCTTCGCGGGCGCTCAGCGCCACGGACGGGATCGAGTTCAGCAGGCCGGCCAACAGGATCACGATGAAGGAAGTGCTCTTGACCACGCCGAGCAGTTGCACGCGCACCGAGGCCGTGAACTGAAGCCAGCGGGATGGGAACGCGGGACGCGGAGACGCGGGGACGCGGAGCGGCGCTGCATGAATCAGCGGCGCCGGCGCAGATTCGGCCGCCTTGACCTTAACCGACTTCTCGGCGAAGCTGAACTTGCGGTATACCAACGCGAAGATCAGGCCGCCTACCGCCAGCCAGATCAGCCGATTCCAAAACAACAGACCGTCGAAGCCGATGGCGCGGGTGTTCTTCTCGGCCACGGTCCAGTATTTGGTCGCGACGCTGAATGCGCGAATGCCGAACGGATCGAGCAGCGCGGCGATCCGCTCACGCTCCAGGTTCTGCGTAAGGGCGTCCGTCACGCTGTATCCGGTCAGCAGCAGCAGCGCGCCAATGAAGGGCGCAATTTCGTTGCGCGCCCACACGGCGATGGCGAACAAAACCGCCGCGATGAAGATGCCATTGGGCACGGCGAAGACCAGGATGCCTTGCACATGCGCCGCCCAATTCACTGGTCCCCAGCGCTCGGCATCCACCCACGGCATATACTTCGCCAGCAGGATGCCGATGGATACGCCCAGCATCGGCACAATGGCCACCAGCGTAGCGCCGCTGAACCGGCCCAGCAGATAGTCGCGGCGGCGCACGGGCGTGGAGAAAATGATCTCGTGCGTGCGGTAGCTGAAATCCCGCGCCGCCGCCGAGTTGACGAACGCCGGAGCCATCAACAACGTGAGCAGGCCGATAAACGAATAGAAGTTCTGGATCACGAACGGCGCGTTGCGATAGGTATTCTGCAACGAATCGCCCAGCGTCACGTTATCCGTGCTGGCCGCCGCGAAAATCAGCGCCGAGATGATGAGCAGGAAGATCCACAGCATCCAGGAGCGCAGCCAGTAGCGGATTTCGAAGGCTAGAATGTGGCGCAGCATGGCCCTAGTTCCAGCCCCGGATGCGGGTAAAGAACACATCCTCCAGGTCGGGCGCTCCCGCCACAAAGCCCTCGCCCGGCGCTTCTTCGCTGAGCACGTGCACGAAGGGCCGCCCGCCCACCAGGCGGTTCGAAATCACGCGGCAGCGCTGCTCGTATCCGGGCAGTTCGGTCTTGGCCACCGACCGCTGCCATACACGCCCGCGCAGCCCGGCAATGGCATCCTCCGGCGGGCCTTCGAACAGGACGCGGCCTTCGTGGATGATCGCCATTTTCGTGCAAAGATCCGTGACGTCCTCCACGATGTGGGTGGAAAGAATGACTACCACCTGTTCACCCACCTCGGCCAGAAGGTTGTAGAAGCGATTGCGCTCGCCGGGGTCCAGGCCCGCGGTGGGCTCATCCACGATCAACAATTGCGGGTCGCCGATGAGCGCCTGGGCGATGCCGAAGCGCTGCCGCATGCCGCCCGAGAAGCCCGTCAGATTCTTCTTGCGGACATCGTACAGATTGCAGCGTTCCAGCATAGCCGCCACGCGCTGCTTTCGCTCGCCCGAATTCGTAAGACCCTTGAGCAAGGCGAGGTGATCCAGCATGTCCTGCGCGGAAATGCGCGGGTAAACGCCGAAATCCTGCGGCAGGTATCCGAGACGCCGGCGCACCTCGTCTTTTTGCTTCAGCATGTCGATGCCGCCCAGCATGGCGCTGCCGGAGTCGGGATCCTGCAGGGTGGCCAGCGTCCGCATCAGCGTTGACTTGCCCGCGCCATTTGGACCCAGGAGGCCGTACATGCCACAGGGAATGTTCAGCGATACGCTGTCCAGGGCCTTCACCCCGTTGGCGTACGTCTTTGAGAGATTCTGAATTTGAATTTGCACGTTCTCAGGCTTATTACGGATGATCCCCCCAACGGGTTCCATGTCGGCGTTAAAATCATTAGAGGAGCGCCTTGCACTCACATTCGCACTCGCATTCTCACGGAGCAGGCACCGGCCGCGTGCTGTGGTGGTCGGTGTTGGCTACTTTCGCATTCATGGGAATCGAGATCGTGGGGGGCATCAAGGCGCATAGCCTGGCGCTGCTATCCGATGCCGGCCATAACTTTACGGACGCCTTAGCGCTGCTGCTCGCCTGGTTTGGTTTCTACCTGCAATCGCGTCCGGCCAACAAGGTGAAGACCTACGGCTATCAGCGCGCCGGGGTGCTGACGGCTTTCGTGAATGCGCTGACCCTGGTGGCCCTGTCGTTCTGGATTTTTTACGAAAGCTGGTACCGGTTGCGGCACCCCGCTCCGGTCCAGGAAACCGTGATGATGCTGGTGGCGGCGGGCGGCATCGTGCTCAACGGCGGCGTTATGTGGGGGCTGCGCGCGGCGCGCCAAAACGATGTCAACATCCGCAGCGCCTTCGTGCATATGCTGGGGGATCTGCTGGGTTCGTTTGCCATCATTGGCGGCGCGCTGGCGATCCGCTACACGGGATGGGAGCAGGTGGATCCGCTGCTTTCCATTTTGATCGGCGTGTTGATCGTCTGGACGGCGTGGGACATCATCAAGGAATCGCTGAATATCCTGCTGGAGGGGTTGCCGCGCGGACTGGAACTGCAATCGGTGGCCGCCTCCATGTCGCGCGTGGAGGGTGTGCTGGACGTGCACGATCTGCATATCTGGAGCCTGGGATCGAGCACGCACGCGCTGAGCTGCCACGTGCTGATCGAAGACGTGCCGCCATCGGCCAGCAATTGCATCCTGGCGCGCCTCAACGATGTGCTGGGCCGTGAATTTCACATCCACCACACCACCGTGCAGTTCGAACACGTCGGCTGCGCGGTGGCGGAGAGCGGTTGCGTGATTCCGGCGGACGAACACCAGCACCATCATCACGCCCACTGATTAACCACCTTTCAATAACGCTTCCAACTTCTGTAGTGGCTTTTCAATTCTCTGCAAGTTAGTCAGCACACCTGCGAACAGGTCGCCGACTCTCACGAACCTCTCCGGCGCGTTATAGATGTTAAACTGAACCGGCGTAAGTCCCGGCCGCACTTCGTCCCACGCGAGCGGCGTGGCTACGGGCGCTCCGGGATAGGCTCGCAGCACGTACGGCGCGGCGATCGTCTTGGACTTTCCGTTCTGCATCCAGTCGAAATAAACCCGCCCCTTCTGACGTTTGGAAACGGCGCGCGGAGTGGTAAACAGGTCGGGCCGGTCGCGCACCACTAAGTGGGTGAGTATCTCGGCGAAGATGCGGCTTTCGTCGTAACTATAAATTGGCTCCAGCGGGATATAGACGTGCATGCCGTCGCCGCCGGTAGTCTTCGGATAGCCGGTCAGTCCAATATCGTCGAGCTTCTCGCGAACGAGCAGCGCGGCTTCCACGATCATATCGAATGGGCAATCCTGCGGGTCCAGGTCGATCAGCACGAAGTCGGGATTGTCGAGCGATTGGGACCGGCTCATCCAGGGATTATGGTCGATACAGCCGAGGTTCACCAGGTACAGCAGGCTGGCGCGGTCCTCGGCGAAGACGTAGCGGATGGTATCGTCGTTGTGATCGGAAAAGATTTCTTCCGTGCGCAGCCACGGCGCGAAAGTGAGGGGCGCGTCCTTTTGGAAAAAGAACTGTTGTGCGATGCCATTGGGGTAGCGTTTTAGAGAAAGCGGCCTGTCTTTCAGATGGGGCAGGATGAGCGGCGCGATGGCATCGTAGTAATTCAGTAAGTCCCGTTTGACGATACCCTCGGCCGGATAGAAAACCTTATTGAGGTTGGTGAACTTCAAGGCGTGATGGTCGATAGTCAGGGTGACTTCCACTTTCTCCGGTGAAAGTAGCGCCGCTTTCTTGGGATCGTGGTTCTGCGGCATCGCTCGTTCCCGTACGGAATCCTGCGCGTCGGCATCCGCACGCAACCCAAGATACACGGGGGCGCGAAGTTTGTTGTCGTGGGTCCAGTTGGCGAACTTGACTTCGGCGACTAACTCCGGCTTTACCCAAGTGACATCTTTGGCGACTTTGGGCGCGTCGGGGAACGGCGAGCGCGGCGCAACCAGGGGGTCGAGTTTCTGCCGCAGGAGCGCGAGCGTCTTCTGGTCGAACCCCGTGCCGACGTTGCCCACCCAGATGAGTTTGCCTTTGTCGTACAGCCCCAGGACCAGGGCGCCGAAGTGGTCGCGTTCGCCGGCCGTAAAGCCGCAGATCACGAACTCCTGCCGGTCCACGATTTTGATCTTCAGCCAGTCGCTGGAACGGCGCGGCTCGTAGCGGCTTGTCGCCAACTTGGCCATCAACCCTTCTACGCCGGTCTCGCGCGCGGCATGCAGCATCTCCTCTCCCGCGCCGGGAAAATGTTCGGAATAGCGCAACACGCCGGTGGGCGTGAGGATCGACTCGAGCAGGCGCTTGCGCTCGATCAGCGGCACTTGCCGCAGATCGTGGCCGTTGAGGTAGAGCAGGTCGAAGGCGAAATAGATCACCGGCTTCGAACGCGCCATGTGTGAGATGGAATTCGGATCGGTTTGATGGATGCGCGGCTGGATCAACTCGAACCGCGCCACCCCTTTTTCGTCGAGTGCGGCGATTTCGCCATCCAGTATGGCCTGTTCCGCCGCGAGGTAATGCGGGATGACACTCAGCTCGGGGTATTGTTTCTCGCAGGCATGGCCGGTGCGGGAAACCAGCCGCACGGTCTGGTTTTCGACAAAGCAGATGGCGCGCACGCCGTCCCACTTGATTTCGAACAGCCATTGGTCGCCGTGCGGCGGATGCTCGGCCAGGTTGGCTTTCATGGGAGTGATTGCCGCCGGCATAGGCGCTGCCACCCCGGGAATCACCGTGGGCGCGGCCTTAGGGCTGGATTGCAGTCCACTGGCGGCGGGCGCCCGGCCCCCCTTGCGGGCCGCCGGCCGGCTTTTCCATTCCCGTTGCGAATCGCCGGCCGTCTCCTGCTTGGTCTTGCGCGCGGGCAACCCCTGCGCGATCTCCTCTTGCGTGCGGCCGGACAGCACGCTCCAGGCGTATTGCTCGATGTCCCAACCAGGCACGGCATCCGCATCGCGCTTCTTGATGATCAGCCAATCGTTGCTCTTCCCTTTGCCGCCTTTCATGTGGATCAGCGCGAACTCGCCCTTCAGTTTTTCGCCGTGCAGCCGGAACTTCAGATCCCCGCGGCTGACTTGCTCCTCGACGGGCTTATCGCCCAACAGCTCCCAGGTGCCGCGATCCCACAGCATCACGCTGCCGGCGCCGTAATTGTCGGCCGGAATATTGCCCTCAAATGCGCCGTATTCGAAAGGGTGATCCTCGACTTTGGCGGCCAGATGCTTGGAAAGCGGCTCAAGCGATGGCCCCTTGGGGACGGCCCAGGAAGCCAGTACACCCCCGATTTCGAGGCGAAAATCGTAATGCAAGCGGGTGGCATCATGCCGCTGCACGCAGAAGTAGGGCGCGCTTCCGGGAGGCGTCTCCGGGGCCTTTTGGGGCGGCGGTTCGGGCGTATTTGTAAACTTGCGTTTCCGAACGTATTCCTCTAGTGCCATAAAGCCTTGCCCCTCCTCCATTTACATGATATCTTCGGCACGAGGGGTTTTACATGGCGAGCACCGTCTGGAGAGGACATCTAACGTTTGGGCTGGTTTCGCTGCCGGTGCGGTTGTACAGCGCCGCGCGCGGCGAAACCGTGAGTTTCAATCTTCTGCACGCGAAAGATAATTCGCGGATCAAGCAGGTCACCTTCTGCCAGGCGGAGGACCAGCCGGTGCCCCGCAGTGAACTGGTGAAGGGCTACGAATACGAGAAGGACCATTACGTGGTGATCGAAGAGGAGGACATCAAGAAAGTCGCTCCCAAGACCGCCAAGGTGATGGAGATTCTGGAATTTGTGAAGGGCGATGCGGTGGATTCCATCTATCTCGAAAGCTCGTATTATATGGCGCCGGACGAAGGCGGCGAAAAGCCCTACGCGCTTCTGTTCGCGGCCATGGGACAAGCGAATTATTACGCCGTGGCCAAGGTGGCCATGCACAATCGCGAGCACGTGGTGATCCTGCGGCCGGGCAAAAAGGGCATCCTGCTGCACACCATGTACTATGCCGACGAGATCCGCCAGGTGGATGAATTCCGCACCAATACCGACCTAGTGAAGCCCGCCGAACTGGCCATGGCCAACATGCTGATCGATACGCTGAAGGCGGAATTCGAGCCGGAGAAATATCACGACACCTACCGCGACAATCTGATGAAGATGATCGAGGCCAAGATCGAAGGGCAGAAGGTGGTGGAGACGCCGGAACCGCATGTGGCGCCGGTGATCGACATCATGGAAGCCCTGAAGCGCAGCCTGGCGGAGAAAAAGAAGCCGGTGCAGGTGGCGACGGCGGCGGCCGGCGAGACGTTGGAAGAGATGCCCGCCGCTCCGGTGGAGAAGAAGCGGGCGCGTCGAACCAAGATGGGGTAGGGCTCGGCGCGCCCCTTTATTCGTGACTCAGCTCGAACACGTAGCTGCCCGAACCAATTTCGGCTACGATCATGCCGTCGCGCTCTTTGGCGTTCACGATTCCCGGCGTTCCGCTCTGGTACTTGCCGTCCTTCCAAACCGCATGGCCGGATTCGACTAACGCAACCGGCGATAATTCCAGTTCGGGTATGCGTACTTCGGCATCGCTTCCCGTGGGTATGGTTATCTCCAGACGCAGACCGGCATCCGTGCGGCTCCATGCCGACGACACCCGGCCGCGGATAGTATCCAGCGACCCCGACGCCCACTTCAAATCCCGCACTACTTGCGGCGCGATGACGATGTGCTCAAAGCCGGGCCTGGATTCATCCGGGTTGATGCCCGCCAGCGCATTGTAGAACCATGCGCCCAGGCTGCCGAACATCGGGTGATTGTGCGAATTCATGGAAGGGCCGGTTTTGTTCTGCCACAATTCCCACAGCGTGGTGGCGCCGTTCTCCACCATGTAGCCCCAACTCGGGTAGGTCGTCTGCGTGGCCAGCTCATAAGCCAGGTCCGAGTTGCCCGTACGCGTCAACAGAGGAAACAGATATTTCGTTCCCAGGATGCCCGTCGTCAGGTGGGTATTGTGCGTATAAACCAGATCGTCGCGCAGCAGGCTGAGCGATTCGCCCATCTGCTCTCCCTGCGCCATGTTCAGGAACAGGGGCAGGATCTGCGCCGTCTGCGATCCGTTCGCGTACTTGCCGGCCGCGGCATTCCAGAACTTGCCGTTGAATGCGTCTTTGATCGTTCCAGCCAGCTTATGGTACGCATCCGCATCGCCGGGTTTGCCGAGTATGGCCGCCATGCGCGATACCAGGTCGGCGCTCCAGTAATAGCAAGCAGTCGAAACCAGGCTGCCGGGGGTCTTGTCGATGGGCACCCAGTCGCCGTAGTAGCTGTAATCCACAATGCCGTCGTGGCTGCGGGTGCGCAGGTAGTCCGTCCAGGCCTTCACGCCGTCGAAATGCTGCGCCAATATGCGCCGGTCGCCGTAGTATTCGTACATGTACCAGGTCAACAGCGGATAAGCCATGCCCCACGCCGGGTCCGCCGGGCGGCTGCCAAAGCGATGCGGCACGGTGTCGGTAACGGTTCCGTCGGCTCCCTGGGTATCGTGGATGTCGCGCAGGAAGTTGGTGTAAAACGCCGCCATGTCGAAGTTCAGCATGGCGGTTTCGGCGTACAGGTGCGCGTCCGCCATCCAGCCCTGGCGCTCGTCGCGCTGGTTGCAGTCGGTCGGAATGCTGTGCAGGTTGTCCTGAATGCCCCAGAGAATATTCCGTTGAATCTGGTTCAGAATCTGTTTGGAGCTGGTAAAACCCCCCGTCGGCCGCACGGCGGAATGCACCACTTTGGCGCGTACCGTATCGAACTCGGGAGCGCCCGGATAGCCGCTCAGTTCCACGTAGCGGAAGCCGTGATAGGTGAATCGCGGCTGATAGACTTCCTCGCGCCCATTCCCGCGCAGGTAGTAAACGTCTGTGGCTTTGGCGGCGCGCAGATTCTCCACGTTGAGGGCGCCGTCGTCGTACAGCAACTCCGCATGCCGCAGTTGCACGCGGGCGCCGCGCGGACCGCGCACGCGCAACTCCACTACGCCGCTGATATTCTGGCCCAGATCATAGATATAGACGCCCGCGCGCGGACTGGTCATTTTCACCGGGACAATCGTATCCGTCACACGGATCGGCGGCATCATCTGCGCGGAAAGCACACCCTGCGGTCCCTCAATGGTATCGGCCGCCTTCCAACGCGCGTCGTCGAAGCCCGCGCGATCCCAGCCAGGCGTCTCCAGGCGCGCGTCGTAAACCTCGCCGTTGTAGACGCTGTCGGCTTGAATCGGCCCTGGCATGGTTTTCCATGAACCGTCGGTAGCCACGTCGACCACCTGGCCGCCTTCCAGTTCCACGTGTATCTGCATGCGCAAGGCGCGGGACTTGAACCAGCCTTCGCCCAGCATCACGCCGATCGCGTTGGCGCCCGCGCGGAGGCGTTCGGTAACGTCGTAGACCGCGTAGAGCACGCGCTTATCGTAGGTGGTCCAGGCAGGGTCCAGCACATGGTCGCCGACCTTGCGGCCGTTGACCCGCAACTCGTAATACCCCAGGCCGGCCACATAGGCGCGGGCGCGCACGGGCCGTGCCGGCAGCGTGAACTCTTTGCGGATCTGGTTCGCGCCGCCGATCCATTGCCCCTTCCAGTCGGTCGCATTGAGGAGACCCATTTCAAAGCGGGCCACTTCGCTGAACGGACTGGCCTGGTCGCCGCTATCCCAGTACCGCACCCGCCAGTAATAGGTTGCGCCACTGACCAAGGGCTTGCCCGCATAAGCGACCTGCACCGACTCCCTGCTGGCAATCTTGCCGCTGTCCCAGGCGTCCGCAGCCGTCACAGCGGGCTCACGCGAAACCTGAACCTGGTAAGCCGTCTGCCGCTCGCCGCGCGCGGAATGCTCCAGGCCCCACGATAAACGCGGTTGCCGCACGTCAATCCCTAACGGATCGGTCAGGTACTCGCAGCGCAAATCGACCGGCGCGCCGGCTTGGGCAAGCAGGCACTGCGCAAACGCCAGAGCGAAGACCGCACGTTTAAGCATTCGGATACCTCTCTGAAAAGAGTAGTGTATCCGAAAGACCGATGCCGGATAGGCTCGAACTAGCTGAACATGCCGGCGAGGCCGCTGGTGGCGAGAACCCAGATCACCCAGGGCACCAGGACCAGGACGAGCGCCTTCGAAAAAGCGACTTTGCGCGAGGCGGCTGAAATCCCCACCGCCAGCAGCAGGATCGTCCAGATGGTGAATAGGTCCACCGACGTTCCCAGGCTGTAGAGGAATTTGCCGGTGTTCGGCGGCGGCTCCATGAACGCGGCGATATTGAATGCCAGCGGATTCTGCAGATTGAATTCATCGGGATTTTTCAGGAACAGAACCACAATCAGCAGAATGCCGGCCAACAGCCTGGGCAGCATGGCATAAGCCGTCATGGCGAAGGTCTGCTTGAATTTCAGAGCGGCGCCCCCGATGTTGCACATGAGCAGCATCACGGCGCCCACGATGAGGACGCTGAGCGGAGTGCCCACCACGGTCGCCGCGTATCCGAAGATCGGGGCGAACTTGGTCTGCTGCTGGATGGCGGTTTCGCGCTGCTGCGGATCCAACTGCTGCATGCGCGAATTGCTTTCGAGCATGGGACGCATGGCGCGATCCCAACCCACACGCGCGCCGATGGCGTAGGTAGCCACCAGGCCGACAATAATCAAGAGAATTACTGGAACGATCCAGGCTGGGCGGGCGGCGATATCCGCGAATGCCTTCTTGGGGTCAAAATAGACGCCCGTGATACGGCCCGCTTCCCCTAGTGGCGGAGGGGCATTGTCGGAAACAGGTTCAGGTGTCATATCAGGTGTCATATCGGAGTCCGAGCGGCGATTATGACAAGATTCGAGGCTGGATGCAAGCGCCGCTTCGAAATCGCGATCCGAGCCGGCCGGTTATACGCTCTGCGGCACCACGTAGGGCGGGCGATATCGCCGAGTCAGCATACGGTCGGCTTCCTCGTCGCCGACGAAACGTTCGGCAGCCGGATCGAATTGCAACTGCCGGCCCAGGCGGTAGGAAATGTTGCCCAGATGCGCTAGCGCGGATGCCATATGGGCGGTTTCCACCGGGCCGTCCAGGTCGCTCGCGTTACGGCTTTCCACCGCCTGGATGAAGTTGGCGTAATGGTCGCCTCCGGCTTTGCGCTTGGGGCCGGGTTCGCGCTTGTCACCTAGAAATACTTCATAAGAATCGTAGCCGTTAATCGACAGATATCCTTCCGACCCATAAAATATGTTGCCTACGCCGACGCCGCCTTCCGTGTTGGTATACCAAGGACGCACTTCGAACTGAATGATCTTCTTCTGTTCCGGATAGTGATACACGGAGGTGAGGGTTTCGGGCGTCTCTTTATCGTCGTCCCACAGGAACTTTCCACCCATGGCCGTGATCCGCGTGGGCAGTCCGACGCCCAAACCCCACATGCACATGTCCGTCTCGTGGATGCCTTGGTTGCCTACGTCACCGTTTCCGTAGTCCCAGTGCCAGTGCCAGTTGTAGTGCACCAGCGCGCGCGTGAAGGCACGCTCCTGCGCGGGCCCTTGCCAGATATCCCAATTCAAATAATCTGGAGTCGGCTCGACACCCTTGTGGCCCACCGACGGCCGCGAACGGAACACCAGGCCCCGTGCCATATAGACTTTGCCGATCACGCCCTTGTTCATCAGGTCGACGGCTTCCTTGATGGCCACGGAGCTGCGCAGTTGCACGCCGTGCTGGACCATGCGGTTGTAACGGTGCGCCGCCTCGATCAGCTTCCGGCCCTCGTAGATGTTATGCGCGCCGGGCTTTTCGACGTACACATCTTTCCCGGCCTGGCACGCCCAGATAGCCGCCAACGCATGCCAGTGGTTGGGGGTCGCGATGCTCACCGCGTCGATCGATTTATTGTCGAAGACTCTGCGCAGATCCTGCTCGGTCTGCACCTTGCGGTGATACTTGGCCTCAAACTGTTCGGCCCGTTCGGTGAGCAGGTTGCGGTCGGGATCACACAGCATAACGACTTCGGCGTCGGGTAAGTTACCGAACCCGGCAATATGATCCTTGCCGCGGCCGTTGATACCGAGCACGGCGACCTGAATGCGCCGATTTGCGGAAGCCTTGCCTGCCATCATAGAGATCGCCGCTCCGCCCGCTCCCAGAAAGAAACTCCTTCGGCTATGCATATGGACCCTCTGTCGCCGATTCTAGCACCGTGAACCGCCGGGCCGGCGCCGCTGTTATCATAGGTGCTTCATTCGGTGAACCGGCGTGGAAAGAGAAGAGATCCTGCGCAAGTTACGTGAAAGGATTGTGGCTTTCGCGGCATCTCATCTTAGCAGGGATATTGCCGAAGATCTGGCGCAAGAGGTGTTGATCCTCCTGCACGAGAAATACAGCCAGGTGGAACGGATTGAGGAACTGGTTCCACTCTCTCTGCGCATCGCGCGGTTCAAAATCATGAGCCTGCGGCGCAAATCGCAGCGTCATGGGGAGTACAACCAGGTTTCCATCACCGACATACAGTTGCCCGACCTGGACGCCGATCCCTCCACCCTGGTCGAGCGCAAGCTGATGATCGAGCGGCTGGTCCAATCGGTGGGCCAGCTCGGCGAGCGCTGCCGCCAGCTCATGCGCCTGAAATTGCAAGGAAGGAGCTTTGGCGAGATACAAAAAGCCATGGGCGCGCAGTCGATCAATACCGTCTACACATGGGACTTCCGCTGCCGCCAGCAACTGCTGGATTTGATGGGTGGAGACTGGGAGCCGGGAAAGAAATGAGCCGCGAGGATATCCAAAAACTGATCGGCGGTTATGCTACCGGCGCCCTCAGCCCAGCCGAACAGCGGGCCTTGCTGGAAGCCGCGCTGGAGGATCAGGATCTGTTTGATGCGCTGGCCAAGGAACAAGGCTTGCGGGATGCCTTGCAAGACCCGGCGGCGCGCCAGCAGTTGTTGGCGGCCTTGGAACCGCCGCGCCGGTGGACATGGCTCCGGCGGCCCGCGACGCTGGCGCTGGCTGGTGCCTTGGCAATGTTGCTGATCGTGGCCGGCGTGGTGTTTCTCCGTCCCAAGCCGGCCGTACGGCCGGAAACAATCGTGGCGGATGTCACGGCGCCTCGCGTGCCCGTGCCGCTTCCGGAAGCGGCGCAGGCGCCGGTCAAACGACCTGCTCTCGCGAAGAGAGCCGTCCGGTCAAACCTAACCGCCGCGACGGAAACCACGCAGGCAGAGGTCCAGCCAGTTCCCCCTCCTGCGGCTATTCCGCCTGCGCCCTCTGTGGAACAAAGTGCGGCTCCGGCGCCGACTCCGACGCCGGCACCGGCTCTCGCCGCAAGGAGGCTCCCGGCCATGGGCGCATTTGGTCGTGCCAAGGTCGCGGCCGCATCGTCCACAAGCCCGGTGCTCGAATACCAGGTGCTACTTGCCAATCCGGACGGCGGATACGCGCTGGCGCCGGTCGGAACCGTGCTGCATGCCGGTGACTCCGTGCGCCTACAAGTCGAACCTCCAGCCGCCGGGAACCTGCTTCTTTTCCAGCGCGGCGCGGCCGGCGGCATGAATCTGGTCGCCAGCGAAGCGGTCGCCAAGGCCCAACAATATATATTGCCGGCCAGCGGCGGACTGCAGTCGGACAAACCCGGAACAATCGAATTGATGCTGATGCTGATGCCCCAGGATCAATCCGCCGTGCGCTTTCAAAATAACGATGGCACGACACTGGGACAACCGGTCACCGGGCAAGTCCAAAAAGTCACGCTCGAATTCCACTGACCGCCTCACCCGGCTGGTGTTAACTTGAAGTTGGCAGGCTCGTTTGCATTGCCCCACTATCAGGTGATCGTCGGGTCATCATTCGGAACGGAGGATTTCCGTGAAAGCCGCCTTCCTCTTTCTCGGTGTTTCGCTGCTGTGGGCACAGGACGTTGGCGTGGTAGAAGGCGCCGCGTTCAACCGAGTTACGCAAGCCGGCGTCTCCGGCGTAGCCGTCAAACTCGCTGCGTCATCTGCGTGTGACAAGCCACAATATCTGGTCACCAGCAATGCCACCGGCGCCTTTCAATTTGATGGCGTTAAAGAAGGCGATTATCTGCCCACGTTTGAAGCGCCCCACGGGTATCTCGCGCCGCACCGGGCAGACCCCGCGTCGAGACCGTTCCATGTCGCACGGGGCGCGGTCGTGCACCTGCCTGTCCCATTGACTCCTTTGGGCAGCTTGCGCGGCCGGGTGCTCGATGCCGGAGGCCAGCCTGTAGCGCGGGTCCGGGTGGAGCTATTCCGCGTGCATGCTATGAGCGGCGCCGTCATGACGACCGATGCAAACGGCCAGTTTTCGCAGGATGGCTTGGTCCCCGGAGCCTATCAATTACGCGCCCGGCCGGTGCTCGCCGGAACCCCATTGGGCCGCAAACCGGAAAACATCTCTCCGCTCGCCCCGAAGCCGCCGGAAGAAGAAGGCTGGATCTGGGCGCCCACTTACTTCCCCGATGCGACCGAGATAACGGCGGCCGAAACGATCGTGGTGCACGAAGGCTCCGATCTGTCTGGCTATGAGATCCGGCTGCGGTCCGCGCCCGTCTATCATCTGCGCGGTTCGGTGTTCGACGACGAGGGAAAGCCGGCCGGCGGCGTGAAGCTGTTGTTACTCTCGGAGATCGGTTGGGGCCGGGCGGAAGCCGCAGTGGAGTCTGGCAAGGATGGCGGTTTCGAATTTCCGGCGGTGCGGCCGGGCGATTGGCAGATCACTGCGGAACTCCAGCGCGGATCGGTGAGTTGGCAGGGTTTTGCGGATCTCAGAATGCCGCAGCACGACGTCGATGACGCCAAGGTACGGATGTACCCTCCCTTCGAGTTAGCGGGCGCTGTGGAAGGTATCCAAACGCCGGGCACGAGGACCCGCGTCGCCGTCTCCCTGATGCCTGTTGCCGGCGGAGAGGAGTCCATGAGCACGGAAGCGCCGGACGGATCTCTGCATTTCGAAAAACTCTATCCGGGCCGCTACCGCGTTGCCGTCTGGGATCACGTCCCCGGTTACTACTTGAAATCCGTGCTGCTGGATAACCACGATGTCATGGGCCGGGATGTGTCGTTGGATCGCGCCGTTTCGCCCCTGCGCGTGGTTTACAAATCCAACGCCGCGCGCGTGCACGGCACTGTGGAAGATGGGGCAGGCGTGATGGTCGCGCTGATTGACGCGGACCAGGAACGTTTCGACCCCTTCCAGTCCTTGCGCGTAACAGGCTGCGATGGCGAAGGGCGATTCAACTTCGAAGGCCTTTACCCCGCGACATATTTCGCCTTCGCCTTCGTCCCGAACGGGAACGTGGAGAGCGGCGCCGTGAAAGATGCTGTATTCACCCTGGGTGTGAGGCAGCAGGCACAAACGGTGCGCCTCGGCGAGGGCGATACGGCAACACTCAACCTGAACATAGTCACATGGCCTGAGTAGTCCGCTGCTGACCTACAATCGAAAGATGACCGATGCGGCGTTGCTCGACCACATCACCCGACTGCCGCACGCCAAGGCCAATTTCAAACAGCTCCTGCGCGAACTGGGCGCCAAAGGCGCGGCCCGCGACAGCTTGGATCTGTCGCTCGCCCGGCTGCTGGCGCGCGGCGAGCTGGTGGAATTGCGCTCCGGCCATTATGTGGCCACCTCCCGCACGCGCGAATTCACCATCGGCCGCATCAACATGCATCGCGATGGCTACGGCTTCCTGATCGCTGAGCGTCCCGTGGAAGGCATTAAGGGCGACATCTATATTCCCGCCGATTCCGCGCGCCAGGCCATGCATGGCGACCGCGTGCTGGTTCGCATCGCGCGCATCGAATCCGACGGCCGCGCCGACGGCGAGATCGTCAAGGTCCTGAAGCGCGCGCATCCCACGGTGGTCGGCGAATTTCGCGTGGGGCGTCGCGGCTATTACGTCGTGCCGCAGGATGAGCGCATCCGGCAATGGATCGACATCCCCGAAGGCATGGAAATTCCCGCCGGCAAGCGCCAGATCGACCGCATTGGCGCGCAGCCCATCATGGTCTCGGACCCCGCCGATCTGGATGGACTGATCGTCAACGTGGAATTGTTGGAGTTTCCGGAGGACGGCGGGCGGGCCGCGGGCCGCGTGATCGAAATCCTGGGCCATCCGGATGATTTCGGCATCGACGTCGAAATCGTCATCCGCAAGCATCATCTGCCGCACCAGTTTCCGCCCGAAGTGGTGGAGCAGGCCGAGCGCATTCCGCACGTCATCACCGCCGAGGATCTCGCCGGGCGCCAGGATTTCCGCGGCTTCGACGTGGTCACCATCGACGGCGAGACCGCGCGCGATTTCGATGACGCCGTGTGGGTGGACCGGCAGCCCAACGGAAACTACGCGCTGCATGTGCATATCGCGGATGTCAGCCATTATGTCCGCCCAGGTACGCCCATCGACGCGGAAGCCCGCTTGCGCGGCACCAGCGTATACTTCCCGGATCGCGCTGTGCCCATGCTGCCTTTCGAGCTTTCCACGGATGTCTGCTCGCTGGTCCCGCAGGCCGACCGGTTGGTGCTATCGGCGCTCATGGAATTCGATCACCAGGGCGACCGCGTGGCGCAGCAGTTTACGGCCGGCGTGATCCGCAGCGCGGAGCGCATGACGTACACCAACGTGCATCTGCTGCTCGAAGGCGACGCGGCCCAGCGTGCTCGTTATGCGCCGCTGGTGGTGCGTTTCGAGCTGATGCAGGAACTAGCGCTGATCTTGAACCGCAAGCGCGTGCGGCGCGGTTCCATCGATTTCGACTTGCCCGAGCCACTCATCGAGTTCGACGAGTTCGGCGAAATGACCGGCGTCATCCGCGCCCCGCGCAACATGGCGCACCGGTTGATCGAGGAATTCATGCTGGCCGCCAATGAAGCCGTGGCCTCGCACTTGGAAGAGACGCTGGAGGCGTCCATTTACCGTATCCACGAGCAGCCCGATCCCAAGCGCGTCATGGAATTCGAGGAGGTCGCCGCGCACTTCGGCTATTCACTGGGCGCCGGCGCGATTCCGGTGAAGAAATTCGGCTACTCGGACCATCGCCGCGACGGCCGGAAGATCCGCAAGGAGATCGTGCTGCCGGGCGCTTCGGCCGGCATCTCGTCCCGGAACTATCAAAAGCTGGTCGCCAAGATAGAAGGCAAGCCGGAAGAACGCATCCTCAGCTACCTGATGCTGCGCTCCCTCAAGCAAGCGCGTTACAGCACCGAAAATGTAGGCCACTTCGCACTGGCGGCGGAGTCGTACACGCACTTCACGTCGCCCATTCGCCGCTATCCGGATCTGATCGTCCACCGTCTGCTGCGTGCCGCGCTGCTGGAGAAATCCGCGCCGGACGAGCCAGAATTGCGCGCCGTGGCGGAGGAATGCTCGCAATCCGAACGCCGCGCCGCGGATGCCGAGCGCGAGCTGGTCGAATGGAAGAAAGTAAAATTCATGGAGGCGCGCGTGGGCGAGGAGTTCGCCGCGCTGGTCATCAGCACCACGAAATACGGCCTGTTTGTGGAACTGGAAGACCTGTTTATCGAGGGCCTGGTGCCCATCGACACGCTGCCCGACGACCGCTATACCTATCACGAAAATGTGCGCAAGATTATCGGCCAGCACACCCGTCGTGAGTTTTCGATCGGCGATAAAGTGCAGGTGTCGCTCGATCGCGTGGACGCCGCCGAGCGCAAGTTGCAATTTTCGCTGGTCGAGCCGCCGCGTAAGCGCAAGAAGCGGACACGCTCGTGATTCCCGGTTTGATTCTGATTCCCGGCGGTGAATTTCTGATGGGCCAAGCCGACGGCCGTGACGAAGAGCGTCCAGTACATCGCGTATCGGTGGCGGCATTCCGGCTGGGCCGCTGCCAGGTGACCAACGCGGAATATGACGTGTTCCGCCATGGCACCGGCCGCGCCTTGACGCCATTCCGCGAGCAGCCCGATTTCGCCGATCCGTCGCAGCCGGTGGTGGGCGTGAGCTGGTTCGACGCGGTGGCATACGGCGTCTGGCTGTCGGCTGAATCCGGACTGGGTTTCCGCTTGCCCACCGAAGCCGAATGGGAGCGCGCCGCGCGCGGCGGCGTCGAGCAGTACCTGTACCCATGGGGTAATCAGCCGGTCTTCGAGCGGTCCGATTACGGCTCGCGCTGGCTGCGCGCGCCCGAGCCGGTCGCCACCGCCGCGCCCAATGCCTACGGACTCTACGACATGTGCGAGAACGTGCACGAATGGTGCGCGGACTGGTACGATCCCGGCTACTACGCGGCCTCACCCATCGACAATCCACCAGGTCCGCCCACAGGCACGCGCCGTGCGTCGCGCGGGGGCGCATGGCGGCACCAAATCAAGATCGCCCGTTGCGCCGCGCGCAGCAGCATCCCGCCCGAGTTTCACTATGCGGATTACGGGTTTCGGGTAGCGTGCGGGGTATAGCAGGCGTTTTGTGTTTCCTACAATCTGTAATCAGGATCACAATGGGATTCTTTCACCAATGGGCAGATCCGGCGAGCGTGTTGGGTTTTCTCGCATCATTGGTCGGTTTCGCAATCACGATCAGCGTTGGACTACGCTCGAAAAAGGCCGCCGAGAAGGCAAGCGAGGCGGTCGCTGGGGTTCGCGAGAAGCTGGCGCTACAAACTGCTGCGGACATGGACGAACTTAAGGCGCTCCACCGCACTTCGGTCTGGGAAATCCTGCCGGCACGCTATTCCTCCCTCCGTCGGCAACTCGCCACATTCAAAGGAACTTACCCACATCTCACCGAAAATCAGAAAACTGACATTCAGAGCATCATTCTGCAGTTCAAAGGTATCGAAGAGAAGGTAGAGAGGTCGCTCGCGGCGAAAAGGGTTCCACCTGACGCGCCGTCGCTCAACCGGATTATAGTTAAAGAAGGCGATAAGCTGAACGAAATCGTGATCGCGGTTCAGCAGACGATCGGAGGCCCAAAAAAGTGACGGCTGAAGCAAAGCTTTTGCAACTCGCACAAAGGTTAGCCGAGAGGACTGCTCACGGGTCGGTGATTTGGGAGCCCACTGCGGACAAAAGCACTTATCAGACCGCCTTTCCGGACTACGGCGTCCGCATCGTCGAGATCCAGAAAGCGGACGATCTCGATCCCAGATATTTGATCGAACTGCTGGACGCGAACGGTAATATCATCGAGCGTGCGTTCGACTTGGACATCGTACCTGATGAAGGCCGCCCCGAGGCGCTCAAAGCGATTCGAGACTTGTACACAGTGGTTCGACGCCGTGCCTTAGGTGTTGATAACGCTCTGGACAACCTCCTATCAGAGCTCGGAAAAGCCAGTTGACTGATATGGCACCGCCGCTCCAACGAGTGATACGTGCCGCGCACCGTGCGGTGGACACAGTGGGGTGAGACTTTCCTGGCGGATCGTACAGTTTGTGCCCCGGAAGTGGCGGGATTTGCATCCAATAGGGCTACCCTGCCCGTTCCCAGAGCCATCAAGCTGGCGCGGCCATCACCTGGAATCCGGATACTCTCGCCGGGCCGAGTCCCCTGCGTGAACGCCGCCGATCGACTGACACGGACAACCTGCCGGGGCGTCGCCGCATCACCCAACCCATTTGGCGGAGAACGTCTGCCATATGTCCGATCTCGCGCGCAGCTCCTGGCATTCCTTCACCAGCGCTGATACGGCACGAGCGCCAACAACCTTGCCGCGCCCACCATAATTGCACCCGTCCAAATTCTACTGCCGCAATGCCATAATGGATCGGATCATCCCATGCCAGAACTCGTCCATTACACCGTCCAAGATGACGTTGCCATTATCACCATCGACAATCCGCCCGTAAATGCCCTCAGCCCCGGCGTCCCCGAAGGCATCGACGCCGGCGTAGCGCGCGCCGCCGCCGATCCGGCCGCGAAAGCGGTAGTACTAATCGGCGCGGGCAATACATTCATCGCCGGCGCCGATATCAAAGTTTTCGGCGCCATTCCGAATCGCGAAGTCTCCATCGACCGGTCCCATCGCGTGCACGCGCTGCTGCGCCGCATCGAAGATTGTCCGAAGCCCGTAGTCTGCGCGATTCACGGCACGGCTCTGGGCGGCGGCCTGGAGTTTGCCATGGCCTGCCATTACCGCGTGGCCGTGCCGAGCGCCAAGGTCGGGCAGCCGGAAGTGCTGTTGGGCATTATCCCCGGCGCCGGTGGGACGCAGCGTCTGCCGCGCCTCTGCGGGGTGGCCACTGCCGTGGAGCTATGCACGCTGGGCCAGCACATCCCCGCCAAACGCGCCCTGGCCGAAGGCATCGTCGATCATGTTGTCGATGGCGATTTGCTGACTGGCGCAATCGCCTTCGCGCGCGCCAAAGCCGCTGCCGGTGAAACGCGCAAGGTTCGCGAACAGTCGCATAAAATCGCGGATCACTCTGCTGCGGCCGCCGCCATTGACGCGGCCCGCGCCGGCCTGAAGAAGACCGCCCGCGGCGCCCACGCCCCCTATGCCGCGGTCGAAGCCATTGCCGCCGGTGTACTAAACGGCTTCGATGCCGGCTCGGTGCGCGAGATCGAGTTATTCGCCGATTGCGTGCTCTCGGCCGAGTCGCGCAACCTGATCCGCCTGTTTTTCGCCGAGCGCGAAGCCGCCAAGATCCCCGGTATCGCCAAAGACACGCCCACCGCCGAGATCCGTTCGGCGGCCGTGATCGGCGCCGGAACCATGGGCGGCGGCATCGCCATGAACTATGCCAACGCGGGCATCCCGGTGCTGCTAAAGGAAACCGACCAGGCGGCTCTCGACCGGGGCCTCGCCACCATTCGCAAAAATTACGAAATCTCGGCCAGTAAGGGCAAGATGACGGCCGAGCAAGTGGAGCGGGTGATGTCGCTCATCCGCCCCACATTAAACTACGATGGCTTCGACCAGGTGGATCTCGTGGTGGAAGCTGTATTCGAAAACCTGGAGTTGAAGAAATCCGTATTCGCCGATCTGGGGCGCGTCACGCGGCCCGGTTGCGTGCTGGCATCCAACACCTCGACGCTCGATATCGACCAGTTCGCGCAATCGAGCGGCCGCCCCTCAAGCGTCATCGGCCATCATTT